>NZ_NOYR01000021.1:0-661479 GCF_002258885.1 Rhodococcus sp. 06-1474-1B | reverse complement strand
GGCGGGGGTCGAGGCCGGGTTTCACCGCAAACGCGCGCGCGTTTGTCAGGTGCGAGCGGAATCGCCCCGTTCGAGCCAGCAAATTCGCGCGCGTTCAGCGAATGCGCGCGCGTTTGCGGTGAAACCCGGCCTCGACCCCCGCCCGAGGACCCGAACCCGTGGCCGATACGTCGCCCCCGGCCTCGAACCCCGGCATCGACGGTCCGTCTGCAGCGGTCAGCGCGGCGTGAATGCGGCGGCACCGGACTGCAGAGGGGCCAACCGAGTGAGTTGCGTGACGTGCTCCGGGGTCAGTTCCGCGAGTGAATTGACCTGCAGCAGTTGCATGGTGCGGATGATCTCCTCCCTCAGAATCTCGATCATGCGGTCGACGCCCGCGCGGCCACCGGCCATCAGGCCGTACAGATACGCGCGGCCTACGAGCGTGAACGATGCACCCATTGCGATGGAGGCCACGATGTCGGAACCGTGCATGATGCCGGTGTCGACGGCTACTTCGAAGTCGGAGCCGACTTCACGGACGACCTGCGGCAGCAGGTGGAAGGGGACGGGAGCCCGATCGAGTTGTCGGCCTCCGTGATTGGACAGAACGATGCCGTCCACACCCAGTTCGGCCAGGCGCGCCGAATCCGCCACCGACTGAACACCTTTGACGACCAACTTGCCGGGCCAGATCTCACGGATGACGTCGAGATCCTCGAACGAGATGGAGGGATCCATCGCTGAATCGACCAGCTCTCCGACTGTGCCGCCGGTAGAGGTCAGCGACGCGAACTCCAACTTGGGCGTGGTGAGGAAGTCCCACCACCACCATGGACGCGGAATGGCGTTGGCGATGGTCGACGCGGTCAACTGCGGCGGAATGGAGAACCCGTTGCGTTTGTCTCGCAGGCGAGCCCCGGCGACCGGTGTGTCGACCGTGAACAGGAGGGTGTCGAAGCCAGCTTTCGCGGCGCGTTCGACCAGACCGAACGAGATGTCGCGGTTACGCATGACGTAGAGCTGGAACCAGTTTCGGCCGTTCGGGTTGGTGGCCTTCACGTCCTCGATCGACGTGGTGCCCAGCGTCGAGAGGGAGAATGGAATTCCAGCAGCGCCGGCGGCGGCAGAACCGGCGTACTCACCCTCGGTCTGCATCAGGCGCGTGAAGCCCGTCGGGGCGATACCGAACGGAAGCGCGGACGGTCCGCCGAACACCGTCGTCGAGGTGTCGACGTGGGAGACGTCTCGCAGGATCGAGGGGTGGAATTCGACGTCACGGAAGGCCTGCCGGGCTCGGGAGAGTGAGATCTCGGCGTCGGCCGCGCCGTCGGTGTAATCGAATGCCGCGCGCGGGGTACGGCGACGGGCGATGGTGCGGAGATCGTCGATGGTCAGTGCCGCGCTGAGTCGTCGTCGGCGCAGGTTCAGATCGGGCTTCTTGAACGAGAGCACCTCGCGCAAGTCGGTGGCTTTCGGTATCTGCCGGGCAATGGGCATGCGTCGTCTCGATTCTGTGGGCTGATCCTCTCCCCACCACACCACCCGAGGTGTCGGCAGCAACGAGCAGGGTGGCGCACCAGTTCGATCCAAGCCTTGAACGCGCGCGCGTTTGCGAAAAATGACTGGTAATCCCCGCGAAACCCTGGCAATTTTGCGCGCGCATGGCAAACGCGCGCGCGTTTGCGGTGAACCCCCACTCGGTCCCCAGCCACCAGGTTCCTGACTGCGAGATCGGCCGGCTCATCCCTCGCGAGTGACGGCCGCCAACACTGCGGTCAGCACTCGAACGGCACCCTCTTTGTCGAGGGGGTCGTTACCGTTTCCGCATTTCGGTGATTGCACACAGGACGGGCAACCGGTCTGACATTCGCAGGAGACGATCGCGTCCTTGGTGGCGGCGAGCCAATCGGCGATGGCCACGTGTCCGCGGTCTGCGAAGCCTGCTCCGCCGTCGTATCCGTCGTAAACGAAGACGGTCGGGAGCCCGGTGTCGGGGTGTAATGCCGTCGACACTCCACCGATGTCCCATCGATCGCAGGTCGCGACCAACGGCAGCAAGCCGATGGCGGCGTGCTCGGCGGCATGCAGTGATCCGGGGAATCGCTCGAACGGAACACCGCTGTGCTCCAACAACTCCGGGGTGATGGTGTACATGACGGCGCGGGTGTCGAGGGTCTGCGCCGGCATGTCGAGTTCGATGGAATCGAGGACCTCTCCCGACGGGAGGCGTCGAAGATATCCCACCACCTGATGGGTGACGTTCACCTGCACCAGCGCGACGCGGACCTCGCCGTAGTCGACGGATTCGTGCACCGCCGTGATGGCGATGTCGGTGATCTCGCGGGCCGAGGTGTTCCACTCGGGTTGTTCGGCATGCACCAGCGCGAGGCCGGCCTCGAGATCGAGCTCGTCGACCACGAAGGACTCGCCCTGATGAATGTGCACCGCACCGGGATGTGCAGTGGCAGGGGCACGTCCGCCGTCGACTGTGCCGAGCATGCGGCCGGACTCGCCGTCGACGATGGCGACCTGCACGCCCGTGCCGCCGCGAATGTTGACCGCACCGTGCGGAGACAGCTGCTGCCCCTCGGGGGTGATGAACCACCCGTGAGGACGCTTACGCACGTAGCCCTTCAGCTCGAGCTCTTCGAGTACCGATTCCGCGCTCAACGCCTCGGCCTCGGCTAGGGTGATCGGTAGTTCGACTGCAGCGCAAAGCAATTGGGGAGCAAGAATATACGGATTGGTCGGGTCGGTGACGGTTGCCTCGACCGGCTTGTCCAGTAGGGCCGCCGGGTGATGCACCAAGTAGGTATCCAACGGATCGTCGCGCGCGACGAGTACCAGCAGTGAGCCCTCCCCGCGTCGTCCGGCACGCCCACCCTGCTGCCAGAACGAGGCGACGGTACCGGGGAAACCGGCGACGATCACCGCGTCCAAACCGGCGATGTCGACGCCGAGTTCGAGGGCGTTGGTGGTGGCCACTCCCAGCAGAGTTCCGTCGGAGAGGTCCCGTTCGAGCTTTCGCCGATCCTCGGCCAAATAGCCTGCGCGATAAGCGGCGACGCGTCGGACCAACTGCGGATCGACGTCGGCGAGAATTCTCTGGGTCCCCAACGCAGTGACCTCGGCTCCGCGCCTGGACCGTACGAACGCGAGTGTCCGCGCACCCTCGATCAACAGATCCGCCATGATGCGCGACGCCTCGGCCCCCGCCGATTTGCGTACCGGCGCACCGTTCTCGCCGGTGATCTCCTTGAGCAGCGGCGGTTCCCAGAGTGCGACGGTACGCGCTCCGTGGGGCGAGCCGTCCTCGGTGATCTCCTCGCAGGGCGCTCCGATGAGTCGACTGGCTGCGCGTCCCGGCTCCGAGGTGGTGGCACTGGCGAGAACGAACACCGGAGACGCTCCGTAGCGCGCGCAGAGGCGTCGCAACCGACGGAGTACCAGGGCGACGTTGGAGCCGAAAACACCTCGGTAGTAATGGCATTCGTCGACCACCACGTACCGAAGGTTGCGCAGGAAACGCGACCATCGCTCGTGTGCGCCGAGGATGCCCAGGTGCAACATGTCGGGATTGGTGAAGATCCAGCGCGCATTGGTTCTGGCCCACTGCCGAATCTCGATCGGGGTATCGCCGTCGTACGAGCTGGGAAACACCTCGGCGAGATCGTCTGACAGCGAACGTAACTCGTCGGTGATCGAGATGGTGGTGCGTAGCTGATCGGCACCGAGGGCCTTGGTCGGTGCGAGATACAGAGCCGTCGCCCGGGCGTCGGCGGCCAGCGTCGTCAGAATGGGCAGCTGATAGGCCAACGATTTGCCCGACGCGGTACTCGTCGAGAGCACCACATGACTGCCCTCGGCGGCGAGCGTCGCGGCCCGGGCCTGATGCGTCCACGGTTGTGCGATGCCCCGAGAGGTGATCACCTGCACCACTTCCGGGCCGACCCACGACGGCCAGGGGGCAAAACTGGACGATCGAGCCGGTAACTCGGCGACGTGCGTGACGGGGCCGTCGTCGGCGGGGGTACCGGCCAACACTCGATCCAGCAGCCGCTGCCCGTAACTCCGGACATCCGCACCGTCGTGCGGATGCTTCTCGCTCACTGCCGGTCTCCATGCATTCGTTCGATCTACTGGCCAGCCCTACGGGCTTGCTGGGTCGTTCCGCAGGCTCCACTCCTGCTTAGGCGCGACCTGGGGTCCTCATGCTATCGCGGACCCGAAACGAGCGGCTCGAGCCCTGGTGAGAGCCGCATTCCACCCGTCCGGCGTTGTGTGTTGTTACAAGACGGGCAATTTGTTCGAAAAGGGGCGGTTTTCGACTGTTGCGAACGCGGAGTTCATGGTTCACTTGACGCGGTCGCAGCTTCTGTGTTCGTTCTACGCTTCGCAGGATCTTATGTTGCGGGCGCGGTACTGGGAGAGCTCGTCCATCAGGGGGAATCCTGAGGGGGATTCGTACAAGTGCAGCGGTCGGAACCGGCCCGATGGATCGAAAGTGCGCTCCATCGAATCCGGTGTTAGAAAGAGAAGGAAAAGCATGGCACAGGGAACTGTGAAGTGGTTCAACGCCGAAAAGGGCTTTGGATTCATCGCACCAGAAGACGGCTCCGCTGACGTTTTCGTTCACTACTCCGAGATCCAGGGCAGCGGCTTCCGCACCCTCGAGGAGAACCAGCGCGTCGAGTTCGAGGTCGGCCAGGGCACCAAGGGTCCTCAGGCAACGGGCGTTCGCGCAGTCTGATTCTTTTCTCTTCGGAGACGAGAACCTTCATCCCCCTTTCTCGATCGGCCGTGAAAAGCCGTTCGAGAAAGGGGGATGTTTCGTTCGTGGCGAACCACCAGGAAGAGTCGAAAGCAGTGTCTGCCGGTGTCGATGTCCTAATGTCCATGCTGTGAACCAGCTGTCCTTCTTCTCTGCCGAGTCGTTGCCGCCCGCGGTGACCGATCTCAGCGGACTGCTGGCTGCCACCGGCCATGTCGTCACGTCCTCGGGAGCGGCGCGTATCTCCGTCGTCGTCGACGCGCAGTGGCGGGCCGATGCCATTGCCGAGTTGATCGAACAATGTGGTTTGTCGGCAGAGCTGGGACGGTCCGAAGAAGACCGTCCTCTCGTGCGCACCGCGTCGGTTCCGGAACTGTCCGCGTTGGCGTCGTTGTGGACCAAGGGCGCGGTGAAGGCCGTGCCTCCCGGGTGGGTGCCCGGTTCTCGGGAGTTGCGGGCATGGGTGCTCGCGTCGGGGCGTCCCGAGGCGGAGGGGGAACGCTACGTACTCGGCCTCGATCCGCACGCGCCGGAGACTCATGCGGTCCTCGCTCAATCGTTGATGCGCGCGGGCATCGCGCCGACTCTGATCGGCACCCGCGGGTCCAATCCTGGCCTTCGAATCACCGGCCGACGTCGGCTGTTGCGCCTCACCGAGAACGTCGGCGAGGCTCCTGCGAATGTGGACGCACGTACCAATTGGCCCCACGCTGAGTAGGAAGATGAATGACTGATCTGCGAGTATTTGCTCGACGTATGTCAGTCTGTTAGGAGTGGGGCAGGCAAATCTGCTTGTGAAAACGCACTAGGGAAGGTTCGGCAGCAAGGTGGCAGCACGTAACAACGGCTCGGGGGACAGCTCCGCCGAGCCGCGTCGTCTGGTCATCGTCGAGTCTCCGACCAAGGCCAAAAAGATCGCTCCCTACCTCGGGAGCAACTATGTCGTCGAGGCCTCGGTCGGCCATATCCGCGACCTTCCTCGTGGTGCTGCCGACGTGCCCGCCAAATACAAGGGCGAGCCGTGGGCACGTCTGGGCGTGGACGTCGACCACGACTTCGAGGCCCTCTACGTCGTCTCGCCCGAGAAGAAGGGCAAGGTCGCAGAGCTCAAAAGCCTGCTCAAGGACGCCGACGAGCTGTATCTCGCCACTGACCCCGACCGCGAGGGCGAGGCCATCGCCTGGCATCTTCTCGAGACCCTGAACCCCAAAGTCCCGGTTCGACGCATGGTCTTCCACGAGATCACCAAGCCGGCGATCCTCGCGGCCGCCGCCGATACTCGCGACCTCGACCAAGACCTCGTCGACGCACAGGAAACCCGCCGCATCCTCGACCGTCTCTACGGCTACGAGGTCAGCCCGGTGCTGTGGAAGAAGGTCATGCCGAAGCTGTCGGCAGGCCGTGTGCAGTCCGTGGCCACCCGCATCATCGTCCAGCGTGAGCGCGAGCGGATGGCGTTCCGCAGTGCCGAGTACTGGGATATTTCTGCCACCCTCGACGCCGGGGCCGAGGCGAGCCCGCGTAGTTTCGGAGCTCGGCTGGTCAACGTCGACGGCAATCGCGTCGCCGCCGGCCGCGACTTCGGTCCCGACGGCAAGCTCAAGACCGAGTCGGTCACCGTTCTCGACGAACCGCATGCCCGACGCCTCGCCGACGCTCTCGAAGGCGTCGACCTCACCGTCGCGTCCGCCGAGGACAAGCCGTACACGCGTAAGCCGTACCCGCCGTTCATGACGTCGACGCTGCAGCAGGAGGCCGGCCGCAAGCTGCGGTTCAGTTCCGAGCGGACCATGCGTGTCGCGCAGCGTCTGTACGAGAACGGCTACATCACCTACATGCGTACCGACTCGACGTCGCTGTCCGCGTCTGCGGTCTCCGCGGCACGGGCGCAGGCGACCGAGCTGTACGGCCCGGAGTACGTGCACCCCACTCCGCGGCAGTACACCCGCAAGGTCAAGAACGCGCAGGAGGCGCACGAGGCCATCCGCCCCTCGGGTGACGTGTTCCAGACTCCCGGTCAGCTGCATTCGGCGCTGCAGACCGACGAGTTCCGGCTCTACGAGCTGATCTGGCAGCGCACCGTCGCGTCGCAGATGGCAGATCTGCGCGGCACCACGCTGACCCTGCGCATCACCGGAACCGCCGGTACCGGCGAGGAGTGCACGTTCTCCGCGTCGGGTCGCACCATCACGTTCGCGGGCTTCCTCAAGGCCTACGTCGAGAGCGTCGACGACGAGGCAGGCGGTCAGACCGACGACGCCGAGTCGCGTCTACCCGCGTTGAAGGCCGGCCAGGCGGTGACGGCCACCAAGCTCGATCCCGACGGTCACACCACCAACCCGCCTGCTCGATTCACCGAGGCGTCGCTGATCAAGACGCTCGAAGAGTTGGGAATCGGTCGGCCGTCGACGTATTCGTCGATCATCAAGACGATCCTCGACCGCGGTTACGTCTACAAGCGTGGCAGCGCTCTCGTGCCGTCGTGGGTGGCGTTCTCGGTGATTGCGTTGTTGGAAGCGCACTTCGGACGTCTGGTGGACTTCGACTTCACCGCAGGCATGGAAGACGACCTCGACGCGATCGCGGGAGGCCGTGAGCGGCGCGGAGATTGGCTGCAGAGCTTCTACTTCGGCGGCGAGACCGGTGCCGAAGGTTCGGTGGCGCGCTCGGGTGGCCTGAAGAAGATGGTGGGCCAGAACCTCGAAGACATCGATGCGCGCACCATCAACTCGATTCGTCTGTTCGACGATTCAGAGGGGCGCGAAATCCATGTGCGCGTGGGCCGTTACGGTCCGTACCTCGAGCGCATGGTCAAGAACGACGACGATCCGGACGGCGATCCGATCAGCCAGCGCGCCAACCTGCCCGACGACTTGCCGCCGGACGAGCTGACGATCGACTTTGCCGAAAAGCTCTTCGCCACACCACAAGAGGGCCGCAAGCTCGGTGTGGATCCGCTGACCGGTCACGACATCGTGGCGAAAGAAGGCCGTTTCGGGCCCTACGTCACCGAGATCCTGCCCGAGCCGGAACCCGAGCCGACGCCGCCTCAGCCCGACATCGTGCCGATCTCGACCGGTGGTGACGGTGATGGTGGCGGCGGCGTCAAGACTGCGGTGAAGAAAGCTGCAGCCAAGAAGGCCCCGGCCAAGAAGGCCGCCGCGAAGAAGGCCACCGGCCCCAAGCCGCGGACCGGCTCGTTGCTCAAGTCGATGGATCTGGCGACGATCACGCTCGAGGATGCGCTCAAGCTGCTGTCGTTGCCGCGCGTCGTCGGTGTCGATCCCGAGTCCAAGGAAGAGATCACCGCGCAGAACGGCCGCTACGGCCCGTATCTGAAGAAGGGCACCGATTCTCGCTCGCTCGCCGACGAGGATCAGATGTTCACGGTCAGTCTCGAAGAGGCTCTCAAGATCTACGCCGAGCCCAAGCGTCGAGGCCGTCAGGGAGAGGCCAAGCCGCCGCTGCGGGAACTGGGCGTCGACCCGATCAGTGAGAAGCCGATGGTGATCAAGGACGGTCGATTCGGGCCGTACGTCACCGACGGTGAGACCAACGCAAGTCTGCGCAAGGACGACGAGGTCGAGACGATCACCGACGATCGCGCGTCGGAGTTGTTGGCGGACAGGCGTGCTCGTGGTCCGGTGAAGAAGAAGGCACCGGCGAAGAAGGCCGCTGCGAAGAAGGCTCCGGCCAAGAAGGCTGCCGCGAAGAAGGCTCCGGCAAAGAAGGCTGCAGCCAAGAAGACCGCCACGAAGACGACGGCGGCCAAGACGACGACGAAGAAGGCTGCTGCCAAGAAGGCACCGGCGAAGAAGACCGACGGCGAGTAGCTCGCGAACTCGAAGTTGTGGATGGAATCGGCAGCGATCACGTCCACAGCTTCGAGTTCGGCACTGTCCGGGAACAGTGCGCCGGGACTAGTCGGTCCCAACCGTTAGGGTTGCCAGCATGGCGGGTGTGTTCGATCGTTTGGTCGGTCAGGAAGATGTCGAGGCCGATCTGACGGCTGCAGCAGTGGCTGCTCGTACGGGCGTCGACTCGTCGGCGATGACGCATTCGTGGCTCTTCACCGGCCCTCCCGGGTCCGGGCGTTCCATCGCCGCCCTGTGCTTCGCTGCGGCGTTGCAGTGCACCACCGAGGGCACTCCGGGGTGCGGACACTGTCAGGCGTGCTCGACGACGATGGCAGGCACTCACGGCGATGTGCGACGCGTCATCCCGGAGGGTCTGAGCATCAGTACCAAGGAGATGCGAGACATCGTCTCGGTCGCGTCGCGTCGGCCGAGCACCGGTCTGTGGCAGGTGGTCGTCGTCGAGGATGCCGATCGACTCACCGAGGGTGCCGGAAACGTGCTGCTCAAGGTCGTCGAGGAGCCGCCCGCTCGGACGGTGTTCCTGTTGTGCGCTCCATCGGTCGATCCGCAGGACATCTCGGTGACGCTGCGCTCGCGCTGCCGGCACGTCTCGTTGGTGACGCCCACTGTGCCGGCCATCGCGCAGGTGCTGCAGACCCGCGACAAGCTCGACGCCGAGACCGCGGAATGGGCCGCGTCGATCAGCGGCGGCCATGTGGGCAGAGCACGCCGACTCGCCACCGACGAGGACGCGCGGGCGCGACGCAAGCGGGCACTGGCCCTGGCGTCGGCCGCGGCCCGTCCCAATCAGGCGTACCTCGCAGCCGAGGAACTGGTGAAGGCCGCCGAGGACGAGGCCAAGGAAATGAGTGCCACTCGTGACGAGGCCGAGACCGAGGAATTGCGCACGGCCCTCGGAGCTGGAGGTACAGGTAAGGGCGCTGCCGGAGCATTGCGCGGCTCGGCGGGCGTGCTGAAGGACCTCGAGAAGCGGCAGAAGTCTCGCGCCACCAGAACCGGCCGCGACTCGCTGGACCGGGCGTTGATGGACCTGGTGGGCCTGTACCGCGACGCGCTCGCGCGTTCGTACGGCTCGACCGCGACGGCTACGCACCCCGACATGGCCGAGCAGGTCGAGCGAATGGCAAAGGCCGTACCGCCCGAGGCTCTGCTGAAAAGTATCGAGGCGATCCTCGAATGCCGAGAGTCGTTGGCTGTCAACGCAAAACCGAAATTTGCGATCTATGCGATGGTGGCGACGCTCGGCGACGTGCTGCGTTAGGAGCAGGCCCGTATCGAGGCTCGGGGGAGGGCGATTTTCGTTTCGACCCGATGCTCCGTTAGACTCACCAACGCCGAAAGGCACGCCGCCTTAGCTCAGTCGGTAGAGCATTTCACTCGTAATGAAAAGGTCAAGAGTTCGATTCTCTTAGGCGGCTCAGACTCAGCCCCTCACCGATACAAATCTGTGAGGGGCTTTTTCGTATCCCGCTCCGGTGAGCGTCGGACTCGTCAGCGTCGCGGACCCCGCGACATCCATCACCGAAGGAACAGGAACACCCACATGATCGACGCCGTCATCTTCACCAACTACTCCGATACCGAAACCCCCGTCCGAATCAGCACCATCGACGGACACCAGCATGTCGGCAAGATCGGGGCCGTGGACAACAACGATGAGGACGGTGGCTTCATCACCGTCGCCCTCACCGAGGTCCCCACAGGGTCCCCCTACGTCACCGTCGTCATCGCTGTCGACGCGATCACCGCCATCGAAAGCTGAACCGCAGACACCCTGACCTTCCGCACCATCGTCGACGGGCACACTGGACGAGGTGTTCGCCTCCCTCGCCCCGGCCCGTCGTCGCCTCGTGTACGTCGTACTCGCTCTCGTCCTGATCGGGCTCGTCGTAGCCGTGGCGGCCTTCGTCGCATCGCGGACCACGAACGACCCCGTCGCGAGCGTCGACCAGTCGGTTCCCGGCCCGGTGCTGCTGGTCCCCGGGTTCGGCGGATCCACCGATGCTCTCGAGGTGCTTGCGGCGGAACTACGGGAGAACGGCCGCGACGCCACCGTCGTGGCCCTGCCCGATGGTGGCGTCGGCGACCTGACCGCACAGGCGCAGACACTGCGCGACGCCGTCGACGCGGCTCTGACTCGGACGGGAGCGACCTCGGTCGACGTCGTCGGGTACTCCGCCGGCGGGGTGGTGGCCCGGATCTGGGCTGCCGATCTGGGCGGTGCCGAGCAGGCTCGACGCATCGTGACCCTGGGCTCCCCGCACCACGGCACCCAGGTGGCGGGGCTGGCTGCCCAGGTCCTGCCCGACCGGTGCCCGACGGCCTGCCAGCAACTGGCCCCGGACAGCTCCGTGCTGGCCGGCTTGAACTCGGGCGACGAGACGCCGGACGGGCCGCAGTGGGTGTCGATCTGGACCGAACTGGATCAGGTGGTGACGCCGCCATCGTCGGCCCGGCTCGACGGGGCGATCGACATCCCCGTCCAGAGCGTGTGCGCGGACTCGGCCGTCGACCACGGAAACCTGCCCCGTGATCCTCTCGTCGGCGCGATGGTCTCGGCCCAGTTGGACGGCAGCTCTACCGTCGAGCTCGGCGCAGCCGACTGCAGCCGTCTCAGCTCGTGATGTCCTTGGTCGTGAAGTTCGCCCACGCAGCCCCCAGGAGCACGACGACGTAGACGCCCTGCAATCCGACGCCGCGCACCAGGTCCCGCGTCGGCACCGGGTCGCGGAAGAGATCGACGAAGGCCAGCCAGTACCGCGTCGGAAGGTACGGCGCGATGGCGTCGGCGGCGTCCAGCGTCAGCAGTAGCGAGCTGGCGATGAGGAAGGCCAACGCGCCCAGCGTCGCCGCGAGTGGCGAGTCGGTCAGGGTCGACAGGAACAACCCCATCGCGGCAACTCCGAGCATCGACAGGGTCACGTAGAGGACCGCTATGACGGTGCGTACGGCGACCTGTTCGTCGGTCAGTACCGTGCCTGACACGCTCGAGACGCCGGCCAACGACGTGGTGTCGAACAGCGTCGTGCCGACGAAGTATGCGACGGCTGCCACGATGACGACGGCCAGCAGCACGAACGCGGCCACCGAGATCAGCTTCGCGACCAGTAGCTTCGTTCGTCCCACCGGGCGAGCCAGCAGGTAACGCAGGGTGCCGGCCTGGGCCTCCCCGGCGACGGAATCGCCGGCGATGACCGACACCGCGACGGGCAGGAACAGCGGGAGCACGATGGCGAGAGCGGCGAGTGGGAAGAGCTGGCCGTTCGTGGTCACCGCGGACAGGAAGGCAGGGCCGTCGCCGGGACGCGGACCGACGTCGGTGAGGGCCAGCAAGCCCGCGACGATGGTCGGCAGCAGGTTCAGCAGGAGAATGACGACCCAGGTGCGGGGTCGGCGAAGCATCGCGCGCAGTTCGACGCCGATCATGCGGTCACCTCCGATCGGACGGAACCGTCGCGAGGGCCAGCGGGACCGTCGACTCGGTCCGCGCTGGTGCCGGTGACCGCCAGTACCGACTGCTCGAGGCTCATCTGCTGCGGGCTCAACTCGCTCACCCGGACTCCGCCTTCGACGAGCAGTCGATTGAGCAAGGCCGGATCAGGGTGTTCGATCACGAGTTGCTGCCCGTCACGCTCGAGCACGGTGGCGTCCTCCACATCGGACAGGACCGTCACCGCGTCGGCGGGGTCGGGGGTACGCACGAGCACCCGGCCGGTGGGTTGCTGGAACGCAGAGAGCTGATCCTGCAGAACGAGGCGACCTCGATCGAGCACTCCCACTCGGTCGCACAGTTGCTCCACTTCGGCCAGCAGGTGGCTCGAGAGAAACACTGTGGTGCCTCGGGAATGCAGATCCAGCAACAACTCTCGAATCTCGAGGATTCCCTGTGGATCGAGGCCATTGGTCGGCTCGTCGAGTATCAGCAGCTCGGGGGTGCGCATGAGCGCCGCGGCCAAGCCGAGGCGTTGTCGCATGCCGAGCGAGTACTGCTTGACCGGCCTGCGTCCGACCCCGGCGAGGCCCACCTGCTCGAGGGCCTCGCCGACGCGGGCGGTGCGGGTGCGCCGAGAACCACCGGGGCCGGCCGCGTCGAGCAGCGTGAGGTTGCGGCGTCCGGAGAGGTTGGGGTAGGCGGCGGGGTTCTCGATCAGTGCCCCCACCCGTGGCAGCACACTCCTGCGTCGTCGGGGCATCTCCTCGTCGAGCACCTGCATCTGCCCGGAGGTGGCCAGGACCAGCCCGAGCAGCATCCGCACGGTCGTCGTCTTGCCGGAGCCGTTCGCGCCCACGAAGCCGTAGATGTCGCCGGCGTGTACGTCGAGGTCGACGCCGTCGACGGCCCGCACCGATCCGTAACGCTTGGTGAGGCCGGTCGTGCGGATCATGTGGCTGCTCCTTCGAGCTGCTGGGCGGCGGTGGCCAAGGTTTCTGCGGTGACGGTGCCGGAGAGCAGATATCGGCGGCGGTCTCCGGCGGGCTCGGTGATCAGGACGTTCAGCGGTCCGATCGACAGCGCCACGCTGTCGCCGGTCACGACTGCGCCGGGAGCGTCCCGCAGCTGCTCGACGAGCCCGCGCGCAGCGCGGCGCGGTAGCGGAGCGGCGATCAGCTCGGTCACGCCACGGCCGTAGATTCCGACGGAACCCGGTCCGTCGCGGTCCCGCTGATCCAGTCCGGACAGAGTCGACGGAAGACGGGGAGAGTCGATCCCGTCGGCGAACGAGGCGATGTCGAGGCCGTCCTGCTGCTGCACATCGGTTCCCGGGGGCGGGACGAAACGGACGGTGTCGGCGTCGGGCATCTCGGATGAGAAGTCCAGGAATGCAGTGCTGACAACAGGCCGAGCGGCCCCGCCGGCGAGCACGTCGACCTGCAGTGGCAGCCCGCTGTCGGGGTCGGCCCACACGTCGACCTCGGTGATGGTGCTCTGCGACTCGGCGGGGACGAGCCGCAGGCCAGGGGCGTCCCGGCCGGCAATTCGGCGGGTCGGCAGCCGGGTGACCTCGTCGGTGGTCGCCTCACTGAGCAGCCGCTGCCCGAGCTCCGGCGGCAGCAGATCGGCCTCGCGCGGCAGACGCAGGCTCGGTTCGGGGACCGGGGTTGCCACAGCCGTGTTCTGCTCGTAGTCCCATCTCCACAGCAGAGCCGGGGACCGGTAGAGACCGTGTTCACCGGCGAGGCGGACGGTGTCGACGCGAAAGCTGTCCGGGGCGCGGTACCAGGCGCGCAGGGTCGTGGTGTCGCCCAACAGATCCGGTAGGCCGCCGAGTCCGTCGGTGACCGGCAGGGTGACGCCGCCAACGGCCTGGGCGTAGCCCGAATACGGTGTTGCGGTGGAGGACTGAACCCGAGACAGCAGTTCCGCCGCACCGATGTCCGACGCGGCGACGGGCAGGCGCTCGATCACCGAGGGCGTGGCGACGAGCACGGCGATGCCGAGCACCACCGCCAGCCACCGCCACTGTCCACGCACCTCATCGACCGTACGGACGTAGTCGATGTGCCGCATGTGCGTGGTACAGAACTCGCGGCTAGCGGACGAGCACGAACTCCGCGAGACCGTAACTCACACCGTTGATCTGGAGCTCGATAGAGTGCGGACCGGGGTAGTACGTGCGTGTGGTCAACGTTCTGAACGAGTGTCGGCGCGCAACCTCGATGCTCTCTCCGGGCGCGACTGTCTTGGTCGTCAGCTTGAACGTTTTCCCGGTCACTCCGCCGTTCGCTTTGGTGTGGTGGACGACGTAGTCGATCGCGATCCTTGCGGGCTCGACGCCGACGTTGCGAATTTTCGCGGTGAATCCCAGGCTCTCGCCGATCTGCAACTCGGTCACGTCCACGGCAGGGCCCGTCACCTCGAGGTCGGCCGGGGCGAAACCCAATAACGCGAGCGCGTCGGTGTTCCCCTTCTTGATCACCGTCCGAAGCGCATGGCGCGCAAGCCGGTCGGTGTTGGCGTCCGGCTCGCCCAGCCACCGCGCCGCGGTCCCGACGACGACATCCGGGATGTCTCGGCTGAAGTCGTTGAGATGGTTGGCAACCGACCGCCGAACGTAGTCGCTGTCGTCTCGGTACAGCCTGTCCAGAATCGGCACGGTCACGCCGGGGCGCGCAAGTATTTCGGGCACTCTCACCGACCACGGCAAGTACGGTCGAGTGCCTTCCGACGCGAGGCGGCGAACGTGTTCGTCCGGCGATTGCGTCCACTCGGCCGCGATGGCGAGAGCCCGATCCAGATCGGTTCGCAGAAAGGTCCGGATGGCGAATTCGGAGGTCAGTCGGCCGGTGAGCTCGGCGAGCAAGGACATCCCGTCGTCGAACGCGGTCGCAGTGCGCTCGTCGACGGCCTTCGATGCGACAGCACTCGTCACGGGCCAGACCGACCAGCCTCGAAAGTCGGGATCCGCAGCGGCCAGTCGGATGGTCCGAGCGAACTGGGCGTAGTCGCCCGGCAGCCCTGTCAGTAGCGCGTCACGCAGCAGGTCGGCGCGGGCTCGGAGTGCGAGTGGACCCAACCCGTCCGACGACTCTCGAAGCAACGACAGATCCGCGTTCGGAGCAGCCGTACGAATGGTCCGAAACAGCGTGTGGGCTGCGTCCGGACCGAGTAGTTCATCGGCGAAGGGCATGAGAGCTTCTTACCCGACGCATCGGGTTCGTTCGGAGGCGGACCGAAGGTGCGGATTATCCGGCGAAACGCCCGATTCTCGGCTGCCCGAACGGCAGCAGTGTGAAAAGAACTGCGATAACCTTCGCGAAACACAATGTGCTGAAACGCTGGTCAATGCGGGTTTTCGGTGGTGAAGTATCGAATTCCGGTCTCGGTCCGATCATTCTGTGCAACGCGCTACGAACCTGGGGGGTCGCATCGTGCTCGTCGTCGACTCGAACCGACTCGTGAGCCCGGTGTACCGAGCCGATGAGCGATCGCGGTGAGTGGGTGGCTCTGGGTGGTGATCCTCAACGGGATCACCGCTGCTGCGTACTCGGGGATCGTGCTGTTCATCGTCCGAGGGCTGTTGCGAACCGGGCAGTTTCGTAACAACCGGCTGGCCGTCGCCACCGCCGCGATCTTCACGACGTGTGCCGCCCACCACTTGATCCATGCGTGGCATCTGACGGCCGGGCTCGGCACTCACACATCGCATCTCGGTACCGATTCCGGCGTTGGAACCCTGGACGCGATGCGGGAGTCGATGGGCGGGACCGTCGATGTGATGGTGACCGCCTCGACGGCACTCGCCGGCGTCGTCTACCTGGGGATGCGCCGCTTCTACGGACCGTTGCTCCGCTCACCTGCGATGTTCGACGACGCGAGCGAGGCCCGGTATCGGCAGCTGGCGGCGAACCTCCCGCACACGTCGGTGCTGGTCGTCGACCGCGACCTGCGATTCATACTCGTCGAAGGTGCCGGACTGCTGGCGGAAGGATACGACCCGCGGCGGATGGAGGGGCAGCTGCTGCAAGACACTGTGCCGCCGGACGCCTACACCCGGCTGAAGCCGTTCTACACGGCGGCCATCGACGGCGAGGAATCGTCCTTCGACACCGTGGGTTCCAGAACGGGTTCGATCTTCGCCGTCAAGACCAGACCCCTGCGCGATGACACAGGTCGAATCGTCGGCGCGATGGTCCTGTCCGAGGACGTCACTGCCGAGCGTGAGGCCCGGGCCGAGCTCGAGCAGGCCCGTGCGTTTCGCGATGCGGTGCTGACGGCATCGCCGGACGTCACCATGGTCACCGATGTCGAAACCGGAACCGTGAAGTGGGCCTCACGCAGCATCGGATCGTTGTTGACCGGGCCGGACCAGCGCGCGTCATCCCGTGACACCGTCACCCCCAAGGACGGGGTGGACTCGGTGGCGGCCGAGGACATTGCCGTCGTTCGAGCAGCGGACCGGGAAGCTGCCTCCCTACCGGAGGGGGAGAGCGTCAGCATCCGGTACCGGGTGCGCGCGGCGGACGGCTCGCTGAGGTGGCTTTCGCGACGCACCACCCCGTTCCGACATGGACCGGAGGGTTCGGCGGCGGAGGTGCTGTCTGTGGTGCGGGAGGTGACCGACGTGTCGAAGCCGAGCGCGCTCTCGAGCGTGCAGCTCTACAAGATCCGTTGACCGGCCTGCCCAACCGCATGAAGCTGCTGGAGCGAATCGGATCGGCGATCGAGCGGGGTGCGCGCACCGGCGCTGCCGCGGCGGTGCTGTTCTGCGATCTGGACGGGTTCAAACGCATCAACGACACCGGCGGCCATGCGGCCGGGGACGCCGTGCTGGTCGAGGTCGCTCGCCGCTTACGCTCGGTGCTGCGGGCCGAGGACTCGATCGCCCGCGTCGGCGGCGACGAGTTCGTTCTCGTCGTCGATGCGTTGCCTGCGGAGATCGGAACAGGCAATCCTGCGGGTGGCGCGCTTGCCGCACAGGTCGCCGAACGAATCCGGACGGTACTCGCAGCGCCCATCACGTATGGAGGCCGCGAGTACGTGGTGTCGGCAAGCGTCGGGATGGTGTTGGTCCGCCGGGGCGTCAGCGCCCAGGAAGCGCTGCGCGATGCGGACTCCGCGATGTACCGGGCGAAGCAACTGGGCAAGGACCGAATCGAACTGTTCGACGACGCGTTGCGGGTGCACGCGATCGAGCGTGCGTACATCGAACAGACCCTGAGGGACGCGCTCGATCCTGATCGGGGTAGTGCCGCGAGTTTCGGAGTTGCCTACCAACCGGTCTACGACCTCGGCAGTCGGCAACTCGTCAGTTTCGAGGCGCTCGCCCGCCTGCGGGACAGCACGGGCACAGCGATTTCACCCGACAGATTCATCCCGGTGGCCGAGGACACGGGGCTCATTTCCGATCTGGGTGAGCGCGTGCTCGACGACGCTCTCGGCACCCTCGCGCGGTGGAGATCCGAGAACCCGCCCTCATCCGCGTCCGAGTCTCCCGTCACGATGGCCGTGAATCTCAGCGCCCGGCAGGCTCTACACGTCGACATCCGTGCGGCAGTGGAAACAGCCCTCGCGCGGCATCGCATGGCTCCGGGGGATCTCGTTCTCGAACTCACCGAGTCCGTGTTGCTCGATTCCGGCTCGTCGGTCCTGCGTCAGCTCGGCGAATTGCGCACGCTGGGTGTGGGAATCGCCATCGACGACTTCGGAACGGGCTTCGCGAGCCTGCGATACCTCGCTACGCTGCCGGTGAGCGCAGTGAAGATAGACCGGTCGTTCACCTCCAGCATGACCAGTGACACGACGAGCAGCAGCATCGTCGGAGCAATCATCAACTTGGCCCGCGATCTGAAACTGGGCTGCGTTGTCGAGGGCATCGAAACTCTCGATCAACTCGAAGCGCTGCCCAATTCTGTTCAGGGACAGGGCTATCTGCTGGGCAGGCCTGCCGAGATCGCGTCGGATACCTGGAACTCCTGAGTGGTACTGCTGGGCGTGCTCGACGAATTTCTCGCCTGAGCTGCGGTAACCGGGAAGCATTGCGCGCTGCGACGCGTTGAACACGAGTAATGGATGATCTTCTGGTTGCCCCCACTCGACTCTGGACACCCTCGCGTGTCCTGGTCACCAAGTCTGCGTCCGAGTTACCCCACACCGCGGAAATTCTCCGTCGGTGCGAAGCAGCAGGCGTTGCCGACATCGACATTCTGTCCGGTGACCGCCTCACCGGACTGCGTGGTGAGTCCGAGCGCGAGACCTACGCACGAGCCAAGTCGACGATGGCCGTGGTGGTCGCCCCGCCGAGTGTGCTGAAACCGCAACCGATTCCGCCGAGCGCGGACTGGCGGATCGACCTGGCGAAAGGATGCCCGGCGCATTGCCAGTACTGCTATCTCGCCGGCTCGTTGTCCGGTCCGCCGATCACCAGGGTGTTCGCCAACCTCGACGACGTGTTGGCCGGTATCGGCACTCACGCAGGCCGCGGTTCCATCACCTCCGGCACCGATGAGCGCGGGCACGAAGGCACCACATTCGAGTTATCCTGCTACACCGATCCTTTGGGGATCGAACACGTGACGGGGTCTCTTGCCGAGGCCGTTCGCAGAGTGGGCGCGGGCGTGTACGGGGACGACGTGTCGCTGCGTTTCACCACCAAGTTCGACGACGTCCGCGAGTTGGTGACGCTCGACCACGGCCGCCGAACGCGAGTTCGGCTGTCGGTCAACGCCGATGACATCGCTCACCGCTTGGAGGGCGGCACGGCACGTATGCCGGCTCGGATAGAAGCTCTGCGGCAGTTGGCACTGGCCGGTTACCGAGTGGGGTTGACGATCGCGCCGATCATGCCGATCCCGCAGTGGCGCGAGCAGTACGGTCGATTGCTCGCGAACGTCGCCGACGCGTTGCGCGATGTGCCCGATCTCGATCTGACCGCCGAAATCATCACTCACCGCTTCACGCCGTCGAGCAAGGATGTGTTGTTGAGCTGGTATCCGGGAACGAAACTGGAGATGGACGAGGGCGCGCGCACAGCGAAGAGAAACAAGTTCGGCGGCGTGAAATACGTCTATCCGAAGGACACGATGGCCGAGATGCGCAGCTGGTTCGTCGACGAACTTCGCGACGTTCTGCCCGACGCGCAGCTGCTGTACTGGACGTGAACCGTCACAGGGCATCGAATCGGTCTCGCGCTCGGTCGATGTCGTCCATGTGCGTGCTTGCCCACGCCAGCAGGACGTCGACGGGAGTTCGAAGTGTTTTGCCCAGGGGAGTGATTCGATATTCCACCGCCACCGGGCGGGTGCTCAGCACCGTGCGTTCGATGATTCCGTTGCGTTCGAGCTTCCGCAGCGTTGCGGTGAGGGACTTCTGAGTCACCTCGGGAATCCCGCGGCGGAGATCGTTGAATCGGCAGGGGCGCTCGCACAATTCGTTGAGTACTTGCAGTGACCATTTGTCGAGCACCTGATCCAACAATTCGCGGTGCGGGGCAGTGATCGTGAGTTCTGCGGTGCCGTCGGCGGTATCGGTCATGAAACCAGGTTCCCTTGAAGTGTCCTTTGTGTACCAGGTATCAACGTTATACCTGAATTTCTACGACGAAGGACCAACCATGAGCGTCACTCGATTCACCCCGCCCGGAATGATGCAACCCACCCCGTATCACCACGTGGCGGTGGGTCAGGGTTCTCGACACATCCACGTCAGCGGTCAGATCGCCCGGAACGAGGACGGGTCGGCCATCGATACCGACGACCTCGCCGGTCAGGTTGCGCAGGCGCTGCGCAATACCGCGATCGGATTGACCGGTGCAGGAGCAACATTCGAGGACGTACTGCGGCTGACGTTCTACGTCACGCACTGGGCTCCCGAGCTGATCGGTGAGTTCATGGACGGCGTCACGCGTGTCGCCGACGAGATCGGACTGCCGACTCTTATGCCGCCGGCGTCGCTGATCGGAGTGGATTACCTCTTCGAACCGGACGTGCGGGTCGAGGTGGAAGCAACCGCGATTCTGGACTGAATCCGCGGATAGGCCGGTGACTTCTCGGCGGTGCAGAGGTCGATACCGGCAAACCCACCCGACCTCTGGAGTGACATGGCGATTCTGACCTACAACCTGCATGTTTCCCTCGACGGCTACATCGAGGATCCCGACGGCAGCCTCGACTACTCGATGCCCGACGAGGAATCGCATCGGTTCTCGAATCGACAGACCGTGGAGACGAGCGTCTTTCTGTTCGGACGGCGGCTGTACGAGGCCATGGAGGACTACTGGACCGACCCGGAACGGGCGGCCGGCGACCCCGTCGAAGCCGAATTCGCCGAGCTGTACCAGGCAACTCCCCGGGTGGTCTTCTCGGACACCCTCACTTCCGTGCCCGACGGTTGCCGGCTGGTCCGTAGTGCCGACGCCGTAGCGGAGGTGGAGCGAATGAAACGGGAGACCGAGGGCACGTTGGCCGTCGCCGGCGCGTCGTTGGCCGCATCGTTGTTCGACTCGATCGACCAGTTCGAGCTCATTGTCGTCCCGACCATCCTGGGTGGTGGCAAGCCGTACTTCCCCGCGGGGCACCGACTGAACCTGGTGCTGGAAGAGCAAAGGCACTTCCCCACGTCGGGCTGGATGTATCTGCGGTACAGGGTGGTTCGGTAAGCAGACCTGTCGTCCGGCCCGATCGCGCAGAATGGGCTCATGACATCCGGTGATCGTCGTCAGTGGTGGACCTTGCCCGCGCACCAGCGGTGGCTCGACACAGAATCGGCTCGGCTCCTCCGGTTCGGTAGCTCGCTCGAGCATCCTGCCGGGGGAGCGGCGTGGTTGAACGACCGCGGACATCCGGACCTGAGCCATCCGGCCCTGACCTACATCACTGCTCGGATGGCGCACGTGCATTTCCTGGCCTCGATGCAGGGGTATCCGGGGTCTCGTAGGAAAGCCGATCGAGTGTTCGACGGTCTACTGACGACGTTGCGGGACAGCACGAACGGCGGGTGGTTCGAGTCCAGCGCCGACGCCTCGTCTCCCGATGCGACGAAGACGGCCTACACGCACGCCTTCGTAGTGTTGGCTGCAGCCGCAGCCGCAGCGGCGGGACACCCCAGTGGACGGGGGCTTCTCGACGAAGCCCTCGAGGTCGTGGATCGGCGATTCTGGGACGAGAACCACGGCATGTGCGCAGACACCTGGAATGCGAGCTGGACCGCGCTCGACGGTTATCGCGGAATCAACGCCAACATGCACATGGTCGAGGCGCTGCTGGCGGCGGCCGATGCGGGTGCGCCCGAGGTCTGGCGAAGCAGGGCAGTACGCATCTGCGACAACGTGATCGGCTGGTCACAGGCGAACGAGAATCGCATTCCCGAGCATTTCACTGCGGAATGGCAGCCGATGCTCGAGTACAACAGCGGCGACACAGCAAACCAGTTCAAGCCTTACGGAGCAACGGTGGGGCACGGTTTCGAGTGGGCGCGGCTGCTCGTGCAGGCGAGTCTCGTGGCCGATAGCCCTGGTGGCCACGATTACGCTGTCGCCGCCGCGTCGCTGTATCACCGCGCGGCGCAGGACGGCTGGCAACCCGGCCCGTCGCCTGGCTTCGTCTACACCACCGACTGGACTGGGCGACCGGTAGTGAGAGAGCGTCTGCACTGGGTGTTGTGCGAGGCGATCGCGGCCGCCGCGACACTGGGTCGTCGGACCGGAGAAGACCGCTACGACAACGACTATCGCACCTGGTGGGACATTGCCGCCGACTCCTTCATCGACCTCGTCGACGGCTCCTGGCATCACGAACTCGACGCGGACAACAGGCCCGCAGCCACGGTGTGGAGTGGCAAACCCGACCTGTACCACGCTGTGCAGGCAACATGGATCAGCCGAGGTGTGAACAGCTCGAGTATGGTGGCGGCGCTGCTGGCGGCCTGAGTGGCCGCATCGGACGAAAACCGTCCGTTGGGTATGTAGTGTCGTCTCGTGCGCGAAGGTAGAAGACACAACGCCGTCATCGACGTATCGGTCATCGTCACGGTGGTCGCACTCGGTGTCGTTGCGGCCGGACTGCTTCGATCGCCGGAGTCCGTTGCGGTCGACGCCGATTCCTCGGTCGTGTTCGAGCCGGTTCGATACCCGGTGGACATTCCGGGTTGCGTGGAGGTCGAACCGCCCCCGTCCGATGAGGGCGAGGTGGTGATGAGAGCGACCCTCGGGGGAGAGACCCCGTCGTACGACAACCCCGCCTATCCGTGGCTCACCTCGGGCAAAGCCGGTGCGATGTCCGACGCAGTTCTCGCTGCGCTACCGGCCGATGTGACCGTCGCATTGGCCGCTCCATCCCAGTCACTGACCTTTCAACCGGTCGACGACCTTGGCGGTGCTGTGCCGGAGGGCTTAGAGCCCAGCACGACCGCGACGGGAACACTGGCCCGGGGCGATTCCTCGGCCTACGCAAGCGTCGACGTTCGGCCTTCCGAAACCGGTATCCCCGCATGCATCGCAGGCGCTCTCGATGCGCGAACCACCGAGTCCGACGGCACCGTCGTCGACACTGTCGACAGTTGGTACGAATTTGCCGGCGACAGAACGAATTTGCGCACTGCCACCGCTTATCACCCGGACGGGACGCAGGTGACCGCTAATCTCACTGCAGCCCGGTCGGACGAATTTCCGCTGGAATCATCAGAGTTGGCTCGGATCGCGACCGTGTCGGATCTGCGTGTCGCGGTTCCCGCGCCGGCGGGAAGCGCTGCGCCACGGCAGGATTGCTCCGTCTGGACGCAGGATTCCGGCTCTGCACAAGATATTCGCGCGGATCGTGTGGCCGCGGCAAACGACGCGTTGGCGACAGTGTGGCAAGCCATTCCCAACGCTCCCGCGTTGAATCGACCGATCGGGTCCCTCGTGCCCGGTTACTATGGCTCAGGGGTGTGCACCGATCTGGAGGTGGTCGGAACTCGGGTGGGACTGTTCGTTTCGGTATCCGGGGGTGCGGAACTGCCGGTGGCG
Organism: Rhodococcus sp. 06-1474-1B; assembly: GCF_002258885.1. Classification (NCBI taxonomy): domain Bacteria; kingdom Bacillati; phylum Actinomycetota; class Actinomycetes; order Mycobacteriales; family Nocardiaceae; genus Rhodococcus; species Rhodococcus sp. 06-1474-1B. The sequence goes on along the minus strand of NZ_NOYR01000021.1, from coordinate 638,407 downwards.
ACGGATCCCTACGATCCCGATAACGCGCACGGACCTGTCGTCGAGTTTCGCACGCTGCCAGACGGTTCGGCTGTCGAAAGCTACGACGCTGATATCGTCAACAGCACGACATCAGAGGACGGCACCACGCAGCTCACGCGTTCGGTGACGGTGACGCGGCCATCCGGAGTGCAGGTGTCGGTCCGCTCGACGGCGGCGTTCGAGCCGGGCTCGTATGCGCCGCTGGTGTTGCCGGACCCATTGCCCATCGAGGTTCTCGATGCTGTGGCACAGGCCCCTATTGAGCAGTGGCCATGAGTAATTCGAGCTGGACCCCGAACATCGGAGCCGGCGTCGCGGTGGCTGTGGCGGTCGTGTCCGTCGTCGCTGCTGTTCTCGTGATGTCGATGCAGGACGATCCCGTCGAACAGCCGTCGGACAGTCTGGCGATGACACCGACGTTCTCGGAGGAGGCGACCACCACGCAGGCACCGCCCGGCCCGGTTTTGGATCCGAGCTGGCGGATCGACGCCGAGGCCGTTTATGGACGTAACTTCGCCGCATTCCGTTCTCCGGCTGCGAATCTGCAGTTCGATTCGAGCGTCACCGGGGTGATCGACGGAGACGATGTACTCGTCACGGCCGTCGGTTTGCCGAATCCGCGTTCCTACTCGGTGGATGCGATCGAGTTCGCGGCCTTCGACGCCGACGACGGCAGCGTCCGGTGGAAGAAGTCGCCCGGTGCAGTCGACGAATGCGCGAGCGTTCCCGTTCAGAGCGAGATCGTCTGTCTGGATTCGTATTCCGACGTCCCATCGATCGTGAGGATCGGAGTGGACGACGGGGAGGCACGGAGAACGCCGATGCCCGAAGCGTGGTTCGCGTACGCCGTCGAGAGCGATGGCTCGTCTGTCTTCGTGCTCGAGGGCAACCCGGAGGACGGTGAATCTGTGTTGCACGGGGGTTCCATCGATGCCCTCGACCGGATGTGGTCGCGTCCGATCACATCGTTTGCGGGCTGGGATGGCGTGGAGGGCCCGTTGATTCACGTGTCCGACGGTCGCGGTCTCGTCACCGTCGGCGGCGAGGCCACGTTCTTCGATCCACGAACCGGCACTCCGCTCGAGGGGCTCGAATTGTTGCCCGACGCAACCGCGGTCGCGGAGGACGGCGCGGAAGTGTGGAAGCTGCGGGAGCCGTATGCCACCGAGACTTCCGTCGGTGACACCGTCTATTCGTTCGAGGAGGACGCGCTCGTGGCCGCCACGGCATCGAACGACGTGCGCTGGCGGTGGCCCTTACCCAAAAGGCCGGACGGTTTCACGGAATCGGGTTCGATCGCCCAGACGCGATCGGGTGTGTTCTTCCTCGGAACCGATTCGATGGTTCGTCTCGAATCGGTTCCGAGTTGACGCCGAGCAGCACTACCGTGCGGCAGTGCTATTCCCGGTGCGGAGTGCGCTCACCGGTGTTCGGGTCCACGTCGAACAGTTGATCGGTGTTGTCGGGGGAGTAGACGACGGTGTCGACTTCCCGCGCGCGTCGTCGGGCACCGTCGCGAACGGCGAAGAACGCGGCTGCGAACAGTACGACCACGGTGATGCCGGCGACGATCGCCCATCCCTCGAAGCCGCCCGCCAGAGCCGCGATCAGACCGCCCGCGGATGCGATTCCGGCGAAGATCAAGATGACGGCCAGCATGTTCTCGACTGCACGTGCCCAGCTCGTTTTCGAAGGCCTTTTCTCGACCATGGGGATGTTCCTCTCACTAAGTTCCGTCGCCGAATACCCGAAACCCGGTCGTCTAAGCCCTGCGGTGCTACTGGGCCTTGCGTGCGCGGTACGCGGCAACTGCCGCGCGGTTGCCGCAGGTGGTGCTGCAGAAGCGGCGAGAGCGGTTTCGGGAGAGGTCGAGAACCAGCCCGTTGCAGTCCGGATCGGCGCAGACGTCGAAACGAGAGAGCTCGTCGGCTCGGATGACGTCGATCATGGCCATCGCGGTCTCGACGACGATGCGGGTTGCCAGCGGACTGTCGTCGGCGACGGCATGGATGTGCCAATCGAGAGTGTCGTGCCGGACCAGTCGAGGCAGGGCCGAGGATTCGGCAAGCAAGCGGTTCACCTCGAGCACGGCGTCGTCTCGACTGCTGGTGAGCAGTGATCGCAGGGTCGGACGCAGTGCCCGCACCGCCTCGAGCTCGGCGTCGTCGCCATCGAACCGTCCGGAGTAGCCCTGGTCGGTGAAGAACTCGGCCAGCTCCTCGCGTGTGGTCAGCGTGTCCGGGTCTTCGGCGGAATTGACCAATGCCACGGCGGACAGAAGCGACAGTTCTGCGTCATGAGCAAAAAGCATGTTGACACCTTACCAATTCACTCCCTACTGTCACATGTCATGACGGCTTACACTCATGACGCGCAGGTGGATCGCGCAGATGCAAACGACGCTGCGGCACGGTCGCGTCGACTCTCGGGGCTCATGTTCGCGCTCCTGTCCGCGGCATCGTTCGGGCTCTCCGGCTCGTTGGCCAAAGGCCTGCTCGATGCCGGCTGGACCGCCGGTGCCGCCGTGACTGCGCGCATCCTGCTCGCGGCAGCGGTGTTGCTCATTCCGTCGATTCTCGCGCTGCGTGGACGCTGGGGCCTGTTGGCCAAGAATTGGAAGCTGCTCGTGGCCTACGGTGCCTTCGCGGTGGCCGGTTGTCAGCTCGCGTTCTTCAACGCCGTCGGCCGAATGGACGTGGGTGTCGCACTGCTCATCGAATTCACTTCGCCCGTAGCCGTCATCGGCTGGATGTGGTTTCGGCACCAGCAGCGTCCGGGTCGGCTGACGCTGGTCGGTGCGCTGTTGGCCGCAATGGGGCTGGTGCTCGTGCTCGACCTGATCTCCGGCGCGGACGTCGACAGCGTCGGCGTGCTGTGGGCGCTCGGTGCGATGGCGGGAGCCGCCGTCTACTGGGTGCTCTCCGCCGACGAGAGCAACGGCTTGCCGCCGATCGTGCTCGCCGGGGGCGGTCTGCTGGCAGGTGGACTCATTCTGCTCGCCGCCGGGCTGGTCGGTATCGTCCCGTTCGCGGCTCCGCTGAAGGACGTCACGTTCGTCGATGCCGTTGTGCCGTGGTGGGTTCCGATCATCGGTCTCGGTGTGGTGACCGCCGCGTTGGCGTACGTGCTCGGAATTGCGGCCGGCCGACGCCTCGGCTCGCGGCTGGCGTCGTTCATGGGTCTGATGGAAGTTGTTGCAGCGCTTGTGTTTGCGTGGCTGTTGCTCGGCCAGGCTCCGGGGCCGATCCAATTGGCCGGTGGCGCACTGATTCTGCTCGGTGTCGTCGTCGTCAAATCAGGTGAACGCGTCACCTCGGACGAACCGGTGGAGCCGCTGCAGAGCAGAGCATGACAATTGCTCAGCCGTCGACGCGTCCGAATACGACGGCAGCCAGAATGGTGTGAGCACTGGCGATCACGGAGTCGAGAGGTTCGGGTTCGGGGGACAGCAACCATTGCTGAGCGATGGTGAGAACCGCGCCCACCAGGCCCATCGCCAGCGTTTTACGGTTCGGCCCGGCCAGTCCTCGGCTGGACCCGACGGTGTCGGCTACCTGTAGCACCGTCGCCGAGAACGAGGTGGTGGTCTTGCGGTACAACGCGTCGACGGTGGGGGATACGCCGAGGATTTCGACGAAGGCGATACGAGCGGATTTTGGCTGCTCGGCGACGAACGTGAAGAATCCGGTCAGGGCTCCTCGGAGCACCTGTTCGGTGGACTCCGTTTCCGAGGCCGCTCCGGCGAGGATGCTCTCGCGCATCGCGTCGGTGGCGCGGGCGTACGTGGCCATCAGGAGTTCTTCGCTGTTGGTGAAGGACTCGTAGAAATAGCGCTTGGTCAGCCCCGCTTCGCTGCAGACCTTCTCCACGGTCGCCGTCCGGTACCCGGTGGTGCCGAACACTTCGACGGCGGCGTCGAGCAGCCGGGTTCGACGCTCCTGCTGCCGCTGCTGCGGATCGGCACCTCGATAGGTGCGGCCGACTTCACTGTGATGGGTAGTCACAGACAGATCTTGACACCGCTCGGTATCAGATGCAAAGTGTTCGCAGGAATGCATCTCGATCGAGGGGGAGACATGGCGTCATCGACGCTCCGGAACAAGGTCGTTCTGATCACCGGCGCGGCACGAGGAATCGGTGCCGAGACCGCACGTGCGTTGGCAGGTCGTGGAGCCAAGTTGGTACTCGTCGACGTCGACGAGGCTCCGCTGCGGGAGGTCGCGACGCAGCTGAAGGCCGAGGCGTTCGTCGCCGACGTCCGAAATCTGGACGACATGCAGCGCGCCGTCGACGGCGGCATCGCGGCCTACGGAGGCATCGATCTGGTGCTCGCCAATGCGGGAATCGCCAGCTACGGATCGATCCTGCAGGTGGACCCGGCCACGTTCCAGCGCGTCATGGACATCAACGTGATGGGCGTGTTCAACACCGTCCGCGCTGCGTTGCCGTCTCTGATCGAACGCAACGGCTACATCCTCGTCGTCTCCTCGCTGGCCGCGTTCACCCCGTGCCCCGGCTTGGCCGCGTACAACGCCAGCAAAGCCGCAGCCGAGCATTTCGCCAATGCGCTTCGGCTGGAAGTGAACTACCGAGGAGTCGACGTCGGCTCGGCCCACATGGCCTGGATCGATACCCCGATGGTCCAGGACGCGAAGTCCGATCTCAGCGCCTTTCAGGATTTGCTCGCGGTACTGCCCGGCCCCCTCGGGAAGACGATGACCGTCGAGCAGTGCGTGGATGCGTTCGTCGACGGCCTGGCCAAGCGCAAGCGCCGCGTCTACGTACCGCGGTGGGTGGGTGCGGCATCCTGGTTCAAGGCCGTCATCACCTCGCGCGTCGGCGATCGCAGCATGTTGGCGCACGTGCCGACGATCCTGCCCAAGATGGACGAAGAAGTAGCGCGCCTCGGTAGGTCCGAGAGCGCCCGCAACAAAATCAGCTGACCCCCCACCGAAGGAATCGTTGCTCATGACTGCCGTACTGACCACCCCCGAGGTCGATGTCCTCATCATCGGCGCCGGCCTGTCCGGGATCGGTGCCGCGCGTCACCTCGGGCACGATCTGCCCGGGAAGACGTACACCATCCTCGAAAGCCGCGGGGCGATCGGTGGCACCTGGGATCTGTTCCGCTATCCCGGTATTCGCTCCGATTCCGACATGTACACCCTCGGGTACAGCTTCAGGCCGTGGACGGGAGAGAAGTCCATCGCCGACGGTTCCGACATCCGTAACTACATCGTCGAAACCGCACGAGAAGCGGGTGTGGACAAGCACATTCGATACCACCACAAGGTCGTTGCCCTCGAATGGTCGTCCGAGCAGCAGTTCTGGACGGTCACGGCGCAGCGCAGCGATACGAACGAGACCGTCACGATCACCGCGTCGTTCGTGTTCTCCTGCAGTGGTTACTACAACTACGACAAGGGTTTCAGTCCGGAGTTCGTCGGCCAGGAGAACTTCGGTGGGCAGGTGATCCACCCGCAGCACTGGCCCGAGGATCTGGATTACGCGGGCAAGAAGATCGTCGTCATCGGCAGTGGCGCAACGGCAATCACGTTGGCACCCAACCTCGCCCGCGATGCCGAGCATGTGACCCTGCTGCAGCGCTCGCCGAGCTACATCCTTTCGCTCCCCTCCAAGGACCCGATTGCGCAGACACTGCGGAAACGTCTGCCGAAGAAGTTGGCGTACAGCGTGACTCGGCTCAAGAACGTGTCGATGGCCATGTTGATCTTCACGTTGAGCCAGAAGTACCCGGAATTCATGAAGAAGCGGATCCGGAAGATGCAGGAGGGATGGCTGCCGAAGGGATACGACCTGGACACCCACTTCACCCCGTCGTACAACCCGTGGGATCAGCGCCTGTGCCTGGTGCCCGACAACGATCTGTTCCGCTCGATCCGCAAGGACGAGGTCTCGATCGTCACCGATCACATCGACAGCTTCACCGAGACCGGCCTGAAGCTGAGGTCCGGCCAGCACCTCGACGCCGATATCGTCGTCACCGCAACGGGATTGAACCTGTCCGCACTCGGCGGCGCGACCTTCCGCGTCGACGGTAGAGACGTGGATCTGCCCAGCACCATGGCGTACAAGGGCATGATGCTCACCGGAATCCCCAACTTCGCTTTTGTCGTCGGGTACACCAACGCGTCGTGGACGCTCAAAGCCGACATGGTCTCGAACTACGTCATGCGCCTGCTCGCACACATGGACGAGAACGGGTACAGCACCGTCGAGCTCGAACGCGACCCGTCCGTGGACGAAGAGCCGTTCCTCGATTTCGCCGCCGGCTACGTGCTGCGGGCCGTGGACAACTTCCCGAGGCAGGGCAGTGAAACGCCGTGGAAGCTGCGGATGAATTACTTCCGCGACCTGCCGGTTCTGCGGTACGGCAAGCTCGTCGACAAGGCGATGAAGTTCGGGCGGCCTCGATCGAAGGTCGCGGTCGCTTCCTGACGGGAATAGATCGAGTCCCCGATCGTTTGTTCCGGACATGAAAATTGGCATCATCGGAAGTGGATTCATCGGTGGAACGCTCGTGCGTCGGTTGACGGCGCTCGGTCACGAGGTTCGATTCTCGAACTCACGCGACCCGGAGACTCTGGCGGAGCTGGCGTCGGAAACCGGAGCGACGGCGGTGTGGGCAGCGGACGCGGCGCAGGATGCGGACCTGGTCATCCTCAGCATCCCGCAGAAGAACGTGCCCGACCTCGCCGCCGGTATCGCCGGCTCACGCAAGCCCGGAGCGCCGATCATCGAAACGAACAACTACTACCCGCAGCAGCGCGACGGTCTGATCGAAGACATCGAAGGCGGCACACCCGAGAGCGTATGGGTGTCGCAGCAGCTCGGTGAGCCGGTGATCAAGGCGTTCAACGGAATTTGGTACAAGCACCTGCTCGAGAAGGGTGTTCCTGCCGGAACCGACAAGCGCATCGCACTGCCGATCGCCGGGGACGACGCAGAGTCGAAGAAGCTGGTGTTCTCGGTGATCGACGAGCTCGGCTTCGACCCGGTCGATGCCGGTTCCCTGGCCGAGTCCTGGCGTCAGCAGCCGGGAACCCCGGTGTACGGCAAGGACTTCGGCGTCGACGACACCGTGAAGGCGTTGGCCGAGGCGTCCCCGGAACGCTCCGCGGAATGGAAAGCTTGAGCCGAGCTGCTGAACTACCTGACGCGACCCTCGCGGAGTGTGCGCTCCGCGAGGTCGCGTAGCGGCCCGGTCAGAGCCGAATCGCCGACCCGGCACGATTGCTCGCCCACCGACACGTTCCACACGAAGGTGTCGCGGGCCTGCGACTCGGCGGGCTCGGGTGGGGGCGGCTCAGCGAGGTACGGGCGCGCAGCCTCGACCAGCGACTGCCATTCCGGCTCGTCGGTCTCGACCACTCCGCGTTTGGACATCCCGGCGATCCCACCGGTTCGCAGTACCTCGATGCGCAGGCTCATGCCCCTCGATCACACCCGATCGTCGCTCGGCTCCCGTGTTGACTGAACTCCCACGGTAGACCAACCGGTGGCCACGGCCCGGGCGACGTCGGAATCCGTGCCGAATCGCTTCTGCGCTGCGAGCAGCGTCGCCGCGGAGAAACCGGCGAAGTCGACCGTTGGTTCCAGGCCCCCGACGGTCATCGTGTCGAACCAGACCTGCCCGACGCGATCCCACGCCGGGCCACCCAAAGTGGTTGCGGCGACGGCGAACGCGCGGTTGGGAATGCCCGAGTTGATGTGCACACCGCCGTCGTCCTCGGTGGTGACGACGAAGTCGTCCATGCTCGCCGGCTGTGGGTCCTTGCCGAGTACATCGTCGTCGTACGCGGTGCCGGGCTCGAGGAGCGAGCGCAGCGCCTTGCCCTGCACCGCGGGCAGGAACAGACCTTCGCCGATCAACCACGACGCGTCCTCGGCGTTCTGCTTCGCGGTGTACTGCTCCACGAGTGCACCGAACACGTCGGAGATGGATTCGTTCAGTGCGCCGGCCTGGTCCTTGTATTCGAGCGGGGTGGTGTACTGCGTGAACCCGTGCGCGAGCTCGTGCGCGATGACGCCCAGAGAAACGGTGAAGCGGGCGAACACGTCGCCGTCGCCGTCGCCGAACACCATGCGAGAGCCGTCCCAGAACGCGTTGTCGTAGTCCCGGCCGTAATGCACCGTCGCATCGAGGGGCAGGCCGCTGCCGTCGAGACTCGAGTAGCCGTACACCTCGTCGAAGAACAGATACGTGGCACCGAGACCGTCGTATGCCTCGTCGGTCGCAGCATCACCGGTGGGATCCTCACCCTCGGCGCGAACCTGCTGACCCGGGAGGTCGCGGGTCGCTTTCGCATCGGAGATGGTGCGTTCGAGGGTGCCGCCGGTCCGCGGTGCGATGGCGGTACGTGCCTGGACGACCTCTCGGCCCGCCCGCATCTCGCGGTCGGCCAGCAGAGTCGCGCGGGCACCGGCTCCCTGCAGACGCTCGAGCAGAAACGGTGGAACTACGCCATGCGAGTGGAGCCTGCGGAACGATCCGGAATCGGTATCTTTCGTCATGTGCGGTGACCCCCTAGGTCCGTGGCATGTGCGGTGATGGTTCCCAGTGTGCCCGAGGGCACCGACACATTCGGGTCCACCGCACCGAGCTCACTCACGCAGCGTCGACAGATCGATACTGTCCACCTCGCTCGGGGGACGCAGCGCGGTGACGGTCGCCCAGTTCCGTGCCAGTAGGGAGGCGTCGGAGTCGTCGTCCTCGGCGTGGATCTCGTCGAACCGGACGGTGACGAAATCTTCTCCGCGATCGCCTATTTCGGCCTGCACCGCGCCGTATCGGGCCAGCGAGGCCGGAACGATCCCGGCGAAGTCCGACCGTGCAACGTCGGGAATGTTGACGTTGACCACCGCATCGACGGTCAGATGCGAGATCATCCATGTCACCGCCAAATGCGCGACGTGTTCGGCGGTGTCCCAGTGCGACGGCCGGGTGGCGAGCGACGACAGCGCCATGGCGGGAACCCCGTGCGTCAATGCGGTCAGCGCCGCGCCCACCGTGCCCGAATGCAGTACGGCTGCACCGGTATTGGGGCCGTGATTGATGCCGGAGAGGACGACGTCGGGTGGATCGCCGAACGCACCTCGAGTGGCGACGAACGCGATGAGGGCCGGTGAGGCCTGTACCGCATACACTTCGACACCGCGCAACCCCTCGATCTCGGTTCGCCCGATACCCAGGTGATCGTCGACGCCCATCCCCGTCAACGATGCACTGGCACCGCTGCGTTCCTCGTGGGGAGCGGCCACCACGACGTCGAGGCCGGCGTCGAGCGCGACCCGCGCCAGCAGCGCGATGCCTGCGCTGTCCACACCGTCGTCGTTGGTGATCAGGGCTCTCATTTCTTGCCCGCCTTGCCGTACGGACGCACGTCGACCGATTCGGTGAGCCCGAGAACCAGGTCTTTTCGGCCGCTACCGAGGCCGCGGCGGGTGACGTTGGCGGTGCCCGCGCCGCCGCCCAGGCGGAGCGCCTCCGGCATCGACATTCCCTGGGCGATTCCGGCGGCGATCCCGGCGCTCATCGAATCGCCTGCGCCGTGATGGTCGACCATCTGTAGACCCGGGGTGACGATCTCCAGCACGTCTCCGTCGACCAACGCCAGGGCGGGGTCTCCCGCTCGGGAGATCACAACCACCTCGGCACCGTCGTCGTGCATCTTTCGCATCGCATCGATCAGGTGCTTCGGGTCCTCGGACTCGGCTCCGCCGTCGGCAATGAGGTCCTCGTGGCTGACCTTGAGCACCGTGAGGCCGCCGGCGAGGGCGGCCAGCATCGTCGGTCCGGACAGGTCGGCGACCACCGGGACCTCGAGTGCGCGCAGGTCGGCACACAGCCGCTCGTACACCTCCGCAGGCACGATGTTGTCGGCGTGCGGACCGCCGAGAATTGCCACGTCGCTGCGGGCACCGGTGGCCAGTGCCGCGCCGAACAGGTCGTCGAGCGCGTGCCTGGCCAGCGGCGGCGGATCGACCGTGGCCAGTACCTCGCGCTCCCCGCTGCGACGATCGTGCACGTAGGAGCCGCTTTCCTGGCCGATGTCGACGGAGACGACGGAGATGCCCTCGCTCTCGACGATGCCCCGCAATACGGCACCGATCTCGCCGCCGAACACCCCGGCGAGAGTGACGTCGAGACCGAGCACCGACGCCATCCTGGCGATCCAGTGACCCTGACCGCCCGCGTGCACGTGCAGTTCGGTACTGCCGTTGGGGGCAGCGTCGAGGGTCACCGTCAGTAGTGGGGACGGCGCGAAGACGAGCGCGCTCGGTGCGCGAGAGGAGGTGGACATCGTGAGCGAATGCCCGATATGTCAGGTCCGAAACAGCTACAACTCGAAAACGTGGACTCAGAATCGACGACGCAGGCGCATCCCGATGGGGCGTCCGTCGGGGTCGACGAACAACCGGTAGGCGAGTGCGGCAAGTCGCTGCTGCCAGACGGGCGGCACCGTGATCTCGTGCATTCGCAGTCGGCCGACGGGCCGGGGCTTCGCGGACGGGTTGCGGTGCCAGTTGTCCAGGGCCGTCGCGCTCGCCGAGACCACGTCGAAGAACTGCTGCGGGTCGACGAGGTCGGCGTCGTCGCCGTCGGCCCGCCCGAGGTGTTCGCGGATCAGTTCGAGTCTCAGGTTGCGCGCGTGGGTTCTGGCACCGTCGCCGAGGCCTGCTGGGTCGAGCGGTGCCCGATCGTCGCGCTGCTCGTCGACGATGGCCGCGGTCAGCTCCGAATCATGGGTCCAGGAGCGGCGATTGAAGTTGTCCGACCCCACTGCCGCCCACACGTCGTCGATGATGCAGACCTTCGAGTGCACGTATACCGGTATGCCACGGTCGTTTTCGATGTCGAGTACCAGCACGCGGTCACCGCCGGCCGCGCGGATGACCCCGAGCGCCGCCGAGTGTCCCAGCAGCGCAGAAGGAATGGTCAAGTTGCTGTCGTCGTCGAGGTGCTTGGGGACCACCACCACCAGCCGCAGGTTCGGCTTGCGGCGCAGTGCCGCGGCGAACACGCGCGCGACGTCGACGGACCACAGATATTGGTCCTCGATGTAGATCAGCTCGGTGGCACGGTCGAGGGCTTTGGCGTACGCACGGGCCGCGCTGCGCTCGCCTCTCGTCGCGAACGGGTAGGCGGGGCGTCGACGCGGGTAGGTACGCAGCAGCTGAACCGAGCACGTGCCCTGCGGCTCCGGGGCGGCGGCAGCGGGTGGCAACTCCGACGGTTCACGCGTGACTCCGCGCAGGAAATCGGGAATGGCGTGCCACGGTAGACGCGAGAGCGCCGCGGGATCTTCCCACCGTTCGCGGAAGACGTCCTCCACATCCCGGACTGCGGGCCCCTCGATCTGCACCTGCACGTCGTGCCACGCCGGAATCTCGCCGTACTCGGGCGGGAAGGGGCGCGAGACGGGATCGCCGAAGTGATCGGCGTCGTCGCGTCGAGCACGGGCAAGATCGATACCGCCCACGAAAGCGACGTCGGGCAGATCTTTCCTGCCGTACCGCACGACCACGAACTTCTGATGGTGGCTTCCGGTCACCAGCACGCGCTGGTCCAGAATGACCTCGCCGCCCGCCTCCTCCAGCCGCAGCGCGAGCTTGCGGTTCTTCGGACCGGTGAATCCGAGGGTCTCCATGTGGGAGCGCCACACCATGCCCTTGACGACGCCACCGCGGTGCGCGACGGCGGCCAGCGCATCCTCGACGGTCACGCCGTCGTCGGTGAGCAGCTGCTCCGGGTCCCCGCGCCAATCGGTGAAGAGCACCAGATCGTCGCGCTCGGTCTGCTCGAGGGCCCGTGCGAGTGCCGCGAAGTAAGTCTTGCCGTGCACGAGGTTCTCGACGCGATTGCCCTCGGTCCAGGCCGAAATTCGGGTGTCGTCGTTGCCTCGCTCGGGCGCGGTCAGGAACCATGGGTGCCCCGGATCGAAACTGCGCTCGGGAGCTGTCAGAGCAGAGGTGGACCGACCGAATTTCTCGGCAACTCCGTCTACGACGCGCCGGATGCGCTGCACTATCACGATGGCATTGTTCCACCCGGTTTGAAGGCCACAGTGGGCGGGCACCCCGGCGATATGACTCAGGTACCCAACGTCACGCTCAGAAACGGCAAGCAGATTCCCCAGCTCGGTTTCGGCGTCTTTCAGATCGACGCCGACGAGACCGCGAAGGCCGTCGAAACGGCGCTCGAGATCGGCTACCGACACATCGACACCGCGCAGATGTACGGCAACGAGAAGCAGGTCGGCGAGGGCATTCGTAACTCCGGCATCGACCGCGAATCGGTGTTCGTCACCAGCAAGCTCAACAACGGTTTCCACCGGCCCGACGACGCGCGCTCGGCGTTCGACAAGACGCTCAGCGACCTCGGGACCGACTACGTCGATCTCTTCCTCATCCACTGGCCGCTGCCCACCCGGTACGACGGCGACTTCGTCTCCACGTGGAAGACGTTGGAGGAGTTCGCGGCCGACGGCCGGGCCCGCAACATCGGCGTCTCGAACTTCCAGCCCGCTCACCTCGATCGCCTCGCCGAAGAGACCGAGACGGTCCCCGCGGTGAACCAGATCGAGGTGCACCCGTACTTCGTCAACCACGACGTGTGGGCCTACGGCCGCGAACATGCCATCCCCACCGAGGCGTGGTCGCCGATCGCTCAGGGCAACGTTCTCGACGACGCGGAACTGAAGCGAATCGCCGACGCCGCAGGCAAATCCGTCGCACAGGTGGTGCTGCGCTGGCACATTCAGCGTGGCAACATCATTTTCCCGAAGTCGGTGACTCCGGAGCGCGTGAAGGCCAACTTCGACATCTTCGACTTCGAGCTGAGCTCGGCCGACGTCGATGCGATCACTGCACTCGACAAGGGCGAGGAAGGCCGGAACGGTCCGAATCCGGACACGTTCGACATGATTCCAGACTAGAACGTAACACTGTGGGCCCGAACGTCTTCGGACGTTCGGGCCCACAGTGCTGTTCGAACGGCTGTCAGTGCTTCAGGGTTGATCCGGTGGCGGCGATGACCTGTTCGGTGGTCACGCCAGGTGCCAGTTCCACGAGCTCGAGCGTGCCGTCGCCGACGACATCGATGACGGCCAGGTTTGTGATGATGCGGTCGACGACGCCCTGGCCGGTCAGCGGCAGGGTGCACGCGTCGAGGATCTTCGGATTGCCGTCGCGGTCTGTGTGTTCCATGACCACGATGACGCGTCGAGCCCCGTGCACCAGGTCCATCGCGCCGCCCATGCCCTTGACCATCTTGCCGGGGACCATCCAGTTGGCGAGGTCGCCGTTTCGGGAGACCTGCATGCCGCCGAGAACGGCTGTGTCGATGTGGCCGCCTCGGATCATGCCGAAGCTCAGCGACGAATCGAAGTACGACGCACCGGGATTGACGGTGACGGTCTCCTTTCCGGCATTGATGAGGTTGGCGTCGACCTCGTCCTCGGTGGGGTAGGGGCCGGTGCCGAGGATGCCGTTCTCCGAATGCAGAGTGACGTTCACCTCGTCGGTGAGGTAGCCCGGGATCAGCGTCGGCAAGCCGATGCCGAGGTTGACGTATTCGCCGTCGACCATCTCGGCCGCCGCACGCTCGGCCATCCGGTCTCGGGTCCATCCTGCGGTCATGCTCGAACTCCTGAACTGACGGTGCGCTTTTCGATGCGCTTGTCCTGTGGACCGGTATGTACGACACGTTGGACGAACACCCCGGGAAGATGCACCTGGGCCGGGTCGATTTCGCCGGGCTCGACGAGTTTCTCCACCTGAGCGATGGTGATCCTGCCCGCCATCGCTGCCAGCGGATTGAAGTTCATCGCTGTCTTGTCGAAAACGAGATTGCCTGCGGTGTCGCCGATCTCGGCGTGCACGAGAGCGAAGTCGGCGTTGATCGCCTCCTCTAGCACGTAGCGTTTGTTGCCGAACACCCGTGTTTCCTTGGGTGGTGACTCGATCGAGACGGAACCGTCGACGTTGTAGCGCCACGGCATTCCGCCGTCGGCGATGGGGCTGCCGACCCCGGCGGGGGTGAAGAAAGCGGGTATGCCGGTGCCACCGGCGCGGAGACGTTCGGCGAGCGTGCCCTGCGGTGTCAGCTCCACTTCGAGTTCGCCGGCGAGGTACTGCCGGGCGAACTCCTTGTTCTCGCCGACGTACGACGCAGTGACGCGGCGAATACGTCCGGCTGCCAACAGGATTCCCAATCCGTAGCCGTCGATGCCGCAGTTGTTGGAGAACACCTCCAATTCGTCCGCGTCGGTGTCAGCGATGGCCTCGATGAGGGCATCGGGGATGCCGCACAGGCCGAAGCCGCCGACCGCGATGGTCGCTCCTCTACCGATGTCCGCCACCGCGTCGGCTGCGGAGTCGTAGGTCTTTCCTGTCACGTGAACTCCTGATGTGTTCGTTGAGCAAACGATGGGTCCAGTGAACTCGACCAGCGGGCAACGTGGCTGGTTTGAGAAATTTTGCTCGATTGTCGAACATGAAGTGCGTTGGCGTTCACTCAGCGGACGTACAGTGGTGCGGTGACCGTACTCGATGCCAACGCAGGCGTCATCGCCAAAGTGTGTGCTCTGCTGCGTGCCGCCAGTGCGGCGGAGGCGGCCGGTACCTCGACCACCGAGTTGGCGAGGTCTGCTGGCGTTGCGCGCCCGACGGCGCATCGGCTGTTGACGGAACTGGCCGACGAAGGATTCGTCGACCGCGATACGGCGACCGGACGGTGGGCACTGGGACCGGAAATCTATCTCCTCGGTTCCATGGCCGCATTGCGCTACGACGTCACCGATCAGGCCCGAGATATCGTGCAGGACTTGGCAATGCGGAGCGGCGAGAGCGCGTTCCTGTCCGCGCGTCGAGGTGGCGAGACGGTGTGTCTGCTTCGGGTGGAGGGCAGCTTCCCGCTACGGTCGCATGTGCTGTACGAGGGCATCCGACTACCGCTGGGTGTGGCCTCCGCAGGCTTGGCCGTTCTCGCTCATCTCCCGGACCGCGAGGTCGACGACTACCTCGACGGAGTCGATCTGGTGCCCGAGTGGGGAGCCGATCATTCGGAAACGGCCATTCGCCACCGGATCGAGCTGACGCGGTCCTCGGGCTACGCCGTCAACCCGGCGTTGCTCGTGGAAGGCAGCTGGGGACTGGGAGCAGCGGTGTTCGACCGCGGCCGCAGGCCGGCATGGGCGTTGAGTCTGACCGGTGTGGAAACGAGGTTTCGAGAGGACAGACGTCGGGAGTTGGGAAAGATGCTGCTCGACGCCGCGCATCGGCTCACCCTGCAGGTGGGCACCCGTCCCGATCCGATCTAGCCGTCCAGTTCTTCGAGAATGTCTGCGGCATCCTGGCTTCCGGCGGCTGCCAGCCGCTGCAGTTCGTCGCGGTCCTCGCGCTCTCCGGCGCGTTCGACGAGCATGTCGACGGCGTCGCTGTTGCCGGCTGCGGCAAGTGAACGCAGGTCGTCGACGGTGCCCTGCTCCACCAATTCGTCGATCGCGTCCTGGTCACCGCCCGCAGCCCGTGCACGTAGCGCGGTCAGGTCGGATGGCGTGCGTTCGGTCATGTTCGGAGTCTAGGTCGCCGGTGCGAGGCGAGGAACGATCCTGACGTACGCGATCATGCCGATCAGCTCCACCAACGTCTGCGTAACCACGACCACTGCGGCGAGGGAAAGAGCCGGCGGCAGCGCGAGCGCGAGAGGCAGCACCACCAGCGAGTTCCGGGTCGCCCCGGAGAAGATCAAAGCCCGGGTCGCGGGCACGTCCTGGCGGGTGATCCGAGACGTCGCGAGTCCGACGACGGCCATGACGACCAGAAACGCGACGAAGATCGGCACTGCTGCGATCAGCTGAGATGCCTCGCTGCGGACTGCGTCGACCTGAGATGCGACGACGACTGCGAGGGTCGCCATCATGATCGGCACCATCGCCGCTGCCATGGCGTCCATGATGCGAGTGCCGAGGCGTGTGCGTCGTGCCAACCACTGCGTTGCCGCAGCCGATGTCAGTGGCAGCGCGATCAGTAGGACGAACGCCTCGACGAACGGTGCGACGTCGATGATCTTCACCAGGTCGGGTCCGACGAACAACCAGAGATACAGCGGCAAGAACGCGATCTGCAGCAGCATCAGCAACGGAGCAGCGGCGAGAAGTCGTTCCGATGCCGCCCCGGCCAACCCGCTGAAAACGATGACGTAGTCGATGCACGGAGCCAACAGCACCAGAAGTATCCCGACGAGCACCGCTTCGTTACTCGCAACGAACCGGGTCAGTGCGAACACGACGATCGGAACGAGCACGAAATTGAGCACCACGACGCTGAGCAAGAAATTCGTGTCGCGCAGCGATACACCGATGGCGGAGAACGGAACTGCGAGGAACGTCGCGTAGAGCAAGACGATCAGCACCGGATTGATGGCGATTTCGAATGCGGGAGCCGATGCCGGTGCCGCCAACCCGACAACAACTCCGACGGCCAACGCCAATAGGTACAGCGGGATCTGGAACTTCTCCAGCCACGCCACTGCCGAACCGGTCACGTGGTACTCGTCGGTGAAGTGTAGAGGGTGGGCACGTACCGAGGATAGGCGTTGTCGAGTATTCGGGGGATGTGGCTCGGGTGCGCGATCATCGCCGCGTCGGTCCGACGACCTGGGGTTCGACGGGTCCGGCGTTCTTGTCGGTGGGTCGGGATACTCTTCTTGCAGTTCGAACATGCGTTCTTGTTTCGATTCACTGGGGGGTGAAGAGATGGCGATACCGACAGTCTCGTTGGATGCGTTGACCGCCGCTGCGCGAGAAGAGAATCGGCTGGCGGCTCGCAAGATTTCCGCGTGCTACTACGTCCATCGGAGCTGGATCACTCTCGACACCAAGCACAAGCACTACAGCCGGTATGGGCGCACCGAGATGGCGGTGGCGTTGGGGTGTTCGGCGACGGTCGCCGAGGCGTATGTCTCGGTCGGGGTCGCCCTGCACACTCGACTGCCGCTGGTGAAGAAGGCATTCGAGGCTGGGGAGATCGACCTCCCGCGAGTGAGGGTGGTGTGCCGGATCCTCGACAACCTCTCCGACGACATCGTGAAGTCGGTCGAGGACGAGATCGTCGAAGCAGCCCGACGGTCGTCACCGGGGCCGCTGGAGAAGGAGATCTGGGACATTCTGCTGCGGGTGGCACCGGAGGAAGCGGCAGCGTTGCGGGAGTTCGCGAAGAAGTTCCGCAATGTTTCCTACGCACCAGCTGGGGAATTGGCCCGGATCCGAGCAGAATTGACCGCCCCCGAAGCCGCGGCCGCATGGCAGCTCCTGGAGGAAATGGCCGACACGCTCTGCTCGAAAGACCCACGCGGAAAACAGGATCGGCTGTGTGACGCCTTCATGGCGCGGATGCACGGTGAACCCCGGCTGGTATGCCTGTGTCAACGAGCGGACTGCCCGAAGAAAGATGCAGAGCTGCCGGATCGTCGGGTGCCGTTGACGATGGTCGCCGTCGATATCGCGACGCTGATCGGACTGCTGGCGAACCCGGCGTACCTGGCCGGGCACGGATCCATCGATCCTGATCTGGCGCGGGAGTTGGCGCGCAACAGTCACTGGCAGATCCTGCTCACCGAGGCGGTGACCCTCGCCGAGACACTCGGACTGGCAGTGCAGAACCCGGAAACCGGGGAATGGGAACAACGCTCGGCAGAAACAACAGCCGACCCGAGTGCGACAGAGCCTGACGCGACACAACCCAACGCGGAACCGAATGCAGCGAAACCGGATACGCGAGTAACACGGACGGATACTGGCACTGGCACTGGCACTGGCACTGGCACTGGCACTGGCACCGGCACCGGCGCGGGCAGCGCAACGAACACAGCAGCGCCACTACCGTCGATACCGCCACCTTCGGTACCGCCACCGTCGCTACCGGACCCAGGACCGCATCCCGGCGCAGGGCCGGGCCGGGGTTCGGGTTCGGTTGCAGCAGAATCGCATTCGACGCCAGACCCGACACCGCCTGAGCCGACCGAATACGACGAGACCCAGCACCGGCAACGACGTCGGAGTGCCTTGGCGTCCTCTGCAGCCCTGTTCTGTACTCACACACCCGTCGGCAGGGGCACACGGCACAGCTCTGCCCTCGATCTATCCTCGGCGTTCCGCCCCAACAACCCGACGCTGCGCCCCGCAGGCTGTACCGCACAGCGGACTTCCTCCGGCATTTACCTCGGCAATGCATCCCTTGCCGCAGCTCTGGAAGCCGCCATCGCCGCCGACCCCACTCTCGGCAAGTCCGTCGGGCGCGACCCCCTCACCGACCGAGCCCTGATCTACCGACCCGACGCCCTCACCACCGCCGCCGTACGACTACGCGACCGCCACTGCCGCTTCCCCGGCTGCCACAGACCTGCCGAACGCTGCCAACTCGACCACATCATTGCCTTCGATCACGCCAATCCCCTCGGCGGCGGCTGGACGACGGTCAACAACCTCCAATGCCTCTGCGAATACCACCACAGCGTCAAGACCGCCGGCTATTGGAAAGCGGTCATGCTCCCCGGTGGTGCCATCCTATGGACCTCCACCTCGAAGACCACCCGAATCACCCTGCCCGCCAACGGAACAGCCGTACCCATCATCGGGAACGACCTCCGGCCGTACATACCCACCAAACCCAAACGATCCGGCATCGTCGCCTACCCCGACCCACCGGACAACCCGACACCGACACCGCAGCCGGAGCCGAACGACGAGGAAGACGACACAGCACCACCGTTCTAGGCGCGTGCCCAAAACGATGGTGCCGGTGCGAGATGACGTGGTGGAGCTGTAAGCGCTAGACCAGGTTCCGAATGTGGTCGCGCGTGAATTCGATGCGCTCGTCGACGCGGCCGTCGCCGACCTTGTTCACCCACTCCGGATCGGAGAGCAGCGCCCGTCCGACGGCCACCAGATCGAACTCGCCGTCCTGGAACTGACCGGCCAACGCGTCCAATCCCGTCACACCGGAGGCCGCGTCCTCCGACCATGCCGAGGTGAACACCGAATCGAGGCCCACGGAGCCGACAGTGATGGTCGGAACGCCGGTGAGCTTGCGCGTCCAACCGGCCAGACCGAGCTTGCCGTCCACTCCGTCCAGTTCGGGGAATGCCGGATCCCAGTGCCGACGAGTCGAAGCATGCAGTACGTCCACGCCTGCTTCGACCAGCGGCGTGAGGACGCGATCGAGTTCGGCCGGGTTCTCTGCGAGTCGAGCGTCGAAGTGGTTGCTCTTCCACTGCGAGAAGCGGTAGACGATCGCGAAGTCCTCACCCACCGCGGCGCGGATCGCAGCGACAACCTGTGCGGGGAAGCGGGTGCGGGCCTCCAGAGATCCGCCGAATTCGTCGTCACGCACATTGGTTGTTGCCCAGAGGAATTCGTCGAGAAGGTAACCGTGAGCACCGTGCAGTTCCAGGCCGTCGAAGCCGGTGTTCTTCGCGTTGACGGCAGCCTGAACCCAGTGCGAGGTCAGTTCGTCGAGATCGGCGTCGGTGAAGGCGCGACCGACCGAGGAGCCGTCGAGAGCGATGCCGGACGGGCTGACGGTGGTGACGTCGGGGAACAGGCGTGGCTCGGTGCCGCGCTCGACTCCCAGGTGCCACAGCTGCGGGATGATCGCGCTGCCCTCGGCGTGGACTGCATCGACGACGCCCTTCCATCCGTCGAGGCTGGCGTCGCCGTAGATCCTCGGTACGCGGGTGTGCGGTCCTGCGGCGGGGTCGGGGATATACGTGCCCTCGGTGATGATGAGGCCGGTGCCGCCTGCTGCCCGTTTGCGGTAGTACTCCGCCACGTCCGGGCCGGGGATGCCGTCGGGCGAGAACGCCCTCGTCATCGGCGCCATGGCGAAGCGGTTGCGCAGCTTCAGCGACTTGACCTCGAACGGCTCGAAGAGTCCAGCGGTGGACAGGTGCGGTGTTGTCGTTGCAGTTTCGGTCACGCCTGCGCACAACCTGGCCGGAGTCCGAGCTATTCCCCCTCCCTGACTGTTAGCGTCGAAACATTATGAGCCAGTCGCCGCTGATATCAGCTTCCGAATTGCACGGTCTGTTCGAGATGGGTCGCGGCCCAGTGGTCCTGGACATTCGGTGGACCCTTCAAAACGGTAGCGACAGAGCAGGTTACGAGGCGGGGCACATCCCGACCGCGCAATTCGTCGACCTCGGTACGGAACTGGCGGCACCGCCAGACGATCGTGGTCGCCATCCGCTGCCCGACGCGGATACGTTCGTTGCGGCGATGCGAGGAGCCGGAGTCGGCGACGATTCCGCAGTGGTGGTCTACGACGCGGGCCCGGCAACTGCGGCTGCGCGGGCCTGGTGGTTGCTCCGCTACTTCGGCCACCGGGATGTGCGCGTCCTCGACGGCGGGTTCGCGCGATGGGTCGACGAGGGCTATTCCGTCGGCACCGAGCCCTCGATCGTGGCGGCCGGATCGTTCACGGCGCGGCCGCCGCTGGCCCGGGTCCTCGAAGTCGGGGACGTGCTCGACTTCGCACGCGAGAACGTCCTGCTCGACGCCCGCGCACCCGAGCGATTCCGCGGCGAGGTCGAGCCAGTCGATCCTGTGGCCGGCCACATCCCCGGGGCGGTCAACAGGCCGACGACCGACAATGTCGATTCCGACGGGCGCTTCCTGCCCCCGGAGGTACTCGATGGCGCATTCGGTGGACTCGTACCGAAGGGTAAGGACGTCGCCGTCTACTGCGGCTCGGGCGTGACCGCCGCGCATCAGGTTCTCGCACTGGAGTTGGCAGGCATCGACGCGGCGTTGTATCCCGGCTCGTGGTCGGGTTGGATCGCCGATCCGACGCGGCCGAGGGCATGACACACCGGCGCTGAGCTGGCAGTTCATTCAACCAGGGTTGAACTTGAATCTGACTTCAACTATACCTGGGGAATGAAGGTTGCAGGCAAGGTCGCCATCGTCACCGGAGGTGGTGGCGGAATCGGCGGAGCCATCGCCGCCAGACTCACCGAACACGGAGCCCGCGTCGTCGTCTCCGATGTGGACGAGTCCACGGCCCGATCCGTGGTCGACGCCATCGAGCGGGACCGGCCGGGCACAGCCGTCGCTGCCGCGGCCGACGCGTCGGACATAGGGGATATCGAGCGGCTGATCGCGGTCGCCGAAGAGTCGTTCGGTCCGGTCGATCTGTATTTCGCCAACGCCGGCATCAGCGGTGCCCCCGGGCTCGACGCCAGCGAACAGGACTGGGACCTGTCTTTCGACGTCAACGTGCGCGCACACATCCGCGCTGCGCAGCTGTTGGTGCCGGGTTGGCTCGAACGTGGTGAGGGCTACTTCGTCAGTACGGCCTCCGCAGCCGGCTTGCTCACCCAGATCGGTTCCGCCACATACGCGACGACCAAGCATGCTGCGGTGGGGTTCGCCGAGTGGCTCAACGTCACCTACGGCAATCGAGGCATTCGCGTCAGCTGCCTGTGCCCGATGGGCGTCAACACCAAATTGCTCTACGAAGGCCGCGAATCGGGAGATGCCTTGGGAGCGGCCGCAACTGCCGCGGTACTGAGCGCGGGTGCTGTGCTCGAGCCGCTCGACGTCGCCGACGTGGTGCTCGACGCGATGGACCGGGGGCAGTTCCTGATCCTGCCCCACGAGAACGTACTGGACATGTACCGCAACAAAGGTGCCGATTACGACCGGTGGTTGCGCGGCATGCGCCGCTACCAGGACAGCTTGCTCGACAACCAACAGGGGAACTGAACGTGGCATTTTTCGAGACCAGCGACCGCGCAAAGAAGTACGAGTCGGATCTGTTGGAGTTCATGGACTCTCACGTCTATCCGGCGGAGGCGGTGTACGAGCAACAGATGCTCGAAGCCGGTGACCCGCACTTCCATCCCCCGATTCTCGAGGACCTGAAGAAGGAAGCGCGCTCGCGTGGACTGTGGAATCTGTTCCATCCGCACCCCGAGTGGGGCCCCGGCCTGACCAACCTCGAATACGCTCCGCTGGCCGAGATCATGGGCCGCAGCCTGCTCGCCCCCGAGGCATGCAACTGCAACGCACCCGACACGGGCAACATGGAGGTGTTCACCCTCTTCGGTACCGACGAGCACAAAGAGAAGTACCTGAAGCCGTTGCTGGACGGTAAGATTCGTTCGGCCTTCGCGATGACCGAGCCCGACGTCGCCAGTTCCGATGCCACCAACATCGCAATGAAGATGGACCGCGACGGCGACGACTTCATCCTGAACGGGCGCAAATGGTGGACGTCGAACGCGATGCACAAGAACTGCAAGGTTCTGATCGTCATGGGCAAGACCGATCCCGAGGCAGCAACGCACCGGCAGCAGTCGATGCTCGTCGTGCCCATCGATGCGCCCGGCGTCACCGTGCTGCGCAACCTGCCCGTCTTCGGCTACGTCGACCGAGAGGGCCACGCCGAGGTTCTCTTCGAGGACGTGCGGGTGCCGGCGAAGGACGTGCTGAAGGGGCCGGGTGAGGGATTCGCCATCAGTCAGGCTCGGCTGGGGCCCGGCCGTATCCATCACGCGATGCGGACCATCGGTGTTGCGGAACGGGCGCTCGAATTACTTTGTCGCCGTGCGGTTTCACGGGTGACCTTCGGCAAGCCGGTCGCCATGCGTGCGAACATCCAGGACTGGATCGCCGAGGCGCGCATCGAGATCGAGAAGACGCGGCTGCTCACGTTCAAGGCCGCGTACCTGATGGACACCGTCGGAAACAAGGAAGCGCGCACCGAGATCGCAGCGATCAAGGTTGCTGCGCCCGAGATGGCGCTGAAGATCATCGACCGCGCCATTCAGGTGCACGGCGGAGGCGGAG
Organism: Rhodococcus sp. 06-1474-1B; assembly: GCF_002258885.1. Taxonomy (NCBI): domain Bacteria; kingdom Bacillati; phylum Actinomycetota; class Actinomycetes; order Mycobacteriales; family Nocardiaceae; genus Rhodococcus; species Rhodococcus sp. 06-1474-1B. Next base: position 615,512 of record NZ_NOYR01000021.1, on the reverse strand, counting down.
TCAGCAACGACTTCCCGCTGGCGATGATGTACGCACACGTGCGGACGCTGCGGCTCGCCGACGGTCCCGACGAGGTACACAAGATGTCCATCGCGAAGATGGAGCTGCGCAAGTACATGTGAACGTAGCTCACCTCAGGAAGGCAAGGCTGTGCTAATTTCTGCCGATGACAAGGACCTTCCTGGGGTGCGCCTTTGCCGTCGCCACGGCCCTGACGCTGGCATCGTGCAGCAGCAACACCGCTGACGACGCCGGCTCCGACACCCGCAGCGTCACCGTCGACACACTCGCCGGACCCACGCAGATCACGGGAACGCCACAGCGCATCGTCGCATTCGGGCAGCAGTGGGTGGACGCGCTGCTCGAATTCGACGTGCAACCCGTCGGGTATGTCTCCGCCGGATCGAACGGCGACGAACGCGGGCTCTACCCCTGGCAGTCCGCAGTGGATACGGATGCCCAGATGCTCGACTCGGCCGCCGTCGATCAGATGGGGGCTTCGGTGCCGACCGAGCAGATCGCGGCGCTACAGCCCGACCTGATCCTGCTGTCGGGGATACCGTCGATAGAGCCGTACAAGAGCTTGTCCGACGTCGCGCCCACGATATTTCCGAAGGCGGAGAAGGTCGAGACGTGGGAATCGCAGATCGAGACGCTCGGGCGGGTGCTCGATCGCGAGGACGATGCACAGAGCATCATCGGCGAGGGGCATGCCGTCACCGATGGCATCCGTCAGCAGTACCCGGAGCTCGACGGTAAGTCGGCTGTGTTGTCGCAGTTCGTTTTCGACAGTCAGCAGCTTGCGGTCGTCGCCGACCCGGAGGACGGTGCCGCGAAGGTCTTCGACAGCATCGGACTCGACGTCCCGCTGGATTTGGTGAACTCGCCCGACATCTCTCACGGCCGGATCGTGCTGAGCCCCGAACGGCTGGACGTTCTCACCGCAGACCTCGTGGTCATTCTCCCCAACGGCGGCACGCGCGAAGACCTCGAACAACTTCCGGGGTTCACCAGCCTGCCCGCGGCGACCGGCGGCGGAGTTGCCGTCGTCGACTACGCGACGGTGGTGGGATTCAATACACCATCGAAAGCGTCGGTCAAGTTCTCGCTGAACAAGATTCGTCCGCAGCTCGAGGCTGTGGGTACCTAACTCTCGGGTGACCAGGACGGGTCGCGTCCGATGAAGGCCATCAACCTGTCCTGGGCGGATGCGTTGTCGTCGACGTCGACGGCGGGGCCGAACTGCCCGCTCTCGCGGAGCACGCGGTCCATCGGTTTCATGGCGATCAGCGCTGCGGCGCAACGCTCTTCGCCGAGATCGGGTTCGCGTCCCAGGGCTTTGGCCAAGTCCCAGGTGTGCATCCACACATCGGCGGTATAGAACCGGTCGATCGCGTCTTCGACCGGCATGTCGCCGATGTGCGGATTGCTCAGGATGCGGCCTGCGGGGGCGTCGAGGATGGCTTGGATGTCGGCGACGTGTCGCGCCCACGCGGCGGCAGGATCGCGCGCCACGTCGAGTTCGGTGAGCTCGACACCCTCGACACCGCCGAGGAAACCCCGTGACCAACCGACGAGGTGTTCGACGACACCCAGCGCGTTCCACTCCGGTACCGGACTGGGCCGAGACCACGCGTCCCCGGAAACGGATTCGACCAACGCCGTGAACGCGGCGGCGTCCCGTGCATGCTGTGCAGCCGGTCCCGTCAACAGTGCATCGAGTTTCTCGTAGCCCTCCCTGACTCCGACATCCATTCCGCTGGAGAGCATCCCGTCTCGGGTTGCGAAGTCGGACAGCACACTCAGCACCCTCAATCGCGTGCCGCCGTCGTCGCGGGCCTCGAAAGCCATTGTCTCGAGGGCGACCGAATCCGGATAGGCTTCGTAGGTGAAGGTCCACACGATCCGCTCGTTCGCGCGAACCTCGTGGAAGCTGCCGAAGAACGACGCGATCTCTTCGCCGTCGCGGTCGTTCGCGAACGACCATGCACCGCCGGTTCGCGCGTCCCACGCGATGATTCGCGTCGTCACCGACCGTGGGCCCACCCACTGCCGATACAGATCGGGGTCGACGTGTGCGCGGAACACCTGCTCGGGCGACGCGTCGAATTGCCGGATGATCTCGATTGTGGGTACTTTGTCGTCCGCTACTATCTCGGTTTCGTGCTCGGTCATGACACGTCCTTCTGAGAGTCGTCTTGTGTTACAACGTGATCCAGCAGGTCGTCGAGTCGGCGGTAGCGCTGCTCGGCCTCCTGGCGATAACGCTCGATCCACTTCGCCATAAGGCCGAACACCTCCGCATCCAAGTGCACCGGTCTGCGCTGGGCGTCTTTGCTGCGCGTCACCAGCCCGGCGTCCTCGAGCACCTTCACGTGCTTGGAGACTGCCTGCAGACTCATGTCGTACGGCTCGGCCAGTTCGCTGACGTTGGCGTCGGCACCCGCAAGCCGAGCAACCATGTCACGCCGAGTGGGGTCCGCCAACGCTGCAAAGGTTCGATTGAGCTGCTCGATACGGTCGTCCATGGTCACCCACCTCCTCGAATACAGCCAAGATATGCCCCTCGAGCTGTGTAGTCAACCAATTGGTTTATAAAGGATGATTCGGTGCCCTACGCTCGACTCATGAGCTTGGGTGACGATGTGGTGTCCGATCTTGTATCTCTCGACCCGGGTCATCCGGTGCGTGTGGCGGTCGATGGGGTGACGGCATCGGGAAAGTCGACGTGTGCTCGGTGGCTGGCCGAAGCCGTTGTGGCGCAGGGTCGATCTGCCTTGCATGTCACCATGGACGGCTTTCATCACCGGCGAGCCCATCGGTATCGGCAGGGTCGAGCATCTGCTGCGGGCTACTACGAAGACGCATACGACTTCGGGGCGCTGATTTCCCATGTGTTGGATCCTCTTGGGCCGAACGGGAGTGGGTGTATTCGGCGTCGAGTGATCGATCTGGCGTCTGACGAATTGGTCGAGGACGCCCCTGAGTACGTTCCCTCGGATGCAATTCTCGTCGTCGATGGAACGTTCTTGCATCGGCCACCGCTACCGGACTATTGGGATTACTCGATCTTCGTCGACACGCCCTTCGATGTCGCGAGGTTGCGCGGAATTGCGCGTGACGCCGATGCGCTGGGTGGTGCACAAGCGGCCGGCGACGCGTTCGATCAGCGCTATCACGCTGCTTGCCGGATCTACTTGCGCGAGGTGGGACCTCGTGAAAAAGCAACGCGAGTGATCCCCGGGATTGACAGCCTGTTGTCAAAAGCGAATGATTGACAGTATCCTGTCAATCGACGTGAGGACCGTTCCGTGATCACCGTTGCGCTGTATGCCACCGACACCATGGCCGATTGGGAGTACGGCTACCTCATCGCCGGGCTCGCGATGGCCCGCGAGCAGAATCCCGACGCCAACCGGTTGCTCGTCGCATCGGACTCGGGGGAGGCGGTGACGACGATGGGCGGCCTGAGGATTACCCCCGACGTTGCGTTGGCCGATCTTCCGTCCGTCGACGCGCTGATTCTGCCCGGTGCCGGCACGTGGGAATCCGCCAACGATGCAGCTTTGGAGTTGGCCGCCGAACTCGTGGCAGCGGGCACCCCGGTCGCAGCAATCTGCGGGGCAACCTACGGGCTTGCTCGGACCGGCCTGCTCGACGGCCGGCCACATACCTCGAATGCCGCCGAATTCCTCACTCAGGCTGCGAAATACCGCGGAGCGGAGCATTACCGTGAGGAGAAGGCAGTGTCCGACGGCACCGTCATCACCGCGGGAGCGACCGCACCGATCGAGTTCGCCAAGCTGGTGTTCGAGCGCCTGGACGTGTTCCCGCAGCCCATCATCGACGCTTGGTACGGGCTCTACACGACGGGGGAGCGCAGATTCTACGACCAGCTGACGGGCGCATGAGCCGACGAACGCCGGAGGGGGACGCGCTCACCGAGGTGGTCCTGCCGGTCTTCGAGCTCAACGGCGAATTCCTCGCTGCCGCACAGGACATCACCGAACCGACAGGATTGACGCCGGCCTGGTGGCAGGTTCTCGGGGCCACTCTCGACGAGCCGCTCTCGGTGGCCGATATAGCGCGACGCGTCGGTCTGGGTTTGGCGCGGCAAAGTGTGCAACGAACCGCAAACCTGTTGGTGGACAAGGGCTGGGCCGTCTACATCGAGAATCCGAACCACAAGCGAGCGAAGCTCCTCGAGCCCACCCCGAAGGGACGCGAGACCGTAGCCGCTCTGCGAGATGCTCAACACGCGTGGTCGGACGCGGTGGGCGCCGCGGTGGGTGAGGACGAATTGCGTGCTTTTGCACAGACTTTGGAGAAGATTGTTGCGGCATCCCGCGCCTACCGTGGTGGCCGTGCATAATTCGGGGATGTCAGCGCTCGCGATCGTTGTTTCCGGACTCCTGGCCGGTTTGCTCTCGCAATCCGACGGGGTCGATATCTTCGGCGACACCAGCGTCGGGGGTGTGGTGTTCTCCAGCGGCGGAGGGGGAGTCGCCGTAGCAGTGATTCTGGCGTCGGGTCTGGCTATGCTCGTCCGTCGGCGCAGTATTCTGGCCGGCCTGTCCATCGCTGCGGCCATTGGCGCCGGGGTGACGGCACTGATGATGCCCTCCGACCTCGCCGAGGTGGTGGCAGGCGGAGTTCTGTTGGGATGCACTGCAGTACGGGCGAACGGTGTACGAGCTCGGCAAGCACTGTCGATCGGGTCGTTCCTCGTCGGACTACTCAGTGCAGGCGCGGTCGAGGCCTTGCAGCATCCGAGTATCCCGCGTCGCTACGCCGACTACCTCACCGAATCCGATATCGGCCCACCGGTGGTCGTTCCGGTGCTGTGCGTGCTCGTCGTAATTGCAGTGGCCTCGGCAGCTCTTGTCGACCGCAGCGACGACCATGCGCCACCGGAACGGAGCATCCGACCGATCGGGGCGATACTACTGATCTCGATCGGTGGCTTGCTGCTCAATATGTTGTTCGTGCAGATGCTGTTTCGAGCTGAAGACGGCTTCGGTGGAAGCTGGTACTTCGGCCTTGTCGTCGTACCAGTGTTGTTCGGTGCTGCCGCTCTGCTACCGGGTCGCGGAGGCATTCTTGTGCTCGCCGGGACAGCCGTGTTGCTCACCTCGACCACCACCGCTGGGGTGGGCATCGATGTGTCGGACGGTATCTGGGTGCTCGGGCTCGTGGCAATCACGGCAGTTGCGGTGACAGTGGGCGCGGCACTCGGGCTGCGCTGGGGTCGACCGATCTTCGGCTTCGCGACCCTGGCGGTGGTGTGTACGACCGCGCTGTTCGAGCGCCCCCCGTGGGACAACGTGCACTACGCGGCAAGTCTGGTGATCTTCCCGGCCGCTGCGGCCTACCTGTACGTGGCGTGCACGCCGGCTACTCCCACTCCCTCGCCCCCCACGCCCTTGACCATCGGCCTCGCGGTACCGGTGGCGATCACGGTGCCGATGGTCGTCACCTACGGTTGGACTGCGTACACGCCGCTCACATCCGCCCTCCACCACTCGACGTGGCCCAGTGCCGAGCTGTGGCTCTCGACGGGCGCGGCAGTGGCGACGGTGATCCTCGCAGGCGTCGGGACGCGGTTCCTCGGTCGTCGGCCACTTGTGAATTGAACACCGGAGTACCGTTTTCTTACATGGCTTACAGATACCTCGGAAACAGTGGACTGAAGATTTCGGAGATCACCTACGGCAATTGGTTGACCCATGGTTCGCAGGTGGAGAACGACATCGCGACCCAGTGCGTGCGTGCGGCTCTCGATGCAGGCATCACCACATTCGATACCGCCGATGTCTACGCCAACGGGGCTGCGGAAACGGTCCTCGGTGACGCATTGAAGGGCGAGCGCCGCGAATCGCTGGAGATCTTCACCAAGGTCTACTTCCCCGTCGGACCCAAGGGTCCCAACGACACCGGACTCTCACGCAAACACATCTTCGAAGGCATCGATGCCTCGCTGCGTCGCCTCGGTACCGACTACGTCGATCTCTACCAGGCCCACCGCTACGACGTCGAGACCCCGCTCGAAGAGACCATCGCCGCGTTCGGCGACGTCGTCCGTCAGGGCAAGGCCCTCTACATCGGCGTCTCGGAGTGGACGGCCGATCAGCTCCGCGCCGGCCAGGAACTGGCACGGCAGAACGGGTTCTCGATCATCTCGAACCAGCCGCAGTACTCGGCCCTGTGGCGCGTCATCGAGGATCAGGTGATCCCGACGTCCAAGGAACTGGGCATCTCGCAGATCGTCTGGTCACCCATCGCTCAGGGAGTGCTCACCGGCAAGTACCTACCCGGACAACCGCTGCCCGACGGCTCGCGCGCCAAGGACGACAAGGGCGGCGACAAGATGATCGCGCGCTACCTCGACGATCAGACGCTCACCCGGGTGCAGGCACTCAAGCCGATCGCCGACGATCTCGGAATCACCATGGCGCAGTTGGCCGTTGCCTGGGTTCTGGCCAACGACAACATTTCCGCCGCGCTGGTCGGGGCATCGCGTCCCGAGCAGATCGCCGAGAACATCAAGGCGTCCGAGGTCATCCTGGACGCGGATGTACTCGCCAAGATCGACGAAGCCCTCGGCGATTCGGTCGAGCGCGATGCGGGTAAGACCGGCTCCCCGGAAGCCCGGTTGGTCTAGAAATTCGTCGCCCGGTCCATGTTTGACGGGGCGGAGCTGCGGTACTCGGCGTTAATGTGGACCATGCGCTCACCACTCCGTAATCGCAGCACCGCCCCGGCTCCCGCATCCCCAGCCCGGGTGGTGGTGGTCGGCGGCGGGTTCGGCGGCTTCTACGCACTGCGCAAGATGCAGAAGCTGTTGGGCCCGGACCGCGCCTCGTTCACCCTGGTTGCGCCCAATGACTACCTGCTCTACAGTCCGCTGCTGCCCGAGGTAGCAACCGGCGTGCTGGATCCGCGGGACATCGCAGTGTCGACACGACAGACGTTGCGGCGCACCAAGTTGGTGCTGGGACACGTCACGTCCGTCGACTTCGAGAATCGACGCGTTCGTGTCGCCGGCCCCGACGGTGATTCGGAACTGGCCTGGGACAAGCTGATTCTGGCCCCGGGTTCGGTGACGAGGCAGTTCGACATCCCCGGTGTCGCCGAGCACGCGCACGGTCTCAAGACCCTGAGCGAAGCGGTGTTCATTCGCAACCACGTGTTGAAGCAGTTGGATGCAGCCGACGAACTGCCCGACACGCCGGAGGGCCGCGCCGAACGCAAGGAACGGCTCACCGTCGTCGCTGTGGGAGCCGGCTATACGGGCACCGAATTCGTTGCGCAGATGCAGAATTGGATTCGCGGTATCGCTACCCGGTGGGCGACGGTCGACCCGTCGGACATTCGGTGGTTGCTCATCGACCTCGCGCCGGCGGTGCTGCCGGAACTGGGCGAGCGACTCGGCAAGGAAGCAATGGAAGTCCTCGCTGCTCGCGGCGTCGAGGTGCGTCTCGGGGTGTCGGTGGAATCGGCCACGGCGAACGCGGTGACGCTGACGGACGGCGACGTCGTACCGACACGCACCCTGGTGTGGGGAGCGGGCGTGGCTGCGAGCCCCCTCATCGCGCAACTCGATTTGCCGACCGAAAAGGGCCGGCTTGTGGTCAACCCCGACCTCACGGTCCCCGGCGTGGACGACGTCTGGGCCATCGGTGACGCGGCCGCGGTGCCCGATATCGCCGCCGACCCGTCGAAGCCGACGCCGCCCACCGCGCAGCACGCGCAGCGGCAGGGCACAGCGGTCGCCAAGAACGTCGCCGCGTCCCTCGGTGTCGGTACTGCTCGACCGTACCGACACAAGGATCTGGGACTGGTCGCCGACCTGGGCGGATTCGACGGTGTGGCAAAGCCTTTGGGCGTGCCCCTCACCGGAGCCGTCGCGAAGTTCGTCGCCCGCGGTTATCACCTCTATGCCCTGCCCACCGCCTCCGCCCGGGTGCGCGTGGCCACCGATTGGCTGTACTCGACGGTGCTGTCCACCCGCGTGGTCAACCTCGATCAGGTGCGCTCCGAGGATGCGTTGATCGCCAAGGCGCAGGGGACCGGCGTGTACGACTAGACAGCCATGTGCGCGAAAACTCGTAGCCCACTACGAGTTTCCGCGCACGACCGTCACCGAAGGTGATGCACCTCCTGCAGCCCGTAGACCGGGGTGTCGATGCCCTCGTAACGCGCCTTGATCTGCAGCGCCAGGTACAGCGAATAGTGGCGTGACTGATGCAGATTGCCGCCGTGGAACCAGAAGTTCTCCTGCTGCGTCGGCTTCCACATGTTCCGCTGTTCGCCCTCCCACGGACCGGGATCCTTGGTGGTGTCCGAGCCCAGGCCCCAGCACTTGCCCACCTTGTCGGCGGTCTCCTGGTCGATGAGATCGGCGACCCAGCCGTTCATCGAGCCGTAGCCGGTGGCGTAGACGATGAGGTCCGCCGGCAGTTCGATCCCGTCCTCGAGTACGACGCCGGTCTTGCTGATCCGCTCCACCTGCCCGGCAACGAGTTTGATCTTGCCGTCCGCGACGAGCTCGGATGCGCCGACGTCGATGTAGTAACCCGAGCCGCGGCGCAGGTACTTCATGAACAGGCCGGAACCGTCGTCACCGAAATCGTGCTGGAAGCCCGCCTTCTCGAGGCGATCGTAGAAGTCCTTGTCCTGCTCTGCGATCTGCTGATACACCGGGATCTGGAACTCGTGCATGATCCGGTACGGCAGCGACGCGAACGTGAGATCGGCTTTGGCCGTGGTCATTCCGGACTCCACCGCGCGCTCCGAGTAGAGATCGCCGAGAGCGATCTCGCACAACGAGTCCGACTTGACGATGTGCGTGGACGAGCGCTGCAGCATCGTGACGTCGACGCCCGTCTCGTACAGCGCCTTGCAGATGTCGTGCGCCGAGTTGTTGGAACCGACGACCACCACACGCTTGCCGACGTAAGCGTCGGGACCGGGGTGTTCGCTGGAATGGTGCTGCTCGCCCTCGAACTCGTCCATGCCGGGGAAGTTCGGCACGTTCTTCTTGCCCGACATTCCGGTGGCCATCACCAACTGCTTGGGCCGCAGGATCACTTCCTCGCCGTCGCGGTCGACGACGACGGTCCACTCCTTCGCGGTCTCGTCGTAGGTCGCGGACTTCGCGGTCGTCTTGCTCCAGTACGGAACCTCCATGACCTTGGTGTACATCTCGAGCCAGTCGCCGATCTTGTCCTTCGGCGCGAACACCGGCCAGTTCGGCGGGAACGGCAGGTAGGGCAGATGGTCGTACCAGACCGGGTCGTGCAGGCACAGTGACTTGTATCGGCCACGCCACTGATCTCCGGGGCGCTCGGCACGGTCGACGACGATCGCCGGGACGCCGAGTTGACGGAACCGAGCACCGAGGGCGATGCCGCCCTGCCCGCCGCCGACGACGAGGACGTACGGCTGCACGCTGTAGCCGAGCTCCTTCTCCTCCATCTCCTTCTTCTCGGCCCAGTTCTGGGTGTCGGCATTCGAGCCGTGCACGGCACCCTTGATTCGGGACTTGCCCTGCCGCTCCTCGTATCCCTTGAGTTCTTGCATCGTCGTCAGCAGCGTCCACGCCACGTCGTCACCGGTCTCGGCGTCCGTCGTCAAACGCAGATGTCCCTTGCCGCGGCTCGTCGCCGTCTCGAATGCGATCCACGCCGAGACGACGCCGTCTGCTTCGTCGGGGGTCTCGGTGGTGTGAAATCCCGTCGGGTCGGTATCGGCGAGCCTCTCGCCCAGCATGTCGGCGACGCCGTCCCGGCCCTCGACCGTCTTGAGGTTCCAGGTGAACGTGACGAGATCGCGCCAGAAGCTGCTGACGGCGAACATGCCGGCAACACGAGGAATGTCCCGGGCGACCAGGGCGTCCTCGAACGTCGACAGCCAGGTGTCGACCCGTTCCTGAGGACTGCGCGTGCGGTTGATCTCGATCGGCTCGATGGTCTGGGTCATGAAAACTCCTCGTGCGACAGTGCGGTGCGTTGTGTGACCCAGCACACTCTTCGAACGCGGCTGGGTCGAGAGTTGCAGTGGGTTGCAGAGGCTCACGCCGGCGAGAGCTTGTTCAACCCCAACGACTGGAATCCGACGACGTAGATCAACGTCCACAGCACCAGCCAGTCGACGAAGCCGAGAGCGTTGCCGGAGATCCCGGCCGCGACGACGGGTTCGTGGAGCACGTGCTCGGCAAGAACGTAGTAGTACGCCAGGAACGTGCCGATGGCCGGCGCGAAAGTCAGTACTGCGCGTCCCGCCGCCGGGAAGCGATTACCGAAGCCGTTCGCCCAAAAGATCATCCAGAATGCCCAGCAGACTCCGATCTGTGCCGGGAACTGGTTGATCACCGTTCCGAGTTCTGCGGTGGCTTCCGAGCCGACGAGTAGCTTCGCGAGCGGAACCATCAGGAAGTAGATCGCCGTGCCGAGCACCGCGTTGCCGACGGTGGCCGCCAGTGCGGTCCGTCCGCCGCCGCCGGCCAATTTCCAGGGCCAGTTGTCCAGGGTCTGGCCGGTCAGGATCACCGAGACGACGATCGAGTAGAACCAGCCGAGTGCGGTGTCCACGGACATCAGGGGATCGGTGGCCGAGAGCGAGACCGACGGCAGTCCGAACACGAAGTACAACGCGAGGGTCGGGACGGCGACGAATGCGATCTCGCACAGCCCGATCAGCGGTTGCTTCATGCGCAGCACGGTCCACGGCCAGTGCTGCCAGTTGAGGACCACCATGACCCAGGTGCCGAATCCGAACAGCACGAACAGCGCTCCGGCGAAGTAGCCGAGCCCGCCGTCACGAGAACCGGCGAAATCCGGGTACAACGCCCCGAGGCCGCTGCCGAGGATCCAGGTGACGGCAACGGCGAACACCGCCGTCGAAGTCAGGATCGCGAGCCCGCGCATCGGTTGCTTCAGAGAGTCGAATCCGGCGAATTCACAATCGAATCCGATGAACACGATGAAGAGAATGGCCCAGAACAGCGCGGCGTTGAACGGCAGCGGATAGAAGTTCCAGGGACTGGTGGTGGGATCGGCGAGCACATACCAGGTCGCCAGCGACACGGCCGTGACCACGGCGAGGTTGGCCAGTCCGAATACGAGCCAGTTGCCCTGTGCTGACGCCGTTTTCGGCTCGTCGAGGGGTCGGTCTGCGGTTGCGGTCATGGGGGTCTCTTCTCGGTGGGTCGACAGGGTCGCCGTCACTATGAGCTGAATCACAGCCCACCGTCAGGGTTGCGGGAGGTTGCAGTGCGGCCGATTCGATGCAACGCACTGCAACCCTGTCGAAAGTGGTCGTCGTCACATAAACCTGTGTGCATCCAATTCAGTCAGGAGTGAGAACCGATGCGTGCAGCTGTGTATTACGGCCCGAACAAGGTGGAGATCACCGACGTACCCGAGCCGAATCCCGGTGCGGGGCAGGTCAAGGTCAAGGTCGGGTTCAACGGAATCTGCGGAACCGACCTACACGAGTACTACGCCGGCCCCATCTTCATCCCCACCTCGCCGCATCCGCTGACCGGCCAGGAAATGCCCCTGGTGCTCGGACACGAGTTCTCGGGCACGGTCACCGAGCTCGGCACGGGTGTCACCGGCATCTCGGTCGGCGATCGCGTTGCCATCGAACCGCTCTACCGCTGTGGACACTGCGGACCCTGCCGGGCAGGTAACTACAACATCTGCGCGCAGATCGGCTTCCACGGACTGATGTCCGACGGCGGAATGGCCGAATACACCGTGGTCCCCACGGACATGATTCACGCCCTGCCCGACAACGTCTCCCTCGAACTCGGTGCCCTCGTCGAACCGATGTCGGTCGCCTATCATGCTGCGACACTTGGTGATCCGAAGCCCGAGGACACCGCGATGGTGTTCGGAGCCGGCCCCATCGGCATCGGCCTGTGGTTCGCGTTGCGCGGCAAGGGACTCGACAACGTCTACGTCGTCGAACCGTCGCCGACGCGTCGCGCCTCGATCGAAGCGCTCGGTGCCAAGACCCTCGACCCGACGTCAGTGGACGTGCCCGCCTTCATCGCCGATCTGACCGACGGCAACGGGGCCGACGCCATCTACGACGCGGCCGGTGTGCAACCGGCCGTCGAGACCGCGCTGGGCTGCATCGGTGCTCGCAAACCGCTCGTCAGCGTCGCGATCTACGAAAAGCCGCTCACCACACCGCTGCAGAAGCTCGTCATGAACGAATCCCGCATCCAGGGATCGCTCTGCTACACCTCCGCCGACTACGAGGCCGTCATCGATCTGATGAGCCAGGGCCACTACGACACGACGGGCTGGGTGGACAAGATCACGCTCGACGGCGTCATCGACGACGGATTCGAGGCGCTGCACGCAGGCACCAAGATGAAAGTTCTGGTCGACCCCTCGACGGGTGTACCCGCATGAGCGCGGTGCTGGTGACAGGGGCCGGTCAGGGCATCGGACGGGCGATCGCGTTGCGGTTGGCCAACGACGGGCACGACATCGCGTTGGTCGACCTGGCCGAGGACAAGATCGCCGGCGTGGCCGACGAGGTGCGTCGAACAGGCTCGAAGGCAACGACATTCGTCGCCGACGTCAGTGATCGCGATCAAGTGTTCGCGGCCGTCGAACATACCCATAAAGCGCTCGGCGGCTTCGACGTCATCGTCAACAATGCCGGAATCGCACAGGTCGCGCCGCTCGACGACGTCCGCCCGGAAGACACGAAGAAGATCTGGGCCGTCAACGTCGACGGTGTGCTCTGGGGAATTCAAGCTGCGGCAGCCACATTCAAGGCGCTCGGCCAGAAGGGCAAGATCATCAACGCTTCCTCGATCGCAGGCCACGACGGGTTCGCGATGCTCGGGGTCTACAGCGCAACGAAATTCGCGGTCCGGGCATTGACCCAGGCTGCGGCCAAGGAGTACGCCTCGGACGGCATCACCGTCAACGCGTACTGCCCCGGCGTTGTCGGCACCGACATGTGGGTGACCATCGACAAGCGCTTCGCCGAGCTGACCGGTGCCGCCGAGGGGGAGACCTACGACAAGTTCGTCGGCGGTATCGCTCTCGGTCGGGCGCAGACTCCCGAGGACGTCGCCGCGTTCGTCTCGTATCTCGCCGGACCCGACTCGGATTACATGACCGGACAGGCACCGTTGATCGATGGTGGTTTGGTCTACCGGTGACCCCGCATGAATCCGCTTTGTGAGCTGGAGCACAATTGACAGCGATGACGCAGTCGACAGGCCCTGAACCTGCGCTGGCGGCCGGCGAAGACCCGCGCCGCTACGCGCAGATTCTCACTGCCGTGTACGACGCGACCATGACCGGCGGGAAGTCTCCCGCGCGTCCCCGCGAGGTCATCGGTGACTCCTGGCGGCGGTTGCAGACCCTCGGTATCGACCCGGAACTGGGCAATCCTGCCGAGAGACAGATGGACGCGTCCGAGCTCGAGTTCAGTCGACGGGAATCGGGGTTGTTCGACATTCTGGACGACCTCGCCCGTGGCCTGGAATCGGTGGTGCAGGACGGCGACAACATTCTCGTCGTCGCCGATCGGAACGGTCGAGTGCTGTGGCGCAGCGGATCGACGTCGGTGCTCGACCGCGCCGACGGTCTCGGGTTCGTCGAAGGGGCCAACTGGGCCGAGGACTCGGTGGGCACCAATGCCATCGGGACAGCATTGGTCTCACGCCGCGCTGTGCAGATCTTCTCGGCCGAACACTATGTGCGCAGCCATCATTCGTGGACCTGCGCCGGAGCGCCCATTCGTGATCCGCGTACCGGCCAGGTGCTCGGCGCCATCGACGTCAGCGGGCCGGCCAAGACGGTGCACCCCACCACCATCGCCCTGGTCGACGCCGTGGCGAGGTTGGCGGAATCGCAGCTGCGCGAGATTCACCGAACCACCTTGGATCGACTGCGTTCGGTGGCCGCACCGATGCTGGCGCGCCTGCAGTCCCCGGCGCTGGCCGTCGACGCGAACGGGTGGGTCGCGGCCGTCGAATCGGTGGCACTGCGCAATCGCATCCTGCTGCCCGAGGACCTCGCGACGGGACGCTTCTGGCTGCCGAGCCTCGGGGTGTGCGACTTCGAACCCCTGCCCGGTGGATGGCTGGTGCGACCCACTTCTCATGGTCGTTCCGCCGGCTCCACTCCTGGCGACTCGGCGGACTCGTTCGTCGCGGAGTCCGGTAACACGACGACGATTCGCATCGACCTGCGCGATTCGCAGAGGCCTCGTATGGAGGTGCGCAGCGAGGTGGGGGAGTGGACCCACGAGCCGACGCCCCGGCACGCCGAGATTCTGTACCTGCTGGCCATCCACCGGCAGGGACGCACCGCGTCGCAGATGGCTGCCGACCTCTTCGGCGACGACGGCCGCGCGATCACCGTGCGGGCCGAGATGTCCCGCCTGCGCAAGCACCTCGCCGGCATCATCTCCACCCAGCCCTACCGGCTGGACGAGTCGGCGACGGTCGACGTGATCACGCCGGCGGACATGAACAGGCTGCTACCGCATTCGTCGGCCCCCGCTATCCGGGCCGCACGGGGCTGAGCCGTAGCGCAGAATCGGGGAATGAACCGCCTCGCCCGCATCCTCGACGCGTCGGATCCCGGGCAGTTACGGCTGCGCGGTGCCTCGGCGACGACGCTGACGGTGTTGCTCGCAATGGTGGTCCTGCTGCTCGGTACTCGCGCCATCGGCCAGCCGGTGACCGTGGCGATGCTCGGCACCGTGGTGGCGATGCAGGCGTCGGCGTCGGTCAAGGACAAAGACCAGCACAGCAGGCTCGTCACCACCGCCCTGATGGTGCTGCCCGCCTCGGCGGCAGTGACGGTCGCGGCGCTGCTCTCGCGGCTCGGCGCGGTAGCCGACGTCGGATTCATCGCGGTGTTGTTCGCGGCCGTATGGGTGCGCAGATTCGGACCCCGTGGCACCGCGCTCGGCATGGTCGCGTTCATCTCGTACTTCTTCGCGTTGTTCCTTCAGGCGACCCCGGGGCAAGTGCCGATGCTGATCGCGGCGATCGTCGGCGGAGTGCTCATCGCTCTGTTCGTACGGGCGGTGGTCTTTCCGGACCGACCGATCGTGGAGGTGCGGCGGCTGCTGTACGCCATGCGAGCGGTATCGGAATCGGTACTCGCGGCGGCATCGGCGCGTGAGGACCGTGATCTGGAACTGTTGCGGCGCAGGCTCGATCGGCTCGGAAACACCGCCCTGATGATCGACGACTGGCTCGACCGTCACGACGCGGGACAACTGCTCAGCGTGACGAGTACCGATCTGTCGCTTCGTGTGTTCGACGCCCAGATCGCCACCGAACAACTCGTCAGCTCACTGTGGGCTCTCGATCCGGCCAAGCCGTGGCCGACCGCACTGGGGCAAGCGACCACCGCACTGGGATCGTGCCTGCAGAACGCCCCGTCCGCCGAGCAACTCAAGGCCGCCCGACGGTTGGCCGCCACGGCGGCCGAGCGCGCCGACCCGTCGACCCCCGCCGGTATCGCGACGGTGTCCGCGCAACGAGCGGTGCAGGCACACATCGCCATTCATCACATCACCACCAATGCGGTGGCTGTCACGTCGAGCCCTCGACAGGCTGCTGTCGAGCCGGCGGACAAGGACGAGCCTGCCGGCCTGAACCCCAGCACCAAGGCGGCAATCCAGGTTGCTGTCGCGACCAGCGCGGCAACGGTATTGGGGGAGCTGGTCTCACCGGATCGTTGGTACTGGGCCGTGCTGACGGCGTTCCTGGTGTTCACCGGGGCGTCGACGCGCGGCGAGATTTTGACCAGAGCCGGCCAACGCATCCTCGGCACAATGGCGGGAGTGCTTGCGGGAGTGGTGATCGCGGCACTCGTCGGCAACCACCAATCCGTTCAGCTGGTGCTCATCGTCGTCTGTGTCTTCTTCGCGTTCTACCTGGTGACCGTCGCGTATGCGTTGCTGTCGTTCTTCGTGACCATTCTGCTCGCGATGCTCTACGGGCTGCTCGGCACGTTCAGCATCGAGGTTCTCGAGCTACGGATCATCGAGACTGCAGTCGGCGGAGCCGTCGGTATTGCGTCCGCCTACTTCATCTTCTCGACCGGAACACGAAAGACATTGGTGGACAAAGTCGATACGTATCTCGACCAACTGGACGCCCTGATCGACGCCAGCGTCGAATCGGTGATCACCCCAGGAAACGCCACCGACCTCGTGGCGTCGACGCGCACGCTCGACAACGCGCTGAAGGAGGTCGTGACGGCGGGGAAGCCGCTCGTGCTCGGGCCGACGACCCGCAGCCGGCGAGGGGCGAAGCGATTACTGCGGGTGCTGACCGTCAGCGGCCGATCCGCCCACGCACTCGCGCGAGCCGGAGTGCTGGCGTCGCGTGCCGAACCGGAGTCGGCACCCTCGGCCGATACGGCCCACGCCCTTCGCGACGCCGCGGCGCTGGTGCGGGACACCGCTCGGCAGGTCGAGGCAGCGATCGCGGGCAAGCGGGTGGATCAACCCGAGAAAGTCACCGACACAACGGTGTTGGACGTATTGCTCACCAGCGCGAACTCGCCTGGCCCGGTGCGGGTCGCGGTGCGGGCGCTGAACATCATGAATCGGACGCTCGCGGACGTCTTGACCCGGGCTTGACCTTCACACGGTGACAAGGTCTTGGCTGACGGCCATGGTCGACTCACTTAGGCACCAGAACTCTTCTGTGCGGCTTCGGGCCGCGCTCGACATCGGAATATCGAACGAGCCAGAATCCCTCGACGCACTGTTCGAGCGCTGCGCCGTCGAACCGGATTTTCAGGTGCGAGAGATGTTGACGTGGGCGCTGATTCGTCTCCCCGCAGCATCGACGGTGCCCAGGCTGATGCACGAAGTGCGTGCCGGCGGCGCGCAGGCTCGCAGTCAGGCGTTGCACACGTTGTCGAAGGTCAAGGACCGGGCGGCCTGGCCGGTGATCACCGAGACGCTCATCTCCGACTCCGACGACGAGGTGGCCCGAAGCGCGTGGCGGGCGGCGGTCGTCCTGGTCCCCGACGGCAGCGAGCAGTGGTTGGCGACGACGCTGTCCACTCAGCTGGGGCGCGGCGGGCGGGAAATGCAGCGCAGCCTCAGCCGCGCACTGGTGGAACTCGGGTCGGTGATCGAGCCGATGGTGCGCGAGGCCGCGTCGAGCAAGGATGTTGCTGTTCGCGCGCACGCGTTGGCGACGGAGTCGCTGCTCCGAGACCCCGACAGCGGATTTGCACTGTTCGAGGCCCAGCGCGTCGATGCACTTGGCGCAGCCGACCCGACGGGGTGAGATAGGCAGATGTTGATCGGTGAGGTGGCGCGGCGGTCCGGGGTCAGCGCGCGCATGCTTCGGCACTACGACCGGCTCGGGCTCGTGCAGCCGACCTCGCGGACTGGCACCGGATACCGCGAGTATTCCCCGGCCGACGTTCGTCGTCTGTTTCACGTCGAATCCCTGCGATCGCTCGGGTTGTCCCTGCACGACGTCGGACGCGCGCTGGACGATCCGAGTTTCGCGGCGACGGGACTCGTCGACGAGCTGGCTACCCGAGCCGAAGAGCGCATCGCGCGAGATAGCGAGCTACTGACACGTTTGCGCCGCATCGGAAGCGCCCGACCGGAGGACTGGGAGGACGTCCTCGGTGTCATTGGCATGCTCGGAGACCTGGACTCGGTGAGCGCGGGGAAGCGACAGTCGGCAGCGTTGTCCTCCGTCGGGGATCGCCCCATCCCGGCCGAGGCTCTGGCCGAGGCGGTGCTGCGCGAGCCCGCCACCAACGTCGCCGGCGCGCTGCGATGGGCACTCGCGCAGACCGGGAGCGACGCCGTCTCGGCGCTGCGGGAGGGCCTCGACTCACCGGATCCCGAGGTGCGTCGCCGCGCCGTCGATACCGTCGTCGAGATTCCGCATCCCGACGCCACCGAGGTGCTGCGGGAGGCGCTGGGCCACGAGGACGGGCAGATCAGACGCGTCGCGGCGCTGGAACTGGGTGCCCGAGGAATCGTCGACGCGATTGCGGTGCTGATCGAGATGGTCCACGAGGGTACGAACGATGTGGACGCGGCAGACGTGCTCGGTGAGCTCGGCTACGAAGACTCTACGGTCGCGGACCTCATGGGCGGGCCGAAAGAGGTCGCGGCACGACTACGGGTGACCCAGGCGCTGGCCAGCATTCCGGGTCCGGCGGCGGCGCAGGCTCTGCGCGAGCTGACTCAGGATGAGGACCGCTCGATCGCGCTGACGGCGACGTACCTCCTGGACCGGCGAGAACTCGCCGCTTCGGTACCGTCGACGTCATGAAGGCACTCGGATTGCTCGCGGCACTGTCGATCACATTGGCCGCGACTGCCTGCTCCACCTCGACCACCCCGGCCGCACCCGCCGAGCCCGCTGCCGAGAACCAGGTGACCGTCGCCGACCGGATGTTCACGCCGCAGTCTCTGACGATCACCGCGGGCGAGACCGTGACCTGGGTGTTCGCCGACCGCGCGATGGCACACAACGTCGTCGCCGACGACAAGTCGTTCCGCAGCGAACTGATGCAGTCGGGGCAGTTCACCCACACCTTCGACACCGCGGGCACCTACACCTACCACTGCACCCCGCACCCCGACATGACCGCGACGATCATCGTCGAACCGTGATGGACTGCTAGTCATGGCAACCCGGACGCGCTGCATCGCCGCTCCTCTCGGCGTCGGCCTGGCCGCAGTCGGCGGTGCTGTGCTGCTGCACATCCGCGATCCCCGAACCTCGACGTACCTGCCGTGCCCCTTCCACGCCCTCACCGGACTGTGGTGCCCAGGATGCGGAGCGACCAGGGCTTTCGGCGACCTCACTCGCGGAGACATCGCGGCTGCCGCGTCGAGCAACGTCGTGGCGGTGCTGCTCGGTGTCGTCGCGATCGGTGTCTGGGCCGCGTGGCTGCGAGCACGATGGACGCAGACGCCACTGACGCTGCCTCGTCCCAATCGCCCGACCGTCGTCGTCGGGGTTGCCCTATTGGTCTTGTTCACCGTGGTGCGCAACACTGCGTGGGGCACCGCCCTCGCCCCGACCTGACATCCCTAGGAGGCTGCTGTGCTGCTGCAAATCTTCTCGATCATCGTGCTGCTGGGCGTGCTCATCGCGCTCATCCCCACGGCCCGACGCGTGTTCAAGAAGGGTGACGACGAATGAGCGACTCACTGCGAGATCGGGTGCGAGCGAAACTGCTCGCCCAGATCGCCGACGACGGAGGCACGGCAGCCGAGCAGGCCGAGGGGGACGACCCACGCCTGAACGCACTGCGCAACGACCTCGAAGCACTGGACGCAGCCCCCGACGGAGACCCGGTGATCGACGACATCGCCGCCAGACACTGGGTGCCCTGACCGCTGTCTCCCTCGCGACTCCCCTCGGGGAGTCAATGTGACATGTGGTGGCCTTTTCGACGGTCAATGTCACGTTGAGTGGACCGTCGGGATAGGTCGAGTTGGGTGGACTGCTGAGGCGCATCTAGTATCTATGTTGTGTCCGAGACGAGATCCGCCGCCGATACGGCGTATCTGACTGTCAAGGAGCTCGTCATTTCGGGGGAACTTCCTGGTGGTGAGCTCGTCAGTGAAGGGGAGATCGCGACGCGGCTCGAGATCAGCCGCACACCGGTCCGCGAGGCGTTCCTTCGCCTCCAGGTCGAGGGATGGATGCGCCTCTATCCCAAGCGGGGGGCGCTGGTCGTCCCCATCGCGGTGGGTGAGGCGGAGAGCGTCGTCGACGCGAGGCGATTGGTCGAGGCCGGCAGTGTTCGCGCCTTCGTCGGCGATGCGGATGCCCGCGCACGAGTGGTCGAGGCGCTACGCGACAACCTGCGAATCCAGGACAAGCTCGCAGTCGACGGCACCGCAGCGGAGTTCAGTGCCGCCGACGCAGATTTCCATCGCACCGTCGTCCGCGCCGGCAACAACCCGTTGCTCGACGCGTTCTACGACGGACTTCGCGAGCGACAGCGGCGGATGACCGCGGCATCCCTGACCCGTGATCCGGGTCAGATCTCCCGCATCGTCGACGACCATCGCAGACTCGCCGACCTGATCGAAGCCGGGGACGCAGACGAATTCGAGCGAGCCGTCGAACAACACATGCTCAGGGTGCACGGCTTGCGCACAGACAGAGGGGGAACACGATGACCGAGGCCATGATCGACGACGACGTCCGACAGGCGACGGCCAGACGCTGGCTGTTGGTTGCCGTCGGCATGTTCGCCGTCGCCTGGGGCGGCAACGAATTCACACCGCTTTTGGTGATGTATCGACTCGACCACGGCTTCTCTGCCGTGGTGGTCGACACGTTCCTGTTCGCGTACGTTCTGGGCATCATTCCGGCAATGCTGATCTGTGGTCCGTTGTCCGATCGACTCGGCCGACGCCCGATCATGTTGCCCGCGCCCGCAATTGCCGCGGCCGGGTCCATTCTGATCGCCCTCGGACCCGACAACGCCTACATGCTCTTCGGCGGGCGGGTGCTCAGCGGCATCGCGCTCGGAATCGGTATGGCCGTCGGCGGTAGCTGGGTCAAGGAACTTTCCAGTCGCGACGCCACCGCCAAGCCCGGTGCCGGAGCGCGCCGCGCCGCGATGTCGTTGACGGCGGGCTTCGCCCTGGGAGCCGGCGTCGCCGGTGTGCTGGCGCAGTGGGCACCCTGGCCGACGCACCTCGCGTACAGCGTGCACGTGCTGATCTGCATCGCCGCGTTCGTCGGAATGCTGTCGGTCCCCGAGACACGCAGCGCCGCAGCATCATCGGGAAGGAAGAGCCTCGTCGACGATCTCAGAATTCCGTCTGCGTCGCATCGACGCTTCCTGTTCGTCGTGTTGCCCTTGGCCCCATGGGTTTTCGGTGCGGCCAGCGTCGCCTATGCGGTGCTGCCGTCTCTGATGGCCGACGCGTTGGCCGACGAGCCCGGTGGCGGTTACCCCGTCGCCCTGTCCGCTGCGATGGCGGTGATCGCCCTCGGTTCCGGGTTCGCGATCCAGGCTGTCGGGCGTCGGATCGACACACCCGCCAATGCCCGCGGCGCTTTGGTTGCGCTGTCTCTGTTGGTGGTCGGTATGGCTGTCGCGGCGTGGGCAGCGTCGGTGCTCACCATCGCCGCGGCATTGATCGCGGCAGCGGTTCTCGGGTGCGGATACGGCATGGCGCTGGTTTCGGGTCTGCAAGAGGTGCAACGCATTGCGGGCCCCGACGATCTCGCCGGCCTCACCGCTGTGTTCTATTCGCTGACGTATCTCGGCTTTGCGGTGCCCGCTGTGCTGTCGGCGCTGACCGAGACCTGGCCAGGGGTGGTCACGTATCCGATCATCTTCGGATTCGGCGCGGTGATGGCGGCACTGTGTGGCCTGGTGGTGCGATCGAAAACGTCCGCTCACCTGCCCTAGGGTCGTGCGCGTTGTGCGTACCTGGAGGGACGCACAACGCGCACGAGGGAGGGCAGGTGCTCATCCCGTTTGGTCCGACCCAGCTCGGGGTAGCCCTCAGCGCATGAATACGAACGGACGTGCTCCCGCCCGTCGGCGTCGTCGTGTCGGCTCCGATTCGATTATCGCTGCATGTGCGGCTCTTGCTACCGTCGGCGCTCTGGCCGGCTGCTCGAACGACCCGGTCATCGCTCAAGATACCGGCGCAGCAGAGGAGGCCGGCAGTATCGAGTTGCAAAGCGTCACCGTGCAAGCAGAGCTCACCGGTGCCACGCCCGACAGTTCCGCCTCGGCGTACGGCAACGCGAACCTGGAGTTCACAGCGGTGAACACTGCCGGGACAGGGACGGATCGCTTACTTGGAATAACTTCTTCCGCGGCGTCTGCGGTGACTATCGACGCCACCGCCGACCAACTCGTTATCGAACCCGCGACGTCTATCGCGGCCGGCCAACCGGTGGAAAACCTGGATGGTGGAGACGACGGAACCGACCAGCCGTTCACCGTGACTCTCGAGTTGACCGACGGAGAACTCGCGCCGGGAACTTCGATTCCTGTGACCTTCGAGTTCGAGCGCGCCGGTTCTCTGTCTGTGGACGCCCCCTTCGATGTGTACGAGCCAGGAGAGCTGAGCGACACGGCACGGCCGCTACCTCCTGAGGTCACCCCCGCGCCGTGACGCACGCCGGTCGGAACCGAGCGGATCGCTGCGAGTCGGCCGGTTCGGCCCTAGGATCAGCGCCATCATGTTGCAGTCCTCGCGCACGGTCCCGGCGTATCGGGTGCCCCCGACAGCTTTGGTAGCTGCTGCCACGGTCTGGAATCGACGCGAAGCGTACTGGTTTCTCGTCGCGGTGATCGTGCCTGCCGCATGCTGGTCGAGGTATCCCGCGCTGGTGCCGTACATGTTCGCGATCGTTCTGTTCGGGGCTCTGGTGTTTCGCTACCGACGGATCGCCTCGTGGGTGTCGATGCTGCGCTGGGGAGTGATCGCACACGTCGAGACCGTGGACACGGCACTGCGCGGCGATCGCAACCTCCGACTCGCACACGCCACCGGGTGGAACATCCAACGGCGTTGGTACACAGGACCATTGACGGAATCTACGGTGCGCTATCGAGCGGGGGATGCGCGCGGGCACCTGTTCGTTCGGGGACTGCCGTTCACCACCGGTGTGGTGCTCGCGCACTCGAAACAACCGGCTTCAGCGATGGTCATCAGCGACTTCCCCTGCGATCTGCAACTGGACGGCAAGGGGCGCTGGGCGGCAACGTTCCCGCAAGGATTCTGGCGACAGGCATCTGCGACGGTCGCGCTGTACGGCTACGCCGTGGCAGGCCTCGCGGTCTCGCTCGGGTATAGCTGACGGCAATCGGCTCCCCAGACTTGGAAATATGCCTCTGATCGGAGGCGCATTTCCGAAACCGGGGAGCCGATTCGAGCGCCGGATCTACGGCAACGACGGCAATTGCGTATCCACAAGCCATGCGTCCCACAGGGTTCGGGGGCAACCGAAGCGAGAGGCGAGGTCGGTGAAGTCGGCGGTCGCCACGGTGGAGTAGCGGTATTTGGAGGTCCATTCCTGGATCAGGCCGAAGAATCGTTCGTCGCCGATGGTGCGTCGCAGTGCGTGCAAGGCCAGCGCGCCCCGCTTGTAGACGCGGTCGTCGAAGATGCGGGCGGGCCCGGGATCGGTGAGCTGCAGATCCATCGCGAGCCCTCGCTGAATGGTGTGAGCTCGCTTGGCCTTGTCGTGAGCCGTTGCGCCGCCGGAGTTCTCGGCCCAGATCCATTCCGAGTAGCAGGCGAATCCTTCGTGCAGCCAGATGTCTGCCCACTTGCCGAGGGTGAGGGAATTGCCGAACCATTGGTGCGCCAATTCGTGCGCAACCAGGCGCTCGTAGTACCGGGAACCCGAACAGTGGTTGGCACCGAAGATGGACAGGCCCTGCGCCTCGACCGGGATTTCGAGATCGTCGTCGGTCACCACCACGGTGTACGCCGCGAAAGGGTAAGGGCCGTAGAGCCGTACGAAGGTATCCATCATCTGCGGTTGACGGCCGAAGTCGTGATCGAACTGCGCTCGTAGTCGCGGGGGCGTGATCGCGTTCATCGGCACCGGTCCCGGGCTGACGACGCGATGCTCGTACGGCCCGATCTGGATGGTCGCGAGATAGCTGGCCATCGGCTCGGGCTGCTCGTACACCCACGTGGTCCGGCTGGCCCGGGTTTGTTTGCGTACCAACGTGCCGTTGGCCACCGCGTAGTACGGCGAGTCGGTGGTGATGGCGATGCCGTAGCTGGCTTTGGACACCGGATGGTCGTCACACGGGAACCACGACGCGGCACCGTTCGGCTGACTCGCGACGATCGATCCCTCGGTGAGCTCCTCCCAGCCGACCTCACCCCAGAAACCGTTGATGGGCTTGGGTGTTCCGCCGTACGCCACCGTGACCACCAGTGCCGCTCCGGACGCGATGGGCTTGGCGGGAGTGATCTTCAGCTTGCCCCGCTGGTGGCTGAACTTCACCGAACGTGACCCGTTGACCGACACCTTCGACACGTTCATCGCCGGGCCGAGATCCAACGCGAATTTCGACACCGTCGCCGTGGTGACCGCGGTGATCTTCGCCTTGCCCGTCAATCGGTTGCTCTCGACCTTGTACTCGAGGTCGAGTTCGTAGCGCGAGACGCGATAGCCGCGATTGCCGTTCTGCGGAAGATACGTATCGATCGGATTGTCACTGGAGTCGACGTCGAACACCGGTGCCACGAGCCTGTCCGGCATTGAAGATCACCCCTCGTTTCGGTCGTCG
Source organism: Rhodococcus sp. 06-1474-1B (assembly GCF_002258885.1). NCBI lineage: Bacteria > Bacillati > Actinomycetota > Actinomycetes > Mycobacteriales > Nocardiaceae > Rhodococcus > Rhodococcus sp. 06-1474-1B. The sequence continues at coordinate 591,225 of NZ_NOYR01000021.1, read as the reverse complement.
CGAATCCGCGGAAAGGGATCACCCTTGGCCCACGGCGCGATCGGATTGCCCTGCCAACGAGTATGCGCGGGAACCGTATCGCCGCGCATCACCAGAGAGGCAGGCCCCACCGTCGCACCATCACCTATACCCGATGCAGGCAAAGCGACACAGTGCGGTCCCAGGGTTGCGCCTCTGCCGAGATCGACGGTGTCCATGGACATGATCCGATCATGGAACAGGTGCGTCTGAACAACGCACCCTCGGTTCACCGTCGCACCGTCGGCCAACGTCACGAGGTCTGCCTCGGGGAGCCAGTACGTCTCGCACCACACACCTCGACCGATGTCCGCCCCGAGCCACCGCAGCCACATGTTGAGCACCGCGGTGCCCTCGGCAGCGCGCGCGAACCACGGTGCGGCGACGGTCTCGACGAACGTGTCGGCCACCTCGTTGCGCCAGACGAACGAACTCCACAGCGGATGATCGGTCTTGCCGATCCGGCCGACCCACAGCCACTTCGCGGCCGCCGACAGAGCTGCAGCCACGAAGCCGGCGACGAGCAACACGACACCGCTGAGCGCGGCAGCGAGCCAGTAGCCGATCGAGTCGGCAATCGCGGTCAGTCCGAACAACACGCCGAGCCCGATACCGAACGTCACGACGACGGGAATCAGCCGGCACGTCTCTACGAGTGAACGGGCGATCTTCAACTTCCGAGGCGGGTCGAACGTGCGCGATGAGTCGGCGCTGCCTGCCGCGCGGCGCAACCGGACCGGTGGACTACCGAGCCATGACGAGCCCGACTTCGCCTTGTCCGGAGTTGCCGACAGCACCGCAACGAGACCGTTCTTCGGGACGGTCCGCCCCGGTCCCGTCATGCCGGAGTTTCCGAGAAACGCCCGCTTGCCCACCTTGGCGTCGCCCAGGTGCATCCAGCCGCCGCCGAGTTCGTAGCTCGCGACCATGGTGTCGTCGGCGAGGAACGCGCCGTCGGCGACCGTGGTGAACTTGGGAATCATCAGCACTGTCGACGCCTCGACGTCCTTGCCGATCTTCGCGCCCAGCAACCGGAGCCAATGCGGTGTCAGCAGCGACGCGTAGAGCGGGAACAGGAAGGTGCGCGCCGAATCCATCAGGCGTTCGGTGGCCCACACCTGCCAGCCGATGCGGCTGCGCACGGGGTGGTAGCCGCCGACTAGACCGATGCCGAGCAACCGCACCGCGACGACGGTGATCAGCGCGAACACCGCCAGCGACACCAGAGTGGCGACGGGCAGCATCACCAAGCCGCGCTCGAAGGCCCCCAGCACGGAGTCCGCGGTGTGAATCCACCAGCCCATCAGCACCAGGCTGACGCCGATGGAGAACAGGGCCATGCCGGAGAGGAACAGCGACGCGACGCCGTAGGCGAACACCCACTTGGTGGCGCGCGGCGGGGTCTCCGCCGGCCACGGATGATCGGCCTTGCCCACTTTCTGTGCGGGCGAGCCGGACCACATCTGGCCGGCCTTGACTCGTCCGACGACGGCGGAGCCGGCCGTCACGACCGCGTTCTTGCCGACCTTGGTGCCGGGCAGCAGCGTGGAGCGGGCACCGACAGTGGCACCCGCACCGATCTCGATGCCGCCGATGTAGACGAGGTCGCCGTCGATCCAATGACCGGACAGGTCGACCTCGGGTTCGATGGAGCAGCCGTCGCCGAGTTCGAGCATGCCGGTCACGGGCGGCAGGGTGTGCAGGTCGACGCCCTTACCGATCTTCGAGCCGAGAGCGCGCGCGTAATAGACCATCCACGGTGCGCCCGACAGGTTGGACGCGCCACTGGCATCGGTCAATCTCGTTGCTGCCCACAGCCTTATGTGCATGCTGCCGCCGCGTCGATATGCGCCGGGTTTCAACCCCGCCAGCAGTAGTCGCGAGCCGATCACCGAGATGGCCATGCGCCCGACCGGGGTGATGAACAGGACGAACGCGAGAAGAATCCACCACCACGACAGCGTCGGAGCCCACGGCACGTCGTCGAACCATGCCATGACGTTGAACAGCAGGCCGAGCCAGGTGACCCACTGCAACCCGGTCAGCGTCGTCAACGGCACGGTCGCCAGAATCTGCGCCCACTGCGCGGTGCGGGACGTCGGTGCCACGTCGCGGGGGATTGCCTCCACGACAGGCTTCAGGTCGTCCAGATACTGTGCCAGAGAACCCAACCGCGGGTGATCGTAGAGCTGCGCGACGGTGATCTCGGGGAACCGCTCGCGCAGTGCCGTCACCAGCTGCGCGGCCGACAGTGATCCGCCACCGTTGGCGAAGAAGTCGGCGTTCTCGTCGTTGACCTGAGCGCCGAGGATGTTGGTCCACAACTCGGCCACCCACCCCGCGGTACCTCCGAGCGCCGACGCGCCCGCCATGCCGGGCAGCGGCCACGGGAGCGCATTGCGGTCGACCTTGCCCGAGGTACGTGTGGGCATCTCGTCGACCAGCGCGAGCCGCGGTACGAGCGCCGACGGCAACTGCTCGGCCAACAAGGCGCGCGCGGCCTCCAGGTCGAAGTCGGGATTGGTACTGGCGAGATATCCCACCAGAACCGAGTTGCCCGCAGCGGTCTTGCGGACTGCCGCGGCCGCGCCGCCGACGCCCGGAAGTGCTTGCAGCGCATTGTCTATCTCGCCCAGCTCGATGCGTCGCCCGCCGAGCTTGACCTGGTCGTCGGCGCGGCCCTGGAACAGCAGTCCTTCGAGCTCGAGCTTCACCAGATCGCCGCTGCGATACGCCCGGTCCCACCCGAGAGACGGCATGGGCGCGTACTTCTCGGCGTCCTTGGCCGGATCGAGATACCGGGCGAGGCCGACGCCGCCGATGACGAGCTCGCCCACTTCGCCGACCGCCACCGGAGTGCCCGAGGCGTCGACGACCGCCAGATCCCAACCGTCCAGCGGTAATCCGATGCGGACCGGACCTTTACCGTCCATGATGGACGCGCACGCGACGACCGTCGCCTCGGTGGGGCCGTAGGTGTTCCAGACTTCCCGGCCTTCGACGGCCAGCCGCTCGGCCAGCTCTGGGGGGCATGCTTCGCCGCCGAAGATCAACAGCCGCACCGCTTCCAGTGCCACGGCGGGCCACAGTGACGCCAGCGTAGGCACCGTCGAGACGACGCTGATGTCTCGGGAGACGAGCCACGGACCGAGGTCGAAGCCGGACCGCACCAGAGAGCGCGGGGCGGGTACCAGGCAGGCACCGTGCCGCCACGCCAGCCACATCTCCTCGCAGGAGGCGTCGAACGCGACCGACAGGCCGGCGAGCACTCGGTCTCCTGGTCCCAGCGGATCTTTCTGCAGGAACATCCGAGCCTCGGCGTCGACGAATGCCGCGGCGTTACGGTGGCTGACTGCAACACCTTTGGGGGTTCCGGTCGAACCCGAGGTGAAGATCACCCACGCGTCGTCCTCGGGTGTGGGCAGCTCGGGCACCGGAGTACCGGCACCCAGTTCGGGCGCATTCTGTTTCGGCGCGGTGCCGGCAGCGATTCCGCCCGCAGTGACGATGGCCGTCACCTGCGCCTCACCGAAGACCAATTCGGCGCGCTCTTCCGGATCGTCGGCGTCGACGGGTACGTACGCAGCCCCGACGTCGAGGATCGACAGAATCGCGACATAGAGCGAGAAGGACCCCGACGGCATCCTGATGCCGACGCGGTCACCGCGCCGGACACCGGCGTCGGCGAGCCACTGGGCACCCTCGGCGATGTCGTCCAGCAGTTCGGCGTAGCTGACCGACACCGTCCCGTCGTCGATCGCGGGTGCATCCGGGAAGCGATCGGCGGTCTCTTGTAGTACGTCGATCAGTGTGCGGGCCGGCGGGGCAAGGGGCGAGCGGAGAAACGCGGCCGGAGCAGGTGCGATATCCGTGCTCGAACCCGGCAGATCGTTCTCTTGGTGCACAGGCAACCGGGTGTCCTTCTCGTTCGTTGGCAGATGACTCTTGTGGTGCTGAGGAAAAGCAGCGCCGTTGGTTATCTCACGTTCTGTTTGCCAGCAGGTGAACGAGCGCGCCTTCCCACCGCGGAAATCCTACTGCTGTGTCGGGACGTTCCCCGGCTTGACAAAACCGTGGCGGGTTTGCCAGTGTCTTGACCACGGTCACGAGTACCAGCATCGAGCCCCGGCTTGCTGGTCGGCAACCCTCCTTCGCGGTGGGGTGCTCCGGGTGACGACCAGGCTGACGCCGAACAATCGGTGCGGCAAGCGCGGACTCGTTCACGACTATCTTCCGTTGCGGGTCCCTCGAACGTGAGGGCTTGATCTGTCATGACGTCTGTACTTTCCCGTCCCTGCACTCCTTTTGCCCCTGTTTCCGGCACGGAGTTGCAGGTTCCGTTGGTTCACGGCGGCACGTGCACCTACGCCAACTTCGATTACGCGGCCAGCGCGCCTGCGCTGTCCGCAGTGACCGATCGGATCGCGGAGTTGCTGCCGTTCTATTCGAGCGTGCACCGCGGGGCCGGCTACGCGTCTCGGGTGTGCACCGCGGCGTACGAGAAGGCGCGTGAGACCGTGGCTGGATTCGTTGGTGCACAGCCGAATTCAGTGGTCGTGTTCACACGCAACACCACCGATTCGCTCAATCTGTTGGCCGCGTGCGTGCCAGGGGATACCGTGGTGCTCGATATCGAACACCACGCCAACCTCCTGCCGTGGCGTAATCGCCGAGTGGTGGTCGCAGCATCGACGCTGGCGGAGACGCTCTCCCGGCTCGACGCCGAACTGGCTGCGAAACCTGCTGCGCTACTGGCCATCACGGGTGCATCGAACGTCACCGGCGAAGTGCTCCCCATCGAGCAACTGGCCGATCTCGCGCATCGCCACGGTGCCCGGATCGTCGTCGACGGCGCACAGCTCGTTCCGCACCGTCGAGTGGACATCGCCGCACTCGGTGTGGACTATCTGGCGTTCTCCGGTCACAAGCTCTACGCTCCGTTCGGCGCGGGTGTGCTTGTGGGAAGCCGTGATTGGCTCGACGCGGGCGAGCCCCACCTGGCCGGCGGCGGTGCCGTGCGCAGTGTGACGATCGAGCACACCGACTGGGCTCCCGCGCCGCAGCGTCACGAGGCGGGAACGCCCAACGTGCTCGGAGTCGCCGCGCTGGCGGCGGCGTGCGAGGCCATCGCGTCGTTCGACGAGGATGCCGCGACGACGCACGAGCGGGAATTGTCCACCCGATTGCGGGACGGGTTGGCCGCACTGAAGGGTGTCGAACTGCTGCAGGTGTGGGCCGACGCGCCCGACGTCGTCGGCACCGTCACCTTCACCGTCGCCGGCCACGACCCCGGTGAAGTGGCGGCGTACCTGTCGGCCGAACACGGCATCGGAGTGCGCGACGGAAAGTTCTGCGCCCACCCGCTGCTGCGCCGGCTGGGTCACGCCGACGGTGCCGTGCGGGCCAGTATCGGTCTCGGCAGTTCCTCGGCCGACGTGGACCGACTCGTCGACGCCGTGGCAGCGTTCGTCGAGTCCGGGCCGACGTGGGATTACGCCGAAGAAGCCGGGTGGTGGAACCCCGTACCGGACCCTCGTCCCTTCCCCGCCCTGGCCGACGGGGCCGCCGGGGTTGGATCCCCGTGCAGCCCCACAGGCAGTTAGCATGGCGTCATGACCGTGAGTGTCGTGTCGCGTGGCAATCGCCACTGGTGCAACAGGTATGTCGATCTGTGCCGCACTGCGTCCGGGTCGTGTTCGAGTTCGGCTCCGCTCCGACCGCATGCGCATCCCGACCGACGAATCAGGACCACCACTCATGTCGCACAATCACACCCGCATAGCCATCGAATCCGCTGACGTCTGGACCGAGCTGACCGTCGGGCCCGAGGTGAACACCGTCAGAATCGTTGCCTCGGACCTGCGGGAAGCTCAGCAGCAACGCGCCCGGTTGCACGCGGAAGCCGTCGACCGCGGTGAATCGGCCGACAATCTCGCGGTCTTCCTCGATCTCGAGATCTACATCGCTGCCGACGCCAGGACGGCCCGTCGGGAATTCGCCGCACTCGACGCGCCGGCAAGCCCGTCGTCCATCCGCTACGTCGGTACCCCGTCGGGACTGGCGAGTTTGATCTCCGACGTCACCGCGGCCGACGTCGCCGACGGCGTGACGCTGCAGGTACACGGCGAGATCGAGCGGCAGTCGACGTTCCTGGCCGCGGGAGTGTTGCCGCTCCTCGAATCGCGCGGCACCCGCCTCGCCACCGACGTCGTCGACGCGATCCTCGGCGCACCCCGAATTGCCCCGACCCTTGCTTCCTAGGTCGATCGAGCTCAGGTGACGTCGATCGCCAGACCTGCGGTGATGCGCAGCAACTCGGTGTACGACGAGCGGAAGATCGTGTCGATGTGCCCGGCCGCGGCCCACAGTTCGGGGTGGGCCGCAAGGTCCTGATCGACGAACGTATCCAAATTCGTCGGATGGCCCACCGGAGCGATTCCCCCGATCGGCTGGCCGGTGGCGTGCTTGGCGGTACGCAGATCGGCCCGGGCGAGCGTGCCGCCGAGACGCTCACCGGTGTGCTCGAGATGAACATTGTGAGCCCCGGACACCAGCAGCAACACCGGCTCGTCGTCGAGCAGAAACACCATCGACTTCACGATCGCACCCACCTCGACGCCCAACGCAGCTGCGGCATCGGCGGCGGTGTGGGTGCCCTCGGGACTGTTCACCACCACCCCGTGATGACCACGAGAAATCAGGGTGTCGGCAACATGGGCTGCATTCGGATGAAGTAGCCGGGACATGCCCCAACCCTATTGCCACACGACCGTTTACGCAGACAGCTTGCCCAACTGGGTCATTCCGCAGGCTCCACTCCCGCGAGGTCACCGAACAATCTCAATCGCGCCATTCCCCCGTCGGGGAAGATGTCCATTCGCACCTCCGACACCGGGGCGTCGTGGTCGAGGACGAAGCGATGCCGAGTGTCGGGCTGCAGTGTCGTTCGCGGCAGCAGTTCGATCCAGTCGCCGTCGCCCAGTCGCCCTTGCAGGGACGCGGCGCCGGGGGCGTTGCCCAGGAAGCAACTGGTGTCCAGCTCGGCCAGCCGGATTCGGCCCGTGCCGGCGAGCTGCACCTGCACCCAGTCGTTGGCGTCGTTGCGTCGACGCGAGGTTTCCCAGCCTTCGCCCATCGAGCGCGGCGGGCCGGGGAACAGCAGATTGTTGGGGGAGCTGTAGAACATGTTGGAGCAGGCCGAGACGTATGCGCCGTTCTCGAGCGCGGCCAGGTCGACGGGCCCGACGGCGAGGAACTTCGGGTCCGGGACGCCGCGTCCCAGTACTCGCAGCCGAGCGACGCCGCCGTCCGGGTAGATGGACAGCTTGACGTGCGTCCACCGGGCGTCGGACGCGACCTCGAATCGGTTCTCGCTGTCGCCGTCGACGGCACTACGGGCGACGATGGTCGTCCATTCCGTCTCGTACAGCTCGGTCGGTGACGGGAATCCGGTCACCTCGGCGGCCTCGATCGAAACTTCCGGCGGATAGTTGCCGGTGAACCAGGACGTATCGACGATGACGGCCGACACGATGCCGGCAGCTCCGAGTCGCACGATCGCCTCGTCGTAGCCGGCCTCGCGTCGGCGCCGCGTCTCCCACCCGTCGTAGATCTGCCCCTTGTGCCCGAACGTCGCGGTCGAGTAGTCGGCTTTGCCCGGTGTGATCAGATTTTCCTTCTCGGCGAACGTCTCGTCGTTCGCCCACACCACTGCGCCACCGAGTGTGCGGACAGCGAGATCGGGCATCGGCAGAGGGAAGGTGGCAGTCATGGGATGCCACTTTACTGGCTCGGCATCGATTCACCGGCGCTGCGACGACGGCGCAGAACCGCTGCCGCAGCCATCAGCAGCACGCCGGTCAGGATGTAGAGGCCCAGTCCGAGTGCCGGCTGCCCGACCCCCGCACCCGAGAAGTACACGATGCTGCGCACTCCTTCGGTGCCGATGCCCGGGGTGATCCACCGGCCGATCGACGCGTACACATGCGGCAGTACGTTGGCCCCGAAAGCGCCTCCAGCGCTGGGGTTTCCGAGGATGACGAACAGCACGATCGCCGCCGGTACCGCAGCCACTCCGATCAGGGCTCGCAGACCCATCGTGAACAGCCCGGTGGCGAAGACGACCCCGGTGCCCAGCACGGTGAGCGGAAACCAGTGTCCGGCAAAGGTTCCGAGTACGTGGGTGGTCAGCAGTGCTCCCAGTGCGCCCGAGGCAATCGAGTACGCGGCGAGAATGCCGACGTGGACACAGGTTTCGCGTCGGGTCTTCGGTGCCCCGATGAGCAGGCCGAAGGCGGCCGCGAGGAGGTAGCCGCCGACGACCCAGCCCACCGACAGGTAGAAGCCGGACAATCCTCGGTTGTCGTGCACACCGACCGGGATCTCGTCGCGCACCACGAATTGGCGCCCCTGAGCGGCATCGACCTCGGTGAAGATCGATTCGAGGGCGGTCGCTACAGAGCTGCCGGCAGCGCTCGCGGTGATCAGTGTGTCGGTGCCGCTCGAGCCGACGACGTAGGCACCGAGGATGTCCCGATCGCGGAGCAGGGTGCGAACCTCGGCGGTGTCCGCTGCCGTACGCGCGTCGAGCGGCGCACCGTCGATGGCGTCGAGGCGGTCGGCGGTCTGCTGGTCCAGGCCGGCGGGAAGCCCGGCCTCGGTCACCACGGCGATCGGAATCGCGTGGGGAGTCGGCTGATGGAACGCCGACACGTAGCTGAGGATGAAGCCGAGTTGCAGCACCAGCACTGCGGCGGCGAATAGTGACATCTTGCGCATGAAAAGTGCTCCTGAACATGTCGAGACTCGAAGACCTTGTCGATACCCGAGGTATTCAATACTCTAGGTATCGTGAATGCCGAGCAGCAAGAAGAGTGGCGATCGACACAGCCACAGCGCAGGCCGCAGCGCACCGATGTGCGAGAACGACTGCTCGCCGCAGCGGCCGACGAGTTCACCGAGCGCGGATACGCGGCGGCCAAGCTCACCGACATTGCCGATCGGGCCGGCTTCACGAAGGGGGCCGTGTACTCCAACTTCGATTCCAAGCAAGGGCTGTTCGCCGAACTGCTGGCACAGCGCTCACTCGACCTCGCCGCCCGAGTACTCGCTCACGTGTCCGACCTGGACCCACAGGCGGCTGCGGGAGCCGGCGGCGGCGAAATCGCGTCCTGGGTGGTCGCCGAGCCGCGGTGGCCACTACTGACCGTCGAATTCGGGATTCTCGCGGGCCGTGACCCGGTGATTGCCGAGCGCTACCGCACCGACCGTCGTGCCCTCCGCTCCGAGCTCGAACGACTCATCGCCGATCGAGCGGTGCAGTGGGGTGTGGGGGAGGCGTTCGATGCTCGACGCCTCGCGATGTCCTTGGCTGCGTTGATCTCCGGATTGGCCGTGGAACATTCGGTGGATCCGGAGGAGATCGACCGGTCCGTCATCGCCGATGCCGTGTCGGAACTGTTCGCCGGAGCGATAGCCAGAGCACAGCTCGATTGAGGGCTGCGCTACCGGGTACTCCGGGTTCATGACTGCTCAGAATCCAGAACCCGATGAGACTGCCGGCCTCGAAGCGGGCGGTAGCGTGGCGCCGGGCGATACTCCTCCAGCCGAGACAGCAGTCGGTGGGCCCAACCACGAACCGCCGCAGCGCAGTCGCGTGATGCCGATCGTCGTCATCGTTCTGGTGGCATTGTTGGCAATCGTGATCGCCGGTGGCCTGATCGGCCGAGTCGTCGGCCTCTTCGGCTGACCTCGCGGTATCAGTACGGCGGCCAGCCGCCTTCGGGACCCAACAGTCGGCCGAGGCGACGGTGATCGATCTCGACCAACTCCCTGCGCATGACCAGCCGTTCGGTCGGTTCGTCGTTGTCGAGTCGATGGCCGAGCTCCATCAGCACGTCCCTGGGTTCGAAACCGTCGGGAGTCATCATCAGGTTCGAGACGTACCGCCAGCCGAATTTCGACTCGTACGCGCGCGCTGCGGTGCCCAGGGCGCTACGTGATTCTGCGTCCATGGTCGTGCACATCTTGTTCGGCTCGGGCAGCGTCGCGGCCAAGGCGTCGATGACGTTGTCGGACAACTCGTTCAGCTCGGCGGCCGCCGCGGTGAACAACTCGTCCCGCGACCGGTACGGGCGGCCGTCGGCGAGACGTGAGGCCCAGGCAACCGAGCAACAGCACTCGTAGAGCGCGTGTACCGCCTTGCGACGCGGCAGATCGTTGAATGTCTCGAGACCCAACCCCTGATGCATCAACATGCATGAATGATGGGGGACCGCAGTCGGCCATTGCCATAGCTGAGCAGGCTCTTAGCGCAGACGTTACTCGGCGTAACACGCCCTGTGGGTACTGCTGCGTCTGCCGCTAGGCTCGCAGCATGACCGAACGGAACTGGACCGCATTCTCTGTGGAGATCGCAGACCACATCGCGCACGTGACACTTCTCGGGCCGAACAAGGGCAACGCCATGGGCCCTGATTTCTGGAGCGAATGCCCAGAACTGTTCGCCCGACTCGATGCCGATCCAGAGGTACGGGCCGTGGTTCTCGCGGGCTCCGGAAGGAACTTCACCTACGGTCTCGACCTGCCGGCCATGGCCGGAACGTTCGGGCCGCTGATGGCCGACCAAGCACTCGCCGGACCCAGGACCACGTTCCACGACACCATCAAGACGATGCAGAAGGCCGTCAACGCCGTGGCGGACTGCCGCAAGCCCGTCGTCGCCGCAGTGCAGGGTTGGTGCATCGGTGGCGGCGTCGACCTCATCACCGCCGCCGACGTGCGGTACGCCAGCGCCGACGCGAAGTTCAGCGTCCGCGAGGTGCGTGTCGCGATCGTCGCCGACATGGGATCTCTCGCTCGACTCCCCGCGATCATCGGCGACGGCCACATGCGTGAGCTCGCGTTGACCGGCAAGGACATCGACGCGGCGCGCGCCGAGAAGATCGGCCTGGTCAACGACGTGTTCGAGGACCACGATGCCGTCCTCGCGGCCGCCCGCGAGTGCGCCGCGGCCATTGCTGCGAACCCGCCCCTGGTGGTGCAGGGCATCAAGACCGTCCTCGACCATTCCCGGTCGGCGAGCGTCGACGACTCGCTGAGATTCGTTGCGGCCTGGAACGCGGCTTTCCTCGCCTCACACGATCTCACCGAGGCCATCACCTCGGTATTCGAGAAGCGTCCGGCCCAATTCACCGGTAGCTGACGTGGTCGAATACGCCGAAGAGCTGGGTACACAGCTGGTTCGGCTGCAGCGGATTCGGGAGCGCAACATCGCGCAGATCTCGTCCTCGGGCGGCGTCGACGGTGCCGCCTACGTATGCCTGTTCCGCCTGCTGCGCGACGGACCGATGCGGTCCAGCGAGCTCGCCGCGATGGTCAACTCGGACCCGTCCACGGTCAGCAGGCAGGTAGGCCAGCTGGTCGAGCGAGGACATGTCGCTCGGGTACCCGACGAACGTGACGGGCGGGCATTCGTTCTGGCCGTCACCCCGTCCGGCGAGGAAGCTGCAGCCGCCATCCAGCAACGCCGCACCGAGAACCTCGGACGAGTCATCGAAGGATGGGCCGAGGAGGATCGCGCGAAGCTGGTCGGACTTCTGGACCGATTCTTGACCGATTACGAGACCATCAGACCGGACCTGCCCACTCAACGCCCGGGTAACGTCTGAGCCTCGGACTCCGAGAACTCGGTGCCGACGGTCGAGTCGTTTCGTACGCTCGAGCCCTGCCTCGACGGCCGGGGCGCGACGCCGTCGTACCCGGATGCTCGGACTGCTCGGAACGGACGGAGGGGATGCGATGCCAACCGATCACGACCTACCCTCCCCGTCGTCCGAGATCGGACCCCGATCGGGCTCGATCCGGCTCGAGCGTCGCGTGGCCAGGGGTATCGCAGTGCTCGTCCCGTCGTTCGGCGTGATCGGCGCGATCATCATGCTGTCGGACGACGGTCCGGTGGGCACGACAGCCGTGCTGATCTGCACGATCGTGCTGCTCTCCACCCTGCCGGTGGGAGCGTGGTGGTGGTTACGGTCGGTGGACGCCTCGCACATGCCCGGATGGTTCGTGATCTATGCGGACGTGGGGGTGTCGGGGCTACTGCTGACCTTTGCGGATCGGGACCTGGCTCTGTACGGGGCTGCCCTGTTCTCGGTGATCGGCACCTACATCGCGTACTTCTCCCGCCGCAACGTACTGAAATTTCACACGGCGTTCGTCAACGCTGTCATTCTGCTGCTCGCGGTTCTGGCCGTCCTCGAACGCCCGGACGACCCGGCCTCGATCGTCGCGCGCGCTCTCGTCACGGTGCTCGTGGTCAACTCGGTGCTCGCCTTTCGCGCCGTCATCCAACGCCAGCTCGACCTCGCCAACACCGACTCTCTGACGGGCCTGCTCAATCGGCGCGGTCTGGAACTGCGGCTCGAGCGGATGCTGGGCAGATTGGCCGACACTGAATCCGTGGCGTTGATGGTGGTCGATCTGGACCAGTTCAAGCGGGTCAACGACACCTTCGGCCACGCGATGGGTGACCGGGTTCTTCGCCGGACAGCGCGGCGGCTGAGCGCTGTCACCGGTAGACGTCCGTGCGTGGCGCGGACCGGAGGTGAAGAGTTCACGATTGCCGTTCCGGTCGACGCCGACTCCGCGAAACACCTGGCCGACGACATTCGCGAGGCGGTGCACGATCCAGGCGACGACGTGCCGGTGACGGTCAGCATCGGGGTCGCGATACTCGATGCCGGCCAGTGGCGGTCGGCCGATTCGTCCTACGAGTCGGCCGAGTTGATGCACAACGGACTGCTCGACGCCGACGCAGCGATGTACGAGTCGAAACACGCGGGTGGAAACAAAGCAACGGTGTACACCGGCACCTGACATGCCGATGTACACCGTTGGTCGTTCCCGGGAAACGTTCTGGGGAGAACGATTCGAACCGTCAGCGCAGAGCGCTCTTCGAAGTGTCAGCGCAGAGCGCTCTTCGGGTCGTTCCACAGCTGGTCGGTGAAATCCTCCAACGCGACGAGCACGATGGTGTCCTCGGTGCGCCTGAGAATCGACTTGCTGGCCCGCACCTGAACGATGTCGCCGGTCTTGTCGGTCATCCGCCATAGGGAGTCCGCACGGGTGGCGACGGTGGTCAGGAACATCTCCGCGACGTTCACGCCCTCCGGAGCTCGATCCGGGAAGATGTCGTGCAGGTGGAAGTCCTCTCGTTCTGTCCGGTCGAGTCCGAACAGATCGTCGAAGGCTTCGTTCGCGAACACGATGGCACCGGTGGGATCGACAGCCAGAATCGGTACCGGGATCCGGTCGAGAACGACGGTCACCGGCAGATCGGGGAACTGGGTCGGGTCCGATATCGGCCGCGACTCCAGATTGCGCCGATCACCGGCGGTGCCGTTGGAAGTGCTGTCGGTCATACGTCTCCCCAAACTGTGGTTCGTCGGCACACGGCCGAAACGAGGTGTTGTGATGCCGAAAGGATCAGTGACCCGGATTGTCCGTCAAACGCTTGAAGGACGCAGCGATTTCGGCCTCGGCTTCTGCGCGACCCACCCAGTCTGCACCGGTGACGTGCTTGTTGGGTTCGAGATCCTTGTAATGGACGAAGAAATGCTTGATCGCGTCGAGCTCGAAGGTCGAGACGTCGCTCAGATCCTGGATGTGATCCCAGCGGGTGTCGCCGGCCGGCACACACAGCACCTTGTCGTCGCCGCCTGCTTCGTCGACCATCTTGAACATGGCCACCGGGCGGGCCTCGACGATGACACCGGGGTACACCGACTCGGGCAGCAGCACCAGCGCGTCGAGCGGATCGCCGTCCTCGCCCAGGGTGTTCTCGATGAAGCCGTAGTCGGCCGGATACGCCATCGCGGTGTAGAGGTAGCGGTCGAGGCGAACACGTCCGGTGACGTGGTCGACCTCGTACTTGTTGCGCTGCCCCTTGGGGATCTCGATGGTGACGTCGAACGACACGTGCAGTCCTCACTGTCTTGGTTCGAGCCCGAGCGGGCTCGAGTGGTTTGCGAATGTCTCTATGGTGGCGGCGCAAGGCTACCGGACCCGAGGATACTGTTGACTCGATGATCATGGGTACGACCACGGCAATGACGGAGGAACGGTGGCGGGGCTGACACGGCGATTCCTCGGTCCCATGGCGGGGCGCAGACGCAGGAAGAAGCGGTTGATCCTCACGCTGTGCGCGGTGTTCGTCGTGGTCCTTGCCGTCACGACCGCCGCTCTGGTGCTGCCCAGGGTCTCCGAGAGTGCCGACGCCGCGATCGCACCCCCACCCGAGACGGTGCTGCCGAACCCGTCGATCACCGCGTTCCCCGACTCCGCCCCGGTGCCGAGCGCAGCCGGTCTCGCGGGCGCGTTGGCACCCGTGGTGGACGACGCCGCGCTCGGCACCTTCACCGGAACCGTGGCCGACGCGCAGACCGGCCAGATCCTGTGGTCGCAGAATCCCGACACACCCATGACTCCCGCATCGACGACCAAGGTGCTCACGGCAGCGGCCGCGATGCTCGCGCTTCCGTCCGACCACCGCGTCGCGACCCGGGTGGTCCAGGGCAGCGGTGAGGGCAACATCGTGCTGATCGCCGGCGGCGACCCCACGCTCACCGCCCTGCCGGTGGGTACGACCGGGTTCTATCCGGGAGCGGCACGCATCGACGACCTGGTGGAGCAGATCCGCCGCAGCGGAACCGCAGTGCGCAGCATCAGCGTCGACACGTCCATCTACTCCGGCGACACGATGGCCCAGGGCTGGTTCCCGGCCGACATCGCCGCCGGATCCATCACCCCGATCGAACCGATCATGCTCGACGGCGGCCGCTCGAACCCCCTCGTCGACGAATCGCCGCGCAGCACCACGCCCGCCCTCGATGCCGGCCGCGCCCTCGCCGCGGGACTCGGCGTCGACCCCGCTGCGGTGACGACGGGCAAGGCGACGGAGGGTGCCGATCAGATCGCATCGGTGCAGTCGGCCCCGTTGCGGGATCGGCTGCAGCAGATGATCTATCGGTCCGACAACGTGCTGGCCGAAGCGGTGGGCCGAGAACTCTCGCTCGAGATGAACACGGCGGCAAGCTTTTCCGGGGCGGTGGCGTCCATCGGCCAGACCCTGTTCTCGGCCGGCTTCGACATGGCGGGTCTGGCGTTGCAGGACGCGAGCGGACTGTCGGTCGACGGCAGGATTCCCGCCCGCCTGCTCGATCAGGTGCTGACGTCGGCAGCCGGGAGCGGCCAACCGGCACTGCGGCCCATGCTCGACTACCTACCGGTCGCCGGTGCCACCGGAACGCTGTCCGATCGGTACGCCTCGGGTGATCGTACCGGTGCCGGCTGGGTTCGTGCGAAGACCGGAACTCTCTCCGCTGCAAGCGCTTTGGCGGGATACGTCGTCGACGTCGACGGCCGGATCCTGACGTTCGCCCTGATGTCCAACGACCGGCCACCCGATGTCAGTCGACCCGCCCTCGATGCCGTCGCATCGACCCTGAGAATGTGTGGTTGCCGATGAGCACCGAAACAGCAACCGCCGACGACAACGACGCCACGTCCGGGTTCGCCGGCGCAGTCGACTGGGCGGTGGCCGCGAAGGCCGGAGCGAGATTGGCCCGCCCGGGGCCGGCCACCTCGCGATACACCGCCGCCGCAGCCGTGGACGAGCTTGCCGCAGCATCCATTCGGGCCGAGGGGCCGGTACGGGAGACGACAGGCCTGGCAGACGGTCTGCCGGTGCCCGACGCCCAGGTGGTCGATCGAGCAGGATGGATCGCAGCGGCGGCTGCGTCGATGAAGCACCTCACCGGGGACGAGAACGAGGCACCTCCGACCGGTCTGCTCGGTGGCAAGCCCGCCGGGTTGCAGGCCGGTGCCATGCTCGCGTTCCTGTCCAGTGCCATTCTGGGACAGTACGATCCGTTCACCGGTGAGAGCGGCACCCTGCTGCTGGTCGCACCCAACGTGATCGCCGTCGAACGTGCACTTCGCGTCTCACCCAGTGATTTTCGGCTCTGGGTATGCCTGCACGAGGTGACCCACCGAGTGCAGTTCTCCTCCGCGCCGTGGCTCGGGCAGTACATGCGGGACAACGTCGGATTGCTCTCCGACGGCACCGACGAGCCGATGTCCGATGTCCTCACTCGGCTGAGCGGCGCTCTGAAGGCCAGGAAGAATCCCGGCGGATCCGCCGAGGACGCCGGCATCATCGGTCTGCTCCGCGCGACCCAGCCCGAGCCGCAGCGGCAGGCGATCGACCGTCTCCTCGTTCTCGGAACACTGCTCGAAGGTCACGCCGACCACGTCATGGACGCCGTCGGACCGGCCGTCGTGCCGTCGGTGGTGCAGATCCGCCGCGCGTTCGATCGGCGACGCCAACGCAAGGTCAACCCCGTCCAACGCGTCGTGCGCACGCTGCTCGGGATGGACGCGAAGATGGCGCAATACGTACGCGGCAAGGCATTCGTCGATCACGTCGTCGGCTCGGTGGGAATGGAACGCTTCAACACGGTGTGGACCGGGCCGGACACTCTGCCGTTGCTGTCGGAGATCGAGGACCCGGATGCGTGGGTCGCGCGAGTCCTTGGCTGAGCCTGCGAAACGACCCATGCTGCCCGAGTCTCCGGCGTTGCTGGAGGTTCGGCGTGCAGTGCGGGGTTGGTTGGCGGCGCATCCCGGCCCGGTAGCGGTGGCGCTGTCCGGTGGCGCGGATTCTTTGGCGCTCACTGCGGCGACGGCAGCCGAGGCTTCGAACGTGACGGCGCTGATCGTCGATCATGGGCTGCAGGCGGGATCGGCCGAGGTGGCTGCCGTTGCCGCCGAGCGTGCCCGGTTGCTGGGCGTCGACGACGCCCGAGTGCTGACAGTGACCGTGGCCGGTTCGGGCGGGATGGAAGCTGCCGCTCGCCGAGCCCGATACGACGCGTTGGACGCCGCGCGCGGTGATGCCTCGGTGCTGGTGGCGCACACTCTCGACGACCAGGCCGAGACGGTGCTGTTAGGCCTCGGTCGGGGCTCGGGGCCTCGGTCCATCGCCGGAATGGCAGCGTTCGACGACCTGTGGGGTCGGCCGCTCCTCGGGGTGCGACGCGCTGTGACGCGGGCCGCGTGCGCAGAGCTGGGGCTCGAACCGTTCGAGGATCCGCACAACACCGATCCCGACTTCACCCGGGTGCGACTACGCCACGAGGTGCTGCCGTTGCTCGAGGACGTGCTCGGTGGGGGCGTCGCTCCGGCTCTGGCCCGCACGGCCGAGCAGCTGCAGGAGGACGGCCGGGCGCTCGACGCCATCGCCGCGGCCGTCGTCGATCCGAACACGCGCGAGCTGGACGTCTCGGCGATCGAATCGTCCGACCCTGCGATCCGCCGCCGAGTGGTGCGCCGCTGGCTCCTCGGCCGGGGTGTGACGTCGTTGTCGGACCGTCAGATCCGCGCTGTCGATGCGCTCGTCGTGCGCTGGACCGGGCAGGGCGGAGTTGCGCTGCCTGGGGGAACGCCGGAGGCGAGGTTGGTGTGCTCGCGTCGGCATGGCAGGCTGAGCGTCGGCCTGGAGAACGAATGAAGGGAAACCCCGTGTACGAGGGCGACATCGAATCGGTTCTCATTTCCGAGGAACAGATCAAAACACGGACCGCGGAACTCGCAGAGGAAATTGCCAAGCGGTATCCCGAGGGTGCTCCCGAAGGCGACTTGCTGCTGGTCGGCGTTCTCAAGGGCGCGATCATGTTCATGACCGACTTCGCGCGGGCCCTGCCCATCCCGGCGCAGCTCGAGTTCATGGCGGTGAGCTCCTACGGCTCGTCGACGTCGTCCTCCGGCGTCGTCCGGATTCTCAAGGACCTCGACCGCGACATCACCGGACGCCACGTGCTGATCGTCGAGGACATCATCGACTCCGGTCTGACGCTGAGCTGGCTCAAGCGCAACCTGGCGACCCGGTCGCCCGCCTCGCTGTCGGTGGTGACGTTGCTGCGTAAGCCCGACGCGATCAAGGTCGACGTCGAGGTCGCGAACGTGGGCTTCGACATCCCCAACGAGTTCGTCGTCGGCTACGGCCTCGATTACAACGAGCGATACCGCGATCTGCCGTACATCGGTCTGCTGGACCCGAAGGTGTACAGCTGATCCGAGTTCTTTCGGTTCCGCCCGTGTCGCTGCGGTGGACCGTCCGTCAATGGACCATTGCCGCGCCGAGACGTATGCAATGGTCCATCGATCCGGATAGTGTGCGGCGATACACGGGGAACTGCCGGGGGAGTGCAGTCGTTGGAGGGGAAGAAGCGTCGACGCCGACAGGCGCGTGGACGCAGAGCGCCAGGTAAGAGCGAGTCCGATGTCCGAGTCTCGCGGTAGCCTGGAGTATCCGGCGGGCAGGGAGCAGCCAGCGCGCGGGAGCGGACTGAAAGGACACGGCCGAGTCGGCTGAAGCTGTATGAATCGGAAGACAGTAATACGAAATCTCGCCATCGTTTTCGGCATTCTGTTGGTGATCTATGCCTTCAGCTACTTCGGTAACGACACGCGGAACTGGACGTCGGTCGACACCTCGGTGGCGATCGCCCAGCTCGACGACCGCAATGTCGAGTCCGCGCAGATCGACGACCGTGAGCAGCAGATTCGGCTGACCCTCAAAGAGGCCTCCGACGCCACGGAGAACGAGAAGCAGATCATCGCGAAGTATCCGGACTCGGCGTCCGAGCAGATCTTCGACAAGGTCGACTCGCAGGGCTTGAACAGCTACAACACCACCGTCACCCAGGAGAGCTGGTTCAGCTCGTTCCTGCTGCTCATCCTCCCGATGGTGTTGATCCTCGGCGTGATCATCTTCGTGATGAGCCGTATGCAGGGTGGCGGCCGCGGCGGTGTCATGGGCTTCGGCAAATCCAAGGCCAAGCAGCTGACCAAGGACATGCCGAAGACCACGTTCGCCGATGTCGCGGGCGCGGACGAGGCCGTCGAAGAGCTCTACGAAATCAAGGACTTCCTGCAGAACCCGGCGCGCTACCAGGCCCTCGGTGCCAAGATTCCGCGCGGCGTCCTGCTGTACGGCCCTCCCGGAACCGGCAAGACGCTGCTGGCGCGCGCCGTCGCAGGCGAGGCGGGCGTCCCGTTCTTCACCATCTCCGGCTCCGACTTCGTCGAGATGTTCGTCGGCGTCGGTGCATCCCGCGTGCGCGACCTGTTCGAGCAGGCCAAGCAGAACAGCCCCTGCATCATCTTCGTCGACGAGATCGACGCCGTCGGCCGCCAGCGCGGCGCAGGCATGGGCGGCGGACACGACGAGCGCGAGCAGACGCTCAACCAGCTGCTCGTCGAAATGGACGGCTTCGGTGAGCGCACCGGCGTCATCCTCATCGCCGCCACCAACCGTCCCGACATCCTCGACCCGGCCCTGCTGCGTCCGGGCCGCTTCGACCGTCAGATCCCGGTCGGCGCCCCCGACCTGGCCGGCCGTCGAGCGATCCTGAAGGTGCACTCGGCCGGCAAGCCCGTCGCGCAGGATGCCGACCTCGAAGGTCTGGCCAAGCGAACCGTCGGAATGTCGGGTGCAGACCTGGCCAACGTCATCAACGAAGCGGCACTGCTCACCGCTCGTGAGAACGGCACCGTCATCACCGAGGCGTCGCTCGAAGAATCCGTCGACCGCGTCGTCGGTGGTCCGCGCCGCAAGAGCCGCATCATCAGCGAGCACGAGCGCAAGATCACCGCGTACCACGAGGGTGGCCACACTCTCGCGGCATGGGCGATGCCCGACATCGAGCCCGTGTACAAGGTGACCATCCTCGCGCGCGGTCGCACCGGCGGTCACGCGATGACGGTCCCGGAGGACGACAAGGGCCTGATGACGAGGTCGGAGATGATCGCGCGCCTGGTGATGGCCATGGGTGGACGCGCCGCGGAAGAGCTCGTGTTCCACGAGCCGACCACCGGAGCGTCCTCGGACATCGACCAGGCCACCAAGATCGCCCGCGCGATGGTCACCGAGTACGGCATGAGCAGCAAGCTCGGTGCCGTCCGCTACGGACAGGAACAGGGCGACCCGTTCCTCGGTCGTTCGATGGGACAGCAGTCCGACTTCTCGCACGAGGTCGCCCGCGAAATCGACGAGGAGGTGCGCAAGCTCATCGAAGCCGCGCACACCGAGGCGTGGGCCATCCTCAACGAGTACCGCGACCTGCTCGACACCCTTGCCTCCGAGCTGCTCGAACGTGAGACGCTGACCCGCAAGGACCTCGAGAAGATCTTCCACAGCGTCACCAAGCGCCCGCGCATCACGCTGTTCAACGACTTCGGTGACCGTAAGCCGTCGGACAAGCCGCCGGTCAAGACACCTCGCGAGCTCGCAGCCGAGCGCGGCGAGCCGTGGCCTCCGGTGCCACCGGCACCGAAACAGCTTCCACCGCAACAGTTTCCGCAGCCCAGCTACGCCGGGTCGCCGCAGCTGACCAAGGGTGGGCAGCAGAACGGCAGCAACGGTTACAACGGCGCACCGGGCACCGGCGAGCTCGGACCGAACACGGGTTCCGGTCGACGTAGCGCGCCTGCCCCCGGCGACTACAACGGCGGTAGCAACAACGGCGGCGGCTACAACGGGGCTACCAACGGTGGCGGCTACAACGGCGCTACCAACGGCGGTCCTGCCAACGGAAGCTACGGCGGGCCGACCACAGGCGGCGGATACTCCGAGGGCTATCGCCGGCCCGAGCCCCGATCGGGTCCCAATGGTTCGGGCCCCGATTACGGCGCTCCCGCCGGCTGGTCGGCACCCGGCTGGCCGCCGCGCGATCAGCCACAGGTGCCGCGCTACCAAGGCCCGTCCACGCCGCCGGCTCAGTACCAGCCTCCGAGTGAGCAGGACTCGGATCAGGGCTACCGTCAGCATCCGACGTATCAGCAGCCGCAGTCCTACCAGCCGCCCCAGCCGCAGCAGTCGTACGACCCGCAGCAGCCGCAGCAGTCGTATCAGCCGCCGCAGTACCAGCCGGATCCGTTCCGGCCGGACGCCGGGGAGCACGGTCGTACGTCCCGGCACGAGCCTCCCTACGGCGAGAATTCCGAGGGCGCGCCGGAGTCGACTCCCACATGGGAGGTTCCGGAAAGCTCGCACAACTACCCGCTTCCCGGAGACGATCGACCCGCTCATGGTTCGTCGGAGGAGTCGCAACAGGGTGAGCACGGCGACCGTCACGGAAACGACGACGGCGACGCCGGCCCACGCACCCAACGGTGGGAAGGACCGGGCGGCTCACACCGCTAGTCCGATCATTAGGCTTACTGGGTCGACCGTCGCGGTCGACCCAGTAAGTCGTTTCGAACCCGTGCTGTTGTTCGTAGGCGAGCCGTTCACACCGAGCAGCACGCCCGCCCAGCTGCCACATTCGCGGAGCCCAACCGGAGGTACGTTCTCGTGTCAGTCAACAGGACCGACGAGTCGACAGGCGACTCGGCAGAAGTCCCAGCAGCCGTGCAATCCGCCGTGCCGCAGCAGGGAATCACGGAGCCGGTGGCCTACGCCACGGGCGCAGTGTTCGACCAGCCCCGCGCGGAGGCTGCGGTACGCGAGTTGCTCATCGCCGTCGGTGAGGATCCCGACCGCCCGGGCCTGCTCGATACCCCGGCTCGTGTCGCCCGGTCCTACCGAGAGATCTTCGCCGGCCTCTACACCGATCCGGACACCGCGCTGAACACGACCTTCGACGAAGGCCATCAAGAACTGGTTCTGGTTCGCGACATCCCCATGTACTCCACGTGCGAGCACCACCTGGTCTCGTTCCACGGCGTCGCCCACGTGGGATACATCCCCGGCAAGAGCGGCAAGGTGACCGGTCTGTCGAAGCTGGCCCGCGTGGTGGACATGTACGCCAAGCGTCCCCAGGTGCAGGAGCGGTTGACCAGCCAGATCGCCGACGCGTTGATGCGCAAGCTCGACCCACGCGGTGCGATCGTCGTGATCGAGGCCGAGCACCTGTGCATGGCGATGCGCGGTATCCGCAAGCCCGGTGCCAGCACCACCACCTCTGCGGTCCGGGGTCTGCTGCAGTCCAGCGCGGCATCGCGTTCGGAAGCCTTGGACCTGATCCTCCGGAAATGACGGTTCCGGTCCGATCACGATGATTCTCGCGCGCTCCGTTCCCGCTGCACCCATCGTCATGGGCGTTCTCAACGTGACGGCCGATTCGTTCTCCGACGGCGGTCGCTACCTCGACGTCGACGCGGCCGTCGAACACGGTCTGGCGATGCATCGGCTGGGAGTCGACATCGTCGACGTCGGCGGGGAGTCCACGCGCCCCGGGGCGGACCGCGTCGACCCGTCGGTCGAGGTGCAGCGCGTCGTACCGGTCATCTCGGCGTTGGCCGCCGAAGGCGTGAGCACCAGCGTCGACACGATGCGCGCACACGTCGCCGCTGCGGCGATCGAGGCCGGGGTGTCGATCGTCAACGACGTCTCGGGCGGTCGAGCCGACCCCGCGATGGCCGGCGTGGTCGCGCAAGGCGGGCTGCCGTGGATCCTGATGCACTGGCGGGCCGCCGACTCGACGTTCCGGCACACCGGTCCGGCCGATCACTACGACGACGTGGTCGCCGACGTTCGCCGTGAACTGCTCGAGCAGGTCGACCACGCAGTGAGCGCCGGGGTCGACGCGTCGCGGATCGTGCTGGACCCGGGCCTCGGATTCGCCAAGAACGCAGAGCACAACTGGCAGCTGCTGCGCGGACTGCCCACCCTGGTGGAATCCGGTTTCCCGGTTCTGGTGGGTGCGTCCCGCAAACGTTTTCTGGGCTCGCTCCTCGCCGAACCCGACGGTTCACCGCGTCCACCGGACGGCCGGGAGATCGCGACGGCCGTCGTCTCTGCTCTCGCCGTCGCCGGCGGCGCGTGGGGAGTGCGGGTGCACGACGTCCGGTCGTCACTCGACGCGGTGGCCGTCGTGCGGGCATGGCAGGGTGGTCGCGCATGAGCGAGATCAACAGTGCCGCTGCAGGGACTCGTCGCGGCGACCGCATCGAATTGCGCGGGCTGACCGTCCGCGGCAATCACGGGGTCTTCGACTTCGAGAAGCGAGACGGCCAGGACTTCGTCGTCGACATCACCGTCTGGATGGATCTCTCGCCCGCGGCCGAGACCGACGATCTGACTCGGACGCTGCATTACGGCGAACTGGCCGAACATGCCGCGGCGGTCGTAGCGGGCCCGTCCCGGGACCTGATCGAGACGGTCTCCGCCGAGATCGCCGAGGTGGTGCTCGGTTACGACTCCCGAGTCGACGCGGTGGAGGTGGTGCTGCACAAGCCGTCGGCTCCCATTCCCCTGACGTTCGGCGACGTTGCCGTGGTGGCCTATCGGGAGCGAAAGTGAGCCGTGCAGTGCTGTCGATCGGCAGCAACATCGGCGACTCGATGACCCACTTGCGTTCTGTCGCAACGGAATTGGGTTCGCGCGTGGTGGCGTGCTCGGCAGTGCATCGATCTGCTCCGTGGGGCGGCGTCGAGCAACAGGACTTCCTCAACGCGATCGTGGTGGCCGAGGACGAGGACTACGGCCCGTGGGACTGGTTGCGTCTGGGGCAGCAACTCGAGGAGGCAGCGGACCGTGTTCGAGTGCAGCGTTGGGGACCGCGCAGCCTCGACGTCGACGTGATCGTGTGCGACGACGTCATCAGTGAGGATCCGCGCCTGATTCTTCCCCATCCCCGTGCGCACGAGCGCGCGTTCGTGCTGCTGCCGTGGCTGGACGTCGAGCCCGACGCCACTCTTCGGGTCGGCGGGGTGTACGTGCCGATCTCCGAGCTGCTCGAGCGACTGAGTGCCGACGAGCGAGCGGGAGTCGTCCGTCTCGACGGCGACGGTGATCGACTGTGGTGACCAATCCCACCAAGATCTGGGATGTCTTGGGTTTGTTTCTGATCGCCGCAGTGGGCACGTGGCTGCTGGTGCGGGTTTTCTACGGTTCGTTTCCGCCGATCCCGGTGTACGCCGGAGCGTCGCTGTATCTGGTCGCGGTGGTGGAAGTGGTGACCGCGGTGATCGTCCGCAATCGCATCGCCGAGCATCGAGTGGGTACCGGTCTGCACGACCTGCATCCGTTGACGGTCTTCCGGGCGCTGGTGTTGGCGAAGGCGTCGCTGCTGGTGGGAACCGCTCTGGTGGGGGTGTGCGTCGGCTTCCTGGTGTACGTATTGCCACGAGCGGCAACGGTGCGAGCGGCGTCCGCGGACCGAGCCGGAGCGATCGTGGCCCTCGTCGCGGGCCTGGCCGTCGTCGCCGCCGCGGTGTGGCTCGAGCAGTGCTGCCGCACCCCGGACGATCGGGACGACGAGCGCTCCCGATAACGTATCCGTCCCTCGATCGTTACCTTCGTTGTGTACGTGATCGGTCGGGGATGACCAGATGCGACCGACAGGCCGGTTACCCTTGAGAACATGACAGATCAGACTCGCGCCAAGAAGGGACG
Source organism: Rhodococcus sp. 06-1474-1B (assembly GCF_002258885.1). Lineage (NCBI taxonomy): Bacteria > Bacillati > Actinomycetota > Actinomycetes > Mycobacteriales > Nocardiaceae > Rhodococcus > Rhodococcus sp. 06-1474-1B. Next base: position 566,747 of record NZ_NOYR01000021.1, on the reverse strand, counting down.
CCGAAAGCGGCGTAGTGCGAGCCAGCTGTTCCTCGCGGCGCTCGTCGTGTTCGGCATCGTCGCCAGTGTGCTGTTGTTGTTCAGCGAAAGCGTTCAGTGGATGCGCGTCGGGGTGCTCTCGGCGCTATGGGCCGCGGTGATCGGTGCGTTCGCGATGACGAAGTACCGCAGGGAAGCGGCCGCGGATCAGACCAAGGCCAAGGACTTACAAACCGTCTACGAACTGCAACTCGCCCGCGAGATCTCGGCCCGACGCGAATACGAGATGAGCGTCGAAGCCCGGGTGCGCAACGAGACGCGGTTGGAATCGGACGAGGTCGCCGCGCTGCGTAACGAACTGGCCGCGCTGCGCCAGAACCTGCAGGTGCTGTTCGAGGGCAACTTGCCGACCGAACGGGTCGCACTGCGCGCCGAGGCGATGCGGATGCAGGAACTCGGTGGCCGCGGATACGACAGTTATCAGCCCGCACCGTCCGGGTTGTACGTACGGGGTGGCGGCAACGGCAACGGACCCGCAGGCCCCGGCTTCAACGGCGTGGGTACGCCCTACGACGAGCCGGTCACCGCCGAGACGTCGGTGGTCTACCCCGAGGATCCCGACGAAATGCCCCGCGCGACGGCGGCACCGGACCCCGATTCCCGGTACGCACAGGACGCGTCTGCCGAGCAGGGTTCTGCACCGGAGGGTTCCGACGACGTCACCGACGCCGGGCAGAACGACCGCACCGAGCCGCCGGCCGCGCAGTCACGCCCCTACGGGGCACCGAGGCCGGCCGGGCGGGTGAGCCCGCCCACCTCGCCGTTCACCGCATACAACTTCGAGCAGACGCGTCGACCCGCGGCCGAATCCGAACCGGCCGAATCAGCAGCAGTCGAGGACGCCGAACCTGTCGAGGAGGCACAGGCTCAGCAGGCCCCCGAGCCCGAATCGGCCGAAGAAGAGGCCACGTACCCGGAGTCTCGCCGCTCGCTGCGAGATTCGGCCGATGCGTTCTTCGCAGCCGACCGCGTCGACGACACGCCTGCCGAGGAGACGGCGGATGCACCGCGACGCGGACGCAGGCGCGCCGAATCCCCCGAGGAGGCGTCCGGCGCGCACTCCAACGGCCGTTCCGTCGCCGAGATCATGGCCGGGCTGGCAGGCGGCGATTCGGCCGACACGACGACCACCGACGCCGGCACGCGTCGCCGTCGCCGTCGCGCAGACTGAGAACCAGATCACACCGGTTTCCCATGGCACGTTCGGTGCCGCTGTCGCTATTGTTCCCTGCAGGACGTCTGGTACCCGCCGAGCGGGACTGGAACGAACGAGAGGAAAATTTCGGTGACCTCATCAGGGTTCACTGGTGGTCTGTCTCCGGCTCGCTTGACCGTGGGTGTCGTCTCCGCCGGTCGGGTCGGTACGGCTTTCGGTGAGGCGCTCGAACGCGTCGGACACGTTGTCGTCGGTGCCGCCGCGGTATCGGACGCATCCATCGCGCGAGTACGTGATCGATTGCCCGAGTCGCAGATTCTGCCTGTCGACGAGGTTGCCCGTCGCGCCGAACTGCTGATTCTGGCGGTGCCGGACTACGAACTGGCCTCGATCGTCGCCGGTCTCGCCGCGACCGGGGCGGTCGCGCCGGGCAAGTTGGTGGCGCACACCTCCGGCGCGAACGGCGTCGCGGTACTGGAGCCGTTGGCTGCCCTTGGCGCGGTTCCGTTGGCAATACATCCGGCCATGACATTCAGCGGCGGACTCGAGGACACCGACCGGATGACGGCCGCGTGCTTCGGCATCACCGCGGGCGACGAGATCGGTTATGCGGTAGCCCAAGCCCTCGTCCTCGAGATCGGCGGCGAGCCGGTGCACGTGCCCGAGAGCAACCGGGCGCTCTACCACGCGGCGCTGGCTCACGGCAGCAATCACCTCGTGACGTTGGTGGTCGACGCGGTCGAGGCACTGCGAGTTGCGTTGGCCGGTCCGGGTTTTCCTGGATCCGATGCCGAACGTGGTGTGCCCGAGCGCGTTCTGGCTCCTCTGCTCGAAGCTGCACTGGACAATGCGCTGCGCAACGGACAATCCGCACTGACCGGCCCGGTGGCCCGAGGCGATACCGCGGCTGTGGGCAAACACCTCGAAGTGCTCGAGGCCGTCGATCCACGGATCGCCGCCGGGTACCGTGCGCTGTCGCTGCGGTCCGCCCAACGTATCGGTGCCGCAGCCGATCTGATCGAGATTCTGGAAGGAAAGCGATGACCCTCGCGGGCAGCTACACGAAGGGGCAGTTGACGGTTCATCACGATCCCGCGGTGATCACGTCGGTGTCCAAGGCCCTACGTGGCGTCGGCAAGCAGGTCGCTCTGGTGCCGACCATGGGCGCATTGCATGCCGGCCACCTGCAGTTGGTGCGCCAGGCGAAGCTCACCGGCGCGGTCGTGATCGTGTCGATCTTCGTCAATCCTCTGCAGTTCGGCGTGGGGGAGGACCTCGACGCCTATCCGCGGACCCTCGACACCGATGTCGAACTGCTCCGCGGTGAGGGAGTGGAATTGGTATTCGCGCCGTCCGCGTCGGACATGTACCCGTCCGGGCCGCGCACCACGGTCCATCCCGGTCCGCTCGGTAGTGAACTCGAAGGTGCCAGCAGACCAACGCATTTCGCGGGAATGCTCACCGTCGTGGCCAAGCTGCTGCAGATAGCCGCTCCGCATCGGGCGTACTTCGGGGAGAAGGACTACCAGCAGCTGACGCTGATCCGGCAGATGGTGCGAGACCTGAACTTCGACGTCGCGGTCATCGGAGTCCCGACGGTTCGCGAGCAGGACGGTCTGGCGTTGTCCTCGCGCAACAGGTATCTCGATGCCGAACAGCGTGACGCTGCAATGGCGTTGTCCGCTGCACTCGTGGCCGGGGCGCACGCTGCGGCCGGCGGAGTCGAGGCCATCATCGCCACCGCGCGTGCCGTCCTCGACGAGGCACCACTGGTGCAGGTCGACTATCTGGAGGTGCGCGACCCGCATCTCGGCCCGGCTCCCGAACGTGGGGACGGAAGACTGCTCGTGGCGGCCAAGGTGGGCACCACGAGATTGATCGACAACGTCGGTGTCGCAGTCGGCACCGGTTTCTTGGAGTACCCGGACGATCCGAAAAGTGGAGAGTGACACGATGTTTCGTACCATGATGAAGTCCAAGATCCATCGCGCCACCGTCACGCACGCAGACCTGCACTACGTGGGCTCGGTGACCGTCGATCAGGAGCTGATGGAAGCAGCCGATCTGCTCGAAGGCGAGCAGGTCACCATCGTCGACATCGACAACGGTGCGCGGCTGGAGACCTACGTGATCACCGGTGAGCGGGGCAGTGGTGTGATCGGAATCAATGGGGCCGCAGCGCATCTGGTGAACCCGGGTGACCTGGTCATCCTGATCGCCTACGGGGTCATGAACGAGCAGGAGGTTGCCGACTACGCACCCCGGGTGGTGTTCGTCGACGACAAGAACCGGCCGGTCGAGCTCGGCAGCGACCCGGCTCATGCGCCCGCCGGTTCGGGTCTGATCACGCCGCGCGATCTGCGGGCCGACTCCGTGCTGGTCTGACTCGATGCTTCTCGCAATCGATGTACGCAACACCAGCACGGTGGTCGGGCTCTTCACCGGCACCGGGGATCACTCGAAACTGCTGCGCGACTGGCGTATTCGCACCGATCCCCATGTGACGGCCGACGAGCTGGCGTTCATGTTGCGGGGGTTGTTGGGCGAACAGGCCGAGCAGATCACCGGGGTGACGGCTCTGTCCACGGTGCCGTCCGTGCTGCGCGAGATGCGGACGATGCTCGTGCGCTACTGGGATCACGTGGTGCACGTGGTGGTCGAACCCGGTGTGCGGACCGGGGTTCCGCTGCTGGTCGACAATCCCAAAGAGGTCGGGGCCGATCGCATCGTCAATACCCTTGCCGCACATGATCTGTACGACTCGGCGTGCATCGTGGTGGATTTCGGCACCACCACGTGTGTCGACGTCGTCTCGGCCAAGGGCGAGTTCCTCGGCGGAGCGATCGCGCCCGGTCTCGAAATTTCGGCGTCGGCCATGTCGACTCGCACCGCGACGCTGCGTGAGGTCGAGATGGTGCGGCCGCGATCGGTGCTGGGCAAGAACACCGTCGAGTGCATCCAAGCGGGCACCATCTTCGGTTTCGCCGGCCTGGTGGACGGGCTCGTCGGACGCATCAGACGTGAGGTGCCGGAGGTCAAAGGTACCGGCGTCGCGGTCATCGGTACCGGAGACATCGCTGCGCTGATCCTGCCCGAGTCGACGACCATCGAGCATCATGAACCCGACCTGACGCTGGAGGGTCTGCGACTGGTCTACGAACGCAACATGGCAAAGCGGCGGCCACGCTGAGTGTTTCGGTGAAGCGGGGTAGCGCGTCGGGCGTTCGTGTGTCAGAATCGTCGGCGTGATGACGTGCATGGCCACCCAGGAGTGTTGTCGAGGCTGACCGCTGCCTCGTTCGTTACACACCCCTGGAGTAGAGCTTCATGCTTTCCACACCTGTATTTTCTGCACCCTCCCGACCCCGATCGACCTCGCGGTCGGTCTCGACATTGCCGACTCGGCTGCGTCCTCCCGACCTGCTTCGGATCACCGATCAAGGCGCGGCGGACGTCCTCGAAGGTCGCTTCGACCACCTGCTTCCCGGCGGTGGATTGTGGCCTACCGACGAGCGATGGGCCACTCGCCTGCACTCCGACGACGATCTCGACGTCTGGTTGATCAGCTGGGTTCCCGAGCGATCCACCGAACTGCACGATCACGCCGGATCGCTCGGTGCATTGACCGTCCTGAGTGGTTCTTTGCTCGAATACCGTTGGGCGGGAACCGAACTGAAGGAACGTCATCTCGACGCGGGAGATCAGGCAGCCTTTCCGCTGGGATGGGTGCACGACGTGATGCACGATCCGGCGTCGAACACGACCGGGCCCACCCTCAGCGTGCACGCCTACTCACCGCCGCTGACGGCGATGTCGTACTACGAAGTGACCGAGCGCGCCACGCTGCGCCGTACCCGCAGTGAGCTCACCGCCGAACCCGAGAAGGCCACGAGATGACCATCGTCGAAATGCTCGAATCCGCTCGCGAGACCATCGATCGCATGACCGTCTTCGAGCTCCGTGACGCTGTCGACCGCGGCGCGGTCGTCGTCGACATTCGCCCGCAGGCGCAGCGCGCAGTCGAGGGCACCCTGCCCGGTGCGTTGGCCATCGAACGCAACGTCCTGGAATGGCGTCTCGATCCCACCAGTGACGCGCGGCTGGCGATCGCCACCGACCACGACGTCGAGTGGATCGTCATCTGCTCCGAGGGCTACACCTCCTCGCTCGCGGCCGCGTCGCTCAAGCTGCTGGGTCTGCACAAGGCCACCGATCTGGTCGGCGGCTATCAGGCACTGAAGTCGGCCGGGCTGCTAGGGGTGTTGACGCAGGCCAAGCACTGCGTTCGCGAGGCCGAGGCCGTCGCAGCGCACTGATCGTCCCGACAGTCTCGGACTGTAAAGTGTGTGCGCGTGAGTGATACAGCTTCTACCCAGCCGGCCGACGACACCCCGGAGCAGCTACGGATTCGTCGCGCCAAGCGCGCTGCGTTGCTCGAGCGCGGGGTCGAGGCGTATCCGGTGTCGGTTCCGCGGACCCATTCGCTGCTCGAGATCCGCACCCAGTTTCCCGAGCTCGACGCCGACACGACGACCGGCCTGATCGTCGGGGTCGTCGGCCGCGTGATCTTCGTCCGTAACACCGGCAAGCTGTGCTTCGCCACCCTGCAGGAGGGCGACGGCACCCAGCTCCAAGCCATGATCAGCCTGGCAGGTGTCGGCGAGGACGCCCTCGCAGCGTGGAAGGCCGACGTCGACCTGGGCGACTTCGTGTTCGTGCACGGCGAGGTCATCAGCTCCCGTCGCGGTGAGCTCTCGGTGATGGCCGACGCATGGCAGATCGCGTCGAAGTCGTTGCGGCCCTTGCCCGTCGCGCACAAGGAACTCAGCGAAGAGACGCGTATTCGGCAGCGCTACCTGGATCTGATCACGCGTCCGGAGGCCCGAGAGACTGCCCGCAAGCGCATCGCCGTCGTTCGTGAACTGCGTAACGCACTCGAGCGTCGCGGCTTCCTCGAGGTCGAGACCCCGATGCTGCAGACGCTGCACGGCGGTGCCGCGGCCCGGCCGTTCGTCACCCATTCCAATGCGATGGACACGGATCTGTACCTGCGCATCGCGCCGGAGCTGTTCCTCAAGCGCTGCGTCGTCGGCGGCATCGAGAAGGTCTTCGAGATCAACCGCAACTTCCGCAACGAAGGTGCCGACTCCTCCCACTCGCCGGAGTTCGCGATGCTCGAGACCTACGAGGCCTACGGCACGTACGACGACTCGGCGAAGATGACGCGGGAACTCGTCCAGGAAGTGGCGGTGGCCGCACTCGGATCCACCGTGGTCACCCTGCCCGACGGCACCTCCTACGATCTCGGCGGCGAATGGACGACGCTCGAGATGTACCCGTCGTTGTCGGAGTCGCTCGGATTCGACGTCACCCCCGACACCACCGTCGACGAACTGCTCGCGATCGCCGACAAGGTCGGGCTGGAAGTCCCCCGCAAGGACGGCGTCCCGATCTACGGCCACGGCAAGCTCGTCGAGGAACTCTGGGAACACCAGGTGGGCGACGCGTTGACCGAACCGACGTTCGTCCGTGATTTCCCCGTCGAGACGTCGCCGTTGACGCGTCAGCACCGCAGCAAGCCGGGCGTCACCGAGAAGTGGGATCTCTACGTTCGTGGATTCGAGCTGGCGACCGGCTACTCGGAGCTGATCGACCCGATCATCCAGCGCGAGCGCTTCGAGGACCAGGCGCGTCAGGCTGCCGCAGGCGACGACGAGGCGATGGTGCTCGACGAGGACTTCCTCGCGGCCATGGAACAGGGAATGCCGCCGACCACCGGAACCGGTATGGGAATCGACCGTCTGCTGATGGCACTGACCGGCCTCGGCATCCGCGAAACGATCCTGTTTCCGATCGTCAAGCCGTCGCAGGCCTGATCGGAGGCCAGAAAGCTGTTCGCCAGCAGCGGACAGCGATCGGGAAACGTTTTGCAAAGTGCCTGCGTTATGAACAGTAAGCACACGAGGCGGTCCGTCTCGTTGCCGGAGACGCAGTATTTCAGGGGTGGAGGGTCGGCGTTCGTCGCGTCGGCCAACTACAGTGAGACACAGTCTTACCTTCGAATGCACAAGCGACCGAGTGTTCAGGACACTGCGGCGCTGGAAGAACTGGTGGGCGAGCTACCACCCACCGAGAAGTGAGGGAGAGCGATGTTCGAGAGGTTCACCGATCGCGCGCGGCGTGTTGTCGTCCTGGCTCAAGAAGAAGCCCGGATGCTCAACCACAACTACATCGGCACGGAGCACATTCTGCTGGGCCTCATCCACGAGGGTGAAGGTGTTGCAGCAAAGTCTCTCGAGTCGCTGGGCATCTCCCTCGAAGGAGTTCGCAGCCAGGTAGAGGAAATCATCGGCCAGGGCCAGCAGGCTCCGTCCGGTCACATTCCGTTCACTCCGCGCGCCAAGAAAGTACTCGAGCTCAGCCTGCGTGAAGCACTGCAGCTCGGCCACAACTACATCGGCACCGAGCACATCCTGCTCGGCCTGATCCGCGAAGGCGAAGGCGTCGCAGCTCAGGTTCTGGTCAAGCTCGGAGCCGACCTCAACCGCGTGCGTCAGCAGGTCATTCAGCTGCTGTCGGGCTACCAGGGCAAGGAGCCGTCCGAGAGCGGCAGCGGCCGCGGCGAGGCGGGCACCCCGTCGACGTCACTGGTTCTCGACCAGTTCGGACGCAACCTCACCCAGGCCGCGCTCGAAGGCAAGCTCGACCCGGTCATCGGTCGCGCGAAGGAAATCGAGCGCGTCATGCAGGTGCTGTCGCGTCGTACCAAGAACAACCCTGTTCTCATCGGCGAGCCCGGTGTCGGTAAGACCGCAGTCGTCGAAGGCCTGGCTCAGGCCATCGTCAACGGCGAGGTTCCCGAGACGCTCAAGGACAAGCAGCTCTACACCCTCGACCTCGGCTCGCTCGTGGCCGGCAGCCGTTACCGCGGTGACTTCGAGGAGCGCCTGAAGAAGGTGCTCAAGGAGATCAACACCCGCGGCGACATCATCCTGTTCATCGACGAGCTGCACACGCTCGTCGGCGCAGGTGCAGCCGAAGGTGCCATCGACGCAGCATCGATCCTCAAGCCGAAGCTGGCTCGTGGCGAACTGCAGACCATCGGTGCCACCACGCTCGACGAGTACCGCAAGTACATCGAGAAGGACGCCGCTCTCGAGCGTCGTTTCCAGCCCGTCCAGGTCGGCGAGCCGACCGTCGAGCACACGATCGAGATCCTCAAGGGTCTGCGCGATCGCTACGAGGCACACCACCGCGTCTCGATCACCGACGGTGCACTCGTCGCTGCCGCCACTCTGGCCGACCGGTACATCAACGATCGGTTCTTGCCCGACAAGGCGATCGACCTCATCGACGAGGCGGGCGCGCGGATGCGCATCCGCCGGATGACCGCGCCGCCAGACCTGCGTGAGTTCGACGACAAGATCGCCGACGCACGCCGGGAGAAGGAATCGGCCATCGACGCACAGGACTTCGAGAAGGCTGCGAACCTGCGCGACAAGGAGAAGACCCTCGTCGGTCAGCGTGCCGAGCGGGAGAAGCAGTGGCGTTCCGGTGACCTCGACGTCATCGCCGAGGTCGACGACGAGCAGATCGCCGAGGTTCTGGGCAACTGGACCGGCATCCCCGTCTTCAAGCTCACCGAGGAGGAGACCACCCGTCTGCTCCGCATGGAAGACGAGCTGCACAAGCGGATCATCGGCCAGGTCGAGGCAGTCAAGGCCGTCTCCAAGGCGATCCGTCGTACCCGTGCAGGTCTGAAGGACCCGAAGCGCCCGTCGGGCTCGTTCATCTTCGCCGGCCCGTCCGGTGTCGGTAAGACCGAGCTGTCGAAAGCTCTCGCGAACTTCCTGTTCGGCGAGGACGACGCGCTGATCCAGATCGACATGGGCGAGTTCCACGACCGCTTCACGGCCTCGCGTCTGTTCGGTGCTCCTCCCGGATACGTCGGCTACGAAGAGGGTGGCCAGCTCACCGAGAAGGTCCGCCGCAAGCCGTTCTCCGTCGTGCTGTTCGACGAGATCGAGAAGGCACACCAGGAGATCTACAACACCCTCCTGCAGGTGCTCGAAGACGGCCGTCTCACCGACGGCCAGGGACGCACGGTCGACTTCAAGAACACCGTGCTGATCTTCACCTCGAACCTCGGTACCTCGGACATCTCGAAGGCAGTCGGCCTCGGCTTCTCCTCGGGCGAAGGCACCGGATCGAACTACGAGCGGATGAAGCTCAAGGTCAACGACGAGCTGAAGAAGCATTTCCGCCCCGAGTTCCTGAACCGCATCGACGACATCGTCGTGTTCCACCAGCTCACCAAGGACGAGATCATCCAGATGGTCGATCTCATGCTCAACCGAGTCGAAGGTGCGCTCAAGAACAAGGACATGGCGATCGAGGTCACTGAGAAGGCGAAGTCTCTGCTCGCCAAGCGCGGATTCGACCCCGTCCTGGGTGCGCGGCCACTGCGTCGCACCATCCAGCGCGAGATCGAGGACCAGTTGTCGGAGAAGATCCTCTTCGGCGAGATCGAAGCCGGCCAGATCATCCTGGTCGACGTCGAGAACTGGGACGGCGAAGGCGCAGGCGAGGACGCGAAGTTCACGTTCCGCGGTGAGAAGAAAGCCATCATCGTCCCCGACGAGGTTCCGGTCGATCTGGCCAAGGCCGCCGGAGACAGCGACAGCGAGTAAGTTCCACCAGTTCCAACACAACGGGCGATCCTCTTCGGAGGGTCGCCCGTTGTCGTATGTCCACAAGCCAACCAACACCCGCCCCCCGCCCCCGTTCGCGTCAATGGACCCCTGCAGCGCTCAGACGCATGCAATGGTTCATTCACGCAGATCACCTCCGTGGGTGAATGGGCCGTTGCACCGTTCAGACGTGTGTGCAGGGGTCCATTGACGGAGGGTGCGAACAGCGAGAGCAACGGCGATGACGGCAAGTTCCGACAGCACGAGCCAGAACAGCACTGTCACGTCGGGAGCCCAACGGCCCAGGGTGGAGATGGGTACACCGGTGAGCGTCGGTGTCGCGAAGTACAGCACTCCTCCGGCAGCAACAGCGATGAGGACGTGCGCAGGTGCCCACCGGCCGGGCGCGGTTTGCCGGCGAAGCAGAATGCGGATCGCGCACACGGCGAGCAGCACGGCGACAGCGGTCGAGCCGATCAACAGCATGGCGTACAGGCCCGGGCCGGTGCTGCGGGGCTCGTCGAATCCGAGTCGAGTGAGAACCAGTGCGCGGGCCGCCGAGGCCAACTGTTCGGCTTCGAGTTCGCCGTATCGGTTGGTCGCGAACACTACGGCCATGTGGCGGTCCGGGATGAGCGCGACGTGGGTGAAGTAGCCGGGAACGGCCCCCGAGTGCCAGCGCATCTCGGTACCGTCGGGCAGGGTTTCGACGTACCAGCCGAATCCATAGGACAGTCCCGACCCCGTGGGCACCGCATCTCGACCGGTCGACGCCACAGTGGTGAGTTGGCTCGATGCGTAGCGTGAGAGTTCGTCGATGGATCCGGCGAGGTAGCCGTAGCCCAACCCGGCGTTGTCGATTCCGGTGTCGATGCGTCGAGGGAAGGTGAAGAACGGGACGTGACCGGGTGGCACTGCTTCGCTGGTGTGCACACCGGTTTCACGGGCGACGACGTCGGCGAACGGTTCGTCGGTGATTCTCTCGACGATTGCTTGCAGCAGTAGATAGTCGAGGCTGGAGTAGCGGAACGAACCCGGGTCGTCGGGTGTGAGCCGCAGGGTGGGCACCACGTCGAGGGCTCGTTCTGTTCTTCCCCACACGTCCAACGCGGTGACGTCGTGGGGTAGCCCGCCGGTGTGGTGGATCAGGTCTGCAACGGTGACGTCGGCCGAGATGATCGAATTCGATTCGGGCAAAACGTCTTCGACGAGATCGGTCAGGTCGAGATGGTGCTGGGCCACGAGCGCCTGCACCGTTGCTGCCGTCACCGATTTCGATACCGAACCCCACACGAAGGGTGTGCCGTCGTCGATCGGGGAACCGTTTCCGTCCATCCCGACCGCCACGTCCTCGGTGACCTCGCCTTCGGAGACGACGCGAAGCGCCACTCCGGGCAGACCCAACACGTCGGCGACGTGCTCGACGTCCGACCGGGCGTCGGTGTCGGGTGGAACAGGAGAGATCGAGGTAAGGATGGCTGCCACGGTCAACAGGGTGTGCACGATGCGCATGAATGGGCGTCCCTCGGTCGGCGAACTGCGTTGCCGCACGAGTGAATCAAGGAACTCCCCGCGATCGCCTCGGTGAAGACCCTGATTTCGGTGCTGAGATCAGGCGTCGCTTTCGTGAACGAGGTCCGCGATCCAGGGCAATATGTCGGCGTATGCGGCCAGGGCTCCGGGTGCATGGTTCGCGCCGGTTATCGGGACGACCGGAAAGTCGTATTCGCGGTAGGTGACGTCGGCACCGAGTTCCCGCCAACGTTCGAGCAGAGTGCGGGACTGCTCGATCGGTACGACGTCGTCGGCGACGCCGTGCGACAGGTAGACCGGCATGCTCGGTGCGATTCGGCCGACGGTGTTCGCGTCGATCACCTGCGAAACACCAGGGTCGTCGAGGTGGGCGGTTAGTGGGCGTCCGTCGCGGGTCAGAGCTCTTGTGTCGATAGCGTCGTTCGCTGCGCGGTCGGTACTGCACCAGTTCTGCGCGGCGTCCAGCAGTGCGGTGCCGTCGGCGTCGAACACGCTTCGGATGTCGTCGGCACGTTCGGGGTAGGCATTGATCATGCCGTCGACCGCGAACAGGACGGCGCTGCCGAGTGTGGTGCCGTCGAGGGGCTCGATGTTGAGCGTCGGATCTGCCGGTGGCGCACCGACATAGGCGCCGACGATGTTGAGCTCGGGGGCATACCCATTGGCGAGTTCGGCCGCCGAGGCCGAGGCGAACCCACCCTCCGAGTACCCGTACAGCACCAACGGCGCGTCATCGTCGGCGGTTCTCGCTACGTCGAGCAACGCATGTGCCGAGGCCAGGCGGTTCAGGTATGTGTGCCCGCCCGGAGTGCCGAGTCCCTGGTAGTCGGTCGCTACGACGCGATAGCCGGCCAGCAGTAGCGGCAGGATGGCGGGGGACGACCCGACGGTACCGAGTACCGCCGATCCGGCGCAGCGATCGGCCATCCCGGATGTGCCGGGCGCGTAGGCGATCACCGGTCGCGGTCCGGGACCGGGCCACGGCGCGGTGGGGGTCATCGTGTACCCGGAGACGGTCATTGGTTCGCCGTGCGTATCGGTGGAGGTGTACAGGATTCGTTCGATGTCGAAGCCGAGTCCGAAACCTTTGGGCGAGTTCATCGGTCGTACTCGCACCACATCGCCGGGCGAATGTCCCGTCGATTCCACCGGCAGGTCGTAGAAGTCCGACAGGGGATCGGCGACGACGGGTGCCGACAGGGTGACACCCCAGACGAGCGCCGCTGCCACGATCATCGCTGTTCGCCGAAAACAACTGGTGGCTCGCTCGTTCGTCATCTCGAGATCTCCGCACTCGATGGCCCGGTCACCCCGCCGACGTTAGCCTGAGTATCGGCCCTATGAAGGGTCGACGACGAAAGGACTCGGTTCGATGCCAACACGTACCTCACGCACCGCATGGAATGGAACTCTCGAACAAGGTTCCGGCCAGGTGGAGCTGTCCAGTTCTGGTGCAGCGACGTTCGACGTGTCGTTTCCCAAGCGTGCCGCCGAGAACGCCGACGGCACCACCAGCCCGGAGGAACTGATCGCAGCGGCTCATTCGAGCTGTTACGCGATGCAATTGTCGGCGCTGATCGCCGAAGCAGGCGGTACTCCGCAGAGTCTCGAAGTCACCGCTGATGTCTCGCTCGGCCCGGATCAGCCCGGTTTCAAGCTCACCGGTATCAAATTGACCGTCCGCGGCGAGGTGGACGGTCTCGACGCCGACGGGTTTGCGAAGGCAGCGCAGGCAGCGAAAGAGACCTGCCCGGTCAGCAAGGCTCTCACCGGTGTCGAGATCACGCTGGACGCCGCGCTCGAAGGCTGATCGAACGGATCACCCGATGTGAGACTGGCGAACAGTCGTCAGGTTTGAAATAGTTCGTGAATCGACCCATCCACGGATGGTTCGGTGCCGAATCGAGGTCAAGCATCGGGTTAGATCGGCTGTTGCATACCTTCGGGGAATGTAACGACCAGCCTAGGAAGGATGTGCCCACCATGTTGTGGACGCGCTTCCTAGGCCTGGGTGCCCTCGCAGTCGCAGCGCATGCGGCAGCCCCGCAGGGATTACCCCGCGACATCGTCTATGCAATCGTGGTCCTGGCCACAATGGCGGCATTCGTCTATCGGTACCTGCGCGAGAACGGTCCGGATCGGCGCACATGGAAGTACATGGCCCTCGGTGTCGGCTGCTGGGGCGTGGGCGACGGCCTGGTGGCCTTGATGCAATACGGGGGCGGTCGGGTCTCGACCTTCTCGGCCGCAGACGTGCTGTTTCTGGCCGGGTACGTGATCATCGCTGTGGGATTTGCGCGTGCGGCCGACGAGAACGGGCTCGTTTTCGGTCTGGAAGAGCTCCTCGAATGTCTGGTGGTCGCGGTGGGCGTCGGTCTGGCCGCGTGGATGTTCGTCGTTCCCGGCGACTGGACGGGGTCGCTGGCCTCGATGCTCTCGTTCCTGCCTGCGACCGTCTACCTGACCATCGACGCGTTCTTGCTCACTCTCATCGGCAGTCTCTATCTGTTGACGCGTTCGACCGGAATCCCGGTCGTGGCTGCCACCATCGGCACAGTGCTTCTCACCGTGTCCGACTTCGCCACCTACTCTCGGCTCGACGATGTCGAGCTCTACCGCTCGCTGATCCCGAACACGCTGTGGCTGGCGGCCTACGTGTGCTTCGGAGTCGTTGCGCTGTTCGTGCCGGAGCGGGCGGTCGCACGCATCGAGCGGCCCAGTCCGTTCAGGTTCGGGCGAGCACGATTCGTCGGTCTGGGTCTCGCGGTTGCCGTCACCCCGGCGGCCATGGCCGTGCAACTGGCTCGCGGAGTGCCCGTCGCGCAGTGGGGTTGGGTGATCGTGCTGTCCTCTGCGTTGGTCATATCCCTGGTCGGCGGCAGGATGGCCTGCTTCCTCGGAACGCTGCGCAGGCAGGCTTCGGTGCTCGAGAACGTGGCACGAACGGATGCCGTCACGGGACTGGGGAACCGCAGGCTGCTTCGGGAGCGGCTCGACACGATGCTCGCCACGCGCGGCGAATCGGACGTCTTCACGCTCGTGGTCGACATCGACCGTTTCGCTCAGATCAACGAGACGTTCGGTTACAGCGTGGGCGACAGCGTGCTCCGCGAGATCGGCCATCGCCTCGTCGCCTCGGTGCGGTCCGACGATCTGGTGGGACGGCTGGGAGGCGATCAGTTCGTCGTGGCGATGCGTCGGCTCCCGGGCCGGACCGATATTTTCGACATGGCTCATCGGCTCCAATTCGCGGTCAGCAGAACGATGTTCGTGCACGACATCAACGTCGCCCTCGACGCGGCGGTAGGGATAGCGGCGTTCGAGGAGTGTTCGGGGGCGTCCGAGACGAACGGCGTCGACGGCGAGGCGATGTTGCAGCGAGCTCATGTGGCGTTGACGTCCGCGAAGGCAGGCCATGCTCGCATCGGTCTGTACGAGCCCGACATGGACCGAAACCGACACGATCAGATGCGACTGTTGGGCGAGCTCGACACGGCGATCCGTGACCATCAGCTCCGGGTGTTCTTCCAGCCGTGTCTCGATCTCGAGTCGGGCAGCGTCGACCGGGTCGAGGCTCTGCTGCGGTGGCTGCACCCTCGCGAGGGACTGATCGGGCCGTCGACGTTTCTCCCCGATGCCGAGCGCACCGGCATGTTGCCCGCCATCACCGCGCTGGTACTGGACGAGGCACTCGCGCAGTGCAGCGCACTACGACGGCGAGGCATCACTCTGTCTGTCTCGGTGAACCTTTCGGTTCGGAATCTTCTCGACGAGACACTCACCGAACAGGTCGCCGCGGCACTGGCGAAACACTCCGTACCGGCGCACGCCCTGGAGTTCGAGGTCACCGAAACGACAGCCATGACCGACCCGGTGCGATCGGTGGCTGCGTTGACCTCGTTGCGCAGCCTGGGGGTGACTCTGGCCATCGACGATTACGGGACCGGCTACAGCTCGCTGGCGTACCTGCAGACCCTGCCGGTGCAGACCCTCAAGATCGACCGCTCGTTCGTCTCGAAGATGAACTCCGACGACACCGACGCGTCCATCGTTCGCTCGACCATCGACCTGGCCCGCAGTCTGGGTGTGCGAATCATGGCCGAGGGCGTCGAGGATGCAGGCACCCTCGACGCCCTTCGTCGGCTGGGTTGCGATGCGGCACAAGGCTTTTACCTCGGTCGCCCGATGCCTGCCGAGCTGTTGTTCGACGCCGTGCACAAACTCGATTCCGATACGCCCACCAGACTGGAGTGGGAGCTCGCCCGTCAGCCCATCTGACGGGCGAACTGCGTCGTCACGAGGTGGCGGGCACGTCCAGCACGACCTCGAACTCCAGCAGTGACGCGCCCGACGCGACCGGCTTGCTCTCGCCGGAACCGGCGTGCGCCTGCCGTGACGGGCCACCGGACCAGGCCTGGAACGACTCCTCGTCCTCCCACTGGGTGACGACGAAATAGCGTGTCTCGCCCTTGACCGGACGGAGCAACTGGAACCCGAGGAAACCGGGCGAACCGTCGACCGTTCCGGCACGCGCGGCGAAGCGCTTCTCGAGCTCGGGGCCTGCGCCCTCGGGTACGTCGATCGCGTTGATCTTCACAATGGCCATTCTCGGGAGACTACCCCGCCGATATGCTCGGCGGTGATGCTCTACGACGAGGGTGGATCCGGCCGTTCGATACTGCTGCTGCACGGGCTGATGGGCAGTGCGGCGACGTGGCGACGCCAGATTCCGTGGCTCCGAGAATTCGGGCGGGTGCACACCTACGACGCCCCGGGCCACCGTCGGCCTCCGCCGCCCGAACTGACGACCGAGGCGTTCGTGGACGACCTGATCGAGCACCTCGAAACGGTGGGTCCCAGTGTGCTGGTCGGTCATTCGATGGGAGCGCTGCACGGCTGGTGTGCGGCTGCGCGGCGACCCGATCTGGTCACCGCGCTCGTCATCGAAGACATCGCGCCGGACTTTCGCGGTCGAACGGCGGACGGCTGGGCGGCGATGATCCGGGCGTGGCCGCAACCGTTCCCGGACGCCGACGCGGTACGCGCCTTCTTCGGAGATGTTGCCGGACAGTACTTTCTGGATTCGTTCGAGCTCAGCGACGACGGCTGGCGACTGCACGGTGACGTCGATACGTTCGAGGCCATTTCGCAGGAGTGGGGGACGCGGCACTTCTGGAACGAATGGGATGCCGTCCGTGCTCCGGTTCTGTTGATCGAAGGTGAGCACACCATCACGCCTGCCGGACAGATGAGCCGAATGCACTCGGCCAAGCCCGGATCGGTGTACGTCCGAGTCGAGGGTGCGGCGCATCTCGTTCACGACGAAGCCCCGGAGCGGTATCGCGACGCCGTCGAGGGGTTCCTGCGCACACTAGGATCATCCGAATGCCGCTCGCACAGCTCAACGGAATCGACCTGAACTACGACGTCACCGGTGACGGACCGCTCGTGGTTCTGGTGATGGGAACGGGAAGCCCGGGCCGCGTCTGGCGAACCCATCAGGTTCCCGCGCTGGTGAAGAGTGGATATCGCGTGGTCACATTCGACAATCGCGGTATCGCACCGTCGTCCGAGTGTGCGCGCGGGATGACGCTCGACGACCTGGTCGAAGACACCGCCGCCTTGATCGAACATCTCGGCGGCGGAAAGGCGCGCGTCGTCGGCACGTCGATGGGCGCACGCGTCACCCAGGAATTGGCGTTGGCGCGGCCGGATCTGGTGTCGCACGCAGTGATGATGGCCACCTACGGCAAAAACACCACAATGCGTCAGCAGTTGACGAAGGGTGAGAAAGACCTGTTCGACGCCGGAGTCGAACTTCCGGCCTCGTACCGGGCGGCGATGACTGCGATGCAGAACTTCTCGCCCAAGACTTTGGCCGACGAGGCAGCGATCGGCGACTGGCTGGCGGTGCTCGAATACTCCGGCGGCAAGAAGACGGCCGGTATGCGGGCGCAGATCGGACTCGAAATGCGTGCCGGCACAGACAGATTGATAGCGTATCGCCGAATTTCGGCCAAGTCGCTCGTCGTCGGATTTGCCGACGACCGGCTCATTCCGGTGCAGCAGTGCCGCGAAGTGGCTGCGGCGATACCCGGTGCGCGCTACGTCGAAATCGCCGATACGGGCCACTTCGGCTACCTCGAACGACCCGACGCGGTCAATGCGACTCTGGTGGAGTTTCTGGCGTCCTAGCTGTCCGAACCCTCACCGGCCAGCGCGAACAAGCCCGATTCGGTCTGCTCGATCAAGCCGTCGGTCAACAGTGAGTCCAACGCGCGGTCACGCTGGGTTGGGTCGGTGGGCCAGACGATGTCGAGCTGAGCCCGCTCCACCGGCCCCGTGCTCTCTCGCAGGACCGACATCAGTTTACCGCGTACCTGTCGATCGGTTCCGGCGAACTTCTGCACCTTCTTCGCCGGGCCGGTGTGCGCAGGCCGCCCGGCCTCGATCCAGGCGCACTCGGGAAGTGGGCAAAGCAGGCACGCCGGATTCTTTGCGGTGCAGATGAGCGCACCGAGCTCCATCAACGCCGCCGAATACCGGGCGGCGCGGGGCACGCTCTTCGGAAGCAGTTGTTCGACGTCGGCCAAATCCCTTGCCGTCGAGGGATTTCCAGGCTCGGCGTTGCCGTGCAACGCACGCGCGACGACGCGTCGAACATTGGTGTCCACCACCGGAACTCGCTGGCCGTACGCGAAAGTCGCCACCGCCCTGGCCGTATAGGCCCCGATGCCGGGCAGGCCGAGCAAGGTATCGACGTCCTGCGGAACCTCGTCGCCGTAGTCCTCGGCGAGCACCCGAGAACACTCGTGCAGACGCAATGCGCGACGCGGGTACCCCAGCTTCCCCCACGCCCGCAGCACCTCGGCCTGCGACGACGCGGCCATCGCCGAGGGGACCGGCCACCGCTGCACCCACTGCTCCCAGATGGGAGCCACCCGCACGACGGGCGTCTGCTGCAGCATGATCTCGCTCATCAGGATCTGCCATGCGGTCACTCCCGGACGACGCCACGGCAGGTCGCGTCCGTCGGTATCGAACCATCCGAGCAGGGCCTCGGGATCGATCGGCAACTGTGCGCCCTTCTTCTCGTGTCTGTGACGGGTACCAACAGTAGTGAACCCGACTCGCCGGTAGCCCGCTGCGCGTGCACCCGACTCGCCGGTAACCCGCTGCGCGTGCACAATGAGAGCTATGCCTGCTTCGAATCCGATCGCTGCCTGGAAGTCACTCAAGGAAGGCAACCAACGGTTCGTCTCCGGAGAGGTCCTGCATCCGTCGCAGGGGATCGAGGACCGCGCCCGGCTCGAGAGCGCTCAGCACCCCGGGGCCATCCTGTTCGGCTGCGCCGACTCGCGCGTCGCCGCCGAGATCATCTTCGATCAGGGCCTCGGCGACATGTTCGTCGTTCGCACCGCCGGCCACGTCGTCGATTCCGCTGTTCTGGGCTCCATCGAGTACGGCGTCGCGGTGCTCAATGCTCCGCTGATCGTCGTGCTCGGACACGACCACTGCGGTGCCGTCCAGGCGACCGTCGACGCACTCGAGAGCGGTGACGTGCCCGGCGGCTACATCCGCGACGTCGTCGAGCGCGTCACCCCGTCGGTGCTCTCGGCCCGACGCGACGGCCACGAAGCCGTCGACGAGTTCGAGGCGCGCCACGTCCAGGAAACCGGCAACCTGCTGATGCAGCGTTCGCGCATCGTCGCCGAGAAGGTCGAAGCCGGCGAGCTGGCGATCGTCGGACTCACGTACCAGCTGTCCAAGGGGCGTGCGCAGCTTCGCGAGGTCATCGGCGACATCGGCGAACAGCCCGCCTGAACGGTCGAGCAGCCCGCCTGAACGGTCGAACAGCCCGCCTGACGGTCCGGCAGCCCCCGAAAGCCCGTTCGCCGGTGCGACACGCCGCGTGGGCTCAGGGATAGCCAGGCTTCGGCCGCATACGGTTGATTCGTGTTGGAACCGACCGGGCCATTGCCTCCCGAAATCTATTGGCGACGCCGCGCACTCGCCATCGGTGCGGCCGTTGTCGTCCTCGGCTTGATCGTGTGGTTCATCGCCTCGCTCAGCGGTCGTTCCGACGACCCCGAGGCCGCTCCGGCCGGGGTCGCAGCTCCGGCGACCACGTCCGCCCTGCCGTCGCCCAGCTCGTCTGCCACGCCCGGTGGTTCGGGTGGCTCCGGTAGTTCGGGTGAGGGATCGGGCGGTTCCGGTGGGTCCGGTGGTTCGGGCGGCGGTACCGACTCCGCGGCCGGCGGTGGCACGACAACAGCAACGACCAGTGGTGCGCCCGCTCCGGCGATCGCCAACCAGTGCCCGGATCAGTCCCTCGCGATCAAGGTGACGCCCGAGAAGGCCACCTATCGCCTCGGCGAAGAGCCCGTGTTCACCGTCGTGATCACCAACATCGGGTCGGCGGAGTGCCAGCGCGACGTCGGTGCCGGGTTGCAGCAGGCGCTCGTCTACACGCTCGACAACCAGCGCATCTGGTCCAACATCGACTGCTTCCCGAACGCTGCGTCGGATCTGCGAACCTTCAAGCCCGGTGAGCAGGCCGGCTTCACGGTGAAGTGGTCGGGCACCAACTCGGTTCCCGGTTGCGGTGAAGAGCGCGTCCCGGTCGGCGTCGGTGCATACCAGGCCATCGCACAGCTGGGCGAACTCAAGAGCGTGCCGGAACCGTTCAACATCACCGGCTGAGTACGGTCGAATCTCATGACCACCCCGACAGCGCTTGCCCGAGCGGCCTACACGACGCTCGAACCCTTCCATGTGACCGCGTACTTCAATCCGGAACTCGGATCTGCGTACGAGGACACCGGACTCGACGGACATGCCTGGTACGTGGGCGCACGGGCCGCGCCGATGGGTCCGTGCGCGCCCAGCGTCGTCGCGGCTGCGTTCTACAACTTCAACCCGGTGTTGATCGAGCAGGCGTGGCCGGCCGCTGTGGCCGTCGGTCTGGATGCGGTGTCCGATCGTCGGTGGGCACTGCTCGACTCCGTCCTCGGCGCAGCATTGGGTTCCTTGGCCTCCGAGCCCGATCTCGCGACCATCGCGGAGCGGTTGCGCAGCATCGGCGACGCGGCGTCCTTCGCCGGCCGTCCTCTCGCAGCAGCATGGCATTCCACCGAACGACCCGACGTGCCTCATCTCGCCCTGTGGCATTCGATCACCGTGCTGCGTGAATGGCGGGGCGACGGCCACCTCGCCGCGTTGATCGACGCGGAACTCGACCCCGCGGAAGCAGCGGTGTTCCACGAAGCCGTCCGCCCGACACCGCAGCCCGGGCGCCGAGCACTCGGCAAGCGCATCACACAGCTGACGCGACAGTGGTCCGAGACCGAATGGGATTCGGCTGCAGAACGACTCGCCGTCCGGGGACTGCTCACCACTTCTGCCGAGGGGGAGACGTTGACCGAGGCCGGTACCGTTCTCGATCGGCACATCGAGGATCGCACCGACGCCATGGCTTCGGCAGTGTGGAAGACCGTTCCGGATGCGGAGCAGCTGATCACGAGCGCACGGCCCTACGTGAAAGCCGTGATCGACGCTGGTTTCCTCCCGGGGACCAAGAAGCGGTAGGGGTTACCGGTTCTCCCAGTGGTCCCGGGTCACGGTCGTAGCGCTTCCTAGTCGTAGGGCCCGGAGATCGAGGCCTCTGCCAAGCGGGACAGTCCCTCACGAATGTGCCTGGCCCACAGGCCGCCGATGCCGTCGACCGACTGCAGATCGGCGGCGGTTGCGGCCAGCAGGCCCTGCAAAGTGCCGAATGCGCCCACGAGTCGGTGAATCTGGCTGAACTGCAACCGCGGCACTCGCGTCAGTACGCGATAACCGCGCGGGCTCATCGGGGTGTCCAACGCTTCGATGGTCGCGGGATAACCGAATGCCCGGGACAGAGTCGTCAGGTCCAACAGGTCGACATCGGTCAGCTTGTCCAGCGCCGCGAGCGCTTTCTCCACGCCGGTGGTGCTCGACGGTTCGTTGCCGGCGAGATAGTCGCGCACGATCAGTTGACGATCGATGTCGTTGTCGCCCAACAACTCTTCGAGTTGGAGAGCGAGCTGACGGCCGTCGGTGCCGAGTTCGAGGACGTTCTGCTCGATTTCCACCGACACCCGTCGCACCATCTCGAGGCGCTGGGCGACGGTCAACGCGTCGCGCAGGGTCACGAAATCTTCGATCTCCACGACCGAGAGTTGACGGGTGTTCTCGTCGAGCCGGGCCTTGTATCGCTCGAGCGTGGCGACGGCCTGATTGGCGCGCGAGAGGATGGTGGCTGAGCCCTCGACGACGTGCCTGATGCCGCTGATGTAGACACTGACGATGCTCATCGACTGGCTCACGGAGACAACGGGATACCCGGTCTGCATCGCGGTTCGCTCGGCCGCGCGGTGTCGGGTGCCGGATTCGACGGTAGGAATCTTGTGGTCGGGGACGAGCTGAACATTGGCCCGAACGATGCGCTGCCCGTCGGTCGAAAGCACTACTGCGCCATCCATTTTCGACAGCTCGCGCAGTCGTGTCGGCGCGAATTCGACATCGAGCTCGAACCCGCCGTCGCAGATGGCCTCGACCTCTTCGTCGTAGCCCAGGACGATCAATCCGCCGGTGCGGCCGCGCAGGATTCGTTCGAGACCGTCCCGGAGGGCGGTGCCCGGTGCCAGTCGAGCGATGGTCTCGCGTAACGCCGGGGACTGCGCGGCGCCTTCCATGGCCAACCCCCTCGTGTCGTAACGGCATGCGGCAGATCTGGAGCTCGTGCCCAACAAAGACTAACGCGCCGCCGAATGCGGGCCACGCCGTTGCACACGGGCAGCGCCGTAAAGGGTACCGCCCGGTGTCATACCGGCCGCATACGCGTGTACGTCAGGGCCTCACCGACGTTGGTGACGGTTTTGACCTTGATGCCGGGCGGGATGGGGCCCGCGTCCTCGGGGACAATGGCGTAGTTGAACCCCAGTCTGGCTGCCTCGGCGAGGCGGCGCCCGAGCCCGGCAACGCGTCGTACCTCGCCGGCGAGCCCCACTTCCCCCAGAATCACCATTCCTGCGGGCAACGGTTGATCACGCACCGCCGACGCCACCGCAGCCGCCAGAGCCAAATCTGCGGATGGCTCACTCGTGCGCATCCCGCCGACCGTCGCGGCATAGACCTCGGCCTTGGACACCTTCACCCCGCACCGGCGTTCCAGGACGGCCAGAATCATCGCGACACGGGCGTGATCGAGTCCGCTGACCGCGCGTCGCGGTGACGGCATCGCGGTGTCGACGATCAGTGCCTGCAACTCGGCCAGCAGCGGCCGCTTGCCGTCCATCGTGACGGTGACGGCGGTTCCGGGGACGGCGTCGTTGCGGTGATGCAGGAACAGCCCGGACGGGTCACTGATGCCGACGATTCCGGTCTCCCGCAGTTCGAAGCAGCCCACCTCGTCCGAGGCGCCGAACCGGTTCTTGACGCCGCGAATCATGCGCAGCGTGGAGTGCTTGTCGCCCTCGAAGTTGAGGACCACGTCGACGAGGTGTTCGAGCGAGCGCGGGCCTGCCACCGCGCCTTCCTTCGTCACGTGCCCCACGAGCAGAACGGCGACTCCGGTGGTCTTGGCCAGCGTGGTCAACGCACTGGTGATGGCGCGGACCTGAGTGACACCGCCGATGACGCCGTCGACGTCGGCGGCCAGCATCGTCTGCACCGAATCGACGATCAACAGGCTGGGCTTGACCTGTTCGACGTGTCCGAACACGGTTGCCAGATCGGACTCGGCGGCGAGAAAGACGCGCTCGTGCACCGCGCCGGTACGGTCCGCTCGCAGCCGAACCTGCCCTGCCGATTCCTCACCGGTGACGTAGAGCGCGCGGCGATCGGGAGCCGAACGCGCCCACCGATGCACCACCTCGAGCAGCAGCGTCGACTTGCCGACGCCCGGCTCACCGGCCAGCAGAACGACCGAACCGGGGACCAGACCGCCGCCGAGGACACGATCGAACTCGTCGATGCCGGTGGTGTTCGCCTGCGAGGTTGCGCTGCTGATGGTCGTCAGTGCAGCTGCAGGCGTCGTCGGGATCATGGCACCGCCGCCCGAGCGGAGCGCCGATGCACCTGCGCGCGACGTGAGCGGTGCCGCGGTGGCCTGGACCTCGTCCATCGAGCCCCAGTCGCCGCATTCGGGACACCGGCCGACCCACTTGGAGACCGAATGATGACACGCGGAGCAGCGGTAGCTCGACTTCAGTTTGACCACGTCGGAAGCCTAACGATGGGCACCGACAGGTCCGGTGACCTCGTACGGCGGGGTCAGTGCCCGCCGCTGTGCTCGGAGACTGCCTCTTCGGAGCGCTCGAGTTCGTGACCGGCGTCGACGGGCACGTTGACGACAATGTCGCCGGCGTTCGCGAACTGGAAGGTGACCGGCAGGGTCAGGCCCGGGCGCACATTCTCGCTGATGTCGGCCATCTCGACCTTGATGAGCTGGATCGGAAGCAGCGGATCGTCCAGCTGAGTGTCGGCGGGCGATCCGGCACCGAGCGCGGTCAGCGGAGCGATCTCGGTGCTGCCCGGTTCTGCCTCGTCGACGATGGTGACCTGAGCCTCGGGAGAAGAGATCCCGGTCAGCTCGTCCGCAACGGCGGGGTTGGCGTTGATGGCCGTGAAGCCGAGCTCGACGGTGCCGCCGGGCTCGATGCTGTACTCCTCGGAGTTGGGGTACACCACGTGAACGTTGCGAAGCTGGATATCCCCGACGTCGGCGGAATTGCCGTTGACCGCCGCGACCTGAGTGGCCGTCTGCGAAATCTGACCTGCGCCGCAGGCCGTGAGTGCGAGGGTGCCACCAGCGAGAAGCGCGAGGGCGGCGGCCGTTCTGCGATGGCGGCCAAGCGGTGTCGCAGCGTCGATTGCAGTCACTTCGGTCGTCCTCCATGTGGTGCCGGGCCGGCTCGGTCCATCTCGTCCACTAGGCAGAGTAGTAGTTCTCGTCCACCGGCCGCTCGTGGGGTCCGCCACTGCTCACGATGCGCCAGGTAGGGCAGCCTTCCGCAAGGAACGGGGGTGTTACGACCGCGGCCGAAATGTGGCCCCGGATACACGTCGAACCGTCTGTGTCAACCCCTGATTCGGCAGCGCTGTGCCCCTGACCTGCGCCGTTGATATTGGGCGTGGTATTCTGGGTAAATCGAAAGGGGCACTTGTCACATGATTTTCAAGGTCGGAGACACCGTCGTTTACCCCCATCACGGAGCGGCGCTGATCGAAGCGATAGAGACACGCACCATCAAGGGTGAACCGAGAGAGTACTTGGTTCTCAAGGTCGCGCAAGGCGACCTCACCGTTCGAGTCCCCGCGGACAATGCCGAGTACGTCGGCGTTCGCGATGTCGTCGGGCAAGAAGGCCTCGACAAAGTCTTTCAGGTGCTGCGCGCACCGCACACCGAAGAGCCCACCAACTGGTCGCGTCGCTACAAGGCCAACTTGGAGAAGCTGGCTTCCGGTGACGTGAACAAGGTGGCAGAGGTCGTTCGCGATCTCTGGCGTCGCGAACAGGATCGTGGATTGTCGGCAGGCGAGAAGCGGATGCTCGCCAAGGCGCGTCAGATCCTCGTCGGCGAGTTGGCACTGGCCGAGGGAACCGACCAGGCCAAGGCCGACACCATGCTCGACGAAGTTCTCGCCACCGCTTCGTAGCGTGTGCAGCTTCGCAGAATGAGCAGCTTCGTAGCGTGAACGGTACCGCCGGCGACGTTGTCGCCCTGGTACCCGCAGCAGGTAAAGGCCTTCGGCTCGGACACGACGAGCCGAAGGCTTTCGTCTGTCTGGGTACCGACTCTCTTCTCACGCGGTCCGTAGACGGACTGCGTGCCTCGGGTGCCGTCGACCGCATCGTCGTCATCGTGCCCGTCGATCTGCTCGACGCGGCCCGCGGGCTCGTCGGCGACGACGTCATCGTCGTGGCAGGCGGCCGCGAACGCACCGATTCGGTGCGCGCCGGTCTCGCCGTCGTCGGAGACGCTTCCGTCGTACTGGTACACGACGCCGCTCGCGCTCTCACCCCGCCCGCGTTGATCGCCCGCGTCGTCGCCGAGGTCCGAGCCGGACGACCAGCGGTCATCCCGGTGCTGCCCGTCGTCGACACCGTCAAGGAAGTCGACCTCATGGGCGCTGTGGTCGGCACGCCCGATCGCGCGAGTCTGCGTGCGGTCCAGACCCCGCAGGGCTTCGACGCCGACGTCCTGCGTCGCGCGTATGCCGCCGCTACCGACATCTCCACCGACGATGCAGGACTGGTCGAGCGCATCGGCGAGACGGTGCACACCATCGTCGGCGACGCCCTCGCATTCAAGATCACCACCCCGCACGACCTACTACTGGCAGAGGCGCTCCTATGAGAGTCGGCATCGGCACCGACGTCCACCCCATAGCTCCCGGCCGGCCCTGCTGGCTGGCTGGACTGCTCTTCGAGGACGCGGACGGACTCGAGGGCCACTCGGATGGTGACG
This sequence comes from Rhodococcus sp. 06-1474-1B, assembly GCF_002258885.1. Lineage (NCBI taxonomy): Bacteria > Bacillati > Actinomycetota > Actinomycetes > Mycobacteriales > Nocardiaceae > Rhodococcus > Rhodococcus sp. 06-1474-1B. Next base: position 540,831 of record NZ_NOYR01000021.1, on the reverse strand, counting down.
TCGCCGCACACGCGCTGTGTGACGCCCTGCTGTCCGCTGCGGGCCTGGGCGATCTGGGGTCGGTCTTCGGCACCGGGCGTCCGGAGTGGGACGGCGTCAGTGGAGCCGCGATGCTGACCGAGGTACGACGGTTGCTCGATGCGGACGGATTCACGATCGGTAACGCTGCGGTCCAGATCGTCGGCAACAGGCCCAAGATCGGACCGCGCCGCGTCGAGGCGCAGGACGTTCTCTCGGGTGTGCTCGGTGCTCCGGTATCGGTGTCCGCGACCACCACCGATGGGCTCGGGCTGACCGGTCGCGGCGAAGGAATCGCGGCCGTCGCGACCGCACTTGTCATGACGAGGTAAAACCACCGGTAGCATTGCTGGTCGTGACCCTTCACCTACACGACACCGAGACGAGGGCCCTGCGGGAATTCACCCCCTTGGTCCCTGGCCATGTATCGGTGTACCTGTGTGGGGCGACGGTGCAGGGTGAGCCTCACATCGGCCACGTACGCAGCGGGGTGGCGTTCGACGTGCTGCGCCGCTGGCTGTTGGCTCACGACTACGACGTCGCCTTCGTCCGCAACGTGACGGACATCGACGACAAGATCTTGAACAAGGCGCGCGACGCCGGGCGGCCGTGGTGGGAGTGGGCGGCAACGTACGAGCGTTCGTTCACCTGGGCCTACGACCGGCTCGGTGTGCTGCCGCCGTCCGCCGAACCGCGTGCGACGGGCCACATCACTCAGATGGTCCAGATGATCGAGCGGCTGATCGAGCGTGGGCACGCGTATGCCGATTCGTGCGGAGACGTGTACTTCGACGTGCAGAGTTTCCCGAGTTACGGCGCGTTGTCCGGTCACAAGCTCGACGACGTACACCAGGGCGAGAGCGTTGCCGAGGGCAAGCGCGATCCTCGCGACTTCACACTGTGGAAGGGTGCCAAGCCCGGCGAGCCCTCGTGGCCGACGCCGTGGGGCCCAGGCCGTCCCGGCTGGCATCTCGAGTGCTCGGCGATGGCGGAGACCTACCTCGGTCCGGACTTCGACATCCACTGCGGCGGACTCGATCTCGTGTTCCCGCATCACGAGAACGAGCGAGCCCAATCCATGGCGGCCGGCGACGGCTTCTCGCGCTACTGGTTGCACAACGGCTGGGTGACGATGGGCGGCGAGAAGATGTCCAAGTCTCTCGGCAACGTCCTCTCGGTACCCAACGTGCTCAAAAAGGTTCGGCCGCAAGAACTTCGGTTCTACCTCGGCGGCGCGCACTATCGCTCGATGCTGGAATACTCCGACACTGCGCTCGAGACCGCGGCGGTGACGTACCGGGGCATCGAAGGATTCGTCCGGCGAGCTGTCGAACGCGCAGGTGACGTTCCGATGGGCAAGTGGACCGCCGGGTTTGCCGCGGCTCTCGACGACGATCTCGGAGTTCCCAAAGCGTTGGCCGAGATTCACGCCACCGTCACCCTCGGCAACACCGCCCTCGAGTCCGGTGACCTACCGGCAGCCGTGGAGCATGCGGGCAGCGTGCGGGCGATGCTCGACATCCTCGGTGTCGACCCCCTCGATCCGCACTGGTCGAGTGACAGTGGTTCGGACGCAGCAGCTCTCGGTGCACTCGGCGTTCTCGTCGAGGCCGAGCTGGAGCGTCGAGCAACGGCGAAGGCGACCAAGGACTGGGCCGTCGCCGACGAGATACGCGATCGACTGGCGCAGGCCGGAGTCGATGTGACAGATACACCCAATGGGCCCGAATGGTCGCTGGGTACGAGCAAGACCGACGAAGCAGGTTTGTGATGGCAGGCAATTCGAGTAGGCGCGGCGCAATCCGCAAGGACGGCACCAAGAAGGGGCAGGTCGCCGGATCCGGAGGCAAGCGTCGTAAGGGCCTCGAGGGCCGCGGCGCAACGCCCCCCGCCTCCGAGCGCACCAAGCATCCCGCAGCGCGTCGGGCCAAGCTCGCCGAGAAGTCCGCGCAGAACCGCGGCGCTACCACCGGAGGACGCGCGGGTGGACGCCCGGCCGGACGCAAGGCAGAAGACGGTCCCGAGGTGGTACTCGGGCGCAACCCGGTCGTCGAGTGCCTGCGTGCAGGCGTTCCGGCCACCGCCCTGTGGGTTGCCGTCGGTACCGACAGCGACGATCGACTCAAGGAAGCCGTGCAGCGTGCAGGCGATGCGCGGATCTCCATCCTCGAAGTGCCTCGCTCGGATCTGGACAAGCTCAGCGCCAACGGACTGCACCAGGGCCTGGCCCTGCAGGTGCCGCCGTACCGCTACGCGCACCCCGACGATCTGATCTCGAACGCGCGCACGCACCAGGAACCCGCACTGCTCGTGGCGCTCGACAACATCACCGACCCGCGCAACCTCGGCGCTGTCGTGCGTTCGGTGGCCGCGTTCGGTGGCCACGGCGTCGTGATTCCGCAGCGTCGCAGCGCCAGCGTGTCGGCGGTGGCATGGCGCACCAGCGCCGGTGCTGCAGCCCGACTGCCCATCGCGCGGGCGGTCAATCTGACTCGCACACTGAAGGATTGGCAGTCCAAGGGCGTCACTGTCGTCGGCCTCGACGCAGGCGGCGACACCGACCTCGACACCTTCGACGGTAAGGGGCCGGTCGTCATCGTCGTCGGGTCCGAGGGCAAGGGCCTCTCGCGTCTGGTCAGCGAGACCTGCGACCATATCCTGTCGATCCCGATGGCCGGACCGGTGGAATCGCTCAACGCATCCGTCGCGGCCGGCGTCGTGCTGGCCGACATCGCGCGTCAGCGTCGAGGCTGAAGCTCACACCCCTCTGTGTGAACCTCACACCCCTGCTATGACTCGAGTGGGCGTGTGAGGTCGAGAAGAAGGGTGTGAGGTTGCGCGGGGCCTGATCAACCGGCAGCGCGGAACTGGATCCGCGTTCCCGGGGTCAATTGCGCAGCGGTGGACATATCGTTCGTGGTGACGACGGCGATCACCGGATAGCCGCCCGTGACGGGATGGTCGGCGAGAAACAACACCGGCTGTCCCGATGGCGGTACCTGCAGTGCCCCGAGAACCATTCCCTCGCTGGGCAATTCGTCGTCGACCGCGCGGGTCAAGGGCTGCACGCCGTCGAGCCTGATGCCGACGCGATCCGAATCCTGCGTGACCGTCCATGGCTGCTGCACCAGAACCGATCGGGCATGCTCGGTGAACCAGTCCTCGCGCGGGCCGAACGTGATGTGCAGTGTCTGCTCGAGCGGGTTCGGTACTACGAAATCCGTTGCAGGCCACTGGTCTGTGGCGTCGCCGACCGGGAGCACCGTCCCGGGGGAGAGTCGATCGGGCCCGAGGCCCGACATCGTGTCCGTCGATCTGCTGCCGAGAACCGGAGGGACGTCGATGCCTCCCCGGACGGCGAGGTAGCTGCGCAGACCCGATGAGGGCGGCGACAGAGTCAACTCCTGCCCGGCTCGGACCAAGAGTGTCGAATGCAGTCCCTGCACGGTGCCGTCCACGCGGCAGATCACGTGCGCGCCGGTGACGGCCATGACGGCGTCGAACTCGGCTCGGACCTGCAGGCCACCGAAGGTCACTTCCAGGGTGGCGGCACCGGAGTCGTTGCCCACCAGACGGTTTGCCGCATCGTGTGAACGGAGATCCGCTGCACCGGATCGTCCGACGCCCACCGCCGCGTGGCCACGTCGTCCACGATCCTGGACGGTGCACAGCGGACCCGTCTGCAGGACGGTCAGAGCCTTCATGTCGACTCGAATCGGACGGTGGTGCCGGGTGTGAGCAGTGCCGGTGGAGTGCGCTCACTGTCCCACAGCGTCACGTCGCTGCGGCCGATCAATTGCCATCCCCCGGGTGAGGATCGCGGGTAGATGCCGGAGAACTCGCCGGCCAGACCCACTGCGCCTGCCGGGACGCTGGTGCGCGGTGAATCACGCCGCGGCACGTGCAGTCGGGTGTCGGTGCCGACGAGGTAGCCGAAGCCGGGCGCGAAGCCTCCGAACGCGACCGTCCAGGTCTGTTCCGTATGCGCTGCAACCACTTCGGCGACGGACAGGCCCGTCAGGCGGGCGACGTCGTCGAGATCAGCGCCGTCGTAGGTGACGGGAATCGTGACCGCCTCGGATGCGGCACTGGGGTCGTCGACAGCGGGTTCCAGCGCCGCGACCCACTCGAGTATCGGTGCCGGTGCCCCGTCGAAGATCACCAGCACGGTGCGGGCGGCAGGAACCAGATCGACGACCGCGTCCGGCCGTTGGCGGACCATGGACCGGTGGTACGACATGGTCTCGGGCAGGTCGGCGAACTCGATCAGCAGCGCGTTCTCGCCTGCGGGGAGGAGGCGCATCAGACGAAGGAGGCGATATCGACAGCGTTGGCGCGCAACAGGTCCCGCACGGCATTCGCCATCGCCACCGCGCCGGGGGAGTCGCCGTGCAAGCAGATCGATTCGGCGCGGACTTCGACCGTTGTGCCGTCCACCGCCTCGACCGTACCGTCGGTGATCATCGTCAGTACCCGCTCGGCGACCGCCTCCGGGTCGCTGAGCACGGCTCCCGGTTCCGAGCGCGAGACCAGAGTTCCCTGTGGGGTGTAGGCGCGATCGGCGAAAGCCTCTGCGACCGTGCGTAACCCGACGCGTTCGGCTTCGTCGAGGAATGCCGAACCGGGCAGTCCGAGTACCGGCAGGTGCGGGTCGTACGCGGCGACTGCCTCGGCGACGGCTTTCGCTTGCTCGCGGTGATGCACGATCGCGTTGTACAGCGCCCCGTGCGGTTTGACGTAGGTGACGGCCGAACCGGCCACTCGGGCAAGGCCGTCGAGGGCACCGATCTGGTAGATCACGTCGGCGGTGAGGTCTGCGGGGGCGACGTCGAGAAAGCGTCGACCGAATCCGGCGAGGTCCTGATAGCCGACCTGAGCCCCGATCCGCACGCCCGCGTTCGCAGCAGAGCGGCAGGTGCGCAGCAGAGTGGTCGGATCACCGGCGTGAAAGCCGCACGCGACGTTGGCACTGGACACCACTGCGAGCATCGCGTCGTCGTCGCCCAGAGTCCACGCACCGTAGCTTTCGCCGAGATCGGCGTTGAGATCGATGGCGGTCACCTTGGACAGTCTAGGCGGCGACGAGCCGTCCGGAATTGGCCTTGCGGGTTGCCCCGATGCCGCGGCACACGAGGTAGATGACGAACGAGATGGTCGTGACGAAAGTCGAGACCGGGAGGCCCGGGGCGAGCGAGAGCAAGATGCCACCGACAGCGGCGATCTCGGCGAAGAGGATGGACAGCAGCGTCGCCTTCAGCGGGCTGGCCGTGACCCGCGCGGCGGCCGCGGCCGGGGTGATGAGCAGCGAGAGCACCAGCAGCGCGCCGACGATCTGCACGCCGAGTGCACAGGCAACACCGACGAGTACGGCGAACACGACCGAGAGTGCGCGGACGGGGACGCCGCGGGCCAGGGCCACCTCGGGGTCGGTGCTGGCGAACAACAGCGGGCGGTAGACCACGGTGAGCACGATCAGCACGAGAACGGCGCACACCAGCAGCAGCTGGATTCCGCTCTGCCCGACGCCGACGATCTGGCCGATGAGCAACGAGAAGCTGGTGCCGGTTCGGCCCGGGTACAGCCAGATGAACAGCACCGACAGGCCGAGGCCGAACGACATGATGACGCCGATGACCGAGTCGCGGTCGCGGGCCTTGTTGCCGAGGAGGGCGAACATCACCGCGGCGACGACGGAACCGACGATGGCCCCGAGTCCGACGGTGATGCCGACGAGCAGTGCAGCGGACGCACCGGTGAGGGAGAGTTCACTCGATCCGTGTACCGCGAAGGCCCACTGCCTACTGACGATGAGCGGTCCGAGCGCGCCGGCGAGCAATCCGAGAATGGCAGCGGCGATCAACGCCTGCTGAACGAAGTCGTAGCTCAGCAGATTCGCCGTGGTGTCGAAGTCGAGCATTTTCGAGAATGCGTCGAGAACCTTCTCGTTCATGCCTTGTCTTCTCCGTCGTGCGGTACGGGTGGGTGGTGGGCGCCGGCCGAGCCGAGCGCATCGATCGAGTCGCCGGTTCCGACGACGACGAGCCGACCGCGAACCTTCAACACCTCGACCTCGGTGCCGTACAGCTCCGACAACACCTCGGTGGTCATGACGTCCTCGGGAGTCCCGATCCGGAACCGGCCGTCGACGATGTAGACGACGCGGTCGACGAGCGGAAGGATCGGGTTGATCTCGTGCGTCACGAACAGCACGGCTGTGTCGTGCTCCCGCCGTCGGCGATCGATGAGGCCGGAGACCAAAGATTGGTTGGCGAGGTCGAGGCTCAGCAGGGGCTCGTCGCACAGCAATACCGACGGATCGCCGACGAGTGCCTGGGCGATCCGCAGTCGCTGCTGTTCACCACCGGACATCGAGCCGACCGGTGCGCCGGCGAAAGAATTGGCGTCGACCTGATCGATGGCGCGCTGCACCGTTTCCTTGCGCTGCCGCATGCCGCGCAGTCCCATGCCCCATTTGTGGCCGTCCCAGCCGAGACCGACGAGATCGCGTCCGCGCAGCGGCAGATCGTCGTCGATGTTGCGTTGCTGGGGGACGTACCCCACGCCCGACTGGCCGCGGCGAACGGGACTGCCGCCGATCGACGCGGTGCCGGACGTGAGGTGGTTCTGACCGAGCAGCACCTTGAGCAACGACGTCTTGCCCGACCCGTTGGGGCCGAGGACGGCGACGAACTCGCCCGCCGCGACGGACAGATCCAGGTTCTGCCAGAGGGTGCGGTCGCCGAAAGCCAGTCCGGCATCGCGCAGTTCTACAGCAGGCATGCGTTACAGCTTTCCATCAGCTGCCCACCGATCGGGAGGCGGATCGGCTCACGGGTTGGTGCTGAGCGCGGCCTGCAGGTCCGTCGCGGCCTTGGTCTGCCACTCGATGAACGTCATCCCGGCGGGCAGAGTTTCGGTGACCTCGACGACGGGGATGCCCGCAGCCTCGCTGGTGGTGCGGATGTCCTGTGTGACAGCGTCTTCGGTCTGAGTGTTGTAGACCAGCGCGCGGACGGACTTGGACGTGAACAGATCCCGTGTCGAGGCGATCGATGCGGGCGACGGGTCGTTGCCCTCCTCGATGGCGTCCTTGAAGTCCTCGGGAGTGCGGTCGTCGAGATCGGACTCTTCGAGGAGGTAGTGCGCGATCGGTTCGGTCTGGGCCACCGGTGCGTTCGGGAACTCGGCGGCGATCCGGTCCGTCACGTCGGTGATGGCGTGGATCTGCTCGTGGAACGTCTCGGCGTTGGCGGTGTACTGCGCGGCGTTGTCCGGGTCGAGTTGACCGAGCTTGTCGGCGATCTCCTCGGCGGTGTGCGCTGCGACCTCGGCGTTGTACCAGACGTGTTCGTTGACCTCACCGTGCGAGTGGCCGTCTTCGGTCGCGGGCTCGGTTGCGGGCTCGGTTGCTGCCTCGGACGTCGTCTCGGAGTCGTGATCGTGGTCCGCGTCGAGCAACGTGAAGGCATCGACGGACGGCACGTCCTTGCCCTCGGAGCCGAGGATGTCCTCGATGAACTGGTCGTAGCCACCGCCGTTGTAGACCACCAAGGACGCCTCGGCAACCGCGGCGGCGTCACCGGGGCTCGCCTCGTACGAGTGTGGATCTGCCGACGGGTCGGCGATGATCGACTTCACGGTGGCCAGGTCGCCCGCAACGGCCTCGGCAACGCTGCCCCACACGTTCGTGGACGCGACGATCGTGATCGGACCGTCGACGGGGTTGGCCGGTGCGGACTCGGTGCTCGTCGGCTCGTTGGAGCTGCATGCGGTCAGTGCCAGCGCGGCAGCGCAGGTCAGGCCGATGAGGGCCGAGCTCTTGACCCGAGACGGGCGGTGGAAGGACGACATCGATGTACTCCTGAAGGCAGGGCTTGACGCTAATGGAAACCGTTACCGTTGTACTCTAGCTCTCGGGCGGGCTCGGTATCGAATCGGACGAGCCCAACCTCGATTTTCACTGCAGCGGGGTGTGGGACTAACGTCCCGGTTATGGCCAGGTCAAGCGAGCCCCGACGTCAAGCGACGTTGGCGTCGATCGCAGCCGAGCTGAAGGTATCGCGAACCACCGTCTCGAATGCCTACAACCGACCCGATCAACTCTCGCCCGAACTGCGCGAACGCGTTCTCCAGGCAGCCAAGCGACGCGGTTACGCAGGCCCGGACCCGGTCGCGCGATCGTTGCGCACCCGCAAAGCCGGAGCCATCGGACTCCTGCTCACCGAGGCCCTCAGCTACTCGTTCCGCGACCCCGCCGCCATGAGCTTCCTCGCCGGTCTCGCCGAATCCTGTGAGGCCGCAGGACAAGGACTGCTGCTCATCCCCGCCGGAGCCGAACGCGACGACGTCCAAGCCGCAGCCGTCGTCCAACAAGCAGGAGTCGACGGATTCGTCGTCTACTCCGTCGCCGACGACGACCCCTACCTGGCCGCAGTGCGCGAACGACACCTGCCCATCGTCGTATGCGACCAACCCCGCAACATCCCCGAGGCCGCCCTCGTCGCAATCGACGACCGCGTCGCCATGAAAATGCTTGCCGCACATCTGATCTCGCTGGGACATGAGCATCTTGCAGTGCTGTGCATGCGGCTCGGACGCGACCGCCGCGATGGCGTCGTACCCCCGGGGCGGCTGGCCGACAGTCACTTCCACGTCCAACGTGAACGCATCGCCGGAGTCCAGGCCGCGATGATCGACGCCGGACTGGACCCCGACACCCTCACCGTCGTCGAACGATTCGACCACACCGTGCGCTCCGGCCACTCCGCCGCAGCCCAGGCACTACAGGCCAACCGCGAGACCACCGCACTGCTCTGCACCACCGACGTCATCGCCCTCGGTGCACTCAACTTCGCCAGAGTCTCGGGAATCGATGTGCCGAGCCAACTCTCGGTCACCGGATTCGACGGCATCTCCGACGCCATTCGCGAGAACCTGACCACCGTGCGCCAGGACGCCGAGGAAAAAGGCCGCCGCGCAGGCAAACTGGTGCTCTCGTCCTCGCACTCGGGCATCGTCGCCGCCGAAACCCTCCCGACCGAACTCTTCCGCGGCCGCACCGCAGCACCGCCGCCGGCTCAACCGCCCGCAATTGCCTGACCAGCTGCCCTCGCGCGCTCACTCCAGATTTGCGCCCCATTTGGGATCAATGTGGGTTTCAGTCACTCAGAGTGCAACAAAGCCACATTCATTCAGTGTCTGCTGGAACCCCGTTCGGGATGAATGTGGGTTTCAGTCAGTCTGAGTGCAACAAAGGCGCATTGATCCCAACTGGGGAGGAGTGAACCGGGTGCGCGAGGCGGGGCGGGGGGTCATGCAGGCTGAGCGCTGAGCAATCTCGCGCAGCGCAGCAGACCGAGGTGACTGTAGGCCTGGGGGTGGTTGCCGAGCGATCGCTCGGCAATCGGGTCGTATTCCTCACTGAGCAGTCCGGTCGGTCCGGCGGCGCTGACGAGTTGGGCGAACAGAGCCTCGGCCTCGGCGCGTTGGCCCACCAGCAGGTATGCCTCGACGAGCCATGCTGCGCACAGGTGGAATCCGCCCTCGCCGCCGGGCAGACCGTCGTCGTGGCGGTAGCGGTAGACCGTCGATCCGCTGCGCAGTTCGGCTTCGGTTGCGGTGACGGTGGCTGCGAAACGTGGGTCCGACGGCTCGATCAGTCCGGACAGGCCGATGTACAGCGTCGCGGCGTCGAGGTCGGTGCCGTCGTATGCGGCGGTGAAGGACTGCACCTCGTCGTTCCAGCCGTTGGCGAGCACTTCTTCTCGGATGGTGTCACGAAGCTCGGTCCAGCTCGATTCGGCTGTGCGGCCGAAGGTTTCGGCCAGACCGATGGCGCGGTCGACCGTCGTCCAGCCCATCACCTTCGAGTAGACGTGGTGGCGGGGATTGTCTCGGATTTCCCAGATGCCGTGATCGGGTTCGAACCAGCGTCGCTCGACGGCTTCGACCATCGCGCGGACGAGGTCCCAGTCGTCGTCGGAGAGGCCGTTCTCGGACCCCGCGGCTTTGCGGGCGTGTGCGAGAGCGGACACCAATTCGACTATGGGGCCGAAGACATCGAGCTGAACCTGTTGGTTGGCAGCGTTTCCCACGCGGACCGGACGCGATCCGGCGTAGCCGGGCAGCTCGTCGATGACGGCCTCGGGCGGCAGGCCCAGGCCCCAGATGGTGTAGAGCGGGTGCAGGCGTTCGGGTCCCGACACCGATTCGAGTACCCCGTGAATCCACGAGAGGTAGTTCTCGGCCTCGGCTGTCGATCCGACGTCGACCAGTGCGGTCGCGGTCAATGCTGCGTCGCGCAGCCAGCAGTATCGGTAATCCCAGTTGCGCACTCCACCAATGTCTTCGGGCAGTGACGTGGTGGCGGCGGCCATGATCGAACCGGACTCGGCGTGCACGAGGCCGCGCAAGGTCAGAGCCGATCGCTTCATCAGGTCGCGCTTGAGCGGCGGCAGATTCAGGCCGTCTGCCCAGTCCTTCCAGTACGACTCCGATGCTCGACGCCGTTCGACCTCGGGCCACGGGTGCTCGCTCAGATCGTCTGTGCCGAGCCGCAATTCGATAACGATCGGCCCGTTCGACGGGTCGACCTCGGCGTGGGCGGACTGCTGGGATCCGTCGGAGACGATGTTCCAGGTGACACCGGGGCTGCGTAGGACCATCGGGTCTGCGGTGCCTAGGATGCGCAGTCCGTCGACGTCGGGTTCCAATGACGCCCACGCCTTTCCGAACTCCGGACGCGGCGCGAACGTGACGATGGCCGGTGCCTTGCCGGTGATGACGCGGGTCAGCGCGGTCTGGCCCTGGCCGATGTCGTGCGGCAGGTAGTCGGTGACCTGCAGGCTGGCCCACTTGGTCTGCACGGTCATCGTGCCGTCCACGTACTGCTGGCTCAACGGAAGCGATGCGCGGACGGGTCCGATGCTGAAGTGTCCGGCCTGATCGCCGCCGAGGAGGTGCGCGAACACCGCTGCCGAATCGGGCTCGGGGTGACAGAGCCAGGTGACGTCGGCATCGGGAGTGAGCAGCGCGACGGCGTTGGGGCTGGCCAACATTGTCAGTCGTTCGATGCGCGGGGCGTCGGCTCCGGAAAGCCACTGCCGACGCTCCTCGAGCAGGAACGCCAGTGCCAACGCCACGTGCTCGGTGCTGTCGATACGGAATTCGGCGAGGGTATCGCCCGGTCCGATCTTGACCCCGATGTCGGGTCCGTGCAGGTGGCCGAATGCCTTCTCGTCGGTGACGTCGTCGCCGAAAAAGACTGCAGCAGTAGAGGCTTCCTGATGTCTGAGGATATCGAGGGCGACGCCCTTGTCGGTGATGATGACGGCCAGCTCGATGACGGACTTGCCCTCGGTCACCTGGACGCCGTCGCGTGCGGCAGCACCGGAACGCACGGCGGCCAGGGCTTCTTCGCCCGCGGCAGTCTCGGCGTTGCGCACGTGCAGTGCGACGCTGGCCGGCTTGGTTTCGATACTCACGCCCGGATGGGCGTCGGCGATGGCTTGGAGCTCGCCGGTGATGACGGTGAGGAGCTTCTTGGCGTCGTCGTCGATGGCGTTGACGAACCCGGCGTCGAACTCGCTGCCGTGGCTGCCCACGAGCTGCACCTCGGACGGCAATCGCGAGAGGATCGCGAGATCGCGAAGAGCGCGGCCGGAGATGACCGCAGCGTTGGTGCCGGCGAGGGAGGCGAGCCCGCGCATGGCGCTGACGGACTCGGGGTGCGGGAAGGCCTTCTGCGGGTCGGAGACGATCGGAGCCATGGTTCCGTCGTAATCGGACGCGACGAGCAAACGCGGAGTCCGAGCGACTCCGACGAGTGCGCGGCGAAGTTCGAGCGGCAATTCGAGAGCAGTCACGCGTCGAATCTAGGCGATGAACCTCGTCTCGGCGTACCTGGCTTCGTGCGTCCGGTGCATCACTGCTGGTCGGGAACCAGACCGGGCGACGGCGTCACACCGGAAGCAGCCGACATCGACCTCGCGGATTTGGTGACGATGGCCAACATCGCTCGTTGTGCGGCGTCGGCGTCACCGGACTGGATCGAGGACGCGACCACTCCGTGCAACCGGATGGCCTCGGGGTCTGCTTGCCGCGACATCAAGGCATGGCGGGTGCGTCCGGCGAGTACCTCGACGACGATGTCCGACATCGACCGCAACATGGGATTGCCCGACGCCTCCAGTAGCGTGCGGTGAAAGTTGCAGTCGTGTTCGAGGTAGGCCTCCGAGTCCGCGGACCGCGACGTCGAGGACATTCCGATGACGGCAGCGGTGAGCGCCCCGCAGTGCTCGGGGGTGGCTCGGTGGGCAGCGAGTTTGGCTGCCAAAGGTTCGATACCGGACCGCAGTTCGCTGAGCAGCAGCAGCTGCTCGGCGCGGGCAGGCCCGGCCAGTTGCCAGCGGATGACCACCGGGTCGAGGGAGTTCCAGTTCTTCGAACCCAGCACTGTGATGCCGACGCGTCGCCGAACGGTGAGCAGGCCCAGCGACTCGAGAACACGAACGACTTCGCGCACCACGGTTCGCGATACGGCGAACCGCACGGCGACGTCGTCGGCCGAGATTCGGGTGCCACTCGGGATCGCGCCACTCACGATGTCGCGCCCGAGCTCGTCGAGCACCGAATCGTGGAGTTGGCGAAAATCATTGGTCTCGGTCATGTCCGATCGATCGTCCCACGGGTTGCCCGGTTTCTCGCGTCTGTCCGATCCCGATGCACCGGATGGAGCAGTATCGAGTCATGGCAGCAGAGAAGACAGGCAGAGCGCACCATCCGGTTCTCGTGGTGATGGGGGTATCCGGATCGGGCAAATCAACCGTGGCAGGCATCCTCGCCGGAGCCTTGAAATGGGACCTCCAAGAGGGCGACGACCTGCACCCGGACGCCAACGTCGCGAAGATGGCGTCGGGTCAGCCCCTGACCGACGAGGACCGATGGCCGTGGCTCGACATCATCGCCGAGTGGATCACCGACCACACCAGCACGGGACGATCGGGAATCGTGACGTGCTCGGCACTCAAACGGTCGTATCGGGACGTACTTAGCGCAGGAGCCAGGGACGGGGCGCCGGTGATCTTCGTGCACCTGGCCGGAACCAAGGACCGAATCAGCGGGCGTCTGAATGCACGGATGGACCACTTCATGCCGTCCTCGCTGCTGGACACCCAGATCTCGACACTGGAACCCCTCGGCGACGACGAGAACGCCATCGTCGTCGACATCGGCCCGCCGCCCACCAAAATCGCCGAACACGTCCTCGTCGAACTCGAAAAACGCGCAGGAATGTCCGAAAGCCACTGAGTGCTGCCTGCCTCTGCCCTCTCGCTCCCCACCCGGGTTCGGATCAATGCGGGATTCAGTCGGTCAGAGTGCGGCAATGGGACATTGATCCACACCCGGGGGCCGAAACAGGGCAGAGGTCCGGGGCGGAGTGTCCGGTAAGTGCATATTCCAAGCAAGCGCGCTTGATTTTAAGTACTACGAATGACCGAAAGGACTTGTAAAAGTACGACGAATGCGAGAAGGTGAGCTTGTTCACTTTTCAGTGAGGAGACAGCTCATGGTGCGAGGCGCACCCGCCAGGCCGGTCCAACTTCCCGTTCCCAATGCAGATGTCTGGGACTGGCAACTCGACGGTCTGTGTCGTGGTCTCGACTCGTCCGTGTTCTTCCATCCCGAGGGGGAGCGAGGCCGTGCCCGCGCCACTCGGGAAAAGACCGCCAAGCAGGTCTGCGGCCGATGCCCGGTGCTCGAGCAATGCCGTCAGCACGCACTCGAAGCGAACGAGCCGTACGGCGTGTGGGGCGGAATGTCTGCACACGATCGCGCAGACTTCTACCGCGGAGCCGTTCGTACCGCTTGATCGGAACCTGTCGGTGGGCTCGTGTTTCATGACGACCCATGAACAAGGTCCTGCGTGCGACGCTCGTCAGTGCGGTCGTCATCACCACCGTCATCGGAATCGCGTCGTTCGTGTTGAGTTTCGCCGCACTGTGGGATCTCGCCACGATGGCGGGCGTCCCGCGATCACTGTCGTGGCTGTGGCCCGTGATCGTCGACGGCACCATCCTGCAGGCCACGATCTCCGTCATCGCGCTTGCTCAATTCGAGGAACAACGCAGTGGTCGACGCTTTTTCTGGGGCGTGTTGATCACGGCAGCTCTGGTCAGTATCGGCGCAAATGCTATGCACGCCTTCATTTCCGACGCCGGAACACTGCATCCGGCGCTGTCGGCGGCCATTGCGACGGTCGCCCCGGTCAGTCTGTTGGCCGCGACACACGGACTCGGCATCCTCGTCCGAGTACCGGCCGAACTGCCGAACAATCCAGAGATCCCGGACGACGCCCGAAGCCTCACGCAGGCAGACGACGACACCGTGGCCGCCGACGTGGTGCCGCTGCAGACCGGGATCGAACCGAGACCGGAACCGGCTGAGCCCGCGTCTGCTGTGTCATCCACCCCGGTACCGGCCGCACCCGTCGAGGACGTTCGTCGCGATTCGCCGGCGCGCGATATTCCGTTCACGTCCGTGCGCACGGTCGAACCATTGGACGACGTCGATCGCTGGATTCTCGACGAGGAACGGGTGGACGATCTCTATCCCGTCGACGCTCCGTGACATCCGGTGGCACCATCGAGTGATGAGCCAGAATCTGCCGAGATCCGTAGTTCCCGAGAAGCCGAAGCCGGGTCAGGAGTCGGTGTGGGATTACCCCCGTCCACCGAAGCTCGAGTCCTCCAACCGTTCGCTGGTCGTCCGGCTCGGCGGCGAGGTGGTCGCGCGCACCACCGCCGCGTACCGAGTGCTCGAAACCAGCCATCCGCCCACCTGGTACATCTCTCCCGCAGACGTGGTTCCGGGTGCGTTGACGCCGTCCGAGGCCCGTTCGACGCACTGCGAATGGAAGGGCGCGGCGACGTACTGGGACGTGCACGGCGGAGATGCCGTCGCCCCGGCCGCGGGGTGGAGCTACGAGAACCCGACACCGCGGTTCGCCGAGATCGCCGGCTACCTCGCGTTCTCACCCAGCCGACTCGACTGCGAAATCGACGGCGAGGCGGTCCGGCCGCAAGAAGGCGGTTTCTACGAGGGCTGGATCACCGACGACGTGGTCGGCCCGTTCAAGGGCATCCCAGGCTCCTACGGCTGGTGATCACTCACCCCGCGGGTAGCTCGGCGCGGGGGATGATCTGAATCGAACTCGTTGCGCCGGGGTCGCTGCCGGTCACCAGAACGTCCCCGGTGCGCGGGTCCACGGCAACGGAGTTGGCCTGTGTCACGGTCGGGACGTCGCCCAGGATTCGCGGTGCGGAGACGTCCGAAACATCGACCACGCGCAACAGATTCGACGCGGTCAACGTCACGAACAGCAGTGCCCGGTCGCGGTCGACGGCAAGTCCGTACGGATTTCCCGGGGCCTCGATCGACGCGGTCTGGCGAATACTCCCCGCAGCGTCGACCGAGGCGAGAAGAACGGCACCGCCGTCGGTATCGGCGAACCCGGCCGTTGTCTCGTTCACCGTCACGGCGTGGGTCAGCTTGACGCCGATCGGGGCCTGCGCCACCTCCCGCTGGGTCGCGCCGTCGTAGACCCACACACCGTTGCCCTGCACGTCTGCGACGGCGGCGTACGGGCCGAGAGCGGCAGCGCCACCGGGCTGGACCGGGCCCGGCGGTAGCTCCGACAAGACCGATCCCTCGCGCAGGAAGATCACCCCGCCGCCCATCTCGTTGGTGGCCACGATCGTGCCGCCGGAGGTGAGCACCGCGTCGTGCGGTTGGCGTCCGACACCCGTGGCCGTGGACAGGATCGCGCCGTCGTTCAGCGCCACTTCGAGTAGTTCGTCACTGCCTTCGAGCGGGGCCAGGACCGGGCCGTCGGGACCTGCCAGCGAAAGATGCCGGGGTGCGCCCGTCGTCTGGACCATCTGCCGGACGGCGCCCGTCGCCGCGTCGAACAGCACCACGCCGTCAGGCTCGCGTACTCCGGCGGCGGCGATGCCCGACGTCCCCACGACGATGCCCTCGGGAGCCCCCGGGAGCGGAACGACAGTTCCGACGGGATCGGCAGAATCGGGTGCCTGGGCGGGTTCGGCTGCCGGAGTTGTTGCCGGCGTGGTTGCGGGCGAGGGGGATTCGTCAGGGGAAGAAGAGCACCCCACGAGCAGGAGGCACATGACCGTCGCCACGGCGAGAGCGGTTTTCACGATCGGCGGTACTGCTCGAAGTGCAGGGCATCGTCCAGTGGACGCCCCGTGCGCCAGCCGAATCGCTCGAGATCCGGTACCTCCTGGAACGACTCGACCGGGCCCACACACAACCATGCGATCGGACGCACCGGGGCGGGGATGTCGAGCAGTTCGGTGAGGTACGCCTCGTCGTAGAACGACACCCAGCCGACCCCGACGTTCTCGGCTATCGCTGCGAGCCAGAGGTTTTCGATGGCCAGTACTGCCGAGAACAATCCGGTGTCGTCGACGGTGTCGCGGCCGAGGACGTGCGGGCCTCCCCGGTTCGGGTCGTACGTGACCACCACTCCGGTGCCGCTGGTCTCGATCCCTTCGATACGGATGGGATCGAACGTCTGTCGGCGCTCGGGGTCGAGCTTGTCCGCGAAGTCCTGTCGGCAGTCGGCGACGTGTGCGGCGAAGGCGCTCAACGTGTCGGGTTTGCGGACCACCACGAAATCCCAGGGCTGGGTGTTGCCGACGCTCGGTGCCTGATGCGCTGCGCCGAGGATCCGGCGCAAGGTGTCGTCGTCGACGACGGTTCCGTCGAACTCGGCTCGCACGTCGCGGCGAGATCGAATGGCTGCGTATACCGACAGTGTGGCTTCGGTCATGATATCCGTTCTCCGATAACAGTTTTCAGGTTCTCGTTCAGTTCGTCGACGAGGGCGGGCAGGTGCTCGCCGGGGGTGGGGCGGCCCAGATGGAAGCCCTGCGCCCGTCCGCATCGCAGCTCACGCAACACCGATACCGTCCTTTCGTCCTCCACGCCCTCTGCGGTCACCGACAGCCCCAGTGTGCGCGCCAGTTCGATGGTCGAGCGAACGATGGCGGCGTGAGTGGCGTTGTGCGACATTCCGCTGACGAACGTTCGATCTATCTTGAGTTCCTGGACCGGGAGGCGCTCGATGTAGGCCAGAGAACTGTAGCCCGTGCCGTAATCGTCGATGGCGACCTGCACTCCCATGGCGTGCAGACCGGCCAGCACCTCGGTGGCACCGGCGGGGTCGGTCATCGCGGAGCTCTCGGTCACCTCCAAGGTCAACTGCTCAGCAGGACAATCGAACTCGGACAGGACTCGGGACACGTGGAATATCAGGCTGTCGTCGAACAGGTTTCGGGTGGAGATGTTGACGGCCATGCGCAGGTGCAGGCCCGATGCCGCCCATCGCTGTCGTTCCGCCAGGGCTTGCTCGAGGACGTAGCGGGTCAGTGGGCGGATCAGTCCGGTGTGCTCGGCCGTGGGCAGAAATGCGCTGGGAGAGAGAATGTCTCCGCTCGGGTGGTGCCAACGCAGCAGGGCTTCGACCCCCACCACGGTCATCGAGTCCAGGTCGACCTGGGGCTGATAGCGCAGTCTCAGTTGATCCGACGCGAGGGCGGCGGTGAGCTCGCCCAGCATGATCAACTGCTCGCTCTTGTCCCGGTCCATGGACCGGTCGTAGTACGCGACGCGCGATTGCACGGTCTTCGCGGCCTGCACGGCGAGGTCGGCGCGCTGCACCAGACGGTCGGGTGTGGCGTCGTCCTCGGCGACGCGCGCCGGGGCGTTCGTCGCCACCCCCACGCTCGCTTCGATGAGCAACGACATGTTGCCCACCTCGAACGGCGTCGAGAATTGTTCCAGTATGTCGCGGGCGAGGGCTGCGGGATCCATCGAATCCGACTCACCGCACAGCGCGAATTCGTCACCGGCCAAGCGTGCCAACAGGATCGCGTCGTCGCCTACCGTGCGCAGTCGAGTGGCGACGGCGGCCAGCACCTGATCTCCGAGGCCCCGTCCGAACGTGTCGTTGATTTCGGTGAAGCGGTCGATGTCGACCGTCAGCAACGTCGATTCACCGGCGTTGCCGTAGATCCGGTGTTCGAGAGCGCGCAGATTGGCCAGCCCGGTGAGGTGGTCGGTGTCGGCGACGGCACGGAGCTGAACGGTCTGGGTGTGCAGCAGCCGCAGCAGGTCGGTGATGCGCAAGATCACCAGGACCACCAGAATGCCCGCGCACAGCATGACCGCCCATCCCCATTGTGCGATCGGCTTCTCGCGCACGACTTCGACGACCATCACGGCGGGGGCAGTGAGCGTGGCGGCGGTCAGCACGACGACGGACGGTGTGGTGAACGACGCCATCAGGTGGGCGTCGGATTCGATGGTGGGGCTGGTGATTCTCCGCATCGACGGGTGGAGTGCGGCGACGCCGACGAGGACGTAGGACAGAGTCCATCCCGCGTCGAGCAGCGAGCGGTCGGCCGAGGAATCGGACACGATGGAGAAGTTGTTCACGGTGTCGGTGACGACGAGCAGGACCACCGCCGCGGTGAGCAGTCGGTAGGACAGTGCCCGCCACTGACGAGAGCCGACGAAGTGGGCGAGCAATCCGAGCAGAAAGATGTCCATCGCGGGATAGGCGACGTCGACCAGCCCGGCGACGCCGGAGATACCGTCCCCGTCCAGCGATGGTTGGACCGCAAAAACCCAGGTGAGCAGTGCGAATGCGACCATCACGATAGCGCTGTTGGCGATGTGGCCGCGTTCGCTCGCCCTCCACTTGTGCCGGACCAGCAGAAACAGTCCGAAACCGTAGATAGGGTAGCCGACGAGGTAGAGCGCGTCGGCGAGCGACGGATAGGGCACGACGCCCCCGCCGGCGTGAAGCCACTCGTAGACGATGTCGCCGAGCACCCACACCGCGGTGCCCGCGGCGATACTCCACCAGGCGGTTCGGTTGCGCGGACGGTTCAGCCTGGTTCCCACGATCGTGGCGGCGACGGCGGACGCCCCGACCACGACGAAGATCGATTGCGACCAGACGGAGTCGGGCACCGCGAAGTAGGCGATGCAGCCGAGTACGCCGAGTGCTCCGTACCACCGCCACCAGGCCGTCACAGTTGTCTCCAGCCGTTCGCGTGATCCGACGACTCAACAATGGCACATCAGGTGACCTGGGTCACTTTCTCGGGGTGTTTTTCGGGCTCGATGCAGGTAACGGGGATGTCGGTGCCTCGTGGGAGCATGAAAACGTGGAGTCGAGCGCCGGGAAGGCGAAGAGCGGGGAAGCGAGCATCATGCATGCCGATCTCGACTCCTTCTATGCCTCGGTGGAGCAGCGAGACGACCCGCGGCTGCGGGGAAAACCGGTGATCGTCGGCGGGGGAGTGGTACTCGCGGCCAGCTACGAGGCCAAGGCCTTCGGGGTACGCACCGCAATGAGTGGTGGCCAGGCGCGGGCGGTCTGTCCGCAGGCGATCGTGGTGCCTCCGCGGATGGAGGCGTACTCCCAGGCGAGCAAGGACGTGTTCGACGTTTTTCACGACACGACGCCGCTCGTCGAGGGAATCTCCATCGACGAGGCCTTTCTCGACGTCGGAGGCCTGCGCAAGATAGCGGGCAGCGCACTCGACATCGGGCAGCAACTTCGCCGCGACGTCGCCGAACAGGTCGGGCTCCCGATCACCGTCGGGATTGCCACCACCAAGTTCCTGGCGAAGGTGGCCAGTGCGTTCGCCAAGCCCGACGGGCTGCTGTTGGTGCCGCCCGGTGGTGAACTCGAGTTCCTGCACCCGCTGAACATCGAAAGGCTGTGGGGCGTCGGCAAGGTCACCGCCGAGAAGCTGCACGTACTCGACATCAGGACCGTGGGAGACATCGCGGCCTACGGCGAGAGATCGCTGGCCTCGGTGTTGGGAAAGGGCGCAGGAGCGCACCTGTACGCACTGGCCATGGGACGAGATCCGCGCCGCGTGCAGCCCGGAAAGTCGCGCAGTTCCATCGGTGCCCAGCGGGCCCTGGGCCGCGGGCGGCACGACGCGGCCGAGGTGGAGGCGTCGTTGATCGGCCTCGTCGATCGCGTCACGCACCGAATGCGGGGCGCGCAGCGGACCGGCCGAACCGTGATGTTGCGCTTGCGGTTTGCCGATTTCACCCGGGCCACCCGATCGCACACCCTCGATCGCGCCACCGCCGACACCCGGGACATCCTCGATGCCGCACTCGAGCTGCTGCACGAGGCGGCTCCGCTGATCGCGGAGAAGGGCATCACTCTGGTCGGGGTGACGGTCTCGAGCATCGACAGGGGCGGAGCCGAGCAACTGGAACTGCAGTTCGACGCCCCCTCGGTACGCAGACCACCCGAGGCGTCGGCACTCGACCGTGCGTTGGACGGGGTGCACAAGAAGTTCGGGTCGACGTCGCTGACGCGCGGGGTACTGCTCGGACGAGACCCGGGGGTATCGGTACCGCTGCTGCCGGACTGACTACGTGCGCACCGTCGGCTGCACCCGAAAGCCCTCGGGCATCATGGTCAGCCGCTCCGTGACCTTCAGTCGATACGACGGGTCGGCCTGCAGATCGAAGCGTTGCAGCACGGTTCCGAGTACCAGTACGGCCTCATGGATGGCGAATTGCCTTCCGATGCACGCTCTTTCGCCCGTCCCGAAGGGCTTGTACACGTGCGCCGGCCGAGCTTTGATGCGGGCGGGCAGAAAGTTGTCGGGGTCGAATTTCTCCGGCCGATCGCCCCACACCGGATCTCGATGCAGGGCCGTCGCGAGCACGATCGCCCAGTCTCCTGCCGCCATGGGGTAGCCGTCGCCGATGACGGTGTCGGCTCGTGCGCCGCGTCCGAACGCGGGAACCGTCGGCCACAGGCGCAGTGATTCGTCCAGGACTCGGCGAACGTACCGGAGTTTGGGGACCTGGCCGAACTCCGGTTTGTCGGTGCCCCAGATCTCGTCCACCTCGGCCCGGGCACGTTCGAAGACCTCGGGGTGGGTTGCCAGGAAGTACAGCGCGAAAGACAATGCACCAGAGGTGGTCTCGTGCCCGGCGATCAAGAACGTCAGAATCTGGTGGCCGATGTTGGCTTCGCTCAATGCATTCGGGTTGTCGGCCTCGCGCGCCGCGTCCATCATGATCTGCAGTAGGTCGGTGAAGTCCCCGTCGGACTGTCGACGAGTACGTACGACGTCGGTGAGTACCTCGACCAGGTACTTCTTGTTCTGCTCGTATCGGCGGTCCGATCGGGCGAACAGCGGCGCGGCGAACGCCGGGATCGATACCAACGCCCGCCGTTGGTTGTACGTCAGTGCGCCGACCATCGCGGACACGAACGGGTGTGGTTCGGCGCGGGTGAACGAGCCGAAGCTGTAGCTGAATCCGGTGCGTCCGATGGTCTCGAGTGTCAGCTTCGTCATGTCCGAGGACACGTCGGTCGTCGACGCGTCGCGTGAACGCTCGGTCCAGTGCTCGATCAGATCGTCCGCGACGTTCACCATGATGTCGTGGTAGCCCCGCATGGCTCCAGCGGTGAACGCCGGCCGCAGCAGATCGTGGGCCCGTTGCCAATTGGGCTCGTGGTTGTAGGCGGTGAACAGGCCGTCGGCACCGATGTCGCGTAGGCGTTCGACGCCCGGCGGCAGGAACTTCTCGAAGCGGTGTTCGTCGCACAGATCGCCGACTACGTCTGCACCCGAGGCGAAGACGAAGCGTTTGCCGAGAATGTGGCGCTCGAACATCGGTCCGAGCCGGGCGGCCAGAGCGGTCGAATCCTGGATCGGCGAGCGCGGGTCGACGCCGATGACGTCGCCCAGTATCGGCAATCGATACGGCGGATGCGGTAGTACGCCGTCTCGTAGTGCAAATCCCGTCGACATGGCCGCTCCTCAGTCCCCGAACCGACTCGTTGAACCGGTGTCAAATAGTGACCGTACTCACCGTTGAACTCGTGTCAAGTAAGGTTCGAAACCCCATGACCACACCTCGAAAACGCATGACACCGGAGCAGCGGCGTGCGCAGCTGGTCGAGATCGGGTCGACCCTGTTCGCCGAACGTCCCTACGAGGACGTGTGGATCGAGGAAGTGGCAGACCTGGCCGGGGTCTCGCGGGGTCTGATGTACCACTACTTCCCGTCCAAACGGGAGTTCTTCGTCGAGATCGTGCGCACCGAATCCGAGCGCAACCTCGCCGTCACCGCCCCGGACCCCTCGTTGCCGGTCCTCGAGCAGATAGCCGCCGGACTCGACGCCTACATCGCCTACACCGACGAGCATGCGCACGGCGTCCGAGCGGTCAATCGAGGCGCGCTGCTCGGAGACGACCGCATCAACGCAATTCTGACGCGCGAGTTCGACATCCAGCAGCAACGCATTCTCGACGCGCTGCCGGACGAGTTCCACGACGACGAGATGATCCGGGCCGCGCTCCGCGGGTGGGTGGCATTCGTCCGCGCGGTCTGTCACGACTGGGTGGAGCGCAGGACTCTGAAGAGGGAACAGGTTCGCGAGCTGTGTCTGAAGGCGATCGCAGGTCTTCTCGAGGTGTGACCTGCGGGTCTATCGTCGGGGAATGTGCCGAAACATCACCACCCTGCGGGGCTTGGAACCACACGCCACCGACGACGAGATCGAGGCTGCGGCGCGTCAGTACGTCCGCAAGATCAGCGGAGTGCAGAAGACGTCCGACGCCACCCGTGACGCGTTCGAGACGGCAGTCGCCGAGGTGACGGCCACGACGCATCGGCTGCTCGACGCCCTGCCGGACCGGCGGCAGCCACCTCCGACGGTGCCTCCGCTCAGGCGTCCGGAAGTGCAGGCGCGGATTGCCGCCAAGGCGGCTGCCGGGGCCTGACGCGCGCTAGCAGACCACTGCATCGAATGGATGGTTTTCCGCAGAATCGGACGCGCGATCGGGGTCGAGGGTGGCAAACTGGTCGAGTCAGGCGAAGGGGGTGACGATGACCGATCGACGACGACGACGCACGTTCGATTCCCGAGACGGTGACGCCGAGGTCGCCGAGCCGCTGCTGCGAGCGGTGTTGTCCTACGCGCCCCGCGACGAGTCCCCGATGCCCCATCCTTCCGAGGGCATCACCTTGCGGGCCGAGAACGGATCCGGTTCGATCCGCCTGGAATTGGCCATCGCCGACGATCTCGGGGTAGGCGTACCGGGACCGTTCGGATCCAGATTCTACGAATGTGGATCGTTCGAAGTAGTTGTGCCGCAACGAGACCCACGCGAGGGTGCGTTGTTGATGATTCACCTGCTCGAAGCCAAGGCTCCGCATCGATTCGAGTTCACCGCATCCATGCCTGCGTGCTGGGCGTTACGGCTCGAGCGAGACGGTTCCGTATCGGTGCTCGACAGCACCGGCGACGCAGTGATATTCATCGGCCGCCCTTGGGCTTTCGACTCCGACCTGCACCCGGTGCACGTGTACTACACCATCGAGAACGGCCTACTGGTGCAGAATGTCGGAGCTACGTCCGACACCGGATACCCCATTCTCGTCGACCCCGATCCCGAGGCGATCATCACCGGAGACGGCAGGCTCGTCACCGAGAGCTGGACACCGCGGCTGGTCGTCGGAGGCATCGTCGAGGACCTCCCGCCGCGGTCGATCTCCGGCCGAAAGATCGTTCCCGGCTGAAAAGTGTTGTAGCGCAATCAGAACGGATCGTGCTGAATGTGCTCCATCGGCGTACCGACCTTGCGCAGTGCGTACAGCGTGGTGCGCACCATCGACGGCGATCCACAGATCTGAATCTGCCGATCGGCCCACGAGCCGAACCGGGTCACCACCTTGCCCACCGGGCCGTGCAGCCGATGATGCATGCCCCACGGGAGTTCGCGCGTCGGACCCGAATGCCACCACGGATCCTCTAGCTCCTCGGTCACCGGCACCACCGTCAGCCACGGATTCGACAACGACAGCTGCCACAGTGTGTCGAGGTCGTAGAGGTCGCACGGATACGTCCCACTGACGAACAGATGCACCCGCGGATTGGTGCTGCGCTGGGCCATCTCCATCACCTGCGCGCGCAACGGTGCTAAACCGGTGCCCCCGGCGATCATCAACACGTCCTCGCCGATCGTGCGATCGACGTGCATGCCGCCCAGCGGCGGGCTGATCAGCCAACGGTCGCCGACAGTCGTTTCGGTGACCATCGCCGGTGATACCCAGCCCCCGGATACGCGTCGAACATGGAACTCGATCTCGCCGTAGGGGTTGCTGGGAATGGCAGGGGACAGGTAGCGCCACAGTTTGGGCCGCTGCGGAATCTGCACACTGACGTACTGGCCGGGGAAGTAGGGGATCTCCCCGTCGGTCTTCAGTCGCACCACGGCCAGGTCGTCGAGCAAACGGTGATGTTCGACGACCGTCGCGCTCCAATACGGGGGCAGTTCGTCGTTGTCGGCGGCGGCGGCCATTGCGTTGCTCACCACGGTGAGGGCGTCTCGCCAGGCGGTCTCGACCTCGTCGGTCCACATCTCGGTGCCGGCGAAGCTCCGGAAGGCGCTGATCAGCGCCGAACTCCCCGCCCGGAAATGTGCCCCGGAAATTCCGTGCTTGCGGTGGTCCCGGCCCAGCTGTTCGAGGAACGGCTCGACGCGGTCGGCGTCGTCCAGATTGTCGAAGATGTACCCCAGTGCCAGGACGAAATGCTCGCGCAATGCGTCCATCGACGCCGGGAACAGGGAACGGAAGTCGGGATACTCGGCGAAAAGGTGAGCGTAGAACGACCGGGACAGCTGTTCGGGACCGTTCGGTGCAGCCGCTACCGACTTGAATCCGGTGCGGACCAGGGAGACCGTGCGTGCGTCGAGCAACCTCCACCCCCACCGATTGACACCTTCGACCGTCACCAAAGTAGACCGATCGAGACTTTCGCGCATCAGGGCTGCGCCCTCGTGCGCGTCTTGCGTCCCTCCAGGTACGCAAAACGCGCACGAGAAAAATCAAGGTTGAGCGGAACAGACTCAACTTGTCTATGGTTGTACCCAGCGACACGCTCGAACCCCACACTGGAAAGAAGGTGACCGGTGGACAGTTTCACTCCCACCACGAAGTCGCAGGCAGCACTTTCCGCTGCACTGCAGGCCGCATCCGCGGCCGGTAATCCGGATATTCGTCCGGCACATTTGTTGGTGGCGTTGCTCGATCAGACCGACGGCATCGCCACACCATTGCTGAAGGCCGTCGGCGTCGACCCCGCAACGGTGCGTCGAGAAGCGCAGAACCTCGTCGACCGCCTGCCCTCGGCATCCGGTTCGACCACCACTCCGCAACTCGGCCGTGAAACCCTCGCCGCGATCACCGCAGCGCAGCACCTGGCCACCGAACTGGACGACGAGTTCGTCTCCACCGAACACCTCATGGTGGGTCTCGCGACCGGAAACGACGACGTCGCCAAGCTCCTCTCCGGCCATGGTGCCGGAGCCAACGAGCTGCGCGACGCGTTCCAGGCGGTCCGCGGCAGTGCCCGCGTCACCAGCGCGGATCCGGAGAACACCTACCAGGCGCTGGAGAAGTACAGCACCGACCTGACGGCGCTCGCCCGAGAAGGCAAGCTCGATCCCGTCATCGGCCGCGACACCGAAATCAGGCGTGTCGTCCAGGTGCTGTCCCGGCGAACCAAGAACAACCCCGTTCTGATCGGTGAACCCGGTGTCGGCAAGACCGCCATCGTCGAAGGACTCGCACAACGCGTCATCGCCGGCGACGTACCCGAAAGCCTGCGAGGCAAGACCGTTGTATCCCTCGATCTCGGTTCGATGGTCGCCGGCGCGAAGTTCCGCGGTGAGTTCGAGGAGCGGCTCAAGGCCGTGCTCGACGACATCAAGAACTCCGCCGGTCAGGTCATCACGTTCATCGACGAGCTGCACACCATCGTGGGCGCAGGAGCCACCGGCGACTCGGCGATGGACGCGGGCAACATGATCAAGCCGATGCTTGCTCGCGGCGAGCTCCGACTCGTCGGCGCGACCACCCTCGAGGAGTACCGCAAGTACATCGAGAAGGACGCCGCCCTCGAACGCCGCTTCCAGCAGGTCTACGTCGGTGAGCCGTCGGTCGAAGACACCGTCGGCATCCTGCGCGGACTCAAGGAACGCTACGAGGTGCACCACGGCGTCCGAATCACGGACTCCGCCCTGGTGGCCGCCGCGACCCTCAGCGACCGGTACATCACGGCCCGGTTCCTGCCGGACAAGGCGATCGACCTCGTCGACGAGGCTGCATCGCGTCTGCGCATGGAGATCGACTCGCGCCCCGTCGAGATCGACGAGGTGGAGCGAGCCGTCCGTCGCCTCGAGATCGAGGAGATGGCCCTGGCCAAGGAGACCGACGACGCGTCGAAGGCCCGGCTGGACAAGCTGCGTCAGGAACTCGCCGACCTGCGGGAGAAGCTGGCCGAGCTCAGCACGCGGTGGCAGAACGAGAAGAACGCCATCGACTCGGTGCGGGTGCTCAAGGAAGAACTCGAGAACCTGCGCGGAGAATCCGATCGTGCCGAACGCGACGGTGATCTCGGCAAGGCCGCCGAACTGCGGTACGGCCGGATCCCGACCCTGGAGAAGGAACTCGCGGCCAAGACCGAGGACTCACCTGCCCAGGGCGACGTGATGCTCAAGGAGGAGGTAGGCCCGGACGACGTCGCCGACGTGGTGGCGGCGTGGACCGGAATTCCGGCCGGCCGAATGCTGGAAGGCGAGACCGCCAAACTGCTGCGGATGGAAGACGAACTCGGCAAGCGAGTCGTCGGACAGAAAGATGCAGTGCAAGCGGTGTCCGACGCCGTCCGACGGGCCCGTGCCGGGGTGGCCGACCCGAACCGTCCGACGGGCTCGTTCCTGTTCCTCGGACCCACCGGCGTCGGTAAGACCGAGCTCGCGAAAGCGTTGGCGGAGTTCCTCTTCGACGACGAACGCGCGATGGTGCGCATCGACATGAGTGAGTACAGCGAGAAGCACGCCGTCGCCAGGCTCGTCGGTGCCCCTCCGGGCTACGTCGGCTACGAGGCCGGCGGCCAGCTGACCGAGGCGGTACGCAGGCGTCCGTACACGGTGGTGCTCTTCGACGAGGTGGAGAAGGCACACCCGGATGTGTTCGACATCCTGCTGGCCGTGCTCGACGAGGGCAGGCTCACCGACGGTCAGGGCCGCACGGTCGACTTCCGCAACACGATCCTGATCCTCACCTCGAACCTCGGTGCCGGCGGCACCAAAGACGAGGTGATGGACGCGGTGCGGCGCTCGTTCAAGCCCGAGTTCGTCAACCGGCTCGACGACGTCGTCGTGTTCGACGCACTGTCGGAGGACCAGCTCGAGTCGATCGTCGACATCCAGCTCGGCTTCCTCGCGAACCGTCTGGCAGCTCGTCGACTGACTCTCGACGTGTCGTCGCCGGCCAAGATGTGGCTGGCCGTACGCGGTTACGACCCGCTGTACGGTGCTCGACCGCTTCGCCGACTGATTCAGCAGGCGATCGGCGACCAGCTGGCGAAGCTCCTCCTCGCCGGTGACGTGCACGACGGCGACGTGGTGCCCGTCAACGTCAGCCCCGACGGCGAACGGCTCATCCTGGGCTAACGCCCGAGCCGGCAACCAGCCCGAGCAGGCCCGCACGAACGTCTCGTGCGGGCCTGCTGTCGGTTGCCACTGTCGACGTTCTCGGCGTGGGTACCCTCGTGGAATGACAAATCCGGACGACCCGCGAGCACCTCGAGATCGCGATCAGGACGCGGCGCAGCAGCCGGAGTCATCCCAGCCGACCCAGGACTACGGGCACCCAGGCACCCAGCAGTATCCGGACGCACAGCAGTATCCGGATGCCCAGCAGTATCCGGATGCCCAGCAGTATCCGGATGCCCAGCAGTATCCGGGCGCTCAGCCGACGGAGGCGTATCCGACCCAGGCCTACGGCAATCCGGACCCGCAGGCGTACCCACCGGGCTACCAGCCGACGCAGGCGTTCCCGCCCTTCGACCCGGCGCAGCAGGCGGCCGCGAACCAGGCCTACGGACAGGCCCCGGGATACGACACCCAGCAATACGGTCACACCCAGCAGTACGGCCACACCCAGCAGTTCGGGCAACCACAGCAGTTCGGGGGCACCCAGCAGTTCGGGGGTGCGCCGCCGCCGCAGGAGCCGAACAGCGTCGATTCCGGCAGTAAGGGGCCCCGTCCGTGGGTTCTGGCGCTGATCGGGCTCGTTGTGCTCGTCATCGTCGTTTCGTTCGGGATTGCGTTTCTGAGCGGAGGGCGCGACGAACCGGGCACCACCGCCGCGGCACCGTCCACCTCCATCCGGCCCTCGCCGTCCAGCGCGCCCACGACGACGCCGCGGCCCACGGAATCGGGTGCGACAACCACACCCGAGCTCATCCCGGGCGGCATTCCCGAGATCCTCGGCCAGCTCGGCTCGTCGGTGGGAACGATCAACGCCAACGACGGTTCGACTCTGACGCTCGACGGCCTCGACGGCGCTCCGGTCACAGTGCAGACCACACCGCAGACCCAGATAATCTCGTTGTCCGGTCGCGATCTCGCGTCGTTGGCCGTCGGTGCTTTCGTCGTGGTGCAGGGCGAGGCCGTCGAGAACGGAATCATCCGTGCGAACGTCATCATCGAGACCCCCAAGCTCGGAGGGTGACGGCGGGAGTGGAGCCTGCGGAATGACGCTCATATCCGTGCGGCTTCCATGACCGTTCACAGGAGTCGGCGGCCGTGGACGGGCGCGAGGTGGAAGTCGATTAAGGTGGTTCGCGATGACGGCAATGTGGTTCGGCCTGGCGGTAATTGCACTCGTGGGCGCAGCAGCGCTGCTCTACATCGACCGATCCAAGCGAGATCGATCCGGTCGGGTTCGGCAGATGTGGGCCAAGGCCCAGGGGTACGAGTACCGACCCCACGACCGAGAGCTGGTCACCCAGTTCTCGCGCGCCGCGCTGTCCAAGCCCGAGTTCGATGTGGCTCTCGGTGTCGTCACCGGAGTTCGGCGTGGTGAGGAGTTCGTACTCTTCGACGTCGAGGAGACGGGCACCATCGTGGCCGTGCAGCGTTCCGTCGGCTCCGATGTCGATATCGACCTGAGGCCCCGCTCGACGCCACCTCCGCGCGACGAGGACATGCAACTGCTCGGGTCCATCGGACCGCGAGTGGTGTTCGCCACCGACGTCGACATCGCTCGTCGTGTCTGTGACCAGCGGATGGCGGCGTTCACCGAGTCGATTCCCGAGAATCTGCAGCTGTTGTGGAGTGAACAGGACTGGACTCTCGGATCGATGCCCCTGACCAGCTCGGGGCGCGATTGGGATGCCGCGATCGATGCGGTGGCGCGACTGTCGGGGATGCTGCACGTTCTGCCGCCGGTCCGCGGTGCCGCGGTGTACGGCTCGCGTCCGGGCGGCGGCGAGTCCGTTCGTGATCGAAGCGATCCGGGTCGACCGTTGGTGCAGGAACCGCGCGGTGTGGAGACGCGCAGTGTGGAGACGAGGAGTCCTGCTGCCGATTCTCGTCCGCAGGAGGCGACTCGACGGCCGAGTCCACCGAGGCCGGATCAGAGCGGACCGCAGGCCACCCGATCGGTGAATCCGGTGCGACCGGTACCGCGTCCGCCTGTGTCCCGTCCGATTCCGTTCGATGCGGATCGGCGACGCAACCAACCCTGATCATTCTCGGGCGTGCCTACCGGCCTCGGCGGCTGGGCACCGTTAAATTCGTACCTCGTGACGGTTTTCTCGGGCGTTGTGGTCCTCGTGCTGGTACTCGTCGTTCTCGGCTATGTCCTGAGTGTGGTGCGCCGCCTCGCGCGGTACCGCGGTCTGGCCGAGCAGAGCGCACGGCTCGTCGACATCGAGCTCGAGCGTCGATACGAGCAACTGCAACCGTTTCTGACTGCGGCCGAGTCGGCGGACCTGTCGGGCGACCTGCTGCGTCAGCTCGCCGGAGCGCGTTCGTGGTCCAAGGCAGTTCGTGATCGCGGACTGGGCCTGCAGGCGCAGGCTGCCGCCGAGAACGCTCTGTCCGCCGCCTTCCATGCGGTTCTCGACGACGCCGAAGCGCGCCGCAGTGTCGTCGGCAACTGGGCGTTCCAGGGGCCGGCCGGCGAACTGACGGTCACCGAGAAGCGGATTGCCGGCGCGGTGCGGGTGTACAACGACACGGCGTATCAGCTGTCCGAGGCCGTCGGATCGTTCCCCTCGTCGCTGGTCGCGAAGGCTCGATCGGTGACCGCGCCCGAACCGTTCGTCGAAACCAAGGAGTCCCTGGACGAGCACCGCGCCGCCGAGCTCGCCGCGTAGGGGAGCGCTGCGCCCAGTACCCGGGTGCGGGTGGTCGAGAATCTCGGTGGGTAAGTTCGTACCGACCCGACCGCCTCATGGCACGACGAGAGGAACCCGAACATGGCCGACAGCGCTGCGAATTCGGACAGGCAGGAACTGGCCGATCTGGTGAAAGAGCTCGCCGTCGTGCACGGGAAGGTGACGTTGTCCTCGGGCAAGGAAGCCGACTACTACGTGGATCTGCGTCGGGCGACCCTCCATCATCGCGCAGGTGCCTTGATCGGTTCGCTGATGCGCGAACTCGTCGCCGACTGGGATTTCGCGTCGGTCGGCGGTTTGACGATGGGCGCAGATCCGGTCGCGATGGCGATCATGCACGCGCAGGGCCGGCCGATCGACGCATTCGTGGTGCGCAAGGCCGCGAAGGCTCACGGCATGCAGCGCCAGATCGAGGGACCGGACATCGTCGGCAAACGTGTTCTGGTGGTGGAAGATACGACGACGACCGGCAATTCGCCCCTGACCGCAGTTCGAGCCCTGCGCGACGCGGGCGCGACGGTGGTCGGGGTCGCCACAGTCGTGGATCGGGCGACGGGTGCGGACGATGTCATCGCCGCCGAAGGGCTCGAATATCGATCCCTGCTCGGCTTGGCCGACCTCGGTCTGTAGCCACTTCGCGGCCGGACCGGGGGCCCGGCCGCGAAAATGACTGTCTACAAGCCGGATTCAGCGAATGAGCTGTGCGACGACCACGAAGTTGTCGTCGGTGGGTTCGCCGCCTTGGACGTCGCAGTTGGCCAGGATCAATCGTCCTGCTACCGACTTGCGCAGTTCGTTGTCTGCGAGCAGAGATCCCTTCGGTAGGGGGCCCACCGATTCGACGGCGTACTCCAGAGTGCCGCTCGCGGTGCGCAGCACAACGGTGTCGCCAGGGGTCACCACCCGCAACGCCTTGAACGGGGCGTCCCGCTTCGAATAGTTGTGTCCGGCAACAACTACCGTCTGCTCGGTCGAGGTGCCCGGCATGCCACTCTCGGCCCACCAGGCCGGTAGTTCGTCCACCGGGTTCAGCACCTGCCCGCTTTCCCCGCCGCGATAGAGGGGGTCCGGATGAATGGGACTGCTCAGATAGGTCGACCCGTCCGCCGAGCGCAGCTCGATGTACTCCGGTCGAGAGGGGGCGACATCGCCCGTCGGTGCAGCCCCCGAGATCTGTGACTGCACCGGCGAACGATCGGGTGCGGCGATCCCGACTTCGTCACTCGCACAACCTGATACGAGAAGAACGAACGTCAGGATCGCCGTCCACAGCCAGCGGGTGTTACGAGGTGGCATCGGTGGAGCTGCGGCGACGCAGGTAGAACGCGCCACCGGCAGCTGCGACGACGACCACGCCGACACCGGCCAGGATCACCGGGGTGCTCGACGAGCTGTCCGAAGCGCCCGACGCCTCGTTCGAGGAATCGCCGAGTGCCAGATCGACCGGCGGGAGCTCTCCGGCCACACTGACGACGCCGTTGTCGTCGGTGGTGAAGTAGTCCGCGACGGTGAAGGATCCGTCCTCGTTCTTGACGCCGACGAGCGAGACTCCGGTCTTGTCGACGACGACGGTGTTCTCGTCGACCTCGGTGACGGGTACGTCTTCCTTCACGGTGTTGCCGAGGTTGATGGTCCACTCGAACTTCGGTCCGCTGGCTGCCAATTCGGCTGCCTCGGCCTTGAGATCGGCCTCGGCCTTCGCCTTGGCGTCGGCTTCTGTCTTGGCGGCCGTTGCGGCGTCCTGAGCCGTCTTCAGCGTGGCTGCTGCCTCCGTGGCCTTGGTCTTGGCGGTCGCGGCTGCGTCGGTCTTGGCCTGCAGGTCGGCGTTCGCCGTCTCGACGGCCGTATTCGCCGTCACCAGTGCCGCTGCGGCTGCGTCGGCCTTGGCCTGCAACTCGGCGACATCGGCGTCCGACGGCGCGGAATCGAGTGCAGCCTGGGCAGCGGTTGCCGCCTCGGCCTTGGCGTCGGCATCGGCCTTTGCTGCGTCGGCTGCAGTGCGGGCGTCGGCTGCGGCCTTCTCGGATGCAGTGTCTTCACCTGCGGCGGCCTCGGCTGCGGCTTCGAGGTTCTTCGCGTTCTGCTCGGCCACTGCAGCCACTGCGGCAGCGGTCTGAGCCTCGATGTTCAGTGCCAGCGACTTCGCGGCAGTGGCAGCGGCAGCGCGAACTGCAGCGGTCACCTTGGCGAGGTTGAAGTTCTTGAACGAATCCTGAACAGCGGTAACGGAATCCGCGAGCGCCTTGTTCGATGCGTCGGCTTCGACCTTGGCGGTGGCGGCGAGTTCGGCCTTCGCGTCGGCGTCTGCGCGAGCCGCCTCGGCTGCGGCGGTGGCCTCGGGGTCGCCCGAGACGGCTGCGGCTTCGAGCTCTTTCGCCTTCGCCTCTGCCTCGGCTGCGACTGTTGCAGCGCTGTCGGCGGCGGCCTTGGTTTCGTCGGCCTTGGTCTTCAGTTCGGCAGCGGTGTTCTTCGCTGCGGTGACCGCTGCGCTCGCTGCTGCGCTCTCGACCTTGGCGTTCGAGGCGGCCGTGACGGCGGCCTTGGCCTTGACGTCTGCCTCGGCAGCAGCAACTTCTGCCTTGGTGGCGTCGGTGCTCGCGGTGGCCTCGGCTGCCTTGGCCGTCTCGAGTCGTACCTGGGCGGCAGCCGATGCGGCTGCGGCTTCCTTGCTGGCGGCCTCGGCGTCGGCGATCGCCTTCTTCTCGGCGTCGGACAACTGCGGAATGACGTCGAGATTGACTGTGGCCGTGCCGTCTTCGTTGAACACGACGCCGCCGGTGATCTGCGGCAGTGGACGAACGGCGGAGGGGGCTTCGGGTGTCGGGACTGCGGCTGCGGCGGCCGCGGCTGCGTCCTCGGACGTGACGGCCGGGACAGGAGCGTCGATCTGTCCTTCGGCTGTTGCGGTGCCCGATCCTTCTACTGCGGCACCCTGTTGGCCTGTGGGAGCGGCGGGTTCGACGCCTTCGGATTCTTCGCCCGCCGGTGCTTGAACCTCGGAGCTTTCCGGCGTACTGGGATCCTGAGCACTGGCGATTCCCGGTGCGGCGATGGACAGGGACAGTGCCATGGCGGCCCCGGCTGCGGCGAGGCGCGCCTTCTTGGACCTGGCGATCGACTTCTGCGACATGGAGATTGTGGCCCTTCGGTCAGTGGCAGCAGTGAGCTGCGCGCACCCGTCCTCCCACGCGGAACGAGTGTTGTTGGTGAGTCACACGAACAACCGTGATGACGTGACCGTAAACCAACCGGACGGTACATCGAACCGAAAAGTCCTTTACCGAGGTATTGGTTACCAAAGTGTTACTGATGAGGCGGATGTGACGAATGAGGCCATTGATACACGTCGACGGCCGAGAGCGATGCTCTCGGCCGTCGGATTCAGCGGTTGATCGAAAGGCTCAGTCGCCTACTGTCACCGCGCGGGCCTCGTCGATGCTGTGCGCTGCCGGCTCGTGTTCGTCCACGTGGGCGAGGACTTTTCGGCCGCTTGCAAGGACGACGATGGCCAGGGCCGTGCAGGCCGCGCCGACCCAGAACGGGACGTGCATGTTGGATTCACCGAGCTTGCCGGCCAGGTAGGGAGCAGCGGCACCGCCGGTGAAGCGGACGAAGCTGTAGGCCGCCGACGCGGTCGAGCGCTCCACCGGTGCCGAGATCATGACGGTCTCGGTGATCAGGGTGTTGTTGACGCCCAAGAACAAGCCGGCCACGACGGTTCCGACGATCAGGACGGTCTTGTTCTCGGTGAACATCGCCATGACGCCGAGGTCGACGGCGAAGAGCAGGAGCGAGAGCATCATCATGTTCAGCGTTCCGTAGGCCCGCTGCAGTCTCGGTGCGATGAACACCGATGCCACGGCCAGGCAGAGGCCCCAACCGAAGAAGATGAAACCGATCGAGTAGGTGCCCATGTCCAGGGGGAACGGGGTGTACGCCAGCAGGGTGAAGAATCCGTAGTTGTAGAGCAGTGCGGTGATGCCGACGGTCAGCAGTCCGCGGTGTCGCAGTGCCCGGAACGGATCGAGGATCGACGTGGTGTGCGCGGGCTTGGGGGTGTCCGGGAGCATGACGATCAGCAGGATGAATGCGATGGCCATCAGTACCGCGACACCGAAGAACGGTCCGCGCCAGCTGAATCCGCCGAGGAGGCCACCGACCAGCGGTCCGGTTGCGATTCCGATGCCCAGTGCGGCCTCGTAGAGGATGATCGCGCGGGCGACGCCGCCGGATGCTGCACCGACGATGGTCGAGAGCGCCGTGGCGATGAACAGGGCGTTGCCCAGTCCCCAGCCGGCGCGGAATCCGATGATCTCGCCGACGGAACCGGACATGCCGGCGAGGGCGGCGAAGACCACGATGACGGCCAGGCCGGCCAGCAATGTGCGCTTGGGCCCGAATCGGCTGGACACGACGCCGGTGATGAGCATCGCGACGCCGGTGACGAGCATGTAGCTGGTGAACAGCAGCGACACCTGAGACGGCGAGGCGTGCAGTTGTTCGCCGATCGGCTTGAGGATCGGGTCGACCAGACCGATGCCCATGAAGGCGATGACGCTGGCGAACGCGACGGCCCACACGGCGCGCGGTTGCTTCAGCAGGCTGTCGGGGGAGGTGCTGGTGGTCACGAAAGAGTTCCTCTCTTTTCGCGATCGACGGGTTCGAGGATGCTGCGAAGCTCGCTCAGGCCGTCGGTCAATTTCTGGATTTGTTCCGGGTCTCGGTCGGACAGGTACGGGACGAGTCCGTCGACGATGTGACGGCGACTCGCGGCGAGCCACCGATGGCCGGCCTCGGTCATCTCGACGAGCACGGCCCTCGAGTCGTCGGGGTCGGACGTCTTGGTCACCAGCCCGTTCTTGCCCAACTTCGCGAGCAGTGCCGTGGCCGAGGGCTGCGAGCATCGGTCCAACTCGGCGAAGGTGCTGATGCGCAGGGGCTGATACTCCTCGAGCAGCGACAGTGCCCGCATCCACGCTCTGGGCCATTCGTCGCTGCCGAATCGGGCAGCCAAGCGAACGAAGCGTGACGAACTGGTGACCAGCTCCGAGACCAGATCTTTGAGGTCGTCGGGGGAATGGCTCACCGGTTTATTGTTACATACACTAACTATCTATCGCAATGCGAGGCTCACCTGTCCGTTGGATCGGGCGGGGTGAGCTCGGGGGAGGAGAGCGGATCAGTGTCGACTCAGTAGATCGGCGATTTCGCGATCCCACTCGGCGTTTCGGCGGCCGTCATAACGGAAGCGCATGACGTAGTAGAAGCCGATCAGCGCAGTGGCCGCCAGGATCCAACTTCCGACAGCACTGAAGATCGCGGCAGCGACGACATCCGACGAGGTCAGTGGCCGCAGGCTCAGCTCGCCGGCGTCGTTCACCCAGATCTGAGCGGTCGTACCGACCGGCGACCCGGTGTCGACGCTGACGCGGCCGGTGTGCTCGACGCCTCGGTAGACCCACTGCGAGGGAACGGCCGTCACGGCGGCACCGTTGGTGGAGTCGAAGCTGGTCGCGGCAGTCGGTGCCACGGTTGCGACATCGGTCGTGGTGGCCGTCACCTGGTGGATCGACGTGCGCTGCTCGTCGAGTCGTTGCTGCTGCTCGGAGTAGGCACCGGTGCCGATCCACAGCGAGAACGGCACCATGACGATCAACAGGGTGACGACCCAGCGCTTGATCTGTGCCTGGCGAAGGTCGCAGTCGCGGAGAAGCGGATTGGGGTAGCCGGCGACCTCGTCACCTGCGATGCGAGTGTGCCCGGTGAGTTTGCGGCGCATGATGGTCCCCAGTGCTTTCGAAAATGATCCGACCGACCTGTCCACGATGCCCACGCTCACTGCGAGTATCAAGCGATAGGGGTCAGGGTCACATGTGACGGTCGTTATGACGGATTCGCCCCGGAAAGGTCGGAAGTGAACATCGATCGGGTGGGATATGCCCGCGTTGCCGCGTCGGTAGCAGGTGCGGTGACAGTGCTCGGGGCGTGGACGGGCTCGGCACGGCTGCAGAAGATTGCCAAGCCGCTGATCGTTCCTGCATTGGCCACCGCCCTCGATCCGGCACACGACCGGGTGCTGGCGACGGGTCTGGTCGCAGCCACCATCGGCGACGTGCTGTTGATCGACCCGGACGACGACTCGGCGCTCGAACTCGGTGCCACGGCATTCGGAGTCATGCAGAGCTGCTACACGTTTCTGCTGTGGCGTCGTGGTGCGCGACCGGTTCTACTGGACGCCGTTCCGCGATACGCGGGCTGGCTGGCCGCGTCGATCCTGCTGGCTCGACGCCAACCGGCGGTCGCCCCGACCCTGTCGGCCTACGGCGGCGTGCTCGCGACGACGTCGACGTTGTCTGCGCGGTCGGTCTCGCGTGGGGGTGATCGCCGGCTCGTCGTGGGCGGCATCCTGTTCACGGTGTCCGACGCGCTGATCGTCCACCGACGGTTGTTCCTCACCGACGAACGGCAGCGCCGCACGGCGGAGGCGGTGATCCTGTCCACGTACGTGGCCGCTCAGATGTTGCTCGTCGACGCCCTGGCCACTACTCGTCGACGCCGTGACGGGGAAGCAGCAGAACCCGCTCTCGATGGGCCGGGTCCACTCGAACGGCGATGACCGTGCCCGGCTCGAAGTGTGCGGTGTCGGCTCGGGGAATGCCGTAGACGATCTTGCCGAAGTAGCTGCTCGAGCCCGGCACGGTGAACTCCAGGTCCAGCTCGGCGGTGTCGTCGTCGATGCGCCGGATCGCGTCCACCGTCGCCCACCCCTCGACGCCGTGTTCGATCAGATCCTTCTGCTCGCGCGTGGGGCGTCCGGCGATCATCATGGCCAGGCCGAGGGCCGCGCCGAATCCGGCCACCAGGGCTGCCAACTGGTACGGCAACGTGCCGGGCGGGGTCTTGTCCACGAGCCGGCCGATCCAGACTGCCAGCACTATCGAATAGCCGATCGCCACGACGACGACGGCTCGCACGATCCTCGAGTCGTTCACTTCGGTACTCCTGTGCCGTCGGGAGACGGCGTTCGATCGATCGGAGATTGGGGGTTACTCGTAAGTAGGGTTACATGTACGGTGATCGATGTGACTCGACCAACTGTCTTCATCTCAGGTGCCGCGGCCGGCATCGGCCGTGCAACGGCACTCAAGTTCGCTGCCAACGGTTACCTCGTCGGTGCGTACGACATCGACGAGACCGGTTTGGCGTCACTCGGCAAGGAAGCTGCTTCGCTCAGCGGTCGGGTGTTCACCGGTACTTTGGATGTAACCAACTCCGACCAGTGGGAAACCCGGTTGAAGGAGTTCGTTGCCGAGGGTGACGGTCGACTCGACATCTTGATCAACAATGCCGGGATCCTCGCTGCAGGGGCCTTCGAGGACATGCCGCTCTCGGTGCATCGCCGCCAGATCGACATCAACGTCAACGGCGTCGTCTACGGCACCCACGCTGCATTCCCCTACCTCAGGGACACCCCGGGCGCGCAGGTCGTCAACCTGTGCTCGGCCTCGGCCATCTACGGTCAGCCCGAGTTGGTGACGTACGGCGCATCCAAGTTCGCGGTGCGCGGCATCACCGAGGCGTTGGATCTCGAATGGAGCAAGTACGACATCGCGGTCAAGGCCATGTGGCCGCTGTTCGTCCAGACGGCGATGACCGAGAAGATCTCGACGGGCACCACGAGTTCGTTGGGTATCAAGCTCACCGTCAAAGATGTGTCCGACGCGATCTTCGACGCCACCCGTCCGGTGAAGCGTCGGTTGCACAAGGTGCATTTCCCGGTCGGTCTGCCCTCCAAGGCGCTCTCGCTCGGTTCACGGTTCTCGCCTGCGTGGCTCACCCGTGAAGTCAACCGCCGTCTGAGCCACACCTAGAACGCCGCACCGGACGATGCCGGCGCTGCGCCGGTATCGTCTGTCTTTCGAGCAGTAGGTGTCGAAAGGTGGGTCGGGTTTTCTTCATGCTGAGCACGGTGCGGTCGAGCAGGACAAGACAATTCGGGACAGTGCGATTCGGAACGGTGCGGGCGTGGGCGGTCGCTGTCGGGGTCGGGTCTGCGCTCGTCCTCACCGGCTGCAGTAGCGAGTCGGCTGCGCAAGCGCCGCCTCCGTCGTCGACCACCACCCCCGTGCCGACCACCACGACTACCGCACCGACCACGACTCCGCCGCCGGTGACGACCACGTCGGAAGCGCCGCCGCCCCCGCCGGTCGAACCACCCCCACCGGTCGCGGAGCCGCAGACGACGTATGCCGCGATCGGCGGGGCCTATTACTTCACCTCGCCCGACGGGCTGTTCCAGTGCGGCATCGTGCCGCTGTCGAGTCGCACCGAGGCCGGGTGTCAAGGTACGACCACCCCGGTTCCGCCGCGGCCCGACGACTGCATGATCAACTGGGGCAACGGTATTCGCGTGACCAACGACGGTCCCGCGGCATTCATGTGTTCCGGGGGAGTGGTGTACACCTCGGGTGGCGAGTCGATGGATCCGCCGCTGGCTGTCGGTGCGACCATCGCCGAGGGTGGCTACACCTGTACCTCGGCCGAGAACGGTATCTCGTGCGCGAACGACGCCACCGGTCACGGATTCCGGATCGCGCCCGACAGTAACGAAATCTATTGAGCGAGAACGAGATCGACGGCCAACCGGCCGAAGCTGGTCCCACCGAATGGGGTGAGAACCCGAACGGCGTCGGCCCGTGGTCGGACACCCACGACGAGCCGCCGCCCGACGACCCGCGACTGGACCCCGAACTGCTCGCCGCCGGTGATCGACGCAATGTCGTCGACGCATATCGATACTGGCGACGCGAGGCCATAGTCGCCGACATCGACACTCGCCGTCATTCACTGCACGTCGCCATCGAGAACTTCGCGAACGACGCGAACATCGGCACGGTGGTGCGCACGGCCAACGCCTTCGCCGCGCAGGCGGTGCACATCGTCGGGCGGCGTCGATGGAACCGTCGCGGCGCGATGGTCACCGACCGGTACCAACACATTCACCACCACGATTCGGTGGAGGCGCTGATGGCGTTCGCCGAGGACCAGGGCCTCATCGTCGTCGCCGTCGACAACACCCCGGGCTCGGTGCCGATCGAAACGGCAGAGCTGCCGCGCAACTGCCTGCTGCTGTTCGGTCAGGAGGGTCCCGGCGTCTCCGAGAGTGCGCGGGAGTCCGCGTCCATGACGGTCTCGATCGCGCAGTTCGGGTCGACACGCAGCATCAATGCCGGTGTTGCGGCCGGGATTGCGATGCACTCGTGGATTCGTCGCCACGCCGATCTCGATACCGCATGGTGAGGACAGGGCCTTACCAGGACGGGATGTAACGGTTCGGCAACGGTAGTGGCAGGATTGCGGGTATGCAGGAGTTGTGGTCGCAGCGTGCCGACGCTGCGGAGGGGGCCGTCGTCGCACGGCACATGCGTCGGCTCTGGGGACTGCCCGGTACGGCGCTCGGAGTCGTCGCGTGGCCGCCCGTCAAGCATGAGCGTGCCTTCCTGCGCTGGCACTACTGGTGGCAGGCACACCTGCTCGACTGCGCAGTGGATGCCGCCGACCGCGAACTCACCACAAAACGTCGTCGACGCCTGACGAAGATCACCCGCGCGCACCGCACGCGAAACCTCACCGGCTGGACCAACAACTACTACGACGACATGGCCTGGCTCGGGTTGGCCCTCGAACGTGCGCAGCGTCAGCACTTCGTCGGAAATCGCAGCGGCATCCAGCAGATCGAGATGGAACTGTTCGACGCCTGGGCTCCGGCCGAAGGCGGCGGCATCCCGTGGCGCAAGAAATCCGACTTCTACAACGCGCCTGCCAACGGCCCGGCAGCGATCATGCTCGCCCGCACCGGCCGGCTCTGGCGTGCCCAGGAGATGTCGGACTGGATGGACCGCACGCTGCGTGACTCACGCACCGGATTGATCCTCGACGGCATGCACTCCACTCGCGCCCTCGTCGACGCGGGCAAGTCCGGCGAGGTCGAACGCGCGATCTACAGCTACTGCCAGGGCGTCGCACTCGGCCTGGAAACCGAACTCGCACTCCGTCTCGGCGAGCCGAGGCATGCGCAGCGCGTCCACGCGCTGGTCGACGCCGTCGAGAACCACCTCACCCGCAACCTCGTCATCACCGGCGGCGGCGGGGGAGACGGGGGCCTGTTCAATCCGATTCTCGCGCGCTACCTCGCGTTGGTGGCCACCGAACTACCCGGCGACACCGACGCCGACGATCGTGCACGAGAGGTCGCGGCCGCAATCGTCCTCGTCTCGGCCGAGGCCGCATGGGAGAACAGACTCGAAGTGGAGGACAACCCACTGTTCGGTGCCGACTGGACCCGCGAAGCACGATTCCCGGGGCAGGGCCTGCACATCGCCACCTTCGCCGAGGGAACGGTCCGACCGTCCGAGGTGCCCGAACGCGACCTGTCCGTCCAACTCGGTGGCTGGATGCTCATGGAAGCGGCCTACCGCGTCTGCGCTGGTGGATTCTAGGTCGTTCCGCAGGCTGCACTCCCGCGGTTTCTAGGTCGTTCCGCAGGCTGCACTCCCGCTGGTTTTTAAATCGCTCCGGGCTACTACTCGACAACCTCGTCGACGACGATCGTCTCTTCCGGACGCGCCATTTCCTTGCGGTATTGCCAGATACCCAGACCCGTCCCGACGACCAGCAGCACGATCATGCTGATCAGCACCGCGGGCATCAGCCACGGGATGCGCTGGATGAACGAGCCGAAGTAGAAACCGACGAGCAGCAGCACCGGTGCCCAGATGATTGCGCCCAGAGTGCTGGCGATGGTGTAGCGACGGTGATCCATCTTCGCCGCCCCGGCGACCATCGGGCACAGCGTGCGCACCCACGGGATCCAACGCGCGACGAGAACCGCCCAGAATCCGTGCTTTTCCAGCAGCAGATTTACCTTGTGCAGGTTCTTGGTGTTGAGGTACTTGCCGTTCTTGCGGGCCACCAGCGTCGAACCGGTTCGGTGGCCGATCATGTATCCCACCTGGTTGCCCGCGATCGCCGCGACCATCGCACCGACCGAGAGAGCCCAGATGTGGCCGGTGCCCGACGCGTGCGTCGCCATGACGATGCCCGCAGTGATCAGCATCGAGTCGCCGGGTAGGAACAGGCCAATGATCACTGCGCATTCGATGAACACGAATGCCATCACGATCACCCACACGACCAGCGGACCCGCAGACTGCAGCGGTCCGAAACTGCCGACGGCCTCGGTGGACACGGTCTGCAGTGCGGCGGCGGTCAATGCTGTGGCGCTCAGTGACACGGGCTCGATCGCTTTCGGATCAGGACTTGGAGTCCGGGGCGTCGGCTTCGATCGCGTCGGCTGCTTCCCCGAGTGGAGTCTTGCGGGCCTTGATCATGCGCTTGCCGACCTCGATCACGATGGGCAGGACGGACACGGCGACGATCAGCAGGAAGATGATGTCGACGTGGTCGCGGATGAACGCGATCTGTCCGAGCAGGTACCCCAGAACCGTGACACCCGCGCCCCACAGGATGCCGCCGACGACGTTGTACGTCAGGAACAGCGAGTACTTCATGTGCGACGCACCGGCGACGACCGGCGCGAACGTCCGCACGATGGGTACGAATCTCGCCAGGATGATCGTGATCGGGCCGTGCTTCTCGAAGAAGACGTGCGACTCGTCGATGTACTTCTTCTTGAAGAATCGGGCGTCGTTCGTCTTGAAGAGGGCGGCACCGCCCTTGGTGCCGATGAGGAAACCGACCTGGTCGCCGAGGATCGCCGCGATGGGAATCAGGATGACCAGCGTCCAGATGGACGCGAACGGCTCGATCTCGGTGGACTTCGACGCCGCGATCAGGCCGGCTGTGAAAAGCAACGAGTCGCCGGGCAGCAGCGGGAACAGCAGGCCCGACTCGATGAACACCACCAGCAGCAGACCGATCAGGACCCAGTGACCGAAGGAATTGAGCAGGTTCACCGGATCGAGGAAACCGGGCAACAGGGCCAGATTCGTCGTCACCGATTCCGAAGCAGCAAGAAGACTCACCGCGCCCACACTACCGGCCGAAACCGGCAACTCCTGAACAGTCGGTGTCGGCCGACCGTGAACTCGATGGCCTGTTCGGCACCCCTCGACGGACAACCACCCGGGAGGGACGTGAGCGGGTACGCACGACACCGAGCCCGGAGGTTGCCATACTGCACAGGACACAATCGAACTTTCAATGGAGGAATGACGCCGTGCCTATCGCAACTCCCGAGGTCTACGCCGAGATGCTGGGCCGGGCGAAGGAACACAAGTTCGCCTTCCCGGCAATCAACTGTGTGGGTTCCGAGTCCATCAACGCCGCCATCAAAGGCTTCGCCGACGCGGGTAGCGACGGCATCATCCAGTTCTCGACCGGCGGCGCAGAATTCGGCTCCGGCCTGGGTGTGAAGAGCATGGTCACCGGCGCTGTCGCTCTCGCCGAGTTCGCCCACGTCGTGGCCGCCGAATACGACGTCACGATCGCGCTG
Source organism: Rhodococcus sp. 06-1474-1B (assembly GCF_002258885.1). Lineage (NCBI taxonomy): Bacteria > Bacillati > Actinomycetota > Actinomycetes > Mycobacteriales > Nocardiaceae > Rhodococcus > Rhodococcus sp. 06-1474-1B. The sequence goes on along the minus strand of NZ_NOYR01000021.1, from coordinate 497,962 downwards.
CACACCGACCACTGCCCCAAGGACAAGCTGGACACCTACGTGCGTCCGCTGCTCGCGATCTCGCAGGAGCGCGTCGACGCCGGCAAGAACCCGCTGTTCCAGTCGCACATGTGGGACGGATCGGCCGTGCCGATCGACGAGAACCTGGAGATCGCGAAGGATCTGCTGGCCCGCGCTGCGGCCGCGAAGATCATCCTGGAGATCGAAATCGGTGTCGTCGGCGGCGAGGAAGACGGCGTCGAGGCAGAAATCAACGACAAGCTGTACACGTCGAACGAGGACTTCCTCAAGACCGTCGAGGCACTCGGTGCCGGAGACGCCGGCTCGCGCTACCTGCTGGCGGCGACGTTCGGCAACGTGCACGGCGTCTACAAGCCGGGCAACGTCAAGCTCAAGCCGTCCGTTCTCGCCGACGGTCAGCGTGTGGCCAGCGAGAAGCTCGGCCTGGCATCGGGCTCGAAGCCGTTCGACTTCGTCTTCCACGGCGGATCGGGCTCGGCGAAGAGCGAAATCGAAGAGGCGCTCGAGTACGGAACGGTGAAGATGAACGTCGACACCGATACCCAGTACGCATTCAGCCGCCCGATCGCCGGACACTTCTTCTCCAACTACGACGGTGTGCTCAAGATCGACGGCGAGGTGGGCAACAAGAAGGCCTACGACCCGCGCAGCTACCTCAAGAAGGCAGAAGCCGGAATGACGGCCCGTGTGATCGAGGCCTGCAACGACCTGAAGTCGGCCGGACGCAGCGTCAGCGCCGGATAAGCGGCTGCGCCGCATGTGAGTGGAACCTCGTAGCCCACTACGAAGTTCCACTCACATGGGTACTCAGCTGCACACCTTCCACTGATCGCCGTCGAGGCTCAGGTCGAAGGTGCGCGGCGAGCGATCGTTCGGGTTGGCGTCCGTGTGGGCGATGACCTGAGCGATCGCCGTGGTGTCGTCGGTGACCTGGATGGCGTCGATGCTGTCGACGGTCGGGATGTTGCCCTGCTCCACGGACACCCGATGCACGTCGGCGAACTCCGCGTCCGGGATGTCGCGGTAGAACGTCGCCAGGTCTCCGCAGGACGTGCTGCGCAGCGTGGCCAGATCTCCGGCGGCCAGCGCCCTGGTGAACGACTCGACCGTCGTGCGAATCTGCGCTTCCGGGGAGTCCTCGACGCTCGTGCGGTCGATCAGCAGGTACGCACCGGCGGCCACTGCCGCGATCACCACCACCGCGGCAATCAGAGCCGCCCACCACTTCTTGTGACTCGGTTTGTTCGGTTCCGCAGCCGGCGGTCCGACGCGGCGTGGTCCGACCTGCTGCGGCCGAGCTTTCTGCGGTTCGATCTTTCTGGGCGCGATCTTCTGGGGCGCAATCTTCTGGGGCTCGGCTTTTCGAGGCGCAGCTACCGGCGAATCGGATTCAGGTGCAGCGATCTTCTCGGTGGGGGCGTCCGCCGATTCGTCGGCCGGCTTCTTCTTGTTCAGGTCGATCTTGGTCGTGTCGGCCTCAGGGGTCGCATTGTTCTTCTCGTCCGACATGCGTTCTCCCTCGTTCACCGAATTCCTCGAAAGCTGTAAGTCCGAAATTTCGTCAGCTGGCAGCCTATCGACCGCGTGTGCAGCGCAGCGTGAGCGCCGCCGGGGGTGTTCGGACACGATTGGGTGACGTAGGGGCACAATGAGCGCCATGACTTCTTTCGGTGATCTGCTCGGACCTCAACCAACGCTGTTGCCCGGCGACGACGAGGCCGAATCCGCACTGCTGAATCACGATGCTCCCGAGACGGTTGCTGCGGCCCATCCGACGGCGTCGATCGCGTGGGCGTATCTCGCCGAGGCCGCTCTCGAATCGGGTGCCACCATCACCGCGTACGCCTATGCGCGTACCGGTTATCACCGAGGTCTGGACCAGTTGCGTCGTAACGGATGGAAGGGATTCGGGCCGGTCCCGTACAGCCATGAGCCCAACCGCGGATTCCTCCGATGCGTCGCAGTCCTCGCCAAAGCCGCCCGCGACATCGGCGAGCACGACGAGTACGCCCGCTGCCTCGACCTCCTCGAAGACTGTGATCCCAAAGCAGCGGAAGCGCTCGGCCTGGGCTGATCGGGCCCGCGCGAGCCGGGCGCGTGGCCGAACCCGGATGAAGGCGGGCACCGAGCGGCTGCGGTTGTCGTTGTTGCCCATCGTGCAGTGCGCGTTGGCGGCCGGGGTCGCGTGGTTCGTCGCTACGGACCTCGTCGGTCACGAACGTCCGTTCTTCGCGCCCATTGCGGCCGTCGTCTCGCTCGGTGTGTCCCTCGGGGCGCGGTTGCGCCGATCGGCCGAGCTGGTGGCCGGCGTGACGGTCGGCATCGGCGTCGGCGATCTGTTGATCTCCCTGATCGGCAGTGGGCCGTGGCAGATCGCGCTGGTGGTCGTGTTGGCGATGTCGGCTGCGGTGTTCCTCGACGGCGGCCCCATCATCGCGATGCAGGCCGGATCGTCCGCGGTGCTGGTGGCGACCCTCATTCCTCCTGGCAACATGGGTGGCCCCAACCGCATGGTCGACGCGTTGGTCGGTGGTCTGGTGGGCATCGCGATCGTGGCGTTGATTCCGACGCATCCGGTGTGGCGGGCGCGTAAGGATGCGGCGAACGTGTTGGCGACCGCGGCGAGTGTGTTGCAGAAGGTGGCCGACGGGTTGGTGGCCAACGACCCGAAGCCTATCGAGGATGCGTTGCGCAAGGCTCGGGCGACGCAGTCCGGAATCGATGCTCTGCGGACCGATCTCAAGGGCGGCCGGGAGATCGCGCGCATTTCTCCGATGTACTGGAATCATCGCACTCGGTTGGCGGCCCTGGCGGCGACAGCCGACCCCATCGACAACGCTGTTCGCAATATTCGGGTGCTGGCACGGCGGTCGTTGACCTTGGTGCGCGACGACGAAATTCTGGACCCGCGGGTGGTCGACGAGGTGGAGAAGCTGGCGCATGCGGTGGAAGTCCTACGTCAAATGATTCTCGCCGATCCGGGGCAGAAACCGGATGCGGCGGAGGCCGCGCGGGTGTTGCGGTCGGTCGCTGCCGGAGCGAAGCCGGAACTGATCTCGAACGCCGGGTTGTCGGCGACGGTGGTGCTCGCTCAGTTGCGGTCGATCATCGTCGATCTGTTGCAGGTCGCCGGGCTCAAGCGCATCTCTGCGTTGGCGACTCTGCCGCCGACGGTCAAGCATCCGCACGTCCCGCCGGAGTTGTGACCCGAGCACACCATTGCATATATGCGTATGTACGCATATGGTGACTGCCTGAAGTCGTTGCAGTCACGAGGGGGAGTCATGGGCGCGGGTCACGGACACAGCCACGGCGTGGGTGGTCATTCGCCCGACGGCGCGGGACCGCCCAGATCTCGGGTTCGCAAGATGATCGTGGCGTTGGCCGTTCTGGTGGTGTTCCTGGTGGTCGAGCTGACCGTCGCGCTGGCCATCGGCTCGCTCGGACTGCTCGCTGATGCCGGCCACATGCTCACCGACGTACTCGGGATGTCGATGGGCTTGATCGCTCTCGTCCTTGCACGAAAGGGAAGTGCCGCAGCGGCAAGGACATTCGGTTGGCACCGTGCCGAGGTGCTCACCGCGATCGCGAATGCTGTTCTGCTGCTGGGCGTTGCGGCGTTCATCATGTACGAGGCGATATCTCGCATCGGCGATGCGCCCGAGATTCCCGGTCTTCCGTTGATTCTCACCGCTGCGGCCGGTCTTGCCGCGAACATCGTCGTCATGATGCTCATCCGCGGCGATGCGAAGGACTCTCTCGCCGTTCGCGGTGCCTACATGGAGGTGCTGGCCGACGCCGTCGGCAGCGTCGGTGTGTTGGTGGGCGGTGTGCTCATGCTGGTGTTCGGGTGGACCTGGGTCGACATCGTCGTCGGCGTGCTCATCTCGCTGTGGGTGGTTCCGCGTGCGATCAAGCTCGCCGGGTCGGCACTGCGCATCCTCACTCAGGCGAGTCCTGCCGATGTCGACGTGGACGCGTTGACCGGAGATCTGAGCGCCCTTCCCGGAGTGACGGGAGTGCACGACCTACATGTGTGGACCCTGACCACCGGAATGGACGTGGCCACCGTGCACCTGGAATGCGAGGGGTCGTCGTCGATGGTGCTCGATCGAGCGCGCTCGCTGTTGTCGACCTACGGACTCGACCATGCCACCGTGCAGGTCGAGCCGACCGCACACGGCCGAACCTGCAAGGAAGAGCTCACCTGGTGACGGTGCGTACCTCGGTTCCCGGACGCCAGACGTCGATCTGCATGTGATCGTCCACCAGTGACGTCAGTACCACTTCGCCGATGTCGAGATCGAACACGTGATACGGCACGAGTTCGCCGGGAGCCGCGTCGAATATCGGTTGCAGCACAGCAGGATCGGTGATCTCTGCGGCGATTCCGCTGATCTTTGCGTCGCCGCCCTCCATCGAGTGGTGGCCGGGATTGCTGTGCAGTGCGAACCGGCCGTCGCGCTGAAGATCTCGCGCTTTGGCGGCACCGAGCATCGATCCGAGTCGCAGCACCCCGGTGTCCACGAACTCCACCTCGGTTCCGCTCACGCGCGGTGAGCCGTCTGCTCGTAGCGTCGCGAGAACATGGTGCTTGTGAGCGGTGAATCGCGCCCGCACCGCCGACGCGAGTGTCGGAGCCGCTGCCGAGAATTCGTTCCACGTCGTCATGCGCACATTATGCGATCCGCCACCGACAGTGTTGGGAAAGAATGCACGGAACCTGCCCGAACAGACGGAATCCCGCCGATCGCGCTCGATATCGTGCACTCTTTCCCGCTGGACCTGTCAGATCCAGAATCGCATCAGGTAGTTGCCGTTGCCGGCGAAGAACTCGGGGACCCCCGACAATCCGAACAGGGTGTAGATCGCTCCGAAGAAGACGGCGTTGACGGCCGGCACGAAGAGCAGAGCAACGAGGACGAGGATTCCGTATCCCTTGAACTGGTTCAGCGACGCTCGGGTGGTGGGTGAGAGCGAGGGTTCGAGGGCTGCGTATCCGTCGAGTCCGGGCACCGGGATCAGGTTGAGGATCGTAGCCATGATCTGCAGAAACGCCAGAAAGCTGAGCCCGTACCAGAAGGCGGCGTTGGTGCCGTCGGTACCGAACAGCTTGATGACCGTCAGAAGAACAACGGCGAGAACGGCATTGGCGAACGGGCCGGCCAGCGCGATGCGCCGCTGGGTCGACGCCGGGAGGTGGCCGGTGCGCAGGTAGACGGCACCGCCCGGCAGGCCGATCCCACCGATCGCGATGAACACCACCGGGAGAACGATGGACAGCAACGGGTGGGTGTACTTCAGCGGGTTCAGGGTCAGGTAGCCGCGGAGCTCGACTTCGCGATCACCGGCTCGAAACGCGGTGTAGGCGTGGCCGAATTCGTGCAGGCACACCGACGCGATCCACCCTGCGAGAACGAGCACGAACACTCCGATGCGCGCGGCGACGGACGTGACGTCGTCCGCCGTCCAGGCAAGGGCACCACCGATTCCGGCGACGGCGAGCACCGCGACGAAGATCGGGCTCGGCAGTACGGGACTGCGCCGCACCGGAACGGTCATCGGACCAGTGGGGCTGTCATCGGACCAGCAACCACTCCTGATGGTGGCGGTAGAAGGTCGACCGCTTCACCGCCTTGCCGCCGGCGATTCCGTCGCGCGTCAGTTCGGCGGCGGGGGAGCCGAGTTGCATGGCGCGGCCGCTGACCCAGCGGCGCGGCAGAAATCGGCGACGGCCGACGACGCGTGCGCGGAGGCCGGGCATGTCCGCGGTGGGAGCCACCTCGACTCCGGGCACGACGCCGGAGAACAACCGGGTGTCGTCGACGTACGCCTCGCCTTCGAGGTCGGTTCCGTCGGCACCGCCGAGCAGTGCCCTCCCGACGACGGCCTTGCCTGCATCGTCGCGGATGAGGGGTGTGCTCGACGCCGTACCCGTCAGGGCGACCTTGGCGGCACGTGACCCGGTGCCCAGCTTGTAGATGTGCGCGGCGTCGGTTGCGTTCTCCGGCACGAACGCGACCTCGACGTGCAGCCGTTCGGTGCGCATCAGGCGCGTCAGCAGCGCGGCGAGGGACGCATCGTCGCCCAGGACGATGATGCGTGGCTCGGGGGCGGATTCGATGTCGGAGAAGATCGCGCTGCAGTCGTCGTCGGTCGGTACTGCGTCGGCGTTGCGCAGTGGGACGTCGGTCAGCGTGATCGGCAGCAGCGGGTTGCCGCACTGCAGAACGAACGGTGTCACGGCGCTCCTAGATCTTCCGATGAATCCTCGTCACGACCATAGTGCCCTCGTTCGGCGTCGACCGTAGCGGCATGCGGGCCAGCTCACCGCCTCGGCTAGACTGTTCCCCCGGCCACTGTCGCGCCTGCGACGAATGGTGACTGCTGCATTCGCTCGAGTACATCTGCAGCACGTCCTTGCACGAAAGCAACGTAGGAGAGCACATGCCGGCGATAGTCCTGATCGGCGCCCAGTGGGGCGACGAAGGCAAAGGCAAAGCCACCGACCTGTTCGGCGAACGACTTCAGTGGGTGGTTCGCTACCAAGGCGGCAACAACGCCGGCCACACCGTCGTTCTTCCCAACGGAGACAAGTTCGCACTGCACCTGATCCCGTCGGGAATTCTCACGCCGGGCGTCAAGAACGTCATCGGTAACGGTGTCGTCGTCGATCCGGGTGTGCTGCTCACCGAGCTCGACGGCCTCGAGAAGCGCGATGTCGATACGTCGAATCTGCTGCTCAGCGCCGATGCGCACCTGATCATGCCGTACCACGTGGCCATCGACAAGGTCACCGAGCGGTTCCTCGGAGCCAAGAAGATCGGCACCACCGGGCGCGGCATCGGCCCGTGCTACCAGGACAAGCTCGCCCGCGTGGGTGTGCGTGCGGCGGATGTGCTCGACGAGAAGATCCTGACCCAAAAGGTCGAGGCCGCACTGGAATTCAAGAACCAGGTGCTCTCGAAGATCTACAACCGCCGGGCGTTGGATCCACAGCAGGTCGTCGACGAGGTGCTCGAGCAGGCCGAAGGATTCAAGCACCGCATCACCGATACGCGCCTGCAGCTCAACCTCGCGCTCGAGCGCGGCGACACGATTCTGCTCGAGGGATCGCAGGGCACGTTGCTCGACGTCGACCACGGCACCTATCCGTACGTGACGTCGTCGAACCCGACGGCAGGCGGCGCGTCCGTCGGCTCGGGCATCGGCCCGAACAAGATCACCACGGTGCTCGGCATCCTCAAGGCGTACACGACGCGTGTGGGATCCGGTCCGTTCCCGACCGAGCTGTTCGACAACCACGGTGAGTACCTGGCCAAGCAGGGCGGCGAGGTGGGCGTCACCACCGGTCGCGCCCGACGTACGGGCTGGTTCGACGCGGTCATCGCTCGGTACGCCACCCGCGTCAACGGCATCACCGACTACTTCCTGACCAAGCTCGACGTGTTGTCCAGCCTGGACACCGTGCCCATCTGCGTCGCCTACGACGTCGACGGCGTCCGCCACGACGAAATGCCGATGACGCAGACCGGTTTCCACCACGCGAAGCCGATCTACGAAGAAATGCCCGGTTGGTGGGAGGACATCTCCGGTGCCCGGACATTCGAGGAACTGCCGATCAACGCGCAGAACTACGTCTTGCGTCTCGAGGAACTGTCGGGTGCGTACATGTCGTGCATCGGTGTGGGACCGGGCCGCGACGAAACCATCGTCCGTCGAGACATCCTGCGGTAGCCGAACCCGTCACCGAAAAGCCCCGAGGCACTCTGCCTCGGGGCTTTTTGCTGTCTCCGTACGGACCTATAGACCCAGGATCGTCTGTGTCGATGAAACAAACTGCGCTCTCGTATACCGGCCGGAAACAATTATTCGGATGGGTAATGGTCCGAAATCGTCCGTCGGCGGGTGTCCGATTCGACCGATTCCGGATGAGGCTCTGCTTTACAGATGATTGCGACATGTAAACGCAGAGTTCGAAACGAGCGGCCGAAAAGACTCCTGGACTTTTACTCTCACTTGGGTAACAGGCCACGTAGACGTGGCGAAACAATGAGCATCGCACCAATTGCGGAGGCCTCTTCGGATGGCCGACGATCCGATCGGATCACCCCCCTCGGCCCCGTGTGGCCACCGAAGAAAGTAGAACGAATGAACAAGGCAACCAAGGGCGCGCTCGCTGCCGCTGCCGCTGGCGTGCTCCTGCTCGGCGGTGCCGGGTCCTACGCGCTCTGGAGTGATAGCGAAACCGTCGACGGTGGCACCGTGACTGCAGGTATTCTCGACATCGCTCCCGGTACCAGTACGGGATGGAGAGACATTTCGGCGGGTGCGCCTGGCACCCCGATCCCATCGATCGCCAGCTTCCGTATGGTACCCGGCGACATCCTGCAGTACGACGCAACATTCGTAGTCACCGCCACCGGTAACAATCTGACCGCGACGTTGACGGCTGATCCGCTGACCGCAGTGAGGTACGACGGCACTTCCGGATTGACTGCTGTCAATGCTCCGGTCGTGGTTACCAACTCGACCGGATCCAACACAATCACCTCCGCTCAGGCCGGACAGACGATCACGGTGTCGGCGAAGGTCACCTTCGATAGGGAAACCGCCAATCAGGTCGGTCAGAACGGCACTATCAATTTGTCGACGTTCAAGCTGAATCTTCAGCAGACACGTCCGTAGTCATTTCGGTTCGTGTCGAAACTCAGACCGAGAGTCAAGACAATGTGGCTCGGTATTGCGGTTGCGTCGGTGGCTGTCCTGGCCTTTGGGTCAGTGCAGACTACCGGCGCACTGTGGCGCGACCAAGAGACGATGAACGCGGGGTCGGTCAAAGCGGGCACGTTGACTCTCTTTGCGGGTGGAGATTCGACTACGACCTCCCAGGTTTTCCAGTTCGACAACCTCGCCAAAACTTTGATTGCACCCGGTGAATTCGGCCAGGGTGCGATGGTGTTGAGGAACGGTGGCAACGTCCCGCTGCGGTTCAGAGTGAGCAGGATTGGGTTGACGCCGGCTACGGTGGCACCGGCCACGCCGGTGCAAGTCGCCGTAGACGTTCGGATCGGCACGACTGTTGCTGCTTGCACGACGACCAGTGCGCCGTCGGGCCCGTCCGTAGTCAGCGTTTCCGCGAGCACGTCGTCGCCTGCAATCGTCCCCGTCGGAACGCCGATCTTGGAGCAGACCATTCAGGCCAATCAGGCAGTGGTGCTGTGTGTGCGGTCGACGTTGGTGTCCGCCTCGACGTCAGTGTCGTCGTCGTACCGACATGAATTCACCATTGTTGGAGAGCAGGTGCAGAAGTAATGACGACCGCTGAGCAGACCAGCGAGAAGACCGGGCTCCGCTGGTGGATCGTCAACGTTATGTCCTTGCTTCTCTTGTTCTGTGTAGTGGCGATCCTCCTTGCAGCCGTGGTTGTGCCGAAGGTCAGCGGATCGCAGGCATATACAGTTCTGACCTCATCGATGGAACCGACGTATCCACCTGGAACCTTGATCGTCGTCAAGCCGGGCGACGTGCAGTCGATGGGCATCGGCGAACCCGTCACATACCAAATTGCCTCCGGACTGCCCGAAGTGATAACGCACAGGATCGTCGCCGTCGGTTTCGACGCAGAAAACAGGCGGGTTTACACAACGCAGGGCGACAATAATCCGCGTCCTGATGAGAGCCCGGTCAAGCCCGAGCAAATCCGCGGAAGTGTTTGGTACAGCATTCCGTACCTCGGGTACGTGAATAATTGGATTACCGGTGAGCGCCGAACGACCGCCGTATACGTGATTGCGGGCGGCTTGGTTGCATTCGCGCTCTATCAGTTTGCGAGCGCAGGGATCGACCGGTCGCGGCGAAAGCTGCAGTCGTGAGCTTTCTCCGTCCGGTGTTCAACGTCCTGTCCAGTACTCGCGTTCGTGCGCTTCTGTCGCTCGGGATGGTTCTGGGCCTCGGCGCCGTGGGCACTCTTGCCGCGTGGTCGTCGACTGTGGTTGCGACGTCAGGTCAGTTCACAACCGGAACTGTCGACATAACCATCAACAACTCGAACGATCCGGTGACGTACGCGTCTGCACCGCTGACCGGGTTGTTTCCCGGTTCGATTACCTCAGGGGCATTCACTGTCCGCAACGTCGGGTCGACAAATTTCTCGTACTCCGTCGCTGTTACCGGGACTGGTCTCGGCGCATTTTTCGATGTAACTGTCAGGAAGGACGGAAGTGTGACTGCGCCGTGCACTGACGGCACTGCAGTCACGCCATCACTCGCTCCTTTGCCCGCGAATCTACAGATTGCTCCTGTGGCAGCACCCCTGGCCGCCACAAGCGGAGTTCAAGTTCTGTGCGTAAGTCTGCGACTGTCGCCGGATGCCCCTGCTAGCGCGCAGAGCTCGACGGGGAACGTCAGCCTTCTCTTTACTGCGACGGGGGCTTGATGGCCAAGTCGAGACAAATGATGAAGGAATCCGCGCTCAATATCGGTGCGCTCTTAGGCGTTATTTGCTTCGTCTTCGCTGTGTGCGCTGTCTTCTTCGGCATCACACCGCTGATATTCCGTTCCGGCTCGATGAGCCCCGCGATTGATACGGGATCTTTGGCCTTGGCGCGTACCGTACCGGCGTCGTCGCTGACGGTCGGCGATATCGTGAGCATCAACCGTACGGATGGATCGCGTATTACGCACCGAGTTAACAAGATTCAGGGTTCTACCGGAAACTCTGTGTCGGTCCTCCTCAAAGGCGACGCAAATGCGGACGTCGATGCCGACAGTTATGCAATTACCGAAGCCGATCGAGTTTTCGCGCATGTGCCTTTTGGCGGCTATGTAGCAACGTGGACCACCACGCCGTTCGCCTGGGTGCTCGGCGCTGGACTTGCAGCATTCTTATTGTATGTCGCATGGCGTCCGGAGCCGAGTGCGCCACGTACGCCGAGCGGCAGGCACTCCTTGTCCACCGGGATTGCACTTGTAGCTGCTGGTGCGACCGCTCTGGGAATGGGGTATGCGCATCCTGACGTGACTGAGGCTGCTCTATCGGACACTGCGACTGTTCGGCCGGGGCCGCTAGCAGCTGGTACCTTACCCAACCCGACAGGACTGGTGTGCTCGGGCGGTGGGGCGTTGGCAGGATCGGTGACTTTGACCATCGGCCGTCCCGTGGCTCCGGTCACCGGGTTTCAGGTGGTAGTTCGGAATGCTGCAGGTACAACTTCCACGGCCCCGATGGCTTTCACGGTGCCGCAGACCGGTAGCGCCACCGCGGTGGTGACTTCCGGACTTCTCGGGGCATTGTTGGGCGGAACTTCGTATGCAGACGTTCGATCGACTGCTGGGCAGTGGGTCTCGCCCGGGAAACAGACCCAGACAATCACCTCTTTTCTAGGTGTGAATTGCAACGGCAGCGCCACCGCGTCGGCTAGCAGGCAAGCTGTGCCGATACCGTCGCCGACGATCGATAGTTCGGTGGCTAACACGACCGCGCCCGAGATCGCGGCATCGACCACGACAGCGACCACGACACCGACCACGACGGTTGCGCCTCCGAAAGCTACGGAAGTGCCACCAATGACGACGACGTCGGCACCGACCGTCCCCACCGAACCGGTCGTTCCCGCACCGATTGTCCCTGAACCAGTCGAGCCCGGACCTGCCGTCCCTGAGACGTCGGCGCTTCCGCCAGCCCCTCCAGCAAGCGCATTTGTCTCACCCGGTTCGCCGAAATCCTCGGGTGAGTACACAGCGAGTGTCGCACAAGGTGTGCTGGCAATAACCGATCCCGCGGAGGTGATCGTGTACGAATACCCAGTGTCGTCGAGTGAGCGTTACGGCACAGGGGCAGTGTGGTCCTCCAACGGCAGCTTGTACATCCTCTCGGAGAAATCTGCTCCGGTGCAGTTGGCTCCGTCAGGTGATGGCACGTTTGTTTCGAGTACGAAATCGACCGCTGACTTACCGTCGGACATCGCCGCGTTGCTTTAGCCCCGATCCACCGACGTCATCCCGCTGGGCTTCGTGTGCCGGCCTCTTACCACGGTTCCGGCGGCGGGTTGCAGGTGGTGCTGATCGCTCCGCTGTACCTACGCCGAGTCCGCGCCTCATGATGCCGAGGGCATGTGCGCGAAAGGTCCGTCGGTCAGACCCGACAGCAAGGTCTCGATGATCGCGTATGACCGGAGGTCCATTGCGGAGGACCTGCTTACCCGCGATTTGGAGCGATCGTAGGAGGCGCGCCTCGTTCGGCGTGTACGTAGACCGGCCGAAGGCGCGAGTCGATGTCGACTGCGCGTGGTCTCGAACGGTGGTCGACCCAGCAGCGACGGATGAGGTCCCCGCCGAGATTCTCGCCCTTCTCCAATAGCGGAGACGTCACATATATCTCCGAATCGAAGTGCGCGTCTACGAATCGGGTGGATAATCGAGGCCAAGTAAAGCGACGGAGGGCCGGTCGATGACTGAAAATTACAATGGCTTGGAAGTTTTCAGCTACCAATTCGATCGGTTTGCTTACGAACACTCGTGGATCGGGGCGCAGACCGGAGAATTCATGCTCGGTCCGCAAGGGGGCGGCATGTTGGAGTTCACCCACGCAATGGTGTTCGCCCTCCCCGAGGGTGGTGCGCACGAAGTACACGGACCCATCCTGGAGTGGTACCTCTCGCACGGCGGACCTTATGGCGCACTTGGCTATCCGATCAGCAACGAGCGCCCGACGCCCACCGGTTCCGGACGCTACAACCTGTTCCAGCGCGGAGCGATCGGCTGGCTACCGGATACGGGCGCATTCACCATCGGCGGTCGAGAAGAGGATTCCGATGTCAGTCCGGGTCCCGACGCCGCGACGGTCTCCGTTGTCGACGCCTCGATGTCTTCGGTCGGCATATCTGGCTGACAAAGCCAACTTCAGTCCTGTTTTGGATCTATATATTCGGTCGAGAAGTATCTTTAGCGATTACCGATGAATTAGAACAGCGTCGGCTCGTCGAATCCGGCGACGCCTTCGATGCCGAGAATTCGTTGTTTCGTATTCGCCCCGCCGGGAGCGGAGAAGCCACCGACCTCTCGGCCCGCGCCGAGCACGCGATGACACGGAACGATGATCGGTACCGGGTTTCGGCCCAGTGCCCCGCCCACCGCCTGGGCCGCGCCCGGCAGCCCGAGGCGACGCGCGATGTCTCCGTACGTCAGCGTCGCGCCCCTGGGGATCGCACTGCACACGGTGTAGACCGAGGCGTCGAACGCCGAAACCTGGAGCACCAGCGGGATCGGGCTCATGTCCACGTCGCGCCCGGCGAGGAGCGCCACGATTCGATCGATCGCGTCCTCGGCGAGAGCGTCGACCGGACCTAGGTCAGCGGCGAAGCCGGCCAGGTAATCGAGCATCGCCTCGTCCGACGGCTCGGGTAGTGCCACGGCAATCACGCCGTCCGCGCTCCAGGCAAGACCGCATCGCCCGATGGCCGTGTCGAAGAGGGTGCTGCTCGGCATGGGACGAGTATCCACCGGACGCCAACAGGCAGTCCAGTCGAACGCCCGATGGACTTGAAAGTTCGATGCCAGTGGGTGAATATGGGCTGTATGGCCTCCAGAGTGCTCAATGCAACGTCACTGGCACGAGATCTCGGAAGCTGGCGCGGCGACGCGTCGGCCGATGGATCCGGCAGGCGCAAGGCCTCCCGTCCCACGTACAGGGCTCTCGCGGACGGAGTTCGACTGCTCATTCACGACGGCCGCATCCCGTTGGGTGTCGGGTTGCCAAGCGAACGCGATCTGTCGGCTGCTCTCGACCTGAGTCGCACCACGATCACCTCGTCGTATTCGGTGCTGCGCGACGAGGGCTATCTCATCAGCAAACAGGGATCGCGCAGCACCGTGGCGTTGCCTGCCGCGCCGACACCGAACGGAATGTTGATTCAGTCGACGTCACCGTCGGGTCCGGTGGTGGACATGAGCCATGCGGCCATGTCGGCGGCCGACGGAACGATGACAGCAGCGTACGAATCTGCGCTGCAAGCACTTCCGACGTATCTGCCCACTCACGGTATGGAGCCCATCGGACTCGCTGTGTTGCGGGAGGCCATCGCGCAGCGTTTCGTCGAACGTGGGTTGCCCACCACCGCCGATCAGATCATGGTCACTTCGGGTGCGCAGCAAGCGGTTCGGTTGCTACTGGGCACGCTGACTGCGCCCGGTGACCGCGTCCTGATCGATCACCCGACGTATCCCAATGCACTCGAGGCCATCAGGCGTGTCGGTGCCCGGCCGGTGCCGGTGCCGGTCCGTCCCGTCGAAGGGGATTGGGATCTCGACGGAATCCGCAGTGCAGCAAGGCAAACCGCCGCCAAGGTGGCGTACTTGATTCCCGACTTCCACAACCCCACCGGGCAGGTGCTCGACGCGGAGGGGCGCGCCGAGCTCGCGCGCATCACCCGAGACACCCGAATGACGCTCATCGTCGACGAAACCATGGTGGACCTGTGGCTCGACGCGCCACCGCCGCCACCGGTCGCATCGTTCGGGCGGGTGTCGGGATCGGACATCGTGACGATCGGGTCGGCGTCGAAGTCGTTCTGGGGCGGTCTGCGCATCGGATGGATCAGAGCGCATCCATCGCTCGTGTCGCAGCTCGCCGGCTCGCGAGCAGCACACGACCTCGGTACGTCGATCGTCGATCAACTGGCGTCGTCGTTCCTGCTGCAGGATGCCGAACCTGCTCTGGAGGTCCGTCGATCCCAGCTGCGCGAGCGTCGAGATGTGCTCGAAGATGCTCTGGCCGAACATGTTCCGGAGTGGAAGTACCGGCGCTCGGAGGGCGGGATGTCGCTGTGGCTTCAGCTCCCCGCTCCGGTGTCGAGTGCGCTCGCCGCTACTGCGCCTGCGTTCGGGGCAGTGTTGGCCGCGGGCCCACGGTTCGGGGTCGAGGGTGCGTTCGAGCGTTACCTTCGGCTGCCGTACACCCGTGAGCCGCAGGAGCTTCGGGCTGCGGTTGCGGCCACTGCCGCGGCGTACCGAGCCTTGGCACCGAGCGTCGAATCCGAACAGCCGGCCCTGGTGTTCTGACCGGCGGTGTTCTGACCGCGAGCTCGAAGTTATGGACGAAAATCAGCCGTAAAGCGTCCATAACTTCGAGTTCGGCGCAAAGAATTACGCCCAGACGGATGCGATGTCGGTCGCCGTGGCGGGCGGTGGCGTCGGGACTCCGTTTTCGGTGCGCGAGAACCGCGGTGCCGGACGGTGCTGCGTCACGCCACCGATGTCGATGAGCGAGTCTCGGTCCTTCATGTGTGGGTGGTTCGGAGCCTCGGCGAAGGTGAGGACGGGGGAGGCGCAGGCGTCGGTGCCGTCGAAGATTGCGGCCCATTCGTCGCGGGTCTTGGTCAGGAATGTCGCGGTGAACGTCTCGCGCAGTTCCGGCCAGCGCGACTTGTCCATCTGTGACGGTAGGTCTGCATCGGCGAGACCGAGGCCGGTCACGAGCTGGGCGTAGAACTGCGGTTCGAGGGACCCGACCGCCATGTACTTGCCGTCCGATGTCTCGTACGTGTCGTAGAACGGCGCGCCCGTGTCGAGCAGGTTGACGCCGCGGTCGTCGCTCCATGCTCCGACGCCTCGCCAGGCCCAGATCATGTGCGACAGTGCCGCGGTGCCGTCGACCATGGCTGCGTCGACGACCTGTCCCTGTCCCGAATTCTGTCGTTCGTAGAGCGCCGCCATGATGCCGAAGACGAGGAACATCGATCCGCCGCCGAAGTCGCCGACCATGTTCATCGGTGGTACCGGTCGTTCGCCGTCGCGGCCGATGGCGTTGAGGACGCCGGTGACGGAGATGTAGTTGATGTCGTGGCCGGCGGTCTGTGCCCAGGGGCCTTCCTGCCCCCAGCCCGTCATGCGGCCGTAGACCAGGCGCGGGTTTCGGGCGAGGGCGTCGTCGGGCCCGAGTCCGAGTCGTTCGGTGACGCCGGGGCGGAAGCCCTCGATGAGGACGTCGGCGCGTTCGATCAGGCCGAGGACCTTCTCGATGTCGGCGGGATCCTTGAGGTTCGCCTCGACAATGGTGCGGCTGCGCAGCTGGTGGTCGTGTGGAGAGACCTGTCCGGCGCGTTGAACGCGGACGACGTCTGCGCCGAGGTCGGCGAGCAGTAGCGCTGCGTGCGGACCGGGCCCGATCCCGGCGAGTTCGACGACGCGGAGCCCTGCTAGCGGTCCACCAGTGTTAGCCACGTTTGTTGCCTCGTTCCGACTCGTCAGCTGCGATAGTGAATGGAGACTAACGTGTACTAGGGCGTCCAAGTGATGTGGGTGTGGATAATAAGGCTGTGACTGCCCCAGATCCCGTCCGCATCGGTACTCCACTCACGCCCGGTGCCACCCGGGTCATGCTCCTCGGAGCAGGTGAGCTGGGCAAAGAGGTCATCATTGCGTTCCAGCGCCTCGGTGTCGAGGTGATTGCCGTCGACCGTTACGACAACGCCCCGGGCCATCAGGTGGCGCATCACGCGTACACGATCGACATGAGCAATCCCGAAAAGCTGCTGGCGCTGATCGACGCTCAGCAGCCGGACTTCGTCGTCCCGGAGATCGAAGCCATTGCCACCGATGCGCTCGCCGAGGTGGAGGCCAAAGGACGCTCGGTGGTCATTCCGACCGCGCGTGCAACACAATTGACGATGAATCGCGAAGGAATCAGGCGGCTCGCGGCCGAGGAGCTCGGCCTGCCGACCTCGCCGTACGCGTTTGCCGATTCGTTGGACGAGGTCCGACAAGCGTTGTCCCACATCGGCTTCCCCGCTGTCATCAAGCCGGTGATGTCCTCGTCCGGCAAGGGGCAGTCGGTGGTACGAACCGAAGCCGACGTCGAGACGGCGTGGGACTACGCGTTGAAGGGCGGTCGTGTCGACCTCGGCCGCGTCATCGTCGAGGGATTCGTCGATTTCGATTACGAGATAACACTTCTCACCGTGCGCGCGACCGACGGAACGTCGTTCTGTGAGCCTATCGGCCATCTGCAGGAGTCGGGCGACTACATCGAATCCTGGCAGCCGCAACCGATGTCCGACGCGGCACTCGCGTCGGCGCGCGAAGTGGCCGAGAGAATCACGACGGCACTCGGTGGTCGGGGACTGTTCGGCGTGGAGCTGTTCGTGCAGGGCGACAACGTCTATTTCTCCGAGGTCAGCCCCCGGCCGCACGACACCGGCCTGGTAACGCTTCGTACGCAACGGTTCTCGGAGTTCGAGCTGCACGCCCGCGCCGTTCTCGGGCTGCCGATCGACACGACACTGCTCTCGCCGGGAGCGTCGGCGGTCATCTACGGCGGTGTCGATGCGGACGGAATCGCGTTCGAAGGCGTCGCCGATGCCCTCGCGGTTCCCGAAACCGATCTCCGGCTGTTCGGCAAGCCCGCCAGCTTCGTCCGGCGGCGAATGGGTGTTGCGGTGTCTACGGCGTCGGACATCGAGACTGCGCGGGCTCGGGCCCGCGAGGCAGCAGGCAAGGTTCGACCGACCGTCTAGATTGAGGCCACCACCGCCGCGGTAGCAAGGGCGTTGTTCATCGTGTGCAGTGCGATGCCCGGAATCAACGATCGGTGCAGTCGAACCAGCAGGGCCGCAGCAGAGCCTATGCAGACCATGATCAGCGCGATGGCGGGCAGCACGTGGACGGCCCCGAAGCACACCGCGGATCCGAGAACCGCGATCTGCCATCGTGTTCGGGTGTCGAACCACCCGAAGATCACCCGACGGAAGAGAATTTCCTCGAGTACCGGTGCGATCAGCACAGTGCAGACGATGGTGAGGGTTCCGGCGACCACACCCACGTCGAGTGCATCGAGAGTCGACGCGCTTCCGCCGGCATCCGAGGCGGGAGCTATGTCGACAGCGCCGGCGAGTGCAATGCCGACGCCCATGGCGGCGATCCACGCGACGGGTACTTCCCACAGCAGGTGCCACAGTGAGCGTGGACCCGACGTGAGCTGCAGATCCTTCCACGTCCAGCCGCGGCGACTCAGCGACTGCCACAAGGCAACTGCGAACACCGCCGTCGCCAGCGGAATGGCGTAGCCGAGTACCCAATTCAGGTTGAGCACACCGACGAGAAGCACGACCGCGGCCACCACAGCGATGGCACCGATGAGGAGGCTGCCGATGGACAGCAGGGCGTCGCCGCCGGAAACGGGACGTTCGAAAGTCGCGGTTCGGGGCACAGGCGTCAACTTACCGGCGATCGGCGTGCACACTTGACCACCATGAGCGCTCTCGGAGAAATACTGGTCGGCCTGGTGATTCTGGTCGGACTCGTCGGCATCGTCGTGCCCGTTCTGCCGGGCACCATCTTGATCTTCGCTGCTGTTGCGGTGTGGGCGTGGGTTACCGGCGGCACGGCCGCGTGGACGGTGTTCGGCATCGCGGCGGTGCTACTGGTTCTGAGCGGCGTCGTGAAGTACACCTGGCCGGGCCGCCGGATGCGCGAGGCCGGCGTGCCGATGCGGTCGCTGATCGTCGGCGGCCTGCTCGGCATCGTCGGCTTCTTCGTCATTCCCGTGGTGGGCCTGTTCATCGGTTTCATCGCCGGCGTCTACGTGGCCGAACTACCCAGGCACCGCAACCATTCCGAGGCCTGGCGATCGACCGTGCACGCCACCAAGGCGGCCGGGCTGTCCATCCTGGTGGAGCTGTTCGGCGCGTTGCTCGCCTCGGCCGTTTGGCTCGGGGGAGCGGTACTGATCTAAGGCACCCGATACCAAGTCCGGGCATTACCGTCGAGCACAGCGGGGAGGTCGCCGCCGACGGCCCCGGAGATGATGTCGATGTCGGTCTCGGAGAACGGCCGTGGGGCTCGTGTGCCGGGCAGGTCGGTGCCGAACAGCAGTGCCTCCGGGTTCACGCGGTGGATCTGCTGCAAGGTGTCGACGATGTCGAGGTCCACGCGGCCGAATCCTGTTGCCTTGACGCGTACTCCGCGGTCGACGAGGTTCAGCAGATAGGGAAGTCCCTGCGTCGACAGTCCCAGATGGTCGATGCTCACCGCCGGTAGTTTCGCAAGGATCGGCTCGAGCGAAAGCAGCAACGACGCGTCGACGTACAGCTCGGCGTGCCACCCCACCAGTTCGTGCACGCGTCGGGCCTGCGTGGTGAGCATCTCGACGTCGGTTTCACCGCGTTTGAGGTTGAATCGCATCGCCCGCACGCCTGCCTCGTCGAGGGCGACGATCTCCTCGTCCGTGCACTCCGGATCGAGCTGGGCCACCCCCACCCAGCCGCGTCCGAGCGTCTCCAGTGCGGCCAGCAGATAGCTCTGATCGGTGCCCTGGAACGATGCGGTGACCACGGCACCGCCGGTGATCCCGAGCCCGTCGACGTCGTAGAGATAGTTCGAGACGGTGTACGGATCCGGCGTGTATCCCTGGTTCTCGATCAGCGGAAATCTGGGGTCGATGATGTGTAGGTGGGCGTCGAACACGGGTCCCAGCATGCCAGCTCGCCGATTCGCCGTCGCGGCGACCTGGCTCGGTGTTTGAATGCGAAACATGAAACCGGAGACCACCGTCGTTCTCGACGGATACACGTATTTCGAATGTCCCCGCTGGCACGACGGGAGAATCTGGGTATCGGACTTCTACAGCCATCGCGTCGTATCCGCCCTCGAGGACGGTTCCGATGTGCGAGTCGAGGCCGAGGTGCCCAATCAGCCGTCGGGCCTGGGCTGGCTACCCGACGGGCGGCTGCTGATCGTCTCGATGCGCGATTACAAACTGCTACTACGCGAGCACGACGGGTCGCTGACCGTCCATGCCGATCTGTCGACGTACGTGAAGGCGAACCTCAACGACATGCTCGTCGATGCGCAGGGACGCGCCTACATCGGCAATTTCGGGTTCGATCTGATGAACTTCGCGCCCGTCGAGACGGCAGATCTGATTCGCGTCGATCCCGACGGGTCCGCGCACGTCGTGGCCTCGGACCTGTACTTCCCCAACGGGATGGCGTTCACCGATTCCGGTGAACTGCTCGTCGACGAGACGGTCGGGAACCGGGTCAGTGCCTTCGATATCGCCGAGGATGGATCGCTGGGGGAGCGGCGTGACTGGGCGACGTTCGGTGAACTGCCGTCGTCGACGGACATGGCAACGGCC
The DNA here is from genome assembly GCF_002258885.1 of Rhodococcus sp. 06-1474-1B. Taxonomy (NCBI): domain Bacteria; kingdom Bacillati; phylum Actinomycetota; class Actinomycetes; order Mycobacteriales; family Nocardiaceae; genus Rhodococcus; species Rhodococcus sp. 06-1474-1B. The sequence continues at coordinate 477,807 of NZ_NOYR01000021.1, read as the reverse complement.
ATGAGTGAGGTGAAGGTGGCCGCCGACGGCTGCTGCATCGACACCGACGGCACGATGTGGATCGCCGACGCACTCGGTCAGCGCGTGTTGCACGTCGCGCCGGGCGGAGAGGTTCTCGAGCAGCTCGACTTCGATCTCGGAGTGTTCGCATGCGGACTCGGCGGATCCGACGGCCGCACGCTGTTCGTCTGCGCTGCACCCGATTTCAACGAGCATCAACGCAAGATCGAAACCGAGGGAAAGCTGCTGGCGGTTCGGGTGTAGAGCGCTTCGCGCATGTGAGTGGAAACTCGTAGCCTGCTACGCGTTTCCACTCACATGCGGCGCCAGCCGCTCTATGCCTTGTCGGGCTCGGAGGCCTTCAGCATGTCCTCACGCTCGACGACCTTGACGCGCTCGCGGCCTTCTTCTTCACCGAGTGAGCGTTCGTGGGCGTCGAGGCGGTACCAGCCGTCCCAGGTGGTGAACGGAACCTGCTTGCCTTCGAGGAACGAGGTGACGGCATCGAGGTCCGGCTCGGCCGCACCGGCGAAGCTGGGTGCATCCTCGAGCAGGTTCGCGACTGTTTCGTTGGCGTCGCCCTTGGTATGGCCGATGAGGCCGACGGGTCCGCGCTTGATCCAGCCGGTGACGTACGTGGCGGGAACGGGCGTGGTGGAGTGCGGCGATTCGACGACGCGTCCGGCCTCGTTGGGGATGGTGCCTGCCTGCTCGTCGAACGGGAGCTGGCTGATGTTCTGGCTGAGGTAGCCGACGGCGCGGTAGACGGCTTGGACGTCCCAGTCGTTGTACTTTCCGGTGCCGCGGACGTTGCCGGTGCCGTCGAGTTCGGTGCGTTCGGTACGTAGACCGACGACCTTGCCGTCCTCGCCGAGTACCTCGTGCGGGGACTCGAAGAAGTGCAGGAACAGCTTGTGCGGGCGAGCGCCGACGTCGCGGATGGCCCAGTCCTGCAGGGTGTTGGCGACCATGTCGATCTGCTTGGAGCTGCGGCGAGCCTGCTCGGAGCCTTCGTCGTAGTCGATGTCCTCGGGGGCGACGATGACCTCGATGTTGGGCGAGTGGTCGAGCTCGCGCAGTTCGAGCGGGGTGAACTTGGCCTGAGCCGGGCCGCGACGTCCGAAGACGTGCACCTCGAGGGCCTTGTTGGCTTTGAGGCCTTCGTAGACGTTGGCGGGGATTTCGGTGGGGAGCAGTTCGTCGCCGGTCTTGGCGAGGACGCGTGCGACGTCGAGGGCGACGTTGCCGACGCCGAGGACGGCGACCTTCTCGGCTTCGAGGGGCCAGGTGCGCGGCACGTCGGGGTGGCCGTCGTACCAGGAGACGAAGTCGGCGGCACCGTAGCTGCCGTCGAGGTCGATGCCGGGGATGTTCAGTGCGCGGTCCGCGTTGGCTCCGGTGGAGAAAATGACGGCGTCGTAGAAGCGACGCAGGTCGTCGAGGTTGATGTCGGTGCCGTAGTCGATGTTGCCGAGCAGGCGAACCTGAGGCTTGTCGAGCACCTTGTGCAGGGCGGTGATGATGCCCTTGATGCGTGGGTGGTCAGGGGCGACGCCGTAGCGAATGAGCCCGAACGGGGCCGGCATCCGCTCGAAGAGGTCGATGCTCACGCCCGGTCCGCTGACATTGTGGTCGGACTTCATGAGCGCGTCGGCGGCGTAGATGCCTGCCGGTCCGGCACCGACGATGGCGACGCGGAGTGGACGAGTCTGATCAGTCATGTGCAGCGAGCTACCTTCTTCGAGGGAAGTGCGGACACCCCAGCATAAATTAAGGACAACCTGAGCTGGGGCAGTGGGCAACTTGCCGTATTCCCCGGGTTCCGGTAGGAATTGACCCGTGCAGACGACATACCTGGTCCGACGGTTCACCGTCGACTTCTGTCGCACCTGCACCAACATGTGTTGTCGGTGACCTGACCCGACGCCCAATCCCTGTTCCCCGACGTCGTCGGGACGGGATCCCTCCCTCGACGGCCGTGCCGCGACCAGTAGGCGCACCGCTGTCTCTCGGATTCGAGGACACATGACCACTCTGGAACAGACAGTTTCGCTCACTCTCGACAAGTTCGGCCCGAGCTTCGGTGCCGAAGTCATCGGCCTCGATGTCGCGTCCGCCTCCGATGCGCAGATCCACGCCGTCCGCCGAGCACTCGTCGAGCACAAGGTTCTCGTGCTGCGAGGTCAGTCGATCGACGACGCAGGCCACATCGAGTTCGGCCGCCGGCTCGGTGACCTCACCGCCGGTCACCCCGTGCACGACAGCGGCCACGTCGCCCCCGAGGTCTACGCCCTCGACAGCCAGGACAACGGATTCGCCGACGTCTGGCACACCGACGTGACGTTCATGGAGCGCCCACCGATGGGGTCGATCCTGCGGCCCGTCGTACTACCGCCGCACGGCGGCGACACCAACTGGGCCGACAGTCAACTCGCCTACGAGTCCCTGTCCGCGCCGGTTCGCCGAATGATCGACGGACTCAACGCAATTCACGACGGCAACCGGGAGTTCGGCTACTACCTCGCGCAGAAGCGAGGCGGTAAGGGCAACGTGTGGGACGGCAAGGAAGTGACCGCGCTGGTCCCCGTCGAACATCCCGTCGTGCGGGTGCATCCGGAAACCGGCCGCAAGGGGTTGTTCGTCAATCCGGGTTTCACCTCCCACATCGTGGGCGTCTCGGAGGCGGAGAGCCGCGGAATCCTGGATCTGCTGTACGCGCACCTCACCAAGCCCGAGCACATCGTGCGCCACCGTTGGCGTCTGGGAGATCTGGTGCTGTGGGACAACCGCAGCACCTCGCACTATGCCAACCGCGATTACGGCACCGAGCACCGCAAGATGCATCGCATCACGCTGAAGGGCGACATCCCCGTCGGGCCCACTCGCTGAAGGACCCCACTCACTACGAGGACCCACTCACTGCAGGACCCAGCTGAACGCAAACCCGTCGGATCGAGGAAGATTGCCTACATGGCGTCGTGGAGTGAACGTAGGCAGCAGTGGGTCGACAGTCGTGAGGAAGCGCGCAACAACGCATCTCAGGCGGCTGCCGACTCCGGTGAGCAGCGTCCGCCCACCGCGTGGCCGTTCATCATTGCCGCGGGCATCGTCGTCGTGCTGCTCGTCGGCATCTTCGCGGCGTCCAAGTTCGCCCCCGCGGAGGACAACGTGACGCAGGCGCAGTTGCTCACCGACGCCGTCGACGGTTTCCTCGAAGCACAGAACACCGGCGACGCGGATCTGCTGCGTGCGAACACGTGCGCCGATCAGGTCGAGCGCCTGATTCCCGGCGACGACGCCCAGTACCGCACCGACCGCGCAGGCGACGTGGAACGCAACGGCGAGACGTCGATCGACGGAGTGCCCACGGGGTACGAGGTCAACGGCGACCGCGGCGTCGTCACGGTACCGCTGAAGGAAGAGAAATCCGGAGCGCGATCCGACGACGAATGGAAGTTCGTGCGGGTGAACGACACCTGGTTGGTGTGCAATGTCTGATCTCGGTATGTGTGTCGTAACAGCAAGTGACGGAAGGCTGATCCAGTGACCTACGCAGGTGACATAACCCCGCAGGCGGCGTGGGAGTTGTTGCAGAGCAACCCCGATGCCGTTCTCGTCGACGTCCGCACGCATGCCGAGTGGCAGTACGTCGGCGTACCCGACACCTCCGCCATCGATCGCCCGACCCACTTGATCGAGTGGGTGAGCTACCCCGACGGCGCTCGCAACACCGACTTCGTCGACGAGCTGAAAGCCGCAGGCGTGGACGGCGATCGGCCGGTGGTGTTCCTGTGCCGCTCCGGTCAGCGATCCATCGGTGCCGCCGAGGCGGCCACGGCTGCGGGAATCGGCCCGTCCTACAACGTGCTCGACGGTTTCGAAGGTGCCACCGATGCCGACGGCCACCGCGGTGCCGTGGGGTGGCGTGCGGTCGGGTTGCCCTGGAGGCAGTCGTGACGAACATTCCCAGAGGCGGGGGTTTTCAGAAGCCGCTACCCGACGGTGTGGGTCAGGGAACGCTGGGAGTTCGCGGCGGTCTGATGCGATCGGGCTTCGACGAGAACGCCGAAGCGCTGTATCTCACTTCGGGTTTCGTCTACGAGAGTGCCGGTGCCGCCGAGCAGGCGTTCACCGGTGACATCGATCATTTCGTGTACTCGCGCTACGGCAACCCGACGGTCAAGATGTTCGAGGAGCGGTTGCGGCTGATCGAGGGTGCCGAGGCGTGTTTCGGCACGTCGAGTGGAATGTCGGCAGTGTTCACCGCGCTCGGCGCACTGTTGAAGGCCGGCGATCGTTTGGTCGCTGCGCGTAGCCTTTTCGGTTCCTGTTTCGTGGTGTGCAACGAGATTCTGCCGCGCTGGGGCGTCGAGACCGTCTTCGTCGACGGCGAGGACCTCGAGCAGTGGGAGCAGGCGCTGTCGGTGCCGACGACCGCGGTGTTCTTCGAGACCCCGTCCAATCCGATGCAGTCGCTCGTCGATGTCAGGCGGGTGTCCGAGATGGCGCACGCCGCCGGCGCAACGGTGGTGTTGGACAACGTGTTCGCGACGCCTCTGCTGCAGCGCAGTCTCGAACTCGGTGCCGACGTGGTGGTGTATTCCGGCACCAAGCACATCGACGGTCAGGGCCGGGTACTCGGCGGTGCGATCCTGGGATCGAAGGAGTACATCGACGGTCCGGTGCAGACGCTGATGCGGCACACCGGGCCTGCCCTGAGCCCGTTCAACGCGTGGACGTTGCTCAAGGGACTCGAGACCATGCCGGTGCGCGTGCGGCATTCAGTGAACTCCGCGCTGCAGATCGCCGAATTCCTCGAAGGGCATTCGGCGGTGCGGTGGGTCAAATACCCGTTCCTGCCGTCACATCCGCAGTACGAGCTGGCGACGTCGCAGATGTCGGGCGGCGGCACGGTCGTCACGTTCGAGCTCGATGCCCCCGAGGGCGCAGGCAAGCAGCGTGCTTTCGAGTTGCTCGACGGCCTGAAGATCGTGGACATCTCGAACAACCTCGGCGATTCCAAGACGCTCATCACCCACCCGGCCACTACCACGCACCGCGCGATGGGGCCGGAAGGTCGTGCCGCAGTGGGTATCACCGATGGCGTCGTGCGGATCTCCATCGGTCTCGAGGACACCGAGGACCTGATCGGGGATCTGGACCAGGCGCTGAAGTAGCTGGGTCAGTTCTCGAAGACGCTGAGTACCGTTCTGAACTTTGCCGTGGTTTCGTCCAGCTCGGCGTCGGGGTCCGAGTCGGCGACGATGCCCCCGCCGGCTGTGGCGGTACCGGACAGGCCGTCCGCGGTGAGTTCGATGCACCGGATCGCGACCATCCATTCACCGTCCCCGCTGCCGTCGGTCCATCCGAGCGCACCGGCGTAGAAGCCGCGGGATCCCTCGATCTCGGTGATCGCTCTCATGGCGGCGGCGCGGGGAACACCGGCGACGGCAGCGGTGGGATGCAGCGCCAATGCGAGGTCGAGGGCCGACGTCGACGGGTCGGCCAACGTACCGACGATCGGCGTGGACAGGTGCCACAGCTGCGGAGTGCTGCTCAGCTGAGGTGTCGCGGGTACGTCCAGTGTTTCGCAGAACGGCGCCAGTGCTGCCTTGATCTCGTCGACGACGAAGCGATGCTCGGCCTGGTCTTTCGCGCTGGCCGCCAGTGCCGCCGAGATACGCGCGTCCTCGTCGGGGTCGGTGGAGCGTGCGGCCGTCCCGGCGAAGGGATGGCAGCTGACGACGTTGCCGCGTTTGCGCACCAGCAGTTCGGGGCTTGCGCCGACGAGATGTCTGCCGGACTCGTCTGTGGGCGAGAGGTCTGCGAGAAATCCGTTTCCCATCGGATCGCGAGTCACCAACGCGCTCAACACCGCTGACGGATCGATGGGCGACTCTGCGGCCAATTCGATCGCTCGTGCGAGCACGATCTTCTCGGCGACACCGGCTTTCACACGCCGCACGACCTCGCGTACCCGTTCGACGTGCACGTCCGGCTCGGGGATCTGGCGTTCGACGGTGACGGACGGAAGTGGCGGCTGAGCATCCGGTACCGCCCACGCACCGGCGCGTCGGTAGAACTCCGCCGGCTCGATCAGCGCGGTGGCGTCGGACATGTCGAAAGGCAGTACCCCGACGACGTTTCGGCCTTGCTGTACCGCCGCGACTGCGTCGGCGACGTCCGGAAACTGTTGCTGCACTCCCAAGCCGACGACGTGATGATCCTGCCGAGACAGAACGAATCGGAGCTTCATCAGAACGGGCTCTGTGTGCGGCCCACCAGGTCTGCGACGGAATCGAGCACTTTCGTCGGACGGTACGGGTACTGCTCGACGGACTGCACGGTCGAAATGCCGGTCAACACCAGAATGGTCTGCAATCCGGCTTCGAGGCCGGACAGCACGTCGGTGTCCATCCTGTCGCCGATCATCAGAGTGTTCTCGGAGTGCCCGCCGATGGCGCGTAGAGCCGAACGCATCATCAACGCGTTGGGCTTGCCCACGTAGTACGGCTCTTTGCCGGTGGCCTTGGTGATGAGTGCGGCGACCGAACCGGTCGCGGGCAGCGAACCCTCGCGCGACGGACCGGTCGCGTCGGGGTTGGTGGCGATGAAGCGTGAACCCTTCTCGACGAGACGAATGGCGGTGGTGATGGCCTCGAACGAGTACGTTCGGGTCTCCCCGAGCACCACGTAGTCGGGGCTGGAGTCGGTGAGGGTGTAACCGATGTCGTGCAGCGCGGTGGTCAGACCGGACTCGCCGACGACATACGCACTGCCGCCGGGCCGCTGATTGCCGAGGAAGGTGGCGGTGGCGAGAGCAGAGGTCCAGATCGACTTCTCCGGAATGTCCAAGCCGGTGAATGCGAGACGTGCGCGCAGGTCACGTGGGGTGCGGATCGAGTTGTTCGTCAACACGATGAACGGGATCTCGTTGGCCTGCAGCTCGGCGAGGAACGTGTCGGCACCGGGGATCAGGTGATCCTCGTGGACCAGAACTCCGTCCATGTCCATCAGGTACGTCCACGGCAGGGGCTTCTCGATATCGGTCACCCCTCCATTGTGGACCATCCGGCGACCTGCGGACCATCTTCTGGTCGCGGCCTAACTTGCCCGCCGCTCGTGGTCGCGTCGCGAGTTGGCCCGATGCACCAGCCGTTCGCGGGCCGTCATGCCGCCCCACACTCCGAACGGTTCGTTGGCTGCCAACGCGAACCGCTTGCAGGCGTCGAGCACTCCGCAGCCGGCGCACACCTGCTTGGCGAGATCCTCGCGTTGGCGACGTGCCGTTCGCCCCTCACCCGAGGGGGAGAAGAAGATCTCGGAGTCCTGACCCCGGCACAGTGCGTCGAGCTGCCAGTCCCAGGATTCGGCGGTGGACGAGGAAATCCTGCGTTCGATCATGGCAATTGCGGTGTTCTTCGACGGGGCAGATTCGTTCGGCATCGTGGCGACCCAGTCCTTTCGTCGACGCTGTCGCTAGAAACCCTTGCCGCGTCGAAGGCGCGAGGCAATGGTTGAAATCAGGGTGATTCGAGACCGCGGTTCAGGACACGTCGGGGGTGTACCGATAGAGGGCGTTCACTCGGTCGTCCAGCATGAACAGCGGAAGGATCACAGCCTGGATCGCGGCGACCACGGCAGGGAGATAGTCGCCTGCGACGACACACACGAGACTGCCGAGACCGAACAGAACAAGCGTCATACGGGGAAGCAGCAACGTCGGCTTCCGGTCAGTTCGCTTGAGTCCGTAGACAATCGCGGCCGCGACCGCCACGAGAATGGCGCTGTGAGCGGCCAGACGTATCGAATCGGACGTCTCGGCCATTCGGAATGTGCCGATCACGACCAGCGAACCGAGAAAGACAACACTCGCTGCGTTCAGCTGCTGATAGCGCGGCGTTTTTCGAAAGCCATCGTCACCGATCCTGGCTTTCCGCACGTGCATGGGTCGAATTCTCGCACGAGGGTGGTGGAGTTCGTCGACCCTCTACAGATCCAACCCGGGGGCGGTTGCGCCGGTGGCAAGGGTTGAAATCATCGTGATTGTAACCGAATGCGCACGTGCACTTGACTTTTCGATAGATTGTTCTGTACGTTCCTGTCACCATCCAGAGCGACCGAGAGACCTTGGCTCGATGACGTCGCAGCAACCCCGCCCTTACGGCGTGTGGGTGCTACCGCCAGGACCGATGGAGGCACGCCCGATGAACATCTGTATCTGTACGCACGCTTGACCGATCGGCGTACTCACAGCACGAAATCTTCGAAAGGCAACCCAGCGATGATCGCTGCCCATCCGACCCGGCGGTTCCGGTGACTCAACTCGACTCTCGACCCGTTGCGGATACGACGGACGACATTCCCGACGAACAGCTCGTCGTTGCACGCACGTGGCACCCGTGGCGCTTGGTGATCGCGGTCGCAACGCTGATCGTGGTCGGTCAGTTCCTGCACGGCTTCGTCACCAACCCCGGCTGGGATTGGGGCACCTTCGCGCAGTACTTCACTGCAGCATCGGTGATGTCGGCGCTATGGTTGACCATCCAGCTCACCTTCTGGGGAACGCTGATCGGTTTCGCCATCGGTATCGGCCTGGCGGTGGCCCGGCTGTCCGACAATCCTGTGCTGCAGGTTATTTCCTGGTTCTACATCTGGGCCTTCCGTTCCATCCCGTTGATCGTGCAGCTTCTGTTCTGGTTCAATATTGCGTACCTGTACCAGACTCTGTCGTTGGGAATTCCGTTCGGTCCCAGCTTCTTTCAGTTCGACGTCAACAACGTCATCAGTGGATCGACGGCGGCCATCATCGGGCTGGCCCTGCACCAAGCGGCCTACTCCGCCGAGATCGTTCGGGCCGGCATCATCTCGGTGGACCAGGGGCAACTCGAAGCCGCAGCAGCGCTGGGGATTCCGAAGAGGCGGGAGTTCTTCAAGATCGTTCTGCCGCAGGCGATGCGAGGGATTCTCCCCAACGCAGCCAACGAGGTGATCAGTCTGTTCAAAGGCACGTCGATCGTGTCGGTGATGGCCATTGCCGAATTGTTCTACCAGGTGCAAGTCATATACGGACGCAACGGGCGCGTGGTTCCGCTGCTCATGGTCGCGACCGTCTGGTACATCATTCTGACGTCGGTGCTGTCGATCGTGCAGTTCTACGTCGAGCGGCACTACGCCAAGGGCGCGGTACGCAACATTCCGCTGACGCCGATCCAGCAGATACGCCACAAGCTCTCCAACGTCACCTTCGCGCCGAGAGGGGCAACCCGATGACCACTCTTGATGCCTCCACATCCACTGCCGCAACGAGATACGCGGTCGAGGTGCGCGGCGTCCACAAGTCCTACGGCGGGCTCGAGGTGCTCAAAGGCGTCGACCTCCTCGTACGTCCCGGTGAGGTGACCGCGATTATCGGCCCCTCGGGTTCGGGCAAGTCGACCCTGCTGCGCGCTCTGAACCATCTGGAGAAGGTGGATCAGGGCACCGTCCGGATCGACGGTGATCTGGTGGGATATCGGCGCAAAGGCAACAAACTGCACGAACTCAGCAACAAGGAGATTCTGCGGCAGCGTTCCCAGATCGGTTTCGTGTTTCAGAACTTCAATCTGTTTCCTCACCTGACGGTCCTCGAGAATGTCATCGAAGCCCCGATCTCTGCGCAGAAGCGCACGCGTTCCGACGTCGAACCCGAGGCGCTGGCTCTCCTCGAACGAGTCGGGGTGCACGCGAAAGCCCATGATTATCCGCGACGACTCTCCGGCGGACAACAGCAGCGGGTCGCCATCGCGCGTGCACTTGCCCTGCGTCCCACAGTCATTCTGTTCGACGAGCCGACGTCAGCGCTCGACCCCGAATTGGTGGGAGAGGTTCTCGAGGTCATCCGCGGCCTGGCACGCGATGGTGCCACCCTGGTGATCGTCACGCACGAGGTCGGGTTCGCCCGCGAGATCGCCGACACCGTCGTCTTCATGGATGGCGGCGTCATCGTCGAACAAGGCTCTCCTGCAGAGCTTCTCGATTCACCCCAGGAGGAACGCACCAAGTCGTTCCTCGCTCACGTTCTCTAGCTCTCACTCATGCTTCACCTGCACCCACGAACGGGGAAAGTCATGTCCGGATCATCTCGTAGGCTCGCGGTAGTAGCGTCGGCATTCGCTGTCCTGGCACTCACTGCGACAGCATGCAGCGAGCCCACTGCCGAATCTCAGGTCGTCACCGAGGACGGCGGATCGTTCGATCTTTCACCCGAGCAGGCCGACCGCGTTCGCGCCCAGAAGGTCGACGAGATCGCAGCCGAAGTGCCGCAAGCGATTCGTGATCGCGGCACGCTGATCGTCACCGGGTCGGGCGGTACCGCACCGCCGCTGCGTTTCTACGCGACCGACGACACCACCATCGTGGGGTCCGAGGTGGACTTCTCGTACCTGATCGCCGACATTCTCGGTCTCGACGTCGATCTTGAGGTCGCAGATTGGTCGCAGAACTTCGTGAAGATCGACTCCGGCGAGAACGACGTGTTCATCTCCAATGTCACCGTCACCGAGGAGCGCAAGGACAAGTACGACTTCGCGACCTATCGACTGGACAACCTCGCTTTCGAGGCGCAGAAGGACACCGATTGGACAGTCGAGAAGCGTCAGGACATCGCAGGCAAGAAGATCGGGGTCGGCTCCGGTACCAACCAAGAGCAGTTGCTGGTCGACTGGAACGAGCAGAACGTAGCCGAGGGTCTGGCTCCAGCCGAGATCGCTTATTACCAGAACACCTCCGACTACTACCTGGCGCTCGGGTCAGGCCGTATCGACGGGTACCTGGGACCGAATCCGTCCGCGGTTTATCACGCGGCAACCGGTGGTGAAACCAAGATCATCGGCACGTTCTCGGGTGCCGGAGATGCGCTGCAGGGTGAGATAGCAGTACTGACCAAGAAGGACAACGGGCTCATCGACGCCGTGCAGGACGCAGTGAACCACGCCATCGAGGACGGCAGCTATCAGAAGGTGATCGATCGTTGGGGCCTGCAGTCCGAGGCAGTGACCGAGTCCGTCATCAACCCGCCCGGGCTACCCCGCAAGGAAGGTTAGACAACTGAGCAGAGGTGACGTCGGCCGGGAAGCTGGTCGCTGATCTGGTCGACAGTTAATCGAGACAGGAAGCACATGAGCGCGACGTTCGATGTCAACATTCGCAGTGGTGACACGGGTCCAGGACGCGTGGACTTCGTCGAGGTCGATCAGCACGATCGGCTGGCGATGCCCCTGCTGCAAGAACTGGCGATCGAATATTCGTCCCGGTACGGCCGGAGCCCCGGTGTCCAATACGAGGAACTGAAGTCCTATCCTGCCCGGGAGTTCGCACCGCCGGGTGGTGTGTTGGGAATTGCTTTGGCCGATGGCGTTCCTGTTGCCGGAGGTGCGTACCGGAAATTCGACTCGGAAACCGCAGAGCTGAAACGTATTTGGACATCGAAAGTGCACCGCGGCAGGGGATTCGGCAGACTCGTCGTGGCCGAGCTGGAACGCAGCGCACGTGATCGCGGATATCGCAGGGTCTACCTGACGACCGGCTGGAATCAGCCCGAGGCCGTTGCGCTGTACCTGGCAGCTGGATACACCCCGCTCTACGACCGAAGTTTGCCATCCAGAACAGTCGGATCGCACCCCTTCGAGAAGAGTCTCGAATGAGCCCGGTTCAGTGATGCCCGAGTGGGGTGCGGTGTCGCCGAGCAATGTTTGTCAGCCCGACGTGTCGGCGTGGTGTTCCAGAGCTGCACCGACCCAGAACTGCAGTGCCTGTTCGCTCGTCAGCGCTTCTGCATCGACGGTGATCCAGCCTTCACCCATCGACCGCCCCTTGCCCATGACGGCATGGTGGGCCCCATCGAGCTGGAGGTATTCGGGTTCGCGTACCCCGTCCACACGAACAAGCAAGGCACGGTTTTCGGTGCCGACACACACCACCATTCTGTCTCGCACCATGAACGCCAGACCGCCGAACATCTTCTGCTCACGCAGACTCTCCTGGTCCCAGAGAGCGTCGCGGATGCGGTCCGCAAGAAGCTCGTCGTACGCCATGCGCTCGTACTCCTCCTGTGATGGTTGTATCGATGGAACCCCCTGGTCGTGTCGAGCGCAACTGTGGGTCAACGCAATGGGGGATTCGGTATCCGCGTTGCAGTCCTGCCGGAGGCAGGGCTGTGCCGTGGTGGTGGTGTGGGGCGTCATGCGGGTTGTCGTGGTTCTTCGTCTCCGGTGTCGCCTGTGTCGTTGTGGTGGTCGGGTGGGTAGAGGACTTCTTCGGGGTGGTGTGCGTGGTTGATCAGCCCGCGGCGCTTCGAGTCCATCCCTGTTGGTGGGTGCCACAGGGTGCGGCCCGGGTATCTGTGTCGCGCTGTGGTTTTGGTGGTGGCCCACTTTCCGGGACCGGTGCCGACGAGTGCGTGGTGCATGTCGCATCCGAAGGTGAGGGAGTCGATGTCGGTGGGTCCGCCCTCGACCCAGTCGTCGAGGTGATGTGACTGGCACCAGGTCGCGGGGCGGGTGCAGGAGGGGAAGCTGCAACCCCTGTCTCGGGCGATGAGGACGATGCGTTGGTCGGCGGAGGCGACGCGTTTGGATCGGCCGAGGTAGAGGGCTCTGCCGTTGTCGTCGAAGATGGTGAGGTAGTGGTGGGCGTGCGAGGCCATGCGGATGGCGTCGCGGATCGAGACGCGGGATCCGGTGGCGGTCATGGCGTAGCCGCAGCCTGATTCAAGGTCTTTCAAACTCATGGTGACGATGGCGGTGACGGGTAGGCCGCGGTGGGTGCCGAGGGTGCCGGAGGCGAGGGTGTGCCGGAGCGCCATTTTCAGGGCATCGTGGCGGCGTTCGTTCTGGGTGCGTCGATCCCGTGCGGCGGCAGCGTCGCGAGCAGCGGTGTCCGATGCGTCGGCGTCGGCGTGGCCGCAGGGTTCAGCAGCGCTGTCGGAGCCGGCATCGTCGTTGGTGTCGGCCGTGCTGTGTGGCGTTGTGCCGCAACCACAGTCGTCACCGTCGCACTCGCCGCAGTCGCCTTCGCAGCAATCCTCGTCACCGCAGTCGTCGTCACTGTCGTAGTTCGTCTCATCCCACAAGCCCGCATGACTGGACCCGGCATCGCCAGGAAAGGGCTCGGGCGTCGGCGTAGTAGCGCTGCCGTTCCCGCCGTTGTCATCACCGTCGGCCTCGTATTTGTCGTCGTCACGTTCATCCTCGTGGACGATCGATGTCGGGTCGGCAGGGTTGTTGACTCCCGGCTTCGCGGCCTTGGAGAACAAGGCTTCGAGGTAAGCGCGTAGCTCGGAGTCGACGCAGAACTTCCCCTCGGACATCCCGTCGGAACCCTGCTCACCGAGGTAGAAGAACGCATCCCGTTTCCGCGGCCTCGGCTTCGCGTTCTTGTCCTCGTCTTCGTCCTCGTCGAAGTCGCCGTCGGGGTCGAGGATCGAGTCCAGATGCGCCACCAGTGGCGCGAAGTCGTCGGGCCGCCTCGTCGAGGCGAGACCCACCAACTGCTGTTCGGCGCGATCGCGGGTCTGCGGATCGACACTCGACGGCAGATGTCGGAAGAATTCGCGGATCATCTGCACATGCTGGGCATCGAGCAACCCTGCCCGCACCGCTGCAGCGGTGTGCGGCAACAACGGAGGCAGCATTTCGCCGGACAATGCGGTGCGATCCCCCAACTCCGCCGCCAGACGCACCCGCGCACCGGCCGCGCGTGGGGTGATCCGCAGCATCCACGCCACCGAGCACGGCACCGACCCCGGATACACGTCGAGGCCGTGCTGTGCGATCAGCTCGTTGAGCCAGGTGTGCGAATACGCCGTCACAGACCGCGACACAGTTTCCATGCGTTGGATCACCGCACGCCGGTCGGCATTCGACCATGCCACCGACGCCTGCCCCGCCAACTCGGCGACCGCCGACTCCACCGCCTCGACCAACCCAGCCAAGACAGGGTCGGACACAGCAGGGGCAGGCGGCACCGTCTCGATGCCGTCCACCCCTGATCCGCCGTCCCCCGAAAGCATGAACAGAATCTACCGCGACCCACCGACAAGTATTCGAACGTACGTTCCCGCATCATTTGGCTGTCGCTGCGGCCCAGCTGGAGTCGGAGCGCGGCACTATGCGGCCAATTTACATATGGACCAAAAGTGTGACGTTGTCGGTTTTGTACAACCACGAGTCGCGAAGATGCTGGTGGCGGCGTTCAATATCTCCCAAGGCGGACGTAACGACCACAGCAGCGTTGCTTGCATCGGTGACGAAAGCCCCTGCTCGACGGTATCTCCGAACGCGACTGTCGAGCCGGTGTCCAATGTTGTGTGTTGACCCAGTGGGGATGATCGACATGAACGACTCGTGTGGCTCCGCGCTTTCGTGCAGTTCGCCCAAGGACATGATCACCCGTCTCCAGTTCGGCACCGCCGACCTGTGGCCAGAGGACGCGGCGCTTCCTGCCCGCTGGCGCTACATGGCCGATCTGGTCGACTCCGATCGCGGTATTCTCGCTGAGCTCCACGGTTCGGTGTCGACGCAGGTGGCGGATGCTCTCGCTGCGGCTGCGGAACTGTGCAGACAATCGGCCGATGAGCCTGTGACCGCCGGAGACTGGGCGCTACTCGGACGAGCACTGGCGTGGCTCGGCCCCGGCGGTTCCGATATCGATCGCGCGTTGCTTGCTGTGGGAGAAGAATTGACACTGATCGGTCTCGACGGTGCGGAACAGGATTTCTCGGTCGCGACCTGGCTCTGCATGGACGTCCTCGTCCGATTCGCTCATGCCGGCGAAGCGATCGACTACTGGGTGCACCGCGTGAATGCGCCAGAGTTGAACAAAGTTGCGTCGCATGATGATTCGAGATCTTGCGCGAGTGGGAGCGCTGGACTGGCGCTGGCCGTCTGAACGGTAGGCGTCGGTCCGACCGCGCTTCTCGCGTCCATTATCGGCGGGTTTTCCTACCCCGGTTGGCAACCGGGGCGATGCTCTCGTAGTATCGGAAACTGTAGGACCATCCAGAGCGACCGAGAGACCTGGCTCTATGACGTCGCAGCAACCCCCCGCTCGTCGGGTGAGGGTGCTACCGCCGGGACCGATGGAGGATTGCACGTGAACACCCGAGTTGCCGCAGGCTTCGTCAACGGTTGCCGCCGTCTCCATGTCGATCTGTGCCGCCTCAACGGTTCGACCTGTCGCAGCTGACATTTCGTCACAACTCGTACTTCACACCTCACCTCATCATCTGCGCGCACTCCTTCCTGGGCACACCCAGCTCGGATGCGGGATCGTGCGCGCGATCGACCAGATATCGGAGACACCTACGTGTCCACTCGTCCTGCATTCCTGGTGGCCGGCCTGATCGCCACTGCAGCCACAGTCCTCGCCGGATGCGCCGGTGGTGCCGCCACCACGGCCGCCGACGCCGGTCCGGCCCAGCCCGGCGGAACTCTGCGTTACGGCTTGTCCGGGGCCCCGACCTGCTCGGATCCCGCCCAGTCCGGCACCAACCAGACCATCTACGTCACCCGTCAGGTCGTCGATTCACTCACCGATCAGAACCCCGAAACCGGTGAGATCGAACCGTGGCTGGCCGAGCGGTGGGACGTGGGTCCCGATGCGAAATCCTTCACATTCACGCTGAAAGACGGCGTCACCTTCAGTGACGGCACGGTGCTCGACGCGGCGGCGGTGAAGGCGAATTTCGACGCAATCATCGGCCTCGGCGCAGCGAAGGCACCGCTGGCGGCGAGCTATCTGACCGGTTATCAGAGCGCGACGGTGGTCGACCCCTCGACGGTGCGCATCGACTTCGCAGCATCGAATGCGCAGTTCCTGCAGGCGAGTTCGACACCTCAGCTCGGAATTCAATCCATCGCGACCTCCGCGCAGTCGGCCGAGTCGCGGTGCTTGGGTACCAATATCGGATCGGGACCGTTCACCTACGCGGACTACCAGCAGGACCGTTCAGTCACTCTGGGCAAGCGAAGCGGATACAACTGGGGCTCTGCGGTATTCGGTCACACCGGCGAGGCCTATCTCGATCGCATCGAATTCACCATCGTGCCCGAGTCGGGCGTTCGCACAGGAAGCTTGTCCTCCGATCAGCTCGACGCCGTCAGCGACGCGTTGCCGCAGGACGCTCCGCAGATCGAAGCGACCGGCGGCCGAATTCTGACCACCTCGAACCCGGGAGTCCCGTTCGGCATTCAGCCCAACGTTACGCGCGGTGCGTTACAGGATCCCGTCGTGCGGGCGGCACTGGTACCTGCCATCAACCGGCAGGAGCTCGTCGACACCGTACTGGGGCCCGATTTCGAGCCGGCGACCAGCGCGTTGGCCAGTGCGACACCGGGTTACACCGAACTAGCCGGAGTGACCTACGACCCGGACAATGCCAAGGCGTTGCTCGACGCGGCAGGGTGGATTCCCGGATCGGACGGAATCCGTGAAAAGGACGGGCAGAGGCTGAGTTTCGAGGTCATGTACTCCGCAGTGTTCGCTGGCAACCAGGCGATCCTGGAGTTGACGCAGCAGCAGCTCCGTGCGGTGGGCGTCGACCTGCAGCTCGAGTTGGTCTCGACGTCCGAGGCGACAGCACGTCAGGGCACCAAGGACTACGACTCCACGTACTACAACAGCACCCGCGCCGACGGCGACATTCTGCGCACCACGTTCGCCGTGGACGGACGTAACCTGAACGCGCGCGGCCCGATTCCCGATCTGGATGCATCGCTGACCGATCAGCTCTCGACCACCGATCTAACGGCGCGCAACGACAGCCTCGCCACCGCTCAGCAGCAGGTGCTCGACAACGGACTGTGGATCCCCACGATCGAACTGTCGCAGGCCGTCGGCGCGGCGTCGAAAGTGCAGGACCTGAAGTTCGAGGCCTCCGCTCGACTGCAGTTCTTCGATACCTGGCTGAGCGCATGATCCGGTACCTCGGGCAGCGCGTACTGCAGGCAGTGGCAGTGCTGTGGGCCGCGTTCACCATCTCGTTCGGCGTGCTGTTCCTGCTGCCCTCGGACCCGGTCAGTCTCGCTGTCGACTCTGCCGGTTCGGGCACACCGGTCGACGCGGCGGCCGTCACAGAATTGCAGGCCCGCTACGGTTTGGACCAGCCGGTGTGGGTGCAGTACTGGCATTCGCTGTCTGGGGCTGTGCAGGGCGATTTCGGATTGTCCATCGCCACCGGACAGCCGGTGACGACGGCGATCCTCGATGCCGTGCCGAGCACGCTCGGCCTCGCAGGCACCGCACTGGTATTGGCGGTCGTGTTCGGGTCGGCACTGGCGTACGCTGCGACGTACACCCGAACGCCGTGGCTCGAGAATCTGTTGTTCGCACTCCCGCCGCTCGGGGTGGCTGTACCGACCTTCTGGGTGGGACTGCTGTTACTGCAACTGTTCTCGTTCCAGTTGAGGTGGTTCCCGGCCTTCGGTGACGCGGGAGCAGCTGCGCTGGTGTTGCCTGCGGTCACATTGGCACTGCCGACCGGTGCGGTCATCGCTCAGGTGTTGGCCACCAGCATGTCGACTACCTGGAAACAGCCGTTCGTCGATGTCGCTCGCGCCAAGGGCGTCTCGCGACTACGGGTGCAGACGCGGCACATAGCGCGGCTGTCGTCCATCCCGGCTTTCACGATCGCGGGTGTGTTGGTGGGGACGCTGCTCGCCGGATCGGTCGTCGTCGAGACGGTGTTTTCGAGGGCTGGAGTGGGACGGCTGACCCAGACTTCGGTATTGGCCCAGGACATTCCGGTGGTACAGGGCATCGTGGTGCTGACCTCGCTGGTGTTCGTTGTGGTGAACCTGGCCGTGGACCTGCTGTATCCGCTGATAGACCCGCGCATCGTGCGCGAGTACAAGCCTGCGCGCGCAGTCGCGGAACCGGAGAAAGCTCATGTCTGACATTCTGATTCGTGACCGCGAGGTTCGGACAGCGGCGTTGCTCGAGGCAGAGCCGGTGCCGTCGACAGCTCGGCGTCGCCGGGTTCTGACGGACGCCCTGAAGCACCTGTGGCTTGCCTTGTCCGCGCTCGTGCTGCTGCTCGCGCTGGGATTCGCACTCTTCCCCTCCGTGTTCGCGAGCGGAGACCCGTTGGTGGGCGTGCCCGCCGACAAGCTCCAGGCCCCCAGTACGGCACATTGGTTCGGCACCGACAACATCGGCCGTGACGTCTTCACCCGCGTGGTGCACGGCTCCGGCCTGTCGTTGACCGCGACACTGCTCGCCGTCGGGATCGCACTGGTCGTCGGATCGATCGTCGGCCTGATCTCCGGGGCCGTCGGGGGACTCGTCGACGCCGTGCTGATGCGCATCGTCGATGTGCTGCTGTCGATTCCGACACTGCTGCTGTCGCTGGCTCTGGTCACTGCGCTCGGTTTCGGAACCGTCAATGTCGCCATCGCCGTGGGGGTCACCCTCATCGCCAACTTCGCCCGGGTCATGCGGTCGGAGGTGTTGCGTGTGCGTCGATCGCTGTATGTCGAGGCGGCGTACGCCTCGGGTGTGCGATGGTTCGACGTCTTCCGCCGACACATCCTCCGCAACTCGTACGGTCCCGTGATTGCCCTCGCAGCAGTCGAATTCGGTATGGCGGTCCTGGCGGTCTCGGCGTTGAGCTTCCTGGGATTCGGCGCTGTTCCGCCTACACCGGAGTGGGGATCGCTGATCTCCGAGGGTCGGAACTTCCTCGCCACCGCGTGGTGGATGACCACCTTACCGGGCCTGGTGATCGTGGCAGTCGTGCTGTCCGCGCACCGTCTCGGGCACGCACTCGAGAGGCGATCCGAATGAGCCCCATCCTCGAAGTCGACAACCTCTCGGTCGGTTACGGCACGACGACGGCCGTGCGCGGAATTTCGTTCACCGTCGAACGCGGCGAGGTACTGGCCGTCGTAGGCGAATCCGGTTCGGGAAAATCCACCACGGCCCACGCGGTCATCGGCTTGCTGGCCGGCAACGGCCGGATCCGAAGTGGCTCGGTGACCTTCGACGGCCGGCGCCTGGACACCGCGTCGGACAAGACGCTGAATCGCTTGCGCGGTAGGCATATCGGGCTCGTCCCGCAGGATCCGACCACCTCACTTAACCCCGTCGTACGCGTCGGAGACCAGGTGGCCGAGGTGCTGCGTGTGCACGGGTTGGCAGATCGGCGTACCGCGAAGCTCGAGGCGATCCGCATTCTCACCGACGCGGGCCTCGACAACCCCGAGGTGCGGGCACGCCAGTACCCGCAGGACCTGTCCGGTGGGCAGCGGCAGCGGGTACTGATCGGTATCGCTCTCGCGTGCCGCCCCGAACTGGTGATCGCCGACGAACCGACCAGCGCCCTTGACGTCACCGTGCAACGACGCATCCTCGACCATCTGGACGCCCGAATTGCCGAGACGGGTGCCGCAGTTCTGTTGATCACGCACGATCTGGGCGTTGCGGCCGATCGCGCCGACCGGCTGGTCGTCATGAGTGGTGGTGAGATCGTCGAAACCGGTCCGACTGCAGAGGTGTTGGCGAACCCCACCCATCCCTACACACAGAAGCTGCTCGCGGCCGCGCCGTCTCTGAGCTCGACGCTCCGTCCGGCCAGGACGGGTGCGGGCGATCCGATTCTGTCCGTCTCGTCGGTGTCGAAGCGTTTCGCCATCGGACGAGGCGTTCACCTGGATGCGGTGCGAGACGCCACGATCACGGTCGAGCGGGGTCGAACCGTCGCTGTCGTCGGCGAATCCGGTTCGGGGAAGTCCACCCTGGCGCGTATTGCGATCGGCCTGGAAACACCCTCCGCGGGCACGGTCACGTTCGACGGAATCGATGTCACCGGCCTTCGTGGCACGGCGAGGCGGGAGCTGCGGCGTCGAGTCCAGATCGTCTATCAGAACCCGTACGCATCGCTGAACCCGAAGTTGCGCGTCGGCGAGATCGTGCGAGAACCGCTGGACGCGTTCAAGATCGGGACCTCCCGGGACCGCTCGGCGCGTGCCGCGGAACTGCTCGACCAAGTGGCTCTGAGCAGTGACCACCTGGCGCGACGCCCGGCCGAGTTGTCGGGTGGTCAGCGTCAACGCGTCGCAATCGCTCGGGCACTGGCGTTGGCACCGGAGGTGGTGGTGCTCGACGAGCCCGTATCGGCCTTGGACGTCTCGGTGCAGGCGCAAATTCTTTCGCTGCTCGGCGATCTGCAATCCGAGTTCGGTCTGAGCTATCTGTTCATTTCGCACGACCTGGCCGTGGTTCGCCAGATCAGCGACACCGTGGCTGTGATGCAGTCGGGTGTGATCGTCGAATATGGCAGCACCGCTTCGATATTCGACAACCCCCAGCAGGAATACACCCGCGAGTTGCTCGCGGCCATCCCAGGAACAGCGACACAGAGAGTGGGTACCGGTGTCTGACAAGCTTTTCGTCACGGCAATCGAACCGAGGGGAACCGGCGCACATCCACAGGCGTGGCGGCGACAGGATTCTCGCGCCGAGGAAGTGTTCACCGCGGCATTCTGGATCGATCAGCTTCGCGCGGCAGACCGGGCCGGGATCGATCTGGTCTTTCTCGCAGACTCCTTCGCTTCCCGGACCCTCGAGGCGGTTGCCGTGGCAGCCCGGGCTGCTGCGCTCACCGAACGCATCGGTTTGATCCCCACGGTCACCGTCACCCACACCGAGCCGTTCCACATCTCGAAGCAGATCGCGAGTCTGGACTTCGCCTCACACGGTCGCGCAGGTTGGCAGGTCGAGGTGTCCGGCGGCGCGGAGCAGGCAGCACTGTTCGGGCGTAAGGGCGAGCAGGACGAAGAGAGCCTGTGGCAGGAGGCCGACGAGGCCATCGAGGTCGTCACTCGGCTGTGGGACAGCTGGGAGGACGACGCCGAGATTCGAGACGCTGCGACGGGTCGGTTCGTCGACCGAGACAAGTTGCACTACATCGACTTTCAGGGTGAGCACTTCTCGGTCAAAGGGCCGTCCATCACGCCGAGGTCACCTCAAGGACAGCCGCTGGTAGCAGTGCGCGCCCACTCCGCCGAATCCACCGCGGTAGCGGCCGCCAGAGCGGACATCGTGCGGATTGCTGCAGACTCGATCGAGGGCGCAGCTGCCCTCGCGGCGCGTGTTCGACGGGCCGTCGTGGCCGAGGGCCGCGACCCGGTGGACGTGTTCGTGCTACTCGACGTCGAGACCTTGGTGTCGGAGACCGCGGCCGAAGAATTGGCGCAGCTCGACAACTGGGCAGGCCGGGTACGTACGCCGCAATCGCTGCAGTATGTGGGCGACGTTGCCGGGCTGAACTTGCTTCTCGGAGCGGCCGAATCCGCGGGTCTGGACGGGGTCACTCTCGTGCCGCTCGCGCTTCCGTCGGGAGTGAAGACACTCCCGGCCACGGACAGCAGAACGGGAGCGACGGTGCGTGAGCGCCTCGGCCTGGCTCGTCCGACAAATCGTTTTGCAGCACCCGAAAGGAACAGTCGGTGACGATCTCGAAGCGGACCAAGAAGCAGATCCACCTCGGCGCGCATTTCCCTGGCGTCAACAACACCACCGTCTGGACCGACCCGGCGTCCAAGAGCCAGATCGAATTCGATTCGTTCGTCCACCTGGCCGAGTCCGCAGAGCGTGGGCTGTTCGACTTCTTCTTCCTCGCCGAAGGTCTGCGATTACGCGAGCATCGCAACAAGATTCACGATCTCGACGTCGTCGGCCGCCCGGACACGCTCACGGTGTTGAACGCGTTGGCATCGGTGACGACGAAGCTCGGACTCGCCGGGACGATCAACACCACGTTCAACGAGCCCTTCGAGCTCGCCAAGCAGTTCTCTTCGCTGGACCACCTGTCCGACGGGCGCGCGGCGTGGAACATGGTGACCTCGTCCGACGCGTTCACCGGAGAGAACTTCCGACGCGGTGGCTACCTCGACCGGGCCGACCGCTACGTGCGAGCGAACGAGATCATCGACGTCGCCCGAGAGTTCTGGGATTCGTGGCAGTCCGATGCGTTCGTCGTCGATCGGGATCGAGGTGTCTTCGGCCTAGAATCCGAGATCCGCACGGTCTCGCATTCGGGTCCGCAATTCGATGTGACGGGCCGCTTCACGTTGCCGCGCAGTCCGCAGGGACACCCGGTGTTGTTGCAGGCCGGCGATTCCGACGAAGGTCGTGAGTTCGGTGCGGCCAAGGCGGATGCGATCTTCACCATCCACGGGACGCTGGAGGACGGGCAGAAGTTCTACACCGACGTCAAGGGAAGGTTGGCCAAATACGGCCGCGAGCACGCCGACCTGAAGGTGCTACCTGCCGCCACGTTCGTCCTCGGGGACTCGGCCCAGGATGCAGCCGAGAAGGCCGACCACATACGGCACCAACAGGTCAGCGGCAAGACGGCCATCTCGTTTCTGGAGCAGGTGTGGGGACGAGACCTGTCCGACTACGACCCGGACGGACCGTTGCCCGACGTCGAGCCGAGCGGTGACGTGAGCATCACCCGTGGTCGCGCTCGCCACGGTGACCCGAGAACCCTTGCGCAGCAGTACCGTGAGCGTGCCGAGGCCGAGAACCTGAGCATCCGGGAGCTCATCATCGCGGTGACGACCCGGCAGCAGTTCGTCGGAACGCCGGCACAGGTAGCAGAGGACATCGACAGCTACGTCCAGAACGATGCGTGCGACGGGTTCATCCTCGTCCCGCACATCACGCCGGCCGGACTCGACGAGTTCGTCGACAAAGTCGTCC
Organism: Rhodococcus sp. 06-1474-1B; assembly: GCF_002258885.1. Lineage (NCBI taxonomy): Bacteria > Bacillati > Actinomycetota > Actinomycetes > Mycobacteriales > Nocardiaceae > Rhodococcus > Rhodococcus sp. 06-1474-1B. The sequence goes on along the minus strand of NZ_NOYR01000021.1, from coordinate 455,064 downwards.
CACAGCTGCAGGATCGCGGTAGTTTCCGTACCGAGTACACCGGGAACACGCTGCGTGATCACCTCGGTCTGCGTCACCCGTACCAACAGCGTGAAGGAGTGCGAGCATCGTGAGTGAATTCGAGCAGGACTGGAAGCAGTGGCACGCGGACCGGGAAGCGTCCTACGGCGATCCATTGGGATGGTTGTCGCTGACCGGATTGTATTGGCTCACCGACGAGTTGGAGATTGTTGCCGATCTGCCCGGTCGATGGCGGGCCGACTCGGACTCGGTGACCGTCGAGGGGGTGGACGGTGTTACGACGCTGAATCCGGTGGAGGGTGCGCCCGGGATCCTCGTCGACGACGGTGAACGCCGTATCGAGGTCATCCGCCGCACCGGCGCGGTGGCGCTACGGGTCCACGATCCGAAAGCCTCGACCCTGCAGTCCTACAACGGAATACCGGCCTACGAACCCAGCGAGGAGTTCGTGGCCCGCGCCACGTTCACGCCCTACGACGCCCCGGTCACCGTGACGACAGGTGCCGTGGTCGAAGGTCTCGAACACCACCACACTGCGGTGGGCACCCTCGATTTCGAGCTGGCCGGTACGGCCCAGCAGTTGGTTGCGTTCGGCGGCAACGACACTGGTCTGAAGGTTCTGTTCACCGATGCCACGAGCGGGGTCACCACGTACCCGGCAGCGCGGATCCTTGCTGTGGCGGAACCCGAGGGTGGCTCCGTGGCACTCGATTTCAACCGAGCGGCGAACCTGCCGTGCGCGTTCACCGACTACGCGACGTGCCCGGTCGCGCCGGCGGAGAACCGGCTGACGGCGGCTGTCGAAGCAGGGGAGAAGACGCCCGGATGACGCGCGTGCCGCTGTCCGTTCTCGACCTGGCACCGATCAGCGCTGGGTCGAGCACTGCTCAGGCGCTCCGAAATTCGCTCGATCTGGCACGACAGGCCGAAGAGTGGGGCTACGAGCGCTACTGGGTTGCCGAGCATCACTTCGTCGCTGCAGCCAGTTCTGCGCCTGCCGTACTGGTGGGTTTGATTGCGGCTGCCACCAACCGCATTCGTGTCGGATCGGCTGCGGTCCAGCTCGGTTTCACGACAGCTGCTGCCGTAGTGGAATCCTTCGGAACGGTGGACGCGCTGTATCCGGGTCGTATCGATCTTGGTGTGGGTCGATCCGGGCAGCGCAGAGCAGCAGCCCTGACCGGTGCACAGCAGGCTGCGCCCGAGCACGCGGTGTCAGCGGAACCCGGTGGACTGTTTCCAGTGGCGCCCGCTGCGGCGACCCCGCGAACGACCCCGCTGCTGGCTGCGTCTCTGGCTGCGCTGCAGCAGCCACACGCTGAGGTCCCGGAATTCGTCGATCAACTCGACGACCTTGTTGCGCTGCTTGCCGGTAGCTACGAGCGCGACGGGGTGCCGTTGACGGCACGCCCGGGTGCCGGGGCCGATGTGGCGCTGTGGCTGTTCGGCAGCAGCGCTGGGCCGACTGCCCGGGAGGCCGGTGCCCGCGGTCTGCCGTTCGCGGCGAGTTATCACTTCAGCCCGGGGACGACTCTCGAGGCGATCGGCGAGTATCGCCGTGCTTTCGTGCCGTCGGCCCGGTTGTCCTCGCCGTACGTGGCGGTGTCGGCCGATGTGGTTGTTGCAGAATCGGATTCGCGCGCCCGAGAGCTTGCAGCGTCCTTCCCGCAGTGGGTGCACAGCATTCGCAGTGGTCGAGGTGCAATCGAGTATCCGGACCCTACGAGGGTGACACCTCTGACCGACGAGGAGTACGAGCTCGTCGCGGATCGAGTGAGCACCCACATTGTCGGATCCGCGGCAACGGTGTCGGACACGTTGGAGGAGCTGCAGAAAGCAACCGGCGCGGACGAACTGGTGCTCACCTCGGCGACGCCCGACCACGCGGACCGGCTGCGCTCGTACGAATTGCTCGGTAGGGAATGGGGACTGCCGCGCCTGCGGATATGAGCGGAACATTTGCGTCGTGGTGACCGTTGTACCGCGCATGACACGAGTTGCAGTTGCAGCGTCCTACGGTGGACCGGACGTCATCGAGATCGTCGAACGAGAGCTGCCTGAACCGTCCGAGGGCCAGGTTCTGGTCGAGGTCAGGGCGATCGGCGTCAACCCCTTCGACTACAAGAGCTACAGCGGCGCCTTCGGTACCGACGGGTCGAAGCTTCCGATTGCGTTGGGCAGCGAGGCGTCGGGCATCGTGGTGGCGGTCGGAGGAACCGTCGAGGGCCCGGTCGGTCCTGTCGCCGTCGGCGACGCGGTGGTTGTCTCCGGCCAGAACGGTACGTACGCCGAGCGAATTCTGGTTCCCGCGCGGTTCGTGTTTCCGAAGCCGGAAGCCCTGGACTGGAACGTTGCTGCGGGTGTACTCGCCGTGGCTGGAACGGCCTACGACGCACTGGAATCCGTCGGTGTCGAGAGCGGAGACACCGTTCTCGTGCACGGGGCGGCGGGCGGCGTCGGGTCCGTGGTGGCTCAGCTCGCTCTGGAGCGCGGGGCCACCGTCATCGGGACTGCGCGCCAACAGAACCACGACGCGCTCCGGTCCTACGGTGTCGAGCCCGTCGAATACGGCGACGGACTGATCGACCGGGTACGAGCAGCCGCACCGAATGGGGTGGATGCGGCAATCGACACGGTGGGCACCGACGAGGCCGTCGACGTCTCTCTCGAATTGCTGACGGACAGAGCGAGATTGGTCAGCACGGCCGCCTTCGGGCGAGCTTCGGCAGACGGGTTCCTCACCGTCGGTGGGCCGGTGAGTATGGAGCGTCGACGCCTCGCATCGCCGGTGCTGCTGGAGCAGGCAGGTGCAGGCGTATTCGAGGTCACGGTCGCCAAGACGTTTCCCCTCGCCGATGCGGCGAGAGCGCACACAGAGCTGCAGTCGTCGCACCCGCGCGGCAAGTTCGTCCTGATTCCTTGACGAGAACCCCGGGGCAGAACGCTTCACGAGCTCGTGCTCGGAGCGATGAACTCCTCGGTCACTCTCTGCGCGATGCCGTCGGGATAGGGGCCGGGGAGGATGAGAACGACATGATCGAATCCGGCGGCCACCGCGTCGCCGATGTCGTTTCTCGTTCTCTCGGGTTCTTCGAACGACACCCCGAGCGCGATCGATCGTGTTATCGCCCCTGGATCGCGCCCGATCTCGGCGCAGTACCGGTCCAGTAGTCTGCCTCTGTCCAGTGCGTCGGCCAGGTCCCCACCGGGAATGTTCCATACGCCGGCGTGTTCGGCGACGAGGCGCAGCACTCCTGCCGCCCGGCCGCCGATCACGATCGGCGGGCCCGGTCGCTGAATCGGTTTCGGATTCTGGAACGCCCCGACGTGGCTGCCGTGAAAGTCGAAGGGTTCGCTCTCGGTCCAGAGCCTACGAATCAACGTGAGCGATTAACCCAGTCGCGCAACAGCATTCGCGGCGTCGCTGTAGGGCAGCCCGCTCCCGTCGTACTCCCGTCTCGCCATCGGCACGCTCGGCCGTGATCCGGCACCGATGCCGAAGTCCAGCCGCCCGTCCGAGACCGTGTCGACCGTGACGGCGATCTTCGCGAGAACCGCGGGTGGACGGATCCGATTGCTGGTGACCATGATTCCCAATCGCAACCGCTCGGTACGAGCGGCCAATGCGGACAGCATGGTCCAGCCTTCGAAGATGGGGCCGTCGAGGTCGCCGCCGATGGGCATGAGGTGATCGAACAGCCACGCGTGCTCGATTTCCGGAATGCCGTCTGCCTCGCGCCACACCCGGAGCAGGTCGGCGTAGGAGACGTTCTGGGGAGGGATCATGATCCCGTAGCTGACCATGTCAGCGTCTCCGCAGGGAGGCGTCGAGCAGTGCCGGCGGGGTGTCGAACTTGTCGTCCGGCGCGAGATCGACTCCCGGAGCTACGATCTCGTCGATCCTGTCGAGGACATCGGCCGGGAGGACGGTGTCGGCGGCAGCGAGCTGCGAGTGTAGGTGCTCGACGGTACGCGGCCCGACTATCGCGCTGGTGACTCCCGGATGAGCCGTCACGAAACCGAGTGCGAGTTGGATCAGTGTCAGTCCGGCTTCGTCGGCAACGCCAACCAGTTTCTCGACGGCGTCGAGTTTGGCCCGTCCCGTGGGAGTGTCCGTGCCGAATCGCTCGGGCATCATCGCCGCGCGGTTGGTGGTGGCCTCTCGCCCGGCCCGGATGGCTCCGGAGAGGAAGCCGCCCGCCAGGGGACTCCACGCGAGAACGCCCATTCCGTACTCCTGCGCGACCGGGAGGACGTGGGATTCGATGCCGCGCTGCAGGATCGAGTACGGCGGCTGCTCGGTGACGAACCGCCCGAGACGGTGCTCCCGTGCGGTCCACTGCGCCTGCACAATTCGGTAAGCCGGATAGGTGGAGGAGCCGAAGTATCGAATCTTCCCGGCACGCTGCAGATCTGTCAGCGCCGAGAGGGTTTCCTCGTCGCTCGTGGTGGGGTCCCAGCGGTGTATCTGGTAGAGGTCGACGTGATCGGTACCGAGTCGGCGCAGACTGTTCTCCAGTTCGGTGACGATCCAGCGGCGGGAGCTGCCCTGATGATTGCGTTCGTCGCCCATGGGGTTGAACACTTTGGTGGCCAGCACGATGTTCTCGCGCCGACCTTCGATCGCCTTGCCGACCATTTCCTCGGATTGTCCCTGGCTGTACATGTCCGCGGTGTCGATGAGGTCGATACCGCCCTCGAGTGCGGCGTCGACGATCGCGGTTGCCTCGTCTTGCGTGGTGCGTCCGATGGCACCGAAGTTCATCGCGCCGAGCGAGAGAGTGCTGACCTGGACGCCGGTGCGTCCCAGTGTGCGGTACTGCATGGGGATCTCCTTGTGGCCTCTGGAGGGGTTACTCTGCGAGTAAGCGGAACAACGTTCCGTAAACAAACATACGGAACGTTGTTCCGTTTGTCGATGGCTGGAGGAACAGTGACCGAGGCCGAAGCCGAGCAGCCCAGAAAGCGGGCGGATGCGAGGCGCAACGAAGCGACCCTGCTCGACGCAGCGGCGGCTGCGTTCGTCGAGTCGGGAGTAGAAGTCCCGGTGCGCGATATCGCCAGGCGGGCCGGCGTCGGCGTGGGAACCATCTACCGGCACTTCCCGACGCGGGGCGACCTCGTCGTCGCCGTCTTCCGACATCAGGTGGAGGCCTGCGCCGTCGCCGGTCAGGAGCTTCTCGCCGGCCGCGAATCACCGCACGCGGCGTTGGTGCTCTGGATCGATCGGTTCGTCGACTTCCTGGTCACCAAACACGGTCTGGCCGAGGCCATGCAGTCGGACAGCGCCGGATTCGAGACCTTGCACAGCTACTTCCTGAACCGGCTGGTTCCGGTGTGCGAGTCATTGCTCGACGCCGCTGCGGACTCGGGGGAGATCGCCCCGGGGCAGACCGCATTGGAGTTGATGCGGGCGGTCGGCAACCTGTGCATCGGTCCCACGGACAGCCGCTACGATCCCCGCAAGATGGCGCGGGTGCTGATCGCCGGACTGCGCATCGCGCCGTGATCCGGTCCGTTGTTCGGCCGACCGACGGTTCAGCGGCTGTGCCGCAATAGTTCTGCCGCGAGCTGGTCGTTGTGTCGGAAGAACCCGGCGTTGGTCCTCGGCCGCGGAAAGGCGCTCGACCACGTGTGTCCGGCGACCCATGGACCCACCGCGTAGCGGTTCTCGGCAACCTCTCCCGACGCGGTGATCAATCGAGAGCGCCCGTCGACTGCTACTTTCGCCGCGCTGTGCTCGGTGGCGCGGATGTCGGTGATGTCGCCGCGCGCATGGAGGGTGCGAAGCAATGCGTCTCCGGCGGCGGCGATCGATGCGACGGGTAAGCGCGCGTCGATCAGAGTGTCGGCGTGCACCACCACATCGTGTGCAGAGCTACGGGCGATGAACGACCCGTTCTCCGGGGAGAAGGTGACATCGGGGCCGAGGAAGTGAACGATGTCCGCCCGGCTGAGGGCCAGGAGTTGTTCGAGCCGTTCCGGTGGCGGACCGCTCGCGACGAAACTGAAGAACGAGTGCAGCCACCCTTCCACATCGCCTGCGACCGACTGCGCCGGAATACGCCCGCGTCGCAACAACTCTCCGATGGTCATGTACACCGAGAGCAGCGCCGTGAAGACGGCGGCATCCGAGCTGTAGTAGGGATCTGCTCGACGACGAAGGTCCGCCTCGATGTAGGTCTGCAGCTCGGTACGTACCTCGTCGAGTCCCTCGAAACGCCGTCCGGCAAAGGGTTTGTCGAGCCGTGCCAGATCGATGCGGTCCTCGTCCTTCGGAACGAATTGCTCCACGAAGGCGGTGAGTTCCTGCGATCCCCAGGTGATCTCGCTCAATCCGATCTCGAACTCCGTCCAGGAGCCGACTGTTCGCTCGGGGTGGGCCGTGAACAACTCGGAGTAATGAGCCCAGGCCAGTTCTTTGGATGCGAGCGGCCAGATTTCGTCGCGGAAGTGCAGAGGGCCGTGGCCGGGGAAGGCGTCGGCGGTGAAAAACTTCGGGAGGGGCGGGCGCGCCGCGGCGATGTCGTAGGAGATCTTCGCGTGGTACGGAACTCCGCGCCGCGAACCCGCATAGAGAAGCGGTTCGCGGCCGGAGGCGGTGTACTCGAGCACGCCGTCCGCGTTGCGGGCGAACGATCCACCGCGAGTTTCCGCGAGCAACACCATCCAGTCGATGAATGCCAATCCGAGCCCGGCAATCAGCACCGGTTCTCCCGCAGGCACTCGGCTGGGATCGAGATCTGCGGTGTATCCGGGGCCGATGTACGTCAGCCCATGGGTTCGGGAGAACTCATCGAGCTGTGATTCACGGTGCGATGCAAGCGCATCCGGATGTCCCTGTGCCAAGAGCACGGCATCGGCGCGGATGGTCGATCCGTCGTCGAGTAGCAGTACCTGGTCGGCGGTCAGGTCCGTCACCCGTGCTCGATGAACGTGAACGTGCGTGTCGGTGTCGGCAACGGCGTGCTCGAACACCCAGCTGAGGTAGCGACTCTGTAGAGTCCGCGACGCGAAGGAATGCGGACCGAAATCGCGCAGTTCGTCGCGCAATTCGGGGTCCTGGCGCAGGGTGTGGGCATGTTCCAGAACCCACTGCGCCAGCGTCGGACCGGGGCGGATCGGACCGTCGACGACGGTGGTGTCGTCGGTGAACATGGTGACGTCAGCGGCCACCGAATTCATCCACAGCAACGGTGGTTGACTGCTACGCCAGATGCGACCGGCCCCCGGAGGGAACGGATCGACGACGTGGATGTGCAGCTCCGCATCGGACCGGCGCGCCAGCAATCGTTCGAGTACACCGGTGCCGCGCGGACCCGCACCCACAATGGCGATAGTGAACGATTTCACCGGCGGCCCTCCATCTGACACTGTCCCGCTACGACAAGTATGCACACGCCGAAAGTCGTTGCTGCAGCGGCAAAAAATCACAATGAGCGAATGTCTTGCGTCCTGGCGGTCGGCTACCCTTGCTCCATGAACTCGTCCGCGGACCACTTGGTCGAGCAGTACCTCGATGCACTTCGACGGGCCGACGTCGATGCGGTCCTGACTCTGTTCGCACCCGGTGCGGTTGTGCACTCGCCGCTGTACGGACCGACGCCCGCATCCGACTTCTATCGCGCGCTTTTCGCGGACACCTCGGGTGCGACGCTGACCTCGAAGGGCGTCGCCGAAGGTCGTACGTCCGAAGGCGCTCGACTCGTCACGTTCTGGTTCCATTTCGACTGGAGACTGCCCTCGGGTGTGGCGGCCCCGTTCGACGTGGTCGACGTCGCCGAACTCGACGAGAACGGACGCATCTCTGCACTGTCCATCGTCTACGACACCGTGAATGTGCGTCCGGTCTTCGAGCGCGAAACCGGGTCCTCATGGAGGTCGACGTAGGTCGCACGACCTGATCGGTGACAGTAGAGAGGTGGTCCGGGCCCGCAAAAGCGGTGACCTCGTGCTGACACTGCGCGTCTACGTACCGGCATCTACGTCGTTCGAATCAGCGTGATCGCAACGGGTGTGCTCTACAGCGGATGAACCTAGGGTCCACGTATGACCTGGCTGAAAGCACTGGCAGCGGCGCTGATCGATCGACTCGGAGCTCACCCTGCCTGCACCGCCGCGGCGCTGGACTTCGGAACTCGTGGTTGAGCCGTCCGGTGAAGATCGTCGGTACAGGAAGCAGGAACACGATGAGCGCAAAGGGCTGAACCGAGGATGACCGAGACGTTGTACTTCGCAGTCGAACTCGACGGGTTCGACGAGACACCCGCGCTCCTGAAGCAGAACGTCGCCGACGCCGAACGCGCCGGCTTCACCCTCGTCACCTTCGGTGATTCGCTGGTCTCCTCCCGCGAGCGCCTCGATGCAGGTACTCGTGCGGCATTCGTCGCCTCCACCACGTCCACCCTCGGCCTGGCACCCACGGTCCACACTCTGACGACCGAACCGTTCTTTCTCGCAACACAACTCGCGAGTGTGGACCACGCCTCGCACGGCCGCGGGGCCTGGGTGGTCGGTGTCGACAACAGCGCGGACACTCACGCGGCTGTCGGATCCGAGGTCCGCTCCGAGACCACCGCCGAAGTGCGGGACGTCATCGACGTGGCGCGGCGGCTGTGGGATTCGTGGGAAGACGACGCCGTCGTTCGAGACGCGGAGTCCGGCCGGTATCTCGATCCCGCTCGCGTGCATCACGTGCGTTTCGAGGGCGAATTCTTCGACGTCGTAGGGCCACTGATCACTCCTCGTCCGCCGCAGGGGCAGGTCGTCGTCATCGGCGACGCCGACCTGGGAGTCACCGATCTGCTCGATGTCGCACTCGTACGCGGGGACGGGATCAGCGAGCAGGCCGACACCGCTCGCCGCGACGGAGCCGCGCTGGTGTTCGCCGATATCGACCACCTGTCGAAGGCCGAGGCCCTCGCCGGTGTCGTCGACGGCGTCCGGCTGCACCTCGGTGGTGCGGCGTTGAAAGAGCTTGCGGTACCGGCACATCTGATTCGTCGACCGACGCCGGGACTGTCGCTGCGGGAGAACCTGGGGTTGCCGCGTCCGGTCAGCCGCTACGCCGCGGCTGCGCACGAGTAGAGAAGAGCTGTCATGGGCATCATCGACCATCACCCGGACACCGGCGCACCGTTCGACCCGAACGCGCAAATTCATCTGGGCGTGTTCTATCCAGGGATCGGCGCGCAGACGGTCTGGGAGGATTCGCACGCCCCCGATCAAGTGGCCACCGACACGTTCGTCGAGGTCGCCGTCACACTCGAACGCGGTTTGTTCGACGCGTTCTTTCTCGGGGACGGTCAACGTATCCGAGAGAACCGTGGCGACATTCTCTCCACCGACATCGCCGGCAGGCCCGACGCCATCACGCAACTGGCGGCTCTGGCGTCGGTGACCGAGCGCATCGGACTTGTCGCGACCCAGAACACCACGTACAGCATCCCGGTGGAGTTGGCTCGTCGGTTGGCCAGCCTGGACGCGCTGTCGGACGGGCGCGCCGGATGGAACATCGTCACCACCGACAACGCCTGGACGGGTGAAAACTTCAGGCGCGGTGGGTGGTTGGAGCACGAACGCCGTTACGAGCGCGCCACCCAGGTGGTCGAACTGGCGAAGCAGTATTGGGCAGGTTCTCCTGTGGAGTTCCACACCGATCTGCTCGAAGCGGTTGCGGCACCCAACGTTCGGTCCAGTGTGCAAGGTGGGCCGGTGCTGTTCCAGGCCGGCGATTCGCCGGGAGGACGGGACCTCGCAGCCCGGCACGCCGACGTCGTCTTCTCGGCCAACAACGCCTACGACGCAGCGGTGGCCTACGCCAAAGATCTACGTGCCCGGACGGTCGCCTACGGCCGACCCGCCGATGCCGTGAAGATCTTGCCCGGGGTGACCGTCGTACTCGGCGATACCGAAGCCGAGGCCGAAGAAAAGGTTCGGTGGCTTCGATCCAACGCGCACAACGGTGTTCGAGCCATCGCCTTTCTCGAGCACTATTGGGGCAAGGACCTCTCGGCGTACGACCCGGAGGGCCCACTACCCGACATCGATCCGGTGGACGCCGAGCTGGATCCGTCACGCGGCACGCTGTCCATCGACGCTCGGACCGGCAAACTGACTCAGATCGCGCAATGGCGAGCCCTCTCGGAAGAGAAAGGGCTGTCCATCCGAGAGTTGGTGCTCGAAGTGTCGCCGGCGTCGCGCTTCCACTCGGGAACCCCTGCGGCAGTGGCAGACCACTGGGCAGCCCTCGTGCGTCACCGTGTGGTCGACGGCTTCAACATCAACCCGTACCACTTGCGCGACGCCATCGGCGATCTGGTCGACAAATTGGTCCCGGCATTGCAGGAGCGAGGGGTGTTCCGTACCGAATACACCTCGACGACGTTGCGGGGACACCTGGGCCTCGACGGTGGCGCTGCTTCCGACCGTGCACGGGCGTCGTAGCGAGCTGGGCACATCCCCATCTAACGATCAGGTCTCGGGTGAGGTCGTACGAGGTGTTCGACGCTCTACCATGGGCCTATGACTGCTGACCCGACCACGCCTGCACCGTCGACCAGCTCGGCGAATTGGAAGCGGCGCGGCATCCTGCTCGGTGCCGGCGTCGTTCTTCTGTTGATCGCTTACTTCGTTCTGGCGGCGTTCCTGCCGCGGTGGTGGAGCCTGCGCGTCGAGAGCCTGGCGGATCGCACGTTCACCAAGGGAATTCTGTGGGGCCTGCTGTTCGGAATCGTCTGCACGTTCGCGCCACTGATGTTCTTCTGGAGTGCGTGGTCGGTCCGAAAGGGTAGGGCGGGAAAGCAGTTGGCGATCGGATCGGTGATTCTCGCAGTCGTCACCGCCATCCCGAACCTGCTGACTCTGACCATCGTTCTGGGTACCAGCAATGCCGCCCACGCCGGCGAACGCACCCTCGATACCAGCGCACCCGGCTTCCGCGGCGCGACGGCACTGGGCGCGATCATCGCGGTGGTTCTGGTCGCGTTGCTCGTGTTCGTGGTGGTACGGCGCAACCGTCGACGTCGAACAGCAGCACTGACGCGGTAGTCGTGTAACTGATCTCAGGCGCTGCGCAGCACCGACGGCTCGGTGATGACGCGAATTCCGGGCTCGGGGTCGAATCGGTAGCCGGTGCCGCGGACCGTCGTGATCAGTCGGCCGTACTGCCCGAGTTTGGTTCGCACCCTGGAGAGATGGACGTCGACACTGCGGCCGCCGTTCGAGTCACTCAGCTCGGATCTGTTCACCACGACACGAGGATGCTGGGCAAGATAGGCGAAGATCTCGAACTCGGTGTGGCTGAACCGAACGCTCTTGCCGGCGAGAACCACATCGCGCGCGGGTAGGTCGATGACAAGGGGAGCGTTGAGTTCGTTCACCCGGACGTCGAAACGCGTCAGGATCTTGGCATGTGGTGCATAGCTTTTGGCGGCGACGCGGAGAGCATCGGCGAGGGCGTGCAACTGCGGTCGAGTCAATCCCTGCAAGGATGACGTCCCGGAATCGGAGATGCGAAGAACGACGGTCGCTTCGGTGCTCATGGCTGTGGCTCCTGTGACAAGTGTCGACTGTGACAAGTGCTGTCGACGGTGGGGAGGTCGGATGGTCAGCGTGGGCAGCGACAGTTCGTGTTCACGCTGTCACAGTGCACGACGACGACTGGCCGCACCAGCGATAAACTCACCGTGATTGCAGCGGTTGACGGCGGCCCGTAACGCGTGGTCCGATCGAGCGTGACCGATGTAGCGCAGTCCCGAACAGACCTCGTCACCCGCGCCGTCGACTGGAACCACCCCGACGCCGAATCGCTCCGTGCCGCAATGGCATCGGAGGTGGGTCCCCGATACGCGGACCGAGCGGCCTTGATGGCGAAGACGCAGGCCAATGCCGTGAACGAAGGCGACGTGCATCGCACGTTCGTCGTCTATCGGTGCGATGCGCAGAACGTCGAGCAGGCCGTCGGGCATGCCGCTCTGCGGTGGAACGGCCCCGACCTCGAACTGAAGAGAATGTTCGTTCATCCTGATCACCGTGGGTCGGGAGTCTCCACCGCGCTGCTGCAGGCGTCCGAGAATGCGGCCCGCGACCAGGGATTGCGGCGTTTGATTCTGCAGACCGGTGATCGTCAGCCCGACGCGGTGCGGCTGTACGAGAAGAGCGGCTACACCCGCATCCCGGTGTTTTCGCCGTACGAACTGCTGCCGTTCTCCAACACTTTCGAGAAGCGTTTGTGACTCCTTACCGACGCAGAATCACGAACGTAGGGTCATGATTTCGGCCCCGCTGTCGGTGATGACGACGGTGTGCTCGCTGTGCGCGGTGCGGCAACCGGTGGTGCTACGCAACGTCCACCCGTCGGGGTCGGTGACCAGCTCATCGGTATCCGCCATCACCCAGGGCTCGAGTGCCAACATCAGGCCGGGGCGAAGGCCGTAGCCGCGACCGGGCCTGCCGGTATTGGATACGTGCGGATCCTGATGCATCGTCGATCCGATTCCGTGACCACCGAACTGAACGTTGATGGGATAGCCGGCTTCACGAAGAACCGTCCCGATGGCGTGGGAGATATCGCCGATCTTGTTGCCCGGACGTGCCGCGGCGATACCCGCGGCCAACGCTCGTTCGGTGGCATCGATCATCGCCAGGCTCTCTGCCGGCTTGTTCTCGCCGACGACGAAACTGATGGCCGAGTCCGATGCCACGCCGCCGAGGATCACGGCAAGATCGAGGGTCAGCAGATCGCCGTCGGCCAGGTTGTAGTCGTGCGGCAAACCGTGCAGCACAGCGTCGTTGACCGACGTGCAGATGTAGTGGCCGAACGGTCCGCGCCCGAAGGACGGCGCGTAATCGACGTAGCACGACGTCGCCCCCGCCCCGAGGATGATGTCCTTGGACCATTCGTCGATCTCGAGCAGGTTGGTGCCGACGGTCGCGCGGTCGCGGACGGTCTCGAGAATTTCGGCGACGAGTGCACCGGTTTCACGGGCAAGGGGAATCTTGCTCGGGGGCAGGATTTCGATCACGGAATGCCTTTCGGTTCGATGCGAATAACTATACCGGTATAAGTATTGGTGACGGAGTGGGTCGTGAGCAACTGACCGAGCCCGACATGGGACGCTGACCGACGTGTCTGTTCACCCTCTCCACGATCCCATTCGTACCTCCCTCGGTGGTCCGCTGTCGCGGTTTGCGATCGCGCGCGGCCGAGTGATTCGCGCTGATCCCCAGGTCTCGCCCTTTCTGGCGCATCCCGACGTTCTGCAGCCACGGGATTGGGACGACATCGCAGTGCTGTTCGGGCCGCGGAGCATCGTGGGATTGCGGGGGCCGGTGCTGGATGTGCCTGAGGGGTGGTCCGTGGTCGACAGCTTTGGGATCGTCCAACTCGTGGGCACCGAACTCGAGACCCGGCCGTTGGCCGAGGCGGTAGAACTGACCGCCGACGATGTGCCCGAGATGCTCGATCTCGTGCGACGCACCGAGCCGGGCCCGTTCCTTCCTCGCACCCGCGAACTCGGCACGTATCTCGGTATCCGACGAGGCGGCGCACTGATCGCGATGGCAGGCGAGCGCATGCGTCCGCCGGGGTGGACCGAGATCAGCGCAGTGTGTACCGACCCGGCTCATCGCGGACAGGGCTTGGCCACCGAGCTGGTCCGCGCGGTCGGTCACGGTATCAGGGCCCGAGGCGACGAGCCTTTCCTGCATGCCGCCGCGACGAACATCCGCGCTATCGAGCTGTACCTCTCCATCGGATTCTCGCTGCGCCAGACCTCGCAGCTGACGCTGGTGAGAACACCGGAACGAGCGGCCGACGTCTGAGGTCAGAAGGGCGGCTCCTCGTCTTCTTCGTTGGTCGATTCTGGTTCGGAGGTCGGGTTGTCCGGTGGGTCGGGGTAGGCGATGATGCCGGATCGTCTGGGTTGGGTGGGGATGTGTGGCCGGAGGTCGTTGCCGATGATGGGTACGGCTGTTTCGTTGGCGGGCAGGGTGATTCGGGTGGTCTTCGAGGTGGAGGTCCACAGGATGGCACCGCCTGGGAGCATGACGGCGGTCCAGTAGCCTGCGGTTTTGACGCTGTGGTGGTATTCGCAGAGGCATTGGAGGTTGTTGACGGTGGTCCAGCCGCCGCCGAGGGGATTGGCGTGGTCGAACGGGATCGCGTGGTCGAGCTGGCAGCGTGCCGCGGGTCGGTGGCAGCCGGGGAAGCGGCAGTGGCGATCGCGTAGTCGGGCCGCTGCGGAGGCAAGGGAATTCCGACGCCGTTGCCGGGTGTCGGGATCGACAGTCGGGTCGGGTGGGACGTCTGTGGTGGTCGAATGAGGTTGTAGTGCAACCGAACCCGTATCCGAACGCAGCTGCGGGCTCGGACCTGCATCCTCCGCGATGCAGGTGAGGTGGAAGTCGTAGCAGGCAGCGATCTTTCGGGCCGCATGCCGATTCTCTTCCCGCGCGGCAGTGATCAACGCATCCAACGACACCACTGGTGCAGCCATTTTTCACCCCCCGGTGACCCCCAGTTCAGAACGCGCGTTCGAACTGAAGAAAGAGTATCTCGACCCGCCGACAGGTTCGAGATGATGGTTGCGAGAGCGTGCAGAGCAGGCCTACCGTTAACTATGCGAACAACATCCACGGTCCACTACGACGACGGTCTCGTGCGCGTGGACGATAGCGGGGTCACGTTGCGGCACTACTACTTTCCGTTCGCGATCGAGAAGTTCGTTCCCTACTGCGACGTTCGCGCCGTCGACACCGCCGTGCTGGGCAACTGGAACGGACGTTGGCGGCTGTGGGGCGCGTCGACAACCGACCAGTGGCTCCCGCTGGACGTCATGCGTCCGAAGAAGGACACTGCAGTGGTGCTCACCATCCGCCGCATCTCGCCGGTCTTCACCCCCGACGATCCCGAACTCGTTGCCCGACTCATCCGCGAACGCATCACCGCTCCAGCGTGACGCGCCCCGACGAGCGGTTCACCCTCGCCAGTGAACGCACCTTTCTTGCCTGGCTGAGAACCTCGCTCGGGTTGCTCGCCGGCGGGATCGCAATCGTTCACCTGGTTCCTGGGTTCAGCACCGGCTGGGTTCGCACTGCACTCGGCCTGATTCTCATCGGCCTCGCGGCCGCCGCACCCGTCATCGGACTGCGGCGATGGATGCGAGTACGCGCCGCCCTCGAGAGCGGAGCGCCCATGCCCGAGTCCCGGGACCTGTGGATCTTCGCGGTTGGCATCGGCGCAGTAGCAGTATTGGCTGCGGTGGTCACTGTTCTGGGGATCCAGTAGCACACCGCCAATCGCCACAGGTGCACAATCGAAGTACTAGACGACCAACGACAGGAGTTCGGCGTGGCGCAGGGTCTCAAGCTCGGGTACAAAGCATCGGCGGAGCAGTTCGGGCCGCGGGAGCTCGTCGAACTCGGTGTTCTCGCCGAGCAACACGGTATGGACTCCGCGACTGTCAGTGACCACTTTCAACCGTGGCGTCACGAGGGCGGTCATGCCCCGTTCTCTCTGGCCTGGATGACTGCCGTCGGCGAGCGCACGAAGACGATCCAGCTCGGGACGTCCGTTCTGACGCCGACGTTCCGCTACAACCCGTCGGTCATCGCGCAGGCGTTCGCCACGATGGGCTGCCTGTATCCCGGGCGCATCATGCTCGGAGTGGGAACCGGTGAGGCGCTCAACGAGATCGCCACCGGGTTCACCGGCGAATGGCCGGAGTTCAAGGAGCGTTTCGCACGACTGCGGGAGTCGGTTCGCTTGATGCGCGAGCTGTGGCTCGGCGATCGCGTCGACTTCGAGGGCGAGTACTACACGACCAAGGGCGCGTCGATCTACGACGTCCCCGAGGGCGGCATCCCCGTCTACATCGCGGCCGGCGGACCCGTCGTCGCGCGATATGCGGGACGCGCGGGCGACGGCTTCATCTGCACGTCGGGCAAGGGCATGGAGCTCTACACCGACAAGCTCCTCCCGGCTGTCGAAGAGGGTGCAGGCAAGGCGGAGCGTGACGCCGGCGAGATCGACAAGATGATCGAGATCAAGATCAGCTACGACACCGATCCCGAACTGGCACTGGAGAATTGCCGTTTCTGGGCTCCGCTGTCTCTGACGCCGGAGCAGAAGCACTCCATCGACGACCCGATGGAGATGGAGAAAGCCGCCGACGAGCTGCCGATCGAGCAGGTCGCCAAGCGTTGGATCGTGGCTTCGGACCCGGACGAGGCCGTCGAGAAGGTCAAGCAGTACACCGACGCCGGCCTGAACCACCTGGTGTTCCACGCGCCCGGACACGACCAGAAGCGCTTCCTCGAGCTGTTCGAGAAGGATCTGGCACCGCGCCTGCGCAAGCTCGGCTAGTTACGTCGAAGTGCGGGGACCGGCCGAGAGTGCGAACAATCGCATGTCTCGGTCGGTCCTTGTTTCGTACTCGCCGTAGACCTCGACCATCGCGTCGAACTGTCGGTAGATGCGCGCCTTCTCGTCGCCGGTGATTCGGGTGGCTGTGACCGGTATCTTCCTACCCCCGATCGTGACGACGGCCTTCGGATCGGCCAGAAGATTCGACGTCCATGCCGGATGGTGTCGTTGGCCGAAATTGGATCCGACGACGAAAATCCGATCACCCTCCCGGTAGTACAACAGCGGACTCGTCCTCGGCTTACCGGATTTGCGTCCGGTGGTGGTCAACAACACCACCGGAGCAGCGATCGGTCCGAGGACGGTGAATCGGCCGTTCGACTTGGTCAACAACCAGCGGTCGACGCCTGCGAGGTTCCTGATCACCCACGAACCGGGCTTGGTCGACGCGAACTTGACGGCGGGCTTGCGGATGAACGATGTCTCGCTGCCCCAACGAACATCCGGAAACGGTGATTCGGCCATGGCTCATGGGACAACCCGACTGTACTCGGTGTCAACACCCCAACCATTAAGCTGGCGGGCATGGCTGAGTCCACCGGCGCCGAGACGGCTGACATGTATCCCTCGAGTATTTATGTCGCGTCACCGGAAGGCGACTCCGGCAAGTCCACGATTGCGTTGGGTGTGCTGCAGATGCTCGCCGCGACGACGGCCCGGGTCGGTGTGTTTCGGCCTATCGCTCGTTCGACGGAGGAGCCGGATTACATTCTCGAATTGCTCGTCGAGCACACGACCGCCGATCTGAGTTACGAGCAGTCTCTCGGGGTCACTTACGAGCAGGTGCATTCCGATCAGGATGCGGCGCTGAGCGAGATCGTCAGTCGCTATCACGAGGTGGCTGCGCAGTGCGACGCCGTGGTGATCGTGGGTAGCGATTACACCGACGTCGGCAGCCCCAGTGAACTGGGGTTCAACGCGCGCATCGCGGTCAATCTCGGTGCCCCCGTGCTCCTCGCGCTGCGTGGCTCCGATCGAACCCCCGACGAGATCGCTCAGTTGGCGGCGCTGTGCCAGGCCGAACTGCGGCAGCACCACGCCCATCTCGCCGCGATCGTGGCGAACCGGTGCGATCCGGATCAGTTGGACGCCGTCACCGACGCATTGGCGTCGGTCGACGTTCCTGCGTGGAGCCTTCCGGAGATCCCGTTGCTCGTCGCTCCGACCATGGCGGAGTTGCTCGACGCGGTGGACGGCACGCTCTACAGCGGCGACTCGTCGTTGCTGCAGCGAGAAGCGATGCGGGTCATGGTCGGTGGCATGACAGCCGAGCACATCCTCGAACGCCTCACCGAAGGCGTCGTCGTCATCGCGCCTGCGGACCGATCGGACGTACTGCTCGCACTGGTCAATGCCCATGAGGCCGAGGGCTTTCCGTCGCTGGCCGGCATCATCATGAACGGCGGCATCGAGCCCCATCCGGCCATCGCACGTCTGGTGGCGGGACTCGGCCCCCGGCTGCCGATCCTCACCACCGATCTCGGCACCTTCGACACCGCCTCTGCCGCGGCGCAGACCCGAGGCCGTGTCGCGGTGGGATCGCAGCGCAAGGTCGACACGGCACTGGGGTTGATGGAACAGCGAGTGGACGCGAAAACCCTTCTGGGACGGCTCGATATCGCCATCCCGACCATCACGACGCCGCAGATGTTCGAATACCAGCTCATTCATCGAGCGCGTGCCGATCGCAAGCACATCGTGCTCCCCGAGGGCGGCGACGACCGAATTCTGCGGGCCGCCGGAAGGCTGCTGCAACGCCAGGTCGCTGACCTCACGATCCTCGGCGAAGAAGGCCCGATTCGACGTCGTGCATCGGAACTGGGAGTCGATCTGGACTCGGCGACTATCCTCGACCCCAAGAACTGCGACTACGCCGAGGAATTCGCGCAGGAGTACACCGAACTGCGCAAGCACAAGGGGATGACGATCGAGCGTGCCCGCGAGATCATGGCCGACATCTCGTACTTCGGAACGATGATGGTGCACAAGGGAATCGCCGACGGCATGGTCTCGGGCGCCGCGCACACCACCGCGCACACCATCAAGCCATCGTTCGAGATCATCAAGACCACCGAGGGAGTGTCGACGGTGTCGTCGATCTTCCTGATGTGCCTGTCCGATCGCGTACTCGCCTACGGTGACTGCGCCGTCGTACCGGACCCGACAGCCGAGCAACTCGCCGACATCGCCGTGTCCTCGGCGCAGACAGCGGCCCAGTTCGGCATCGAACCGCGGGTGGCGATGCTGTCCTACTCCACCGGCGAATCCGGCTCGGGAGCCGACGTCGACAAGGTGCGGCAAGCGACGGCGATCGTGCGCGAACGTAACCCGGAACTGTTGGTGGAGGGCCCCATTCAGTACGACGCGGCCATCGAACCGTCGGTCGCGAAATCGAAGCTGCCGGATTCCGACGTGGCAGGCCGCGCAACGGTGTTCATCTTCCCCGACCTCAACACCGGCAACAACACCTACAAGGCCGTTCAGCGCAGCGCCGGTGCCGTCGCTGTCGGGCCGGTACTGCAGGGCCTGCGCAAGCCCGTCAACGACCTCTCGCGTGGGGCACTGGTCGAGGACATCGTCAACACCGTCGCCATCACCGCCATTCAGGCGCAGGGTATCTCCCAGCAGGAGGCACAGGCGTGAGCATCCTCGTCGTCAACTCGGGTTCGTCCTCGGTCAAATTCCAACTGGTCGATCCCGATTCGGGTGAATCGCTGGCCAGTGGTCTCGTCGAGCGCATCGGTGAATCCGACGGGCGCGTCGAACTGGACTACCGCGGCGAGAGCACCGAGCGAATCCAGCACATCGAGGACCACGGGGACGGGTTGGCTCTCGCGTTCGAGATGCTTGCCGACGCCGGCATCGAACTGGGGTCCGACGTCACCGCCGTCGGGCATCGCGTCGTGCACGGTGGCACGGTGTTCTATCGCCCCACGATCATCGACGACGCTGTCGTTCAGCGGATCTCGGATCTGAGCAGTCTTGCGCCGCTGCACAATCCGCCCAACGTCCTCGGTATCGAGGTGGCGCGGAAGCAACTGCCGAACGTGCCGCACGTTGGCGTGTTCGATACGGCGTTCTTCCATTCTCTGCCCGACGCTGCTGCGACGTACGCGATCGACGCCGCCGTCGCAGCCGAACACGACATCAGGCGCTACGGCTTTCACGGCACCTCGCACCGCTACGTGTCCGAGCAGGTTGCGCAGTTCCTGGAACGCGATCTCGGGGATCTCAAGCAGATCGTGCTGCATCTGGGCAACGGTGCGTCGGCATCGGCGGTCGACGGGGGCCGGGCGGTCGATACGTCGATGGGTCTGACCCCACTCGAAGGACTGGTGATGGGCACCCGCAGTGGGGATATCGACCCTGGCGTGATCATGCATCTGCGTCGTAGCGCTGGGATGAGTGTCGACGACATCGACACTCTCCTCAACCGCCGGTCGGGTCTGATCGGACTGTCCGGGGTCAACGACTTCCGGGAACTGCAGCAACGCATCGACGACGGCGACGCGTCGGCCCGGTTGGCCTACGACGTGTACATCCACCGGCTGCGTAAGTATATCGGCGCGTACATGATCGGGCTCGGGCGGCTCGACGTCATCACGTTCACCGCGGGAGTCGGCGAGAACGCTGCTGCCGTGCGCGCCGACGCGCTGGCGAACCTGGAACACTTCGGCATCCGGATCGACTCCGAACGTAATGCCGTGCGCAGCAAGCAGGCTCGCGTGATCTCCGCCGACTCCTCAGCCGTCACGGTGCTGGTGGTGCCGACGAACGAGGAGCTGGCGATCGCCCGGGCGACGGACGATCTGGTTCGTGACGGCGACTAGAACAGTGAACGGGGCCGGATAGCGTTCGCCAGGTCCACCAGTGAGAAGCGATGCGCGCGATCGGTGGCGTTGCGGGCCAACGCCCGCAGCCCCTTCTCGGTGCCACGCCGCAATCCGTCCTCGGTGAACGGGACGCTGAGAATCGGCTCCCGTTCGGCCGTGGCGGCGTGGCCGGAGACGATCCAGTCCAAGGCCATCGCGAGCACCAGCGTCCGCATCTGCAGTGCTCGGCTCTCCGCCTTGGGGAGCAGCGCCACTCGCCGTGCGGCAGAGCGGAAATCGGCCTCGGACAGCTCGGCGCGCGAGCGATCCATCAGCAAGGTCAGCACACTGGTCATCCGTGCCATCGAGTAGTGCCGCGAGCTGATCGGCACCTGGTCCAGTGCCGCGATGGCACCGGTCTGATCACCGCGGCGCTGCAGCTGCCGGGCCAGACCGAACGCCGAGCTGACGATGCCCCTGTTGGTGCGCCACACAGCGCGGTACAGGCCTTCGGCTCTGGCCCGCCATTTCTCGGCGTCCTCGTCGTTGCCGAGCGCGACATGCCCCAACAATTCCGACGTGGCACCGAGCGCGAGTTTGGGCGCGAGCTCGCCGGGCATCGCTCCGAGCACGTTGTCGAAACTCGTGAAAGCAGAATCGTATTCGTGGTGCAGCAAGGCGATCAATCCGGCGTACCACTGCACCCGCCACGGATCGGCGGCATGATCCTCGGATTGCACCTTCGACAGGATGTCGGTGGCCTCCACGACGTGCCCCAGATCGAGGTGCGCCTTGACCTCGGCGAGGGTGATCTCCAGGCTCGCTCCCGCGGGCGCGGAACCGGTGGCACCTGACGTACCGGCCGACACCCGCTCGATGCCGTTCCGCTTGGCATGCTGGAGCGAGTCCAGAGTCTGCTGAGCTTCGACGTGCACGGCGGCAGCCAGCAGGGGAGCGCTCGGATCGTTGGGATCTACCAGGGGAACCGGCAGTGCGGCAACCACTTCGGCTGCCGTCATGCGCTCGTGGCGTACTTTGCCGTCGACGTAGGTATCGGTACGACCCACCGACTGCTCCGTACCGAACGTCGTACGCGGCGGGCTGAACACCGCGGACAGGCCGGGCCGCTCGACGCCCGTCCGGATCGCCAGGATCTCGCGCAGTACGCCGGTCGCCTGCCCCGCGAACTCGTCCGCGGACCGGAACCGCCGCGTCGGGTCTGCGTTGGTGGCTCGAAGCAGCAGGCGATGCAGCGACGGGAACTGCTGCAGCACTTCCGATTCTGCGACGGAGGGCAGGCCGTCGAGGTACTTGCCGTTCTTCGACGGCATGTCCAGCGTCAGCACCGCGAGGGTGCGGCCGACGGTGTAGATGTCCGACGCCACCGTCGGCCCGGTCTTCACGATCTCCGGTGCCTGGTACCCCACCGTGCCGTACAGGTAGCCGTAATCCTCGATGCCGGCGACCGCGCCGAGGTCGATCAACTTGATCTGGTCCTCGGAGACCATGATGTTCTCGGGCTTGAGATCGTTGTAGACCAGCCCGATCGAATGCAGATAACCCAGTGCCGGAAGCACTTCGAGAACGTAGGCGAGCGCCTGCTCGACCGGCATGCGGGCGTCGTCGCCGCACGCGGTCAGGATGTCGCGCAGCGAACGACCACCCACGTACTCCATGACGATGAAGCCGACGGAAGTGCCGTCGCCGCGGGGTTGTTCGACGAAGTTGTAGATCTTGACGACGCCGGGATGCGCTACCTCGGCGAGGAATTGACGCTCCGCGACCGCGACCGCATGGGCTTCCTCGTCGCCGAAATGCAGTAGGCCTTTGAGTACTACCCAGCGGTCGCTGACGTTACGGTCGATGGCCAGGTAGATCCACCCCAGACCGCCGTGCGCGATGCAGCCCTGAACGTCGTACTGGCCCACCACTCGATCACCCGGCTCGAGCAGCGGAGTGAAATCGAAGGTGGTGCCGCAGTGCGGGCACACGCCCACCGAGATGTCGGGCTCTCCCGGTTCGCTGCGCCCCACTTTGGCGTTGCACTTCCAACAGAACCGTTTGTGCTGCGGCACCGTAGGATCCGACATCACCGCGGTCGCCGGATCGATCGGCTCCACCCGCGGAACCTCCACGAGGCCGCCGCCGAGGCGACGCCGAATGCCGGTACTGCGGGAGCGACCGGACCGAGATCGACCGGTCCTGGCTCGAGTGGACGCGCTCTGCGACATGCCGGATTTGGCCGCTGAGGATTTGGCAACCGCAGATTTCGAGTTGTCCTCACCTACCGGCGAATTCGGCCCCGGAGTCGGTGCGGTTCGATCGTCGATCGGCGACCGGGACACCGCCTGCGTGCGTTCGACGCCGTCGGTCGGCGTGGCTTCCGGTCGCGCTACCGCCTGCGTGCGTTCGACGCCGTCCGTCGATGTGAGCTGATCCCGTGACACCGCCTGCGTGCGTTGCGCGGGAGCGGTGGGTTGCTGTTCGTCCTCGTCCATGACGTGCGCCTCTAATCGCTGTACGACGCGGTGGGTGGACCGGGGGAGGGGCCGAGCACCGTCAGCCATTTGTTGTAGATGCGGTTCCAGGTGCCGTCGGACCTGATGCGTGCCAACGTTCCGTTGACGAAGCGCACGAGATCCTCGTTCTTCTTGTTGATGCCCACGCCGTACGGTTCCGGGCTCAGACTGTCGCCGACGATCTCGAGGTACGGGTCCTGTGCGGCAAGTCCGGCCAGGATGGCGTCGTCGGTGCTGATGGCGTCGACCTGTCGTTGTTGCAGTACCACCAGGCAATCCGACCACATCGGCACCGTCACCACGGTCGCGGCCGGCTGCACCCGCTGCAGGCGACGCAGCGACGTGGTGCCCTCCACCGCGCACACCCGCTTGCCCGCCAGATCCCCGACCCCACGGATACCCGAGCCCTGCACCACCAGAACTCGGTGCTGCGCTTGGAAGTACACGGTGGAGAACTGGACGTCCTTACGCCGGGCGCACGTGATCGTCATGGTTTTCACCACGATGTCCACCGTCGAGTCCTGCAGAGCTTCGAGGCGCTGTGCGGACGTCAGAATTCGGAAGTCCAACCGGTTCGGGTCTCCGAACAGGTCGCGTGAGATCTCCCGAGCGATGTCGACGTCGAACCCGACCAGTTGCCCGGTCATGGGGTCGCGAAAGCTGAAAAGGTTACTGCCCGTGTCGAGGCCGACGACGAGGCGACCCTTGGCGCGGAGTGCATCGATGGTCGGCTGCGGAGGCAGTGGCACGTCGGTGCCGGTCGGTAGCGGCCGCAGACTGGCCGTGGGGCGGGCGCACTCGTCGTCCGCCGGTGTTTCGGTGGGCCGAGCTGCGACGGCGGCACCGTCGGGCAGAGGGGGTTCGGTGAACGTCGTATCGGTCTGTGCCGCAATCCTTTCCGGCGGCGAGCACCCGACGAGCAGGGCAGTCGCGACGAGGCCGGCAGCGAGCAGACGTTTCACAGGTACTCACGCAGCCTCGGGAACAGGCCGACTCCGAACGCCACCGAGGCCACCACCGTGAGCACGTACGCGCCGTTGGACAAGCCCGACAGGACCCAGACCGATCGATCGATATTGGAGCGCAGTTCGCTT
Source organism: Rhodococcus sp. 06-1474-1B (assembly GCF_002258885.1). NCBI lineage: Bacteria > Bacillati > Actinomycetota > Actinomycetes > Mycobacteriales > Nocardiaceae > Rhodococcus > Rhodococcus sp. 06-1474-1B. The sequence continues at coordinate 431,192 of NZ_NOYR01000021.1, read as the reverse complement.
CGGGCACTGTCGATCCCGTCGACCAGCACACTGTCGAGAGCATTGAACGCGGCCGCCGAATCCGAATCACCCGATCCGGTCGCTATCGACACCGCACCGTTGAAGTCGCCCACCTCGAGCGCCGAATCGATGCGCGCATGCGAGGCCGACCAGTTGTTCAGGGCCTCGGTCACCTCGGGGTCGCCCTCGAACATGTCCGCGAGCCGAGAGACGTTGCCGGCGAACGACTGTCCGTAATCCTGACTGCCACCGCGGCGGGCCAGGTCGAGTGTCTCGTCCGCCCTGGCCTGCTGGGCCAGAATGAAACCCGTCGTGTAGGACTTCAGCGGCGCCACCCCGCGGTCGATCGCGCGGTCGGTGGCGATCGACGAGATCAACCCCACCACCAACATCCACCCGAGCAAGCCGGCCAGAGCGGCCGTGGCACCGAGAAAACCGACATTCAGTGTGCGACGCGTCGTCCGGGACAGGTACCACTGAGCGAGACCGGTCATCAGCAACAGGAACACCACCGACCCGATCGCGAAGTACGGGGGACTGGTGAACCTCTCCTGATCGGCCGAGACGCGGGAGGCCTGCTCGGTGTACAACTTCTCGGCCAGCGGCAACAGGCTGGACTGCATCATCGTCGACGCCTCGCCGAGATATGCCGCACCCACCGGGTTCCCGCTGCGATTGTTCGCTCGCGCTGTCTCGACCAGCCCGCTGTACACCGGCAACCCGGTAGCGATCTGCGTCAGCACCGCGCTGGTGGCCTCGTCCTTGTCGGTGACCCCGGCAGACGCGGCGATCAATTCCGACGACGCCTCACCCAATGCCTGCGAGTACCGGTCACGTACTTCGGGTTGCTCGAGCCCACCGGCGATGAAGGCCGACGCGGCCGCCGCGTCGGCCACCGACAGGGCACCGTAGAGATTCTGAGCCGAGTTGGCGAACGGCTCGGTGCGCACCAGCAGTGTCCCGAGAGTGTCGACTCGATCGGTCACCGCCGTGGACGCGAGATTTCCGACGGTCAGCGCCAAGACGACCAGCGCGGTACCCATCGCGACCAACCGCGCAGGCGTCGAACGCATCGTGTATCGAACCGGTGGCTTGCCTGCAGCGGCACCGACGTGGGGTGCCGTTGTCGGGGGGACGGCAGCAGAGGGAGTAATGCCGGCCGCGATCACGCATCGAGCATATAAGCAGGCGGACCGCACTGCAGCCACTACAGCACAGTCACTACGACGAGGCGGTTCACCTAGGGTGGGGAGCATGCGCGGTGACGGGGACGGTTGGGTGATCGGTGAGAACGGTTCTCGGCACTGGGGCAAGCACGGTGCCGCCGGTCTGCTGCTCCGTGCGCCCTCCGATGCGGGCGAACCGATGGTGTTGCTGCAGCACCGCGCGTTGTGGAGTCATCAGGGCGGAACGTGGGCCCTGCCGGGCGGGGCTCGCGATTCGCACGAGAGCACCGAGCACGCGGCGGTCCGCGAGGCGCACGAGGAAGCCGGTATCTCGGCCGAACAGTTGAGCGTGCGCAGCGAGCGTGTCACCGCCGCAGTCCCGAGCGGTTGGTCGTACACCACGGTCATCGCCGACACCGATCACCCGCTGGCCACCGTCCCGAACGGCGAGAGCACGGAACTGCGGTGGGTGCCGGAGTCCATCGTCGGCGAGCTGCCACTGCATCCGGGTTTCGCGTCGAGCTGGCCGTCGCTGCGTACCGAGCCGCTGCGCGTGCTGCTCGACACCGCCAACGTCCTCGGCTCCCGGCCCGACGGCTGGTGGAAGGACCGCGCCGGCTCGACCGGCGCACTGTTGACGTCGCTGGCCGCGACACTGCCGCGCACGGTGGAACTACCCAGCGGCCAGTACGGCTGGCTCACCCGCATCGAGGCCGTGCTCGAGGGGCAAGCGCGCGACGCCGTTGTCGACGATCCGCGCATCCCGGTGATCCTCGCGGACGGCACCGGCGACGACACCCTCACCGATCAGGCCCACCGATCGACAGACCTGACCGCACTGGTCACCGCCGACCGCGGACTCCAGAATCGACTGCCCGGCGCGGTGCACGTGCTCTCGCCGTCTGCCGTGCTCGCCTGGCTGTGACGTCAGTTCTGTAGAGCTTGTACCAGCGCGCGTGCGGCTGCCTGCGGATCGCGTGCTTCGGTGATCGCCCGAACGACCACGATGCGCTCGGCTCCCGCCGCTCGAACCTGATCCACATTGGTCGCGTCGACGCCGCCGATGGCGAACCACGGCCGCTCCGGCAACGCATCCGCGGTAGCCCGCAGAGTTTCCAGGCCGGCGGCCGAGCGGTTGGGCTTGGTGGGCGTCGGCCACACCGGCCCGACGGCGAAGTAGTCGACGCCGTCCTCGATCGCGGCGAGCGAGGACTGCGCGCGGTTCTGCGTCGAGCGTCCGATCACCACATCCGGCCCGAGGATCTGGCGCGCGTAGTGCACGGGCAGGTCGCCCTGGCCCAGATGCAGGACATCGGCACCGGACGCCAGCGCCAGATCCGCGCGGTCGTTGACGGCCAGCAAGGCGCCGTGGCGCTTGGTGGCCGCGAGCAGAATCGCCAGCGCAGCGAGCTCGTCCTTGGCCTCGAGCGGCCCGAACTGGCGCTCACCGGCGGAGTTCTTGTCGCGCAGCTGGATGATGTCGACGCCACCGGACAACGCGGCCTCGGCGAACTGCGCGAGATCGCCCTTGTCGCGTCGGGCATCGGTACACAGGTAGAGGCGAGCGGACGCAAGACGCTCGCGAGGAGTCTGGTTGCGGACGGTCTGAGTTGGGTGCACGAAACGAACTGTATTCTCATGGCAGCCGCGACCGACGACGGAGTGGCCGACATATCGCGGGAGTCCCGGGGATCGTGGGGCTGAGAGTGGGTTCGCCGCCCTTACCGTCAATACCTGAACCCGATCATGCGGGCGCAGGGAGTGAGGACGTGAATCGCGTGCATATCGTCGTTATCGGCGGAGGCGTCATCGGGCTGTCGACGGCACTACGACTGGCGGAGGACGGCCATCGGGTGGTGGTGCACGATCCTGCGCTGGGTCGAGGCGCGTCGTGGGTCGCCGGGGGCATGCTGGCCCCGCTGTCCGAGGGGTGGCCCGGTGAACACGAACTCCTACGGCTCGGTGCCGCGTCGCTCGGGCGGTGGCCGGACTTCGCCGGACGCCTCCCCGGCCCGTCGGTGTTCTCGGCCACCGGATCGATGACCGTCGCCCTCGACTCCGCCGACGCCACCGACCTGCGCACGATCGCCGAATGGGTGGGCGAGCAGGGACACGAGCTCGAGATTCTCGGCCGCGCGCAGGTGCGTGAACTCGAACCTGCATTGGCGCAGAACATTCGGCTCGCGTTGTTGGCACCGACCGAGCTGTCCGTCGACAATCGGGCCCTGGTTACCGCGCTCGAGCAGGGATGTCTCGACGCCGGAGTGGAGTTCGTGGCAACCTCGGTCGACGCAATTCCCGACGCCGATCAGGTGGTCCTGGCCGCCGGTTCTCGCTGCGCCGCACTGTGGCCGACACTGCCCGTCCGGCCGGTGAAAGGCGAGATCCTGCGGCTGCGTCGCCGACCCAGCGCCGCACCGCCACCGCACCGCACCATCCGCGGAACCGTGCACGGCCGACCCGTGTACCTGGTGCCACGCGGTGACGGATTGGTCGTCGGCGCAACACAATACGAATCCGGTGAGGACACCCAGGTCACCGTGGCGGGGGTACGAGACCTGATCGCCGACGCCGAACGGCTCATGCCGAGCATCGGCGAGTACGAACTGTACGAAACCGCTGCAGGATTACGACCGATGAGCCCCGACGGACTGCCGTTGATCGGCAGACTCGCCGACGACGTGATCGTCGCTACCGGGCACGGCCGCAACGGCATTCTGCTCGCGCCGATCACCGCCGACGCCGTCGCCGCTCTGGTATCGGGCGATACGCTGCCCGAGGCCAAAGCCGCCACACCCGAACGCTTCTCACAGATCGAAAGGACACTATGACCCAGGTTGCCATCGGGATCACCGTCAACGGCGAGGATCACCTGCTCACCGAGGACATGACCATGCGTCGGCTGCTCGAATTCCTCGGCCTGCCCGAAAAAGGGATTGCCGTCGCCGTCGACGGTGCCGTGCTGCCCAAGAGTCGATGGGACACCACCGACGTCCAAAAGGGTTGGACCATCGACGTTCTCACGGCGGTTCAGGGTGGCTAGCGCACTCACCATCGCCGATCGCACCTTCACGTCCCGGCTCATCACCGGCACCGGGGGAGCGGCCAACCTCGCCGTCCTCGAGGAAGCCCTCGTCGCGTCGGGAACCGAACTGACCACCGTCGCGATGCGCCGCGTCGACGCCGCGGGTGGAACGGGAGTGCTCGATCTGCTGCGGCGGTTGAACATCGCCCCGCTGCCGAACACCGCGGGTTGTCGAGGATCGGCCGAGGCCGTGCTCACCGCGCAGCTGGGCCGCGAGGCGCTCGAGACCGACTGGGTGAAACTCGAAGTGATCGCCGACGAGCGAACCCTGCTGCCCGACGCCATCGAATTGGTCAAGGCTGCAGAGCAACTCGTCGACGACGGCTTCCAGGTGCTGCCGTACACCACCGACGACCCGGTGCTGGCCAAGCGTCTCGAAGACATCGGCTGCGTTGCCGTCATGCCGCTCGGCTCACCCATCGGCACCGGCCTCGGCATCGCCAACCCGCACAACATCGAGATGATCGTCGAGGCCGCAGGGGTGCCGGTGATCCTCGACGCGGGCATCGGCACCGCCAGTGACGCCACCCTCGCGATGGAACTCGGCTGCGACGCAGTGCTGCTCGCCACCGCGGTGACCCGCGCGAAGGACCCGGCGCTGATGGCGTCGGCGATGCGCCATGCAGTGGCCGCGGGTTACCAGGCCCGACATGCAGGCCGCATCCCGAAACGATTCTGGGCGCAGGCAAGCTCACCGATGTAGCGGCTGCGTCGGCGGCGCAGCCCTTTGTTCGGTGCTGCGTATTTCGCAAACGCGCGCGCGTTTGCGAAACGCGCGCAGAATAGTGGCGAAAATGAGGGCGAATCCCCGCGCATCTGGCAAACGCGCGCGCATTTGCGGCCGCGCTCAGGCGACCGCGTGCCCCAGCCAGGCCTCGGCTGTCTCAGGGTCTGTGTCATCCAAAAGGATGATGCAAGTCGCGACTGTGGGGCGATGTGGACACGCCGTCGATCGGGGACAGTTGTCCCATGATCGAAGTGACAGGACTGACCAAGCAGTACGGAGCGGTGACGGCGGTCGACAACCTCACCTTCACCATCAAACCCGGCATCGTGACCGGCTTTCTCGGACCGAACGGTGCGGGCAAGTCCACCACGATGCGAATGATTCTCGGGCTCGACCGCCCCACCTCGGGGACGGCGACCATCGAGGGCAAGAGCTACAGCCACCTGAAGCAGCCACTGCGTACCGTCGGCGCTCTGCTCGACGCCAAGTGGGTGCACCCCAACCGGTCTGCGCGTGCGCACCTGGAATGGATGGCCGCCTCCAACGGCATCCCCAAGTCCCGCGTCGACGAGGTGCTGCGGCTGGTGGGCCTGTCCGAGGTCGCGAAGAAGAATGCGGGCGGATTCTCGCTCGGCATGTCGCAGCGGCTCGGTCTCGCCGGCGCTCTTCTCGGTGACCCCAAGGTGTTGCTGTTCGACGAGCCGGTCAACGGACTCGATCCCGAGGGCATCGTCTGGATCCGAAAGTTCATGCAGCGCTTGGCAGCCGAGGGCCGCACGGTCCTGGTGTCGAGCCACCTGCTCTCGGAGATGGCGCAGACGGCCGAACACCTCATCGTCATCGGACGCGGCAAGCTGATCTCCGATTCCTCGGTGCAGGAATTCATCGACCATGCCTCCGAGGCCTCGGTACGCGTGCGCAGCCCACAGCTCGACGGCCTGCGTCAGGTGCTGACCACCGCCGGCCTCACGGTGCGTGAGCCGGACAAGTCCGACGAATTGCAGCCCTCGCTGGTGGTGCTGAACTCCACCACCGACGCGATCGGCGACCTCGCCGGCCGGGCCGGAATCACATTGCACGAGTTGGCCTCTCAGCGCGGCTCGCTCGAGGAAGCATTCATGAAACTCACCGGAGACACAGTGCAATATCACGGCTCGGGAGCCGAAGACCAGAACACTCAGCAAGCAATGGGCGGTGCACTCTGATGGGCGTCTTGGCAGCAGAGAGAATCAAGTTCACCTCGACCAAGTCGCCGTGGTGGTGCAGCGCGATCGTGGTGGTCTTCGGCCTCGGGTTCGGAGCCATCCTGGGTTGGGCCGCAAAGACCGCCGTCGGCCCGGATGCGCCGGAAGGTCTGCCACCGACCACCGCATACGACGTCGTCGGCAGCGGCGTCGGCGGACTCGGCATCATGGTGCTGATGATCCTCGGTGCACTCACCGTCACCAGCGAATACCGCTTCGGCCTGATCCGGACCACGTTCCAGGCGATCACCAACCGGGCCTCGGTACTCGGTGCGAAGGCACTGATCGTCGGCGTGTACGGGGCCGTGCTGTCGTTGGTTCTCGCCTTCGGCGCGTTGTTCCTGGCCAAATCCATCGCCGGTGAGGAAGCCGGCGCTTTGCTGAGCTTCGACGTCGACGGCACCTGGCGCGTCGTCTACGGCACCGCAGTTCTGGCGTTCGTGCAGATCGTTCTGGCCGTCGCCGTGGGTGCGCTGATTCGTCAGTCCGCCGGAGCCATCGCCGTGTTGTTGTTGTGGCCGTTGCTCATCGAGAGCCTCGTCGGGATCATCCCGAAGGTCGGTGAGAAGATCCAGCCCTTCCTGCCGTTCAAGAACGCCGACCATTTCCTCGGCGGAAGTGCGGGAACGGACTTCCACTGGGGACCGATCGGCAGCCTGATCTACTTCGTCGTCTTCACCGCGGTGATCTTCGGAGTGGCAGTGTTCGTCGTCAATCGCCGGGACGCCTGACACCTGCCTGGGTAGGGTGTCCGCTATGCGGATTTCCTTGCTTGCAGGTAGCGCCGTCACTGTCCTGATTCTGGCCGGTTGCTCGTCCTCCTCCGGTACGGGGGACGAGGAACCGGCCAGAGTTTTCGCGACACCCGACGGGGCCGGCCTGTCGGAAGCGGTCACCGAGGATGCCCTCGTCGGGCACCTGCAGGAACTGGAGAACATCGCCGCCGCGCACGACGGTAACCGCGCGGCCGGGACTGCCGGGTACGACGCGAGTGTCGATTACGTTGTCTCCCAACTCGAATCGGCCGGATTCGACGTCACCACTCCCGAATTCGATTTCGACACCTTCGAGGCGCAGACGCAAACCCTGTCGCTTGCGGGCACCGACATTCCGGTGTTCGCGCTCAGCTACTCGCCCACCACATCCGCCGAGGGAATCACCGCACGCGTCGTCGGCGCTCCCGACGGGGCAGACGGGTGCGAGGCAACCGATTACGCCGGTCTCGACCTGACGGGAGCGGTGGCAGTCGTGCCGCGAGGGGTGTGCCCGTTCGGTGCGAAGCAGACCGTCGCCGCCGAATTGGGTGCGGCAGCAGCGATCATCGTCAACAACGAACCCGGACCACTGGATTCGGGAACGCTCGGTGATTCCGAGACCGCGAAGATTCCGACCGGCGGTGTCAGCCAGGAGGACGGGGCAGCGGTCCTCGCGGCCCCCGATGTCACGTTGACGCTCGTCACGACGACCGAGTCGACCACGAGCCGCAACATCATCGCGCAGACCACCACCGGCTCGACCGAGAACGTGGTGGTCGCGGGTGCCCACCTCGACAGCGTCCCCGAGGGCCCGGGCATCAACGACAACGGCACCGGCACCTCCGCCGTGCTCGAGACTGCTCTGCAGATGGGCAGTGCACCCGAGGTGACCAACGCGGTCCGGTTCGCATTCTGGGGTGCCGAGGAGAACGGGCTCGTCGGTTCGACCAAGTACGTCGAGGGCCTGTCCGACGAGGACAAGCGAAACATCGCGCTGTACTTGAACTTCGACATGATCGGCTCGCACAACCCCGGCTACCTCGCCTACGACGGCGACGACTCCGACCAGGTCGGTGAGCCCGCGGGACCGGCGGGATCCGACGCCATCGAGCGCACGTTCGTCGAGCATTTGGCTGCCGACGGTATCGCCGTCGACGGCACGGATTTCGACGGTCGATCCGACTACGGGCCGTTCATCGAGGTCGGCATCCCCGCAGGCGGCGTCTTCAGCGGCGCGGACGAGAACAAGACCGCCGAGCAGGCCGCGAAGTGGGGTGGCACGGCCGATCAGACGTTCGACGAGAATTACCACACCGATCAGGACACCCTGGCGAACGTCGACCGCGCGGCGCTGGCGAAGAACGGTGCCGCCGTGGCGTACGGCATCGGTGTCTACTCGCAGTCGGTGGAAGGCCCCAACGGAGTACCGGTCGGGGCTGCGCGCGAGGCCGCACGCGCCGAAGGGTAAGGGAAGTATGTGTAACCGTGAGTTACGCTCGATGCTGTGAACGCAGTCGTCTCCTCGGTGGTGGAGTGGGTCCGCACCACCAACCGAGCGCCCACCGTCGTCGGGGCGGTTCGGCGTGTGCGTCGCGCATTACCCGGTGACCCCACGTTCGGTGATCCGCTGTCGATCGACGGCCCGGGACGCGCACTGGCCGTCGCGCGGGTGGCGGATCGGTTCCTGGCAGCGAACGGACTCGACGACGAACCGGGTGCCTCCCGCGAACTCGGCCTCGGTGCCCTCCAGGTGTGGCAGGCCATCCTCGAGCGAGCCGGTCGGGGCCGCGGCGACGAGGACGTCACGATCGTCTTCACCGATCTCGTCGGATTCTCGTCGTGGTCACTGCGCGCCGGCGATACCGCCACATTGACGTTGCTCCGTAAAGTCTCCAAAGCCGTCGAACCCGAGGTCGTGTTCCGCGGCGGTCACGTCGTGAAACGGCTGGGCGACGGCATCATGGCCGTGTTCGCCGATGCGGGCAAAGCCGTGGACGCCGTGTTCGCGGCGCGCGAGGCCCTCACCAGCGTGGACGTCGACGGCTACACCCCGACGATGCGCGTCGGAATCCACACCGGAAGCCCGCGTCAGGTCGGTTCCGACTGGCTCGGTGTCGACGTCACCGTCGCAGCGCGGGTCATGCAGACCGGCGGAAACGGCAACATCATGATCTCGGCCGCCGCACTCGACGCCGTGTCAGCGGAGGTGCTCGACGCGTTGCACGTGGTCGCCAAGCCTTATCGGCGCAGCTTCTTCGCTCCGAAGATCAAGGGCGCACCCGACGACCTACGCATTCTCCGACTCGTGCAGTCGCCACAGCGGTGACACCGGGCCGTGGCCCGCACCGAGGTCGTAGGACGCGGCCAGGCAACGGGTGACCCATTCCTTACCGAACGCTACCGCGTCGGGCATCGAGTATCCGTGGGCCAGCGCCGACGCGATCGAGGCCGCGAGGGTGTCGCCGCCGCCGTGATCGTTGCCGGTGTCAATGCGTTCGCTGGTGAATTCGAGGAAGGTGTCGCCGTCGAACAGTAGATCGGTGCTGTGGGTCGAGGTGCGGAGGTGACCGCCCTTGACCAGGGCCCATTGCGCGCCCAATCCGTGCAGCGCCTCGGCGGCGCGACGCGCGCCGGCGTCGTCGACGACATCGATGCCGGTGATCAACCGAACCTCGTCGAGGTTGGGAGTCACCAGCGAGGCGATGGGAAACAGCGTGTGCCGGATGGCGTCGAGCGCCTCGGCGTGCAGTAGGGGGTCACCGTGCATGGACGCGCACACCGGGTCGACGACGAGCGGAACCGGTTGGTCGCGGCCGATACCCACCTCGGTGCACACGGCCGTGACCGCCTCGATGATCGCGGTGGACGCCAGCATCCCGGTCTTCGCTGCGCCGACGCCGATGTCCGATACCACCGAGCGAACCTGAGCCGCGACGATCTCCGGCGGGATCTCGTGGAAGCCCGTCACGCCGACGGTGTTCTGGACCGTCACCGCCGCGACGGCAACACATGCGTGCACGCCCAACATGGCCATCGTGCGACTGTCCGCCTGAATTCCGGCACCGCCGCCGGAGTCGGTTCCGGCGATCGTCAGCGCGCGGACGGGAGTCTCGCCGTTGGGCGTGAGCGGTAGGAACTTCACGAGACACGACAGTACCGGCGGGCCGCGATCGGCAGGGTCTCGGCAGGCGAGACGCCGGAGGTGAATGTTGGTGAAAACATGGTGACACTTTGAATGTTGTTGTATCACAACGCCGCACGGGGACACTTATGAGCTGTACCAGCATCCGGTTCGGGATCGATGGACAAACCTACGCATCCGAAGGTTTGTTGGTAGAAAAGGTGACAGACCCACCTCGCGCATGTTTAATAGTGGTGCACGTCACATACCGTCTCGGTTCCGAAGTTCCTCCACCACTCCACACCCAGCAAAGGAGGCGTCCATGCTTGCGAGTTCTCCCAGTGCTGATGTCTCGATCAACAAAGACCAGAATCGCTTCGAGCTTCGACTGAACGGCGACCTCGTCGGCATCGTCGGATTCTTCGAAGTCGAAGGAAACGGTGCCCGTGCGACTCGGACACATGTCGTCTCCTTCATGCACACCGTCGTCACCGAGGACTTCGGTCATCAAGGCCTGGCCGGCATTCTGGTTCGCCGCGCCCTCGACAGCGCGCGGTCCTATGGCTGGAAGGTCAAGCCGGTCTGCACCTACGTCCAGCGCTTCGCTGCAGCCAACCCCGAGTACAACGACATGCTCGTCGCTCTCTGAGTACTTGCAATGCCCGGCCGGTCACGCCACGGCTGGTTACGTAAAGGACTCGACTCGGCGTCGATCGGTGCACTTTCCCCGCGACACTCGAGCAACTCTGGTCTCATAAGTGACATGAGTCACATCATTCACCGCCGCTCCGACGCGGCGATTCCGGTCGAGCGCCCCTCGGTCCGCATCGAGGACAACGCCGATCACAACAGATTCGATCTGTTCGTCGACGACGATCTCGTCGGCATCCTCGGCTATCGGTTCGGCGATGGCGACGACGCAGCCGGCAACGAATCAGTCGTCGCGCTGATGCACACGGTCGTCAAAGAGGAATACGGCGACCGCGGCTGGGCAGGAGTGCTGGTGCGCGCATCGCTGAACACCGCGCGCGACCGTGACTGGCGCATCGTTCCGATCTGCACCTACGTCCGTCGCTACCTGGCGCAGCACCCGGAGTTCTTGGACCTGGTCGTCGAATAGCAGAGACGGCCGCGGCTCAGCCGATCTCCACGATCACCGGAGCATGATCGCTGGCACCCTTGCCCTTACGCTCCTCGCGATCGATCGATGCGCCGGTCACGCGAGCCGTCAGGGCAGGTGAGGTCAACGCCATGTCGATACGCAGACCTTGTTTCTTCGGAAATCTGAGCTGGGTGTAGTCCCAGTACGTGAACGTCCTGGGCTCGGGAGTGAACTGCCGCGTCACCTCGGTGAAACCGGCATCGGAGAATGCCGCGAAGGCATCACGCTCCGGCTGCGAGGTGTGAGTCTTGCCCTCGAACAGGGCGGGATCCCACACGTCGTCGTCGGTGGGAGCGATGTTCCAGTCGCCGACGAGCGCGATCTGCGCCTGTGGGTCCGCCGCCACCCACGCCTGCGCGTCGGCCTTCAGTGCCGCGAGCCACTCGAGCTTGTAGGTGTAGTGCGGGTCGGCAAGCTCGCGGCCGTTCGGCACGTACAGGCTCCAGATACGCACCCCGTTGCAGGTCGCTCCGATGGCGCGGGCCTCGTCTGCGGCCTCGACCTCGGGATCCTTGCTGAACCCGGGCTGGTCCTCGAAGCCGACCTGCACGTCGTCCAAGCCGACGCGCGACGCGATCGCCACGCCGTTCCACTGACTGAGCCCGACGTGGGCAACCTCGTAGCCGATCTCGGTGAACCGCTCGTACGGAAACTGTGCGTCCTTGCACTTGGTTTCCTGCATCGCCAGCACATCGACGTCGGATCGCTGCAACCAATCGACGATTCGATCCTGCCGAGAGCGGACGGAGTTCACATTCCAGGTAGCAAAGCGCACGGGAAGGAACCCTATAGAACGCGTCCGACAGGCTCGCGGCCGATCGCGTCGTCCGGGCGCGCGTAGCGATAGCGGTGATGCTCGCCGAATCCCAGATCGCGGTAGAGCGACTGGGCATCGGTGTTGTCGACGGCCACCTGAAGGTATGCGTGCGTGGCGCCGTTCTCGCGTCCCCACCGCACCAACTCACCGCACATCAGCGTGCCGAGACCGTTGCGGCGATGCTCGGGGGACACCCAGAGCGAGGTCAAGCCCACCCACGACCGACCGTCCGGGGCCGCGGTGACGGCCGCTCGGCCGACTGCGATCGATCCGACTCCTGCGTTCCCGATCGCGCCGAAACCGAGAGTTCCGTTGCGCACCGCCGAGACCACCTCGGCAGCACCCGTCGTCGCCTCTCGGCCTTGGTAGCGCAGAGAACTCAACCAGTCGGCGGTCGGTTCGGGAGTGACGGTGACAGGCGAGTCGCCTTCGCGTAGAACCAGATTCGAGATGTCCGCCGCCATGACGACGGTCTCGTTGAACGTCGACCAGCCGGCCGGTGCGGTCGCGAGACGGTCGGGGAGGGCGAGGATCGGCGTCAGTCCTCGTGCGTCGTAGCGGGCGGAGATCGCGGCCACCGTCTCGGAATCTGCTGCTGCGCCGGGCTCGAGAGGCACGGCCGAATTGGCGCGCCCGGTGAAGCCGTGCCCGAATCGCAACTGCCAGCCGGTGATCCACTCCTGTTCGACACCCGGCCACCCATCGGCCGCGGCCGCCTCGAGAGCCCGAATCTCCGAGGTGCGAACAGGTTTGGGGCCCAACGGCTTCAAGGCCACTATGCGATCGGCGGCCACCTGGACCAGAGCGCCGTCCTTGGCGCGGACCGACACCGCGACCGCGTCGGCCGACACCAATTCCCCGATGACGTCCGTCATCGGATGGGTGTGGCCGGGTGGCAGTCGGTACCGCAGCATCACCCGCGTCCCCGGCGGAACGGTCACGGCAGTGATCAGTCCTCGTCCTCGTCGTCGTGGCCGAAGGGGTCGTCGACGGTGCCCGGCACCCAGCTGAGGCCGGGGACGCCCCACCCGGAGCGCTTGATCACCTTCTTCGCCGCTCGCGCGTGGCGACCGATGAGCACATCGGTGTAGAGAAAGCCGTCGAGGTGACCCACCTCGTGCTGCAACATCCGGGCGAAGAACCCGCGGCCCTCGATGTCCACCGGATCGCCGTTGGCGTCGGTACCGGTCACTCGCGCCCAGTCGGCCCGACCGGTGGGGTACTGCTCACCGGGGACCGAGAGGCACCCCTCGTCGTCATCGTCGGGGTCGGGCATCGTCTCGGGAATCTCGGACGTCTCGAGCACCGGGTTGACGACCTCTCCGCGGCGGCGGAAAACCTTGCCGTCCGCGCCCTGGTCGGGGCAGTCGTAGATGAACAGACGCTTACCGACGCCCACCTGGTTCGCGGCCAGTCCGACGCCGTTGGCAGCCGCCAACGTCTCGTACATGTCGGCGATCAGCTCGGCGAGCTCGGCCGGCGACTCGGTGACGGGATCGGTCGCAGTGTGGAGCACCGGATCGCCGACGATCCGGATGGGAAGAATTGCCATGGTCGACAAGGATAGTGGGTGACGCCCGGCCCACCCACCGGCCCGTCGGGAGCGGAGCCGGTGGACGAGTGTCGCACCGACGGTTCGGTCGTCGACGAACACGCCACGCGCGAGTACCTCGCGGGAGCCGGGTCCGGGCGGTCGAACGTGGTTGAATGATCCCCGAAGTACAACTGTGTAATTCGCTCGAAGTTCGGTCGGTACTCGTACGGGTGCCGGCAGCACTGGGGGAAGCAGATTTCCTCGGGGTCGGTTGTCGCACGGGCCCAGGGGAGTCGAGAAGTCGAGGAGTGGGATGGACGGCGCAGCAGCGCGTGACTCGAACCAGTCTCAGCAACCGGGATCGGACGGCTCTCACGATCCGAACGAAGTCGGTGCGGACGGCTTGAGCCGACGAGAGCACGACATCCTGTCCTTCGAGCGCCAGTGGTGGAAGTACGCCGGGGCCAAGGAAGAGGCGATCAAGGAACTCTTCTCCATGTCGGCAACCCGCTACTACCAGATCCTCAACGCGTTGGTGGATCGTCCCGAAGCCCTTGCTGCAGACCCGATGCTGGTCAAGCGACTGCGCCGTTTGCGTGCGAGCAGGCAGAAGGCCCGCGCCGCACGTCGGCTCGGTTTCGACGTCTGATCCTCCGCGTCGGGTTTCGACTCTGCCGAGAGATGTTGCTCCGTGGGGAAGGCGCAAGCTCCGTTGAAAAGGTCTCGATCGACGGTCGGCTAGGGTCGAGTACGTGAGCAGCCCCAACCCGGAACAGACCGGGCCACCCCTCCGTGCCCTGGCCATGGTGCTGATCTCGCTCGCGATCCTGTTCGCAGCGATCGGTGCACTGTCTCTGACCGGCTCCGATTCCGAGGATGCCGCCGCAGAGGCGCCCGCTGCCGCGACGACGACGGCTGCCGCTCCGGTGGCGCAAGCTCCCGGTACCCAAGCTCCCGCCGCGCAGGCTCCTGCCGCGTCGTCGACCACGTCCTCCGCGGCAACCACCTCTCGCGCCGCCGCCGATGTCGAGGTGCGCGTGCTCAACAACTCCAACGTCTCCGGGCTCGCCGCCGGCACTGCGAGCACACTCACCGCCGAGGGCTGGACGGTCGCCGAGACCGGCAACTTCAGCGAAGCTCAGTTCGCCCAGACCGCGGTGTACTACGGCACCGACACCGGTGAGCAGCAGGCAGCGCAGACGATCGCCACCCAACTCGGCATTCCGGCCGAGCCCAAACCGAGTTCACTCGAATCCACCGCGGGTGTCGTCGTCATCGTGACGCAGTAACTCGCCGGCATGACAACCTGTCCGGTTCGGCCGAATCGGTCGGCACGTTATGATTTTGCAAGCCCTTCACCCTGCCCGAAAGAGGAGCACTCTTCGATGGACCTGTTCAAGCGACGCACTGCTGCGACCCGCTCTTTGCGTTACGTGGCCCCGGTCCTCGCGATCGCCGCTCTCGGGCTCTCTGCCTGCAGCAACGGCGAGGTCGCGTCCGACACACCCGGCACGGTGCCGCCGGTGTGGACCGGTGAAGCAGACCCGTCCGCGGCCGCAGTCGCCGGTGACGGTCGGGCAGAGAGTGGCTCGGAAGGCAGCTCCGAGAACATGATCGAGGGCGTGCTCCGCAACGCGTCCGGTGCCGAGGTGGGCACCGTGTCGTTCGCGTCGGAGGGCGAGAAGCTCACCGTCACGGCCGAGGTCGAGAACATGACGCCGGGCTTCCACGGCTTCCACGTCCACACCGTCGGGGCCTGCGAGCCGAACTCGGTGGCACCTACCGGCGGTGAGCCGGGCAACTTCCTCTCTGCGGGTGGTCACCTGCAGGTCGACGGACGCACCGAACACCCCTCCAGCGGCGACCTGTCGTCGATCCAGGTGGGCGAGGACGGCACGGGCCGCCTGGTCACCACCACCGATGCGATCACGCTGGACGACCTGCGCGCCGGTGGTGCCGGAACGTCGGTCATCGTGCACGAGGGTGCCGACAACTTCGCCAACATCCCGCCGCGGTACACGTTGCCCGACGGTGCTGCGGTACCCGACATGGCGACCCTGATGACCGGTGATGCCGGTGCTCGGGCGGCGTGCGCGGTACTGAAGTAGTTTGAACGCTCCCCGGATCGACTTCGCGAGTTCTCCGCGACCCACGCTCGGCGTGGAGTGGGAAATTGCGCTGGTCGACAAGAGCACGCGGGATCTCGTCAACTCCGCCGAGGCAGTCATGGACGGCGTTCGTGACCTCGCCGGAGACACGCCTCGGGTGACGAAGGAACTGCTGCGCAACACCGTCGAACTCGTCACCGGAGTGTGCGAGAACGTCGGGGAGGCCATGGAGGACCTCGGCGGCTCGTTGGACCTGGTGCGCCGAGCCGCGGATCCTCTGGGGATCGATCTGTTCTCGGCCGGGACGCACCCGTTCGCGGAATGGTCGACGCAGCAGCTGACCAGCTCCCCGAGCTACGACGAGCTCATCGCGCGTACCCAGTGGTGGGGCCGACAGATGCTCATCTGGGGCGTGCACGTCCACGTCGGGGTGTCCTCTCCCGACAAGGTCTTTCCCATCCTCAACTCGTTGCTGCTGCAATACCCGCATCTGTTGGCACTGTCGGCGTCGTCGCCGATCTGGGCGGGCAACGACACCGGATACGCCAGCAACCGAGCACTGATGTTTCAACAGTTGCCGACGGCCGGTCTGCCGTTTCAGTTCGACGACTGGTCGCAGTTCGAGGGATTCGTTCGTGATCAGCTCAAGACCGGCGTCATCGAGCAGCTCGGGGGCATGCACTGGGACATCCGCCCGGCTCCGAAGTGGGGAACCATCGAGGTTCGGGTGTGCGACGGCGCATCGACCAAGCGTGAACTCGCGGCCCTCGTCGCGTTGACGCACTGCCTGATCGTGCATCTCGACGAACGACTCGAAGCAGGCGAGACCCTGCCGACGATCCCGCCGTGGCACGTCCAGGAG
The DNA here is from genome assembly GCF_002258885.1 of Rhodococcus sp. 06-1474-1B. Taxonomy (NCBI): domain Bacteria; kingdom Bacillati; phylum Actinomycetota; class Actinomycetes; order Mycobacteriales; family Nocardiaceae; genus Rhodococcus; species Rhodococcus sp. 06-1474-1B. Next base: position 414,611 of record NZ_NOYR01000021.1, on the reverse strand, counting down.
AACAAGTGGCGAGCTGCCCGGTACGGCCTCGACGCCGAGATCATTCTCGACGCCGACAGCAACGAGCGGCTGGTCACCGATGATCTGCACGACTTACTGGAGAAGTTGACTCCGACGGCGGTCCGGTTGAATTGCGTCGACGAGCTTGCCGCGGTGGCCGACATTCCCCGCCTCGGTGCCTCGTATCAACGCCAGCGTGCAGTGGCCGCGAAATCCGGCGGCGATCTACGTGCCGTCGTGGAGTCGTTGGTCACCGATCTCCAATCGTGACCCTCTGTATTTAATTTTGTGTTCACTCAGCGTTTACGATCAACGGCGTGCTGCAGGGGGACGTCGAGAGCGTCGAGGTCGATGCGACACGTGAGGACTCTGTTCGTCCTCTGATCGTCGGTGCGGTCCTCGTCGCTGCGTTTCTGCTGACGCTGCAGGTCGTCGCGTGGAAATGGAACTTCCCCGGCCCGTTGCCGAGCATGTGGAACGACATGTTCGGAACACCGAAGTCGATGTCGCTGCCGTGGGCGGCGCTCGTCCTGGCCACGGTAGGTCTGAACAGCTCGTCCCGCCTGCGCGTACTGGCCGTCGCTGCCGCGCTCGATGCCGTCGTACTGGGCGGCCGGTATCTGTTCGATGTGCCACCGACCGTCGGGAACGGGCCGTCGCTGGTGCTGGTCGCGCTCGCGTTCCATGTCGTCCGGCGCCATGACGCTCGGGCGATGCGCGGCGTCGCCCTCGGCGCACTGTTGCTGCTCGCGACCAAGGCCGGCGATGCCTGGTTGCACATCACGACCTTGGTCCGGCCCTACGTTCTCGACGAATACGCATACGCCGCCGATCATGCGCTGGGAAATCCGTCCTGGGTGCTCGGCAGCATTCTGGACCGACTCGGCCCGGTCGCCGAGGGAACGCTGCACTGGATCTACATTCAGCTCCCCGTCGCGGCGATCATTGTTGCGCTGTACCAACTGCGTGGGGTCGCCGCGGGCTCAGCGTGGCCGAGACACTTCCTGTTCCGCACGTTCCTGCTCATCGGACTCGTCGGACCGGTGTTCTACCTGCTGTTCCCGGTGGTGGGCCCGATGTTCGCGTTCGAGTCGTGGCCGACGCAGTCGGTTCCGCTCTCGGGCAGCCTCGGCGAGATCCCGTTCGACTCGCAGACGCCGCGCAACTGCATGCCGAGCCTGCACACCGCGTGGGCTCTGAGCATCTTCATCCATTCCCGACGCGGCCCCTGGTGGCTGCGCACCGGCGGCACACTGTGGCTGTTGGGAACACTGGCTGCGACGCTCGGATTCGGTTACCACTACGGCGTCGACCTGGTGGCGGGCGCGGTCCTGTGCCTCACCATCGAATCGTTGCTGCGCGACCCGGAACGGGGATGGGACCGCGACCGGATCACGCTGGTGACCTACGGTTGCGTCGCGATGGTCGCCCTACTGCTGAGCTACCGCTACCTCGCCGAGGAATTCGCCGCGAACCCACTGGTGTTCGGTCCGCTCGTGCTCGGAATCCTGATCGGTATGGCGTTCGGATTCCATACCGCGTTCTTCGCCGATCGCTCGCGCTTCACTGATCGGGTTCGTTCGGTTCCATCTCGTTGACGATGAGCAGGCCGTCGCGCCCGCGCTGTTCCCGGTAGGCGACGCGTCCCACGGTGTGCGCAATCACCGGAGCAGTGACGAGAGTGAATATGCCGACCAGCACCAGCATCCAGATGTCGACATTGCCGCGCAGGCTGATGATCGCGCCGACCAACACCATGATCAACCCGACCACCTGCGGCTTGGTGGCCGCGTGCATGCGCGAGAGCGTGTCGGGGAAACGCACGATGCCCACGGCGGCCGTGAAGGCGAACAGCGCTCCCAACAGGATGAAGACAGAAGCTATCCACTGGGCTGCGGTCATCGTTCGCCCCTCACTGTGTCGTTCATTCGTCCCTCACTCTGAACCGTGCGATGCTGACCGACCCGACGAAGCTGACCAGGGACAGCGCAACGATGGCAGGCACCAGCGTGGTGTCGCGGCTGTAGACCGCCCACACACCGAGCCCACACATCGACACGGCAAGGATGGTGTCCATCGCGACCAAGCGGTCCAACGTGCTCGGGCCGTCGAGCAACCGGAATGCGGTGAGGATCGCGGCGGCGATCAGCAGCGCGCCTGCGATCGCCAGTACTACGGTCACGACCAGTCCCCCTTCCTCTTGTCGTCGGTCCTCTTGTCGTCGCGCGGGGTATCGAGATCGCCCGATTCGGGATCGTCGCCCAGAACCCCGTGGTACTGCTCGTACTCCTGGTAGTGCAGGGGGCTCGGCTTCCAGTCGGAGTCGCGCTCGAATCCTGCGATGAACAGCTTCTCGAGGTTCCGAACGTACGTGTAGAACCCGTCGACTGCCTTCTGCGTGCCCATGTCCAGCACATGCACGTACAGCAGGCGTCGGGTGCGATCGATCTCGAGGACCATCGTTCCCGGAACGAGATTCATCGCGTCGACGAAGAGGGTGAGCACCAGATCGGACTTGATGGCGATGCGGCAGCGCAGCACACCGGTGACCGGCGGTGCCTTCGGGCGGATCGCCAACCACGCCACACTGACACTGGATTCGGCTGCGTAATAGAGAAATACGACTGCGAGCTTGACGAGCGAGAACACGTGGATGCGTCCCTCGACCGGCACCCGCGGCAACGGCAACAGCACCATGATGAGCAGGCCGACCGCGAGTCCGCCGAGGATGTTGGCCGCAGAGACGTTGCCCCACAGCAGAACCCAGATAGCCGTCAACCATCCCAGTGTCCAGATTCGCAGCAGGAAGGAACGGTTCATCTTCATCGGGTGCCCTCCTCGTCTGCGCGTGCCTGTTCGTAGGCCTGATCGCCGACGAACTCGGCTCCCCGCACCGCGTCGATGTACACCGAGCGATCCCGCAGATCCGCCGCCGCCCGATCGCTGATGTCGATGATGCGCCCGGCGAACACCGTCATCGCCAAACCGACGACGACGAGGCCGATCGTCGGGATCAACATGAAGGCGGGCATCCGGCCCACATCCTCGCGGTCACCGAACTGGATGTCCGAGGAATCGTCGAGCAGAGCAGAGGGGCTGTTGTCCGCGAGGTCGCCTTCCGGTGCGTCGGCGCGGGCTCGCCAGAACGCCTTGGTCCAGACACGAGCAACCACGTAGAGCGTCAGCAGGCTGGTGACGGTGCCGCCGGCCACGAGCAACCAGGCCAGTACGCTGCCCTGGTCGCTGCCGGCCTGCAGCAGGGCGACCTTGCCGATGAACCCCGAGAACGGTGGAATACCACCGAGATTGAGGGCCGGCACCAGGAAGACGATGGCCAGCACCGGGCTGGCCGCGGCCAATCCGCCGAGCCGTCGCAGTGACGACGAACCGGCCTGACGTTCGATCAGGCCGACGACGAGGAACAGGGTCGTCTGCACCAGAATGTGGTGGGCCACATAGTAGATCGAGCCGGACAGTCCCGATTGAGTCGACAGCGCGACGCCGAAGATCATGTAGCCGATGTGGCTGACCAGAGTGAACGAGAGCAGTCGTTTGATGTCGCTCTGTGCGATGGAGCCGAGGATGCCGACGAGCATCGTCAGCAGGCCGCAGACCATCAGCACGTTGTCGAGTGAGCCGTCCGGGAACAGCAGCGTGTGCGCGCGAATGATGGCGTAGACACCGACTTTCGTCAGCAAGCCGGCGAACACCGCGGTGACCGGAGCCGGGGCTGTGGGGTATGAGTCGGGCAGCCACGTGGACAGCGGGAACACCGCGGCCTTGATGCCGAACGCAACCAGCAACACCGCGAAGATGGCCGTACGAGTGCCGGACGGGATGTCGTCCATCCGCACTGCGATGTGGGCCAAGTTCAGTGTTCCGGTGGCGCCGTAGACCAATGCGATGCCGATCAGGAAGATCAGCGAGGAGACCATCGAGACCATCACGTAGGACACGCCGGCGCGGACCCGGTCGGCACTCGCGCCGAGCGTCAGCAACACGAACGAGGCGGCGAGCAGTACCTCGAAGCCGACGAACAGATTGAACAGGTCGCCGGCGAGAAACGCGTTGCAGACGCCTGCGGTCAAGGCCAGATAGGTGGGCAGGAAGATCGAGACCGGCTGATTCTCACTGCCGTCGCGGATGCCCTGGCCGATCGAGTACACCATGACGGCCAGCAGCACGATGGACGAGACGACAAGCATCATCGCCGAGAGCCGGTCCACCACCAGCGAAATGCCCAGTGGTGAATCCCAGCCACCGACCTGCAGCGCGCTGGTCCCATCGCGATCGGCGAGGTAGAGCATCATCGACGAAATCGCGACCACCGCGGTCAGCGCGGCGAGAGTGATGAAACGCTGCGCGCGGGGGCGACGTCCCAGCACCAGCGTCAAGGCCGCGGCGAGCATCGGGATGAGCACGGGCAGCGGCGTCAGGGCATCGATCACGCCCGGGGAGATCGTCACTTGTCGTCTCCCTTCGTGTCGTCGGAGCTGGAGTCGTCGGTGCTGGAGTCGTCGGTGCTGGAGTCGTCAGCGCTGGGGTGCTCCGGTCGGCTGTCGTCTTTCTCGGCCGTGTCGAGTCCGTCGAGACCGCGGAGCTGGGGGTTGTCGTCGTCGTTGTCGAAGTCGCCGTCGTGCAGATCCTCGTAGCACTCCAGGTCTTCGAGGTTCCTGATCTGCTCGAGCGGAATCGGATTGCCCTTCGAGTCGAAAGCGTCGCCGCCGAAGCTCGGCTCACCGGTGACCGGGTCGTCGGAACGGTCGCGGTCGGGTGCTTCGGCCATCGAACGGCGCTGGGAGACCTTGGTGTCCTCGGGGTCGTTCTCGAGGTCGTCCTTGGTGTTGAGCGTGAACGATCGATACGCCAGCGCGAGCACGAAGGCGGCGATACCCATGGTGATGACGATCGCCGTCAGGATCATGGCCTGAGCCAGCGGATCGGCCATGTTCTGGTGCAGCGAGTTGTCTCGACCGACGATAGGCGGGGTACCGGCCGGGCCACCGACGGTGAGCAGCAACAGATTGACTCCGTTGCCGAACAGCAGCAGACCGAGCAGCATCTTGGTGATGCTGCGTTCGAGCAGCAGGTACACACCCGATGCGACGAGAACGCCGACGATGACGAGCATTCCGACATCTGCGGTCATCGGGCACTCACTCGGCCTTGGCTCTGCATTTCCACCTGTGCGTCGAGACGCGCGCCGAGACTGCGGAGCACGTCGAGTACCAACCCGACCACGATGAGATAGACACCGAGGTCGAAGAACAATGCGGTGACCAGCTTGATGTCACCGAGAATCGGCAGTGTCACTTCCAACGTCGCCGACGACAGTGCCGGAGCGCCGAGGAACATCGACGCCACCGCCGTGCCGGCCGCGAAGATCAACCCGAGACCCAGGATCTTGCCTGCGTCGATCGGGACCGCTTCGCCGAGCTCGTACCGGCCGCCGGCGAGATACCGCAGCACCAGCGCGAGGCCCGCCGTCAGACCACCGGCGAAACCGCCGCCGGGGGCATTGTGTCCGGAGAAGAAGAAGTAGATCGACAGCACCATGATCGTCGGGAAGATCAACCGCGTCGTGACTTCGAGAATCAACGAACGATGCCGCGGATCGATCAGATCGCCGCCGAGCAGCCACGTCGTCTCCGCCGCGTCGTTCGTGTCCGACGACGATGCGGGGGCGTCGGACACCCGCGGAGCGCTGCCGAACCGCCGGTTGCGGAACACCAGGCTGGCCACGCCCGTCGCGGCGACGAGGAGTACGCAGATTTCGCCGAGCGTGTCCCAGGCGCGGATGTCGACGAGGATCACGTTGACGATGTTCTTGCCGTCGCCGAGTTCGTACGCGGCCTCGGGGAACTGCAGTGAGACCGGCGCGGCACTGCGGGCGTTCATCGCGAACGCGCCGAGCACGCTGACGGTCGCTCCGACGGCAACGGCGAGTGCGGCGCGGGGGCCACGCGAACCGGCCGAGCCCCGGTCGTCGACCTCGGCGGGCAGTTTGCGCAGTACCAGGACGAACACCACGAGAGTCAGCGTCTCGACGAGGAACTGAGTCAGGGCGAGGTCGGGAGCGCCATGGATGGCGAAGATGACGCCGCAGCCGTAGCCGGTGAGTCCGACGAGGATGACGCTGGCCAGACGGTTTCGCATGACAGTTGCGCCGAGGCCACCCGCGATCATGATCACTCCGATGACCAACTGCAGCGGGGTGTTCCACAGGGTGTAGTCCAGGCCGGGTTCTTGGCCGACGATCAACACGATGATCGGCAGCAGCACCAGCGTCAGCAGGATCGTGCCCTGAGTGAGGGGGAGTGAACCACGCTGCGTGGTGCCGGTCAGGCGGATGGACAGGGTGTCCATGGACTTGAGCACGTTGTCGTAGATGCGGTCTGCGTTGCCGAGCGGTGGGTGCTCGAACTTGAGTCGGTTGACCACCCGATGTGCGATGAACAGCCCGACGCCGCCGGTGACGACGACGACGGTCAACGCCAGCGGCAGGTTGAACCCGTGCCACAACGCCAGGTGGTAAGGCTTCTGCCCGTACGACGGCAGGGTTCGGGCGTAGGGACTGACGATGTGGTCGACGACCGAGGACGTGAATCCGGCGATCAGACCCAGAACGGCGAGAAACGCGGGCGCGGCCAGGAACAATGCGGAGGGTGCGTGCATTGCTCTGACGGACGGGCTCGGACGCTTGAGCTGCTTGCGGGCGAACGCGCCCCAGACGAACCGAATGCTGTAGGTGACCGTCAGAATCGAGCCGATCACCAGGCCTGCGACGACGACAGCCGCGACCGTGGGGTCGAGCGTCGGAGTGCTGATCACGGCCGACAGGGCGGTTTCCTTGCCGACGAAGCCGATCATCGGTGGTAGTCCGGCCATGCTGGCCGCGGCCAGCGCTGCAATGGCGGCGAGCCACGGTGCCTTCTTACCCAGGTGGGCGAGCTTACGAATGTCTCGGGTGCCGGTGGTGTGGTCGATGATGCCGACCACCATGAAGAGCGTGGCCTTGAACATCGCGTGCGCGATCACCATCGTCAGACCGGCCAACATGGCCTTCTCGGATCCGATGCCGACCAGGACCATCAGGAAGCCCAGCTGGCTGACCGTGCCGAACGCAAGAATGAGCTTGAGGTCGAAGGCACGGAGTGCTCTCCAGCCGGCCAGAATCATCGACAGCAAGCCGAGGCTGATGACCGTGGCGCGCCACGGACCGGAGTCCGCGAAACCCGGAGCGAGGCGCGCGACCAGGTAGATACCGGCCTTGACCATCGCGGCGGCGTGCAGGTATCCACTGACCGGTGTCGGCGCGGCCATGGCACCGGGCAGCCAGAAGTGCATCGGCACGATGGCCGATTTGCTCAGAGCACCGATGAGGATCAACACGATCGCCACTCCGGGCAGCCAGCCGCCCGGGGCGTTCGCGACGACGTCGGACAGGTTGTACGACCCAGCGGCCTGGCCGAGGACGATGATGCCCACCAGCATCGCCAGACCACCTGCGGTGGTGACGAGCAGAGCCTGCGTCGCGGCGCGCCTGCTCGATGCGCGTTCTGCATAGTGGCCGACCAGCAGGAACGACAACACCGTCGTGATTTCCCAGAAGATGTAGAGCACGAGCATGTTGTCGCTGGTGATCAGGCCGAACATGGCTCCGGAGAACGCGACCATCTCGGCGGCGAACAGGCCCAGCCTGGGCTCGTCGTCCTCGAAGTAGCGCGCGCAGTACAGCAGGATCAGCGAACCGATGCCCAGAACGAGCAACGACATGATGGCGGCGAGCGAATCGAAGCGCATGTCGATGTCCATCGACAGGCCGGGAACCCATTCGATGTGCAGCTTCTGGTCGGTGTTCCAGTTGCCGAACACCCAGATCAGGCTGAGCAGTGGCACCAGGGCCAAAGGGAAGAATGCAGTACGTCCCCACCACCGGACGAGAAGCGGCGCGAGCAGCGCGGCGGCGGCGTGCGCAAGAAGAATAGCGAGCAAAAATCACTCCGTCGTCTCGGTCGCCTCGGCTTTCGGGCCGGAGCGGTGGTCGTAGGGCGGCGATGAGTAGGGTCGTGAAATTGTGTGTGAAATAGACCTGGGTCTCCGAAGACTCGGTCTTTGAGAAATAGCGGACCGACCACCGAACGGTGGCGGGCACGTTTGTCGGTTTCCATCCTACTTTGCGTGGTCGACGGCGTGCCATGCGGTACAAACCGGACGTTTCCGATAGAGAGAGTCGATCGTCGATGAGTGATTCGAGACCCATTCGCACCGCCGGTCTTGCCTACGTTCGCCACCGCCGCATGCTTCAGACGCGGTCGACGGGCAAATCTGCCTTCTACATGGCCGGCGGCAAGATCGATCCCGGCGAGTCGCCCGAGCAGGCGCTGCACCGCGAGATCAGGGAAGAACTCGACGCCGCGGTCATCGACGTTCGGCTGCTCGGAGTGTTCGAGTGCCAGGCCTGGGGCCATCCGATGGGCACCCCGCTCGAGATCACGTGTTTTCTCGCCGATCTTGCCGACGAGCCGACGCCGACCAGCGAGATCGCCGAGATTCGGTACTTCACTCGCGACGAGTACGCCGCCATGCCCGATGTCGCCCCGGGGTCGTTGATGGTGTTCGACCGAATGAAGGCCCTCGATTTGATCGACTGAAGCGCGTATGTTGGATGTGGGAGAACGTACGTTCTCCACAACCGCCGCGAAGGAGTCTCCATGACCGACCTGTCCCAGAAGGCCACCACCCTGCTCGAGCTGCACCAGCCGGGCAACCCGGTCGTCCTGCCGACCGTATGGGACGCCTGGTCCGCCAACCTCGCCGTGTCCGCCGGCTTCACTGCACTGACTGTCGGCAGCCACCCCGTCTCCGACTCGATCGGCAAGCCGGACAACGAGGGCATCACCTTCGACGAACTGCTCACCCGCATCTCCCAGATCTCCGCCGCCGTGGACGCACCGCTCTCGGTCGACATCGAATCCGGCTACGGAGAAGACCCCAAGCGCCTGATCGACGGACTGATCTCCGCCGGAGCCGTCGGCCTCAACATCGAGGACACCGTCCACAGCGAGGGCGGCCGACTCCGCGAAGCGCAGGAACACGCCGACTTCGTCGGAGCCCTCCGCACGGCATCCGACGCCACCGACGTCCACGTCGTCATCAACGCCCGCACCGACCTGTTCGTCAAGCAGATCGGTGACGAGAACGATCGCGTCGACCGCGCCATCGCACGCCTGAAACTGGCCGCCGCTGCCGGTGCCGACTCGCTCTACCCCGTCGGCTTCCACAACGACGCCGACTACAAGCGTCTCGCCGAAGAACTCCCGCTGCCCATCAACGCCATCGCCAACCCCGCCGAGGGCGACCTCTCGCACTTCGCATCCCTCGGCGTCGGTCGCATCAGCTTCGGCCCGATCTTCCAGATGGTGCTCGCCAAGCGCGCCGAAGAAGTTCTGGCCCGCTGGAAGTGAGAGCGGCTGCGCCGCATGTGACTGAAACTTCGTAGCCTGCTACGAGTTTCCGCTCACGACCCGTAAGCCCGCAGATGCGCCACCTGCTCGGGATCGAGTGACGGCTTGACCGTCGCCCGAGCGGTGGCGACATCCTCGGCGGTGACGTCCGCTGCGTCCATCGACCGACGCATCGCCGTCAGTGCGGCCTCGCGCAGCAGGGCCGCGCAGTCCGCGGCGGAGTAGCCGTCCAGATCGCGTGCGAGGGATTCGAGATCCACATCCTCGGCGAGCGGGATCGACTTGCCCGACGCCTTCAGGATGTCCACTCGCGCATCGGCATCCGGCGGCGGGACGAAGACCAGGCGCTCGAGCCTGCCGGGCCGCAGTAGAGCCGGGTCGATCAGATCGGGCCGGTTCGTTGCGCCGAGAACGACGACGTCGCGCAGTGGTTCGACGCCGTCGAGCTCGGTCAGCAGAGCCGCGACCACTCGGTCGCCGACACCGGAATCCGAACTCTGCCCGCGACGCGGTACCAGGGCGTCTACCTCGTCGAGAAATATGAGCGAGGGGGCAGAGTCTCGGGCGCGCTGAAACAGTTCGCGCACAGCCTTTTCCGAGGACCCGACCCACTTGTCCATGAGTTCCGCGCCCTTGACCGAGTGCACGCTGAGCTGGCCCGAACTGGCCAGGGCGCGCACCAGAAACGTCTTGCCGCATCCGGGTGGGCCGTACAGCAGAACTCCGCGCGGCGGCTCGATGCCCAAGCGCGCGAACGAATCCGGATGACGCAGCGGCCACAGTACGGCCTCGGTCAGGGCCTGCTTGGTCTCGACCATGTCTCCCACGTCCTCGAGGGAGAGGCTGCCGATCGCCAATTCCTCGGCACCCGAGCGCGACAACGGCCGAATCACCTGCAACGCGCCGATCAGGTCGTCGTGCATCAGTGAGGCGGCCGTGGCATCGTTCGATGCCCGCGCAGCCGCTCGTAGCGCCGCTTCGCGCACCAGGGCAGCGAGATCGGCGACAACGAAACCTGGTGTCCGTGAGGCTATTTCGACAAGGTCGACATCACCCTGAGGGACCTTCTTCAGTAGATGCTCCAGTAACGCTCTGCGACCGGCGGCATCGGGGAGAGTGAGGGTCAGTTCGCGATCGCACAGATCCTGCCCACGCACTCTGGCGTCGGTGGCCTCGGGATGTGCAGTCGTGACGATCAGAGCGAAGCCCGGAGTGTCCACGGCACGGCGCAGCACATCGAGGACGAACGTCGACGCAGGCTCCGGATCGGACGGCAGCAACGCGTCGACATCGGTGATCAGCAGCACCCCCGCGCCGGTCAGTTCGTCCACCGCAGCAGTGACGCGTTCGACGCGAGCCGATGCCTCCAATGCGCCGATCGACGGCCCGTCCAGCACGACGCATCGCCGATCGCCGATGACGGCGCGTGCCAACGTCGTCTTGCCCACTCCGCCGGGGCCGGTGATCAGCACACCCAGATGCGGAGACGCGCCGAGGGTGGCGAGCAGTTCCGACTCGTCGAGCGCCAGTCGTAGCCACTCGGTGAGTTTGGCCTGTGCAGTGCTCACGCCCACCAGGTCGGCCGCGCTGACGCGTGGCGGGGCCGCAGCTCCGGGCGTCGGAACCGATGCGGCCGAGGCCGATTCGGGTGATCCCGAGGCGACCGTGCCGCGTCCCCAGCTCACCGCAGAATTGGGTTGCACGCTCACGGGACCGCCGGAGGGTTCGACGGCCGAGACCGTCAACAGTTCGGTCGTCCACGCCACCCCGAACGTTCGCGACAGTGCCTGCGTGGCCGTCGACGTCGATGTGCCGGGCCCCAGATCTCGGGGGAGGAGCGACACGGTGTCGCCCACGGTGAGGACCTTACCGAGTAGCGCTTGGCGCAGGGTGGCGTCGGAAATGGATCCGGTGGCCAGGGCCGACCCGGTGACCGTGACGGTTCTCGCCCCGTAGACCGTCACGGGAGCGACTGCCACAGAAGCATTTTCGCGTAGTCCGGCATTGGAGAGCGTGACGTCGTCGAGCAGCGCGGTACCCTGCGGGATTCCGCTGGGAGCCTCGGCAACCACCGCAGCCGTACGCCGAGAACCGATGAGCGAGACGGCATCCCATTCCCGCAGACCGAGCGCCGCCAAGACCTCGGGATGGAGCCGGACGACGCCTCGCCTGGCGTCGGCGGCCGAGGTGTTCAATCGGGTGGTGAGAACGAGCTCGGGGGTTCGGGATTCGGTCACACGTCCAACCTAATGGGGTCGTCAGCTGCGCGGTCGGCGAAGTCCCAGACGCGCCTGCGACCGGCGCGCGTTGCCGGGCGACCGTCGAATGGCGCGGCGTTCCGCGCGACGCTCGGCCGGCTTCGCATCCCACGTGTACGGGCGTGCAGCCGTCCAGCGCTGCGAGCGCACCGCGAACGGAATGTGCACGAGGTAGGCGAACACCAATCCCATCAGCAGGACCAGCGGGAAGGTGATGAGCGCGGCAGCGAGCAGCGCGACCAACACCAACAAACCGGCGGCCAAGCGCGGTGGCACCGAGACCGTCTTGAGCGCGAGAGTGGGGATGGTGCTCACGATCAGACCAGCGGTGAGGATCGACCAGCCGGCGACGACGTAGAACGAGGCCCACCAGCCGTCGCCGAATTCCTCGAACGCAGCGATCGGGGCGAGCGCGATGAGTGCACCTGCGGGTGCGGGGACCCCGGTGAAGAACTCGCGGGCGTACGCCGGGGTGTCGTCCTCGTCGAGCAGGGTGTTGAACCGGGCGAGTCGGAGCACGATGCTCACGGCGTACACCAGTGCGACGATCCAACCGCCACTACTGCCTTCGAGCAGAGTCACGTAGAGCACCAGGGCGGGCGCGACGCCGAACGAGATTGCATCGGACAGCGAATCCAGCTCGGCACCGATCTTGCTGGTGGCGTCGAGCAGTCGGGCGATGCGGCCGTCCAGTGCGTCGAGGATCGCAGCGGCACCGATCATCGCGAGCGCGGTTCCGAGTTGACCGTCGAGAGCGAACTTGACTGCCGACAGCCCGGAGCACAACGCGAGAATGGTGACGACCGACGGAAGCAGACGGATAGCAGCAGGCGGCTTGGCGCGTCTGGTGATCATGTCGTTTCTACTGGGGGAGCTCGGCGAGTACCGTCTCGGCACCGACCGCTCGTTGGCCGCGTTCGACGAGCAACGTCGTCCCGGCCGGGAAGTAGGTGTCGACGCGGGAGCCGAATCGGATCAGGCCGTACGTGTCGCCGATGGAGAGCACGTCTCCGACCTTCGCGTTGTTGACGATGCGTCGAGCGATGAGACCGGCGATCTGCACCACGCCGACGTGGTGACCGGAATCGGTCTCGATGTGCATGCTGTTGCGCTCGTTGACCTCACTGGCCTCGGCCAAGTCGGCGGACTTGAACTGGCCGCGGCGATGCACGACCTCGACCACGCGTCCGCCGACGGGGACACGCTGCACGTGCACGTCCAGAACGGACAGGAAGATGCTCACTCGCGGCACGGGCTGTGCACCGAGATCGAGCTCGGCGGGCGGGATCGCGGTGTCGACGAGGGTGACCAGGCCATCGGCGGGAGCGACGACGACGCCGGGCCGGTTCGGCGGCACCCGCGACGGGTGGCGAAAGAAGGTGGCGCAGGCTCCGGCGGCGACGAGCCCGGCATTGCGGACCCACTTCGACCGACGGCCGAGCACTGCGACGGCCAGGGGACCACCGACGAAGGGCAGTCCGGCGGGGTGCAGCGGTGGAACCGTTTCGCGAACCAGGTCGACGATGTGAGCCACTCCCGTGCGGGGTGGTTGATCAATCGGGGCGGGACGGCGTGCCACGGTCTCCTCTTACTGTCGGGTGAGCTCGGATGCGGGCAGGGATTGGACGCCGGGGGCTGATCGGACGGCGAACAAAACGACTGCCGGGGCCCTCACAGAGTACGTGAGCGGCCCCGGCAGTCGGGAAGTGCGAGTGAAATCAGACGCGGCTGCGACCGGTCACGAGCTTGACCAGGAACAGCAGGATGCATGCACCGAGGATGCAGGTGATGAAGCTGAAGATCAGGCCGCCACCTTCGACGTCGACGCCGAAGACCTTGAGCAGGTAACCGCCGATGAGGCCGCCGATGATGCCGACGACGATGTTCAGGATGATGCCCATCTGAGCATCGGTCTTCATGATCTTGCTGCCGATCCAGCCGGCGAGACCGCCGATGATGATCCAGCCGATGATTCCGAGACCCAACATGTGTTGCCCCCACTTTCCGTGTGTATCGATTGCTTGTCGAAACCACGGATGCCCAGGGGTAACAAACCTGAAACCTTCCTGAGAAAAGTTATTCTCGGCTCGACTTTTCGCTTTCGGTCTTGATGCGTCGGAGCGTGCTGTTCATGCCTTCGACCAACTCGACATCGAACTCCTCGATCCCGCCGAGGATCCGCTTGACCAGCAACGACGACACGGCCGAGGTGCCGCTGGGGGCTTCCCGCTTCTCGACGACGGTGGTTCCGGTTGCGGTCGGAGTGAGCGTGTACGACCAGATCGTCTTGTTCTCGACGATGCGGAACGCCAGTGCCTTGTTCGGCTCGAAGGTGACGACCTTGGCGCTGGTCGGCCACACGAGCAGGCCCTTGCGGTTGATGTTGAGCGTTCGGGTGCCCTTGCCGACGGGTCCGCCGAAGACCTTCATCTTCTTGCACTGCGGACTCCACTCGCCCATGCGCTGTAGGTCCGAGACGACCGACCACACGGCCTGCGGACTGGCATCGATGTCGATCGTGGCTTCGAGGGTCTTGCTCAACGTGGGCCTCCGGGTTGTAGGAATAGCTGCAACTGATCGTCACACCAATCGTGTGCATCCTATGTGGCCGTGACCACACTCGGCCACCATGTGAGTGAAACCTCGTAGCCCACTACGAACTTCCACTCACATGCGAGCGAAGCGAGCCAAGACGAACGCATACAGGCCGTACAACGCGATTCCCACGCCGGCGAGGATCAACAGAACCTGCCCGTACGGCTGGGCTCCCAGGGTCTTGACGGCACCATCGATTCCGGTGGCCTTCGACGGGTCCGACTGCAGTACCGCGACGACGACGAGTATTCCCGCGCCCACGAGCGCCGTGCCCTTGGCCGCGTATCCGGCGATACCGAGTTTGACGACCGCTCCGCTCTGGCTGCCTTCGAGGTCGTCGAGGAAATTCTTCGAGACGCCCTTGTAGACGTGGTATCCGCCGACGCCGATGACGACCAGGGCGATGACGATCAGCACGAGCTTGCCGCCACCGGATTCCATCAGTCGCGCCGAGTAGCCGGCGTTCTGTTGTCCGCTGGACTTACCGGATCCGGTCGCGAAACCGTAGGTAGAGAATGCGAAGGCGATGTAGACGACGGCCAGCGCCGCCGCCTTGAGTCGATCCATCGCGCTGCCCTCGTCGGAATCGGACTTCTTGCCGACGATGGCCTCGACGATGCGCCACAGGGCCAGTGCCACGAACGCGACGACGGCAACCCAGAGCGCGATCTTGCCGCCGGGCTTCTCGGCCAGTTCGGCGAGTGCTCCGGACTGGTCGGCGTTACCGCCCTGACCGAACGCCAATCGGATGGCGATGTATCCGATCAGGATGTGCAGCACTCCGCTGACGAAGTGTCCGGCCCGGGCCGCCTTCTCGAATGCACCGTTGTCCTGAACCGAATTGGCCAATGATTTTCCTGTAGCCGATTTGCCTGTTCCCGAATGTCCCGACGTGGATTTTCCCGACGTGTTCACGAACGTTCCCCGATCAGTTGATGTGGGCCGATGTTTACCCCACGGAGTGCGGGGAGAAACGGTCCTTCGGCGCGAAACGCCGTACGAGATCCCAGCCCGGCGTTAACGCCGGGCGGACACTGATCGATGTAGCAAGCGGAGTGTCGGGACCAACGAAGAAATTGTTCGGAGTGATCCACCGTGAAATTACAGTCGATAATGCGTCGTACCAGCAGTGATCTGCCCCTGTTGAAGACCGCCAGGATGAGCGGCAGTCCGCGTACCTGGCCGGCCGAGAAGCTCGAGCGGCTGCTCACCCCGCAGGAGATCGATCTGATCAGGCGCGGCCGAATCTGACCCTGCTGTTCCCAGGCTCGACGCCGTCACTCACCTCCCATAGGGGGTCCGGTGGTGGCATGCTCATGAGGTTGACGAGCACCAGTCCTGGAGGGTCATGAAACCGGTCATTCTCAGCGTCGACGACGATCCCGGAGTATCGCGTTCGGTCGCCCGCGACCTGCGCCGCCGGTACGGCGAGCAGTACCGCATCGTCCGGGCGGAATCCGGTGCCGGGGCGCTCGATGCGCTCAAGGAACTGACGTTGCGCGGCACTCCGGTCGCGATCCTGTTGGCCGACTACCGCATGCCGAACATGAGCGGCATGGAATTTCTCGAACAGGCCATGGATCTGTTCCCGACGGCGCGGCGAATCCTGCTCACCGCCTATGCCGACACCGACGCTGCGATCGACGCCATCAACGTCATCGATCTCGATTACTACCTGCTCAAGCCGTGGGATCCACCCGAGGAAAAGCTCTACCCCGTCCTCGACGCTCAGCTCGAAGCCTGGTGCGCGTACGACCACCGGGCCGTGGAGGACACCAAGATCGTCGGCCACCGCTGGTCTGCGCGGTCCTCGGAGATCAGGGAGTTCCTCGCCCGCAATCAACTGCCGTACCGCTGGTACATGTCCGACGAATCGGAGGGTGCGCGGCTGTTGGCGGCGGCCGGAGTGGCCGACGACCGGCTGCCGGTGGTCATCACCACCGAAGGTGACGCGCTGATCGAGCCGTCCGATGCCGAACTCGGCAACCGCCTGGGGCTGACGGTCTCACCGTCGGAAGAGTTCTACGACCTCGTTGTCATCGGCGGCGGCCCGGCCGGTCTCGGCGCTGCGCTCTACGGCGCGTCCGAGGGCCTGCGCACCACGTTGATCGAGCGCACCGCGACCGGCGGGCAGGCCGGGCAGAGTTCACGCATCGAGAACTACCTCGGCTTTCCCGACGGCGTCTCGGGCGCACAACTCGCGGAGCGGGCTCGGCGGCAGGCGCTGAAGTTCGGTGCCGAGGTGGTCACCACGCAGGACGTCGTGGCCCTGGAGACCAACGGCGCTGCACGGACCGTGCGATTCGCCGACGGCCGCAGCATCAGTGCCCAGACGATCATCCTGTCCACCGGCGTCGCCTACCGCCGGTTGGAGGCCCCCGGAATCGACGACTTCACCGGTCGCGGAGTGTTCTACGGCTCGGCGATGACCGAGGCAGCTCGCTGCGCCGAGCAGGACGTCTTCATCGTCGGCGGCGCGAACTCGGCCGGCCAGGCGGCGGTCTATCTCTCGCGGGGCGCGAGGTCGGTGACGATCCTTATTCGCGCGGCGTCCCTCGAGGCATCGATGTCGTACTACCTCATCAAGCAGATCGAGGAGAACCCGAAGATCAGCGTTCGGCCGTGCACCGAGGTCGTCGGCGTCTCCGGTGACGGGCACCTGGAGCAGATCGTGCTGCACAACAGGGCAACCGACGAGACGACGACGGTGGACGCGCAGTACCTGTTCCTGTTCATCGGCGCGGCACCGCGTACCGATTGGCTCGACGGCGTGCTGGTGCGTGACGATCACGGATTCGTGGTGACGGGCCCCGATCTGGTGGTCGACGGCCGCGGTCCTGCCGGGTGGACACCCGCGCGGTTGCCGCATCACCTCGAGACGAGCGTGCCGGGAGTGTTCGCGGCCGGTGACGTCCGGTCGGACTCGGCCAAGCGGGTTGCCTCGGCAGTGGGAGAAGGAGCGATGGCCGTGATGTTGGTGCACAGATACCTGGCAAATCCGTGAACGCGCCCCTGTGCGATCCGGAGGAGTTGCGGACGCTGTTCTTGTTCGAGCAGCTCACCGACGCACAGCTCGCCGAGCTGTGTCGAGACGGCCGTATCGAAACGATCGAGCCGGGGCCGGTGTACGCGGAGGGCGACCCAGCGACGTGCTTCTACGTGTTGATCGAGGGTTCGGTGGTGCTTTCGAAGCTGTCGGGCGGGGAAGACCTGGTGGTCAATCGCACCTCGCAGCGCGGGGTGTATGCCGGTGCGTGGCAAGCGTATCTGGGCGATCGAGTACCGCAGACCTACCAGGGTTCGATGCGGGTGACCGCGCAGTCCCGGTTCTTCGTCCTCGATGCCGACTGCTTCGCCTCGATCGTGCGCGAGTGGTTCCCGATGGCCCTCCATCTGCTCGAGGGATTGTTCTTCGGTAACCAGAACGCCAAGCAGGTCGTCGAGCAGCGAGAACGCTTGTTGGCGTTGGGTTCTCTGTCGGCCGGGTTGACGCACGAGCTGAACAACCCGGCCGCGGCCGCGGTGCGCGCAACATCCGCGTTACGGGATCGGGTGGCGCACATGCGGCAGAAGCTGGCGATGATTGCCGGCGGGACTCTCGATCGCTCGAGCTTGTCGCATCTGGTCGGACTGCAGAACGAGGCCGTGGAACTGGTGGCCAAGGCTCCGAAGCTCACCGCAATGGAAGCGTCGGACCGGGAGGACGAGCTCGGAGAGTGGTTCGACGACAACGGAATCGACGGGGGATGGGATCTGGCCCCCACTTTCGTCTCGGCGGGTCTCGACGTGCCGTGGCTGGATCGGGTGTCGGCGACGGTGGGGGATCCGGCGATGCTCGAAGGGGCGATCAGGTGGCTCAACTACACGGTGGAAACCGAGTTGTTGATGAACGAGATCTCGGATTCGACCACTCGGATCTCCACTCTGGTCGGCGCGGCCAAGCAGTATTCGCAGATGGATCGAGCGCCATACCAGACGGTGGATGTTCGGGAACTGCTCGACAGTACGCTGATCATGTTGGGGCGCAAGATCGGTGACGATATCCGCGTGGTGAAGGAATACGACCCGTCGGTGCCGCCGATTCCCGCATATGCCGCCGAGCTCAATCAGGTGTGGACCAATCTGATCGACAATGCGGTGCAGGCCATGGAGGGCCGCGGCTCGCTCACCGTCCGCACACTTCTCGACGACGATCAGGTGCAGATCGAGGTGTGCGATACCGGACCCGGTGTGCCGGAAGACATTCGGTCGCGAATATTCGAGCCGTTCTTCACCACCAAGGCCGTCGGTGAGGGCACGGGGCTCGGTCTGGACATCTCGTGGCGGATCGTGGTGAAGAAACATCAGGGCGATCTGCGAGTGGTGTCCCAGCCAGGGGACACCCGATTCATCGTGCGGCTGCCCGTTCATCCAGCAATCGAGGAGGCATCATGACAATCGACGGTATCGATCCGACAGTCCCGCCGTCCGGCCCGGGCTGCGTGGAGTGCGGGCAGACGCAGGGGTGGTGGGTGCATCTGCGACGGTGTGCGCAGTGCGGGCACATCGGGTGCTGTGATTCGTCTCCGTCGCAGCACGCCAGCAAGCATGCCGAGTCCACTCGGCACCAGTTCGTGCGCAGCTTCGAGCCCGGCGAGAACTGGTTCTACAACTACGAGGACGAGCAGATGTACGACGGGCCCGAACTTGCTCCGCCGCAACATCATCCGCTCGACCAGACGGTTCCGGGCCCTCGCGAACGGGTGCCCTCGAATTGGCAGAGTCTGATCAACTGAGTGGGCTGGGCCGACTGAACAGTCGACTTCGCGCGGATGAACACCGCAAATCGAGTGCGCACTGTGGGTAATCTCGCAGCATGACCTTGATTGCGGAGGACCTGCTGCTGTTGTTGCTCGACGACGAATCGGGCAAGCCATCGGCCGATTCCACCAAGTTGCCCCGTGTTCTCGCGGGTGCGCTGGTCGTCGAGCTCGCCCTGGGCGGGTCGCTCCGCATCACCGGTCCCGGTGAGCAGACCAAGAAGGACCACGTCGTCGTCGCGGGAGATCCGCCCGCAGACCCGTTGCTGCGCCGGGTGTTCGATCTGGTGGCAACGGCGTCGCGGCCGATGAAGCCGCAGAAGGTGATCGAGAAGTCGCAGAAGAATCTGGCGAAGGAACTGGCTGCGCGTCTGGTCTCGCAGGGCTTCGTCACCGAGAAGCAGGACAAGGTCTGGGGGCTCTTCCCGACGACGACGTGGCCGGCTCGCGATACCTCGCGGGAGAAGGTGCTGCGGGATGCACTGCGCAGCGCCCTCGTCGACGGCACGACGCCGACGCCGCACTCGGCTGCTCTGATCTCCCTGATCTCGGCAGTCGATCTGACGCACAAGGTCATCGTCGATGCCGACAAGAAGGTGCTGAAGACCAGGGCCAAACAGATCGCCGAGGGTGAGTGGGCGGGTGCAGCTGTCCGCAAAGCGGTCTCGGACGTCAATGCCGCGGTGACGGCAGCGATCATGGTGCCCGTCATCGTTTCGACCACGAGCAGCTGAGGCGAAAATGAGAAGTATTGCGATTCTGTTGTTCGACGACGTCGAGGTGCTCGATGCCTGCGGGCCGTTCGAGGTGTTCTCGGTGGCCAATCGGGTGGCCCAACGTGCCGGTAGCGCGGTGCCTTTCGACGTGACGCTCGTCGGGCTCGACGACGCAGCGGTACGCGCGCGAGGTGGGATGAGGATCGGCGTCGACACCACGATCGACGATCCACGGACCTACGACCTCGTCCTGGTTCCCGGGGGTGTCGTCGACGCGGTGGAAGCGGACGGCCGAGTTCTTCAGTGGCTGCAGCGACTTCGACCCACCGCAGAAGTTGTTGCATCGGTGTGCACCGGTGCCTTCGTTCTCGCCGCGGCGGGCCTGCTCGATTCGCGTCCGGTCACCACGCACTGGGAGGACCTCGACCTGTTGCGCACGCGCTGGCCCGCGCTGGCCGTGCACGAGGGAGTTCGATACATCGACCACGGTGATCTGGCGACGTCGGCCGGTATCAGTGCAGGCCTGGACCTTGCGCTGCATCTGGTCGCGCGGTGGACGAGCGCCGATCAGGCTCTCGCCACCGCGGGCCAGATGGACTACGACTGGTCAGGCGCTGAGCACCCGTAGGACCAGGGCGACGACGGCGAACACGGCCAGGCCTGCCGCCGGCCCGAATTGCTTGTCCTTGATGCGCAGGTGCGCGACGACTGCTCCGACGAAGTACGCGATGACGCCGATGGCTGCCGCGACTCCGATCGGCCATGCGAACAGGCCGACGAGCAGGCCGACGGCACCGAGGATCTCCGCGTAGGCCAACCACGGAATCTTGTCGGCGGGCACGCCCACCTGCTCGAGCATCGGGACGACGGAGGGATTGCGCGTCAGCTTTCCGACCGCGGAGAACGTGAGTGCCACGGCCAGCAGCACCGACACGACGACTGTTGCGATGAACATGAGCCCTGCTTTCATTTCTGAGGCCACTAGTGAATCAGAAGTGGCAAGGCAGACAGTAGCACTTCGGTACGGTGGGGTCATGGCCGCGAACGAACCTACTCACGAACCTCGTGCCTGCGACGGAGCCCTGACCAAAGCGTTCGGCTTCCTCGGCAAGCGATGGAACGGAATTCTGCTGGCCACCCTGATGAACGGGTCGATGGGATTCGCGGACCTACGCCGGGCCGTCGGTGGTATCAGCGATTCGGTGCTGTCCGAGCGGCTCGGAGAGCTCGGCAAAGCCGGCCTGGTCCAGCGAACAGTGGACAATGGACCGCCGCTCTCGGTGCAGTACAGCCTGACGCCGTCCGGTGCGGCGCTGCTGCCGTCCCTGCAAGCACTGACCGACTGGGCTTCGAAAAACCTCTGACCCCCGCGAACATGTCGCGAGGGTCAGAGATCGGTGGGTGAGAAGGTGCTCAGTCCGCGTTCTTGCTGACGTTCTGGCCTTCGGCCGAATCTGCGAACTCCTGGGTGTCGAACACTTCGCCGCCCAGGGGATCGACCGGTGCGTTGTCACCGGAGTACTCGACCGCACCCGTCTCGGGGTGAATCTCGAGTTGTTCGGTGGGCACCTCGTGCACCGCCAGTACGACGCTGCCGTCCGTGCGCGGCGGCGTCACCCCTTCCCGAGACGGTGCCAGGCCGGAGAATGTCGACGAAATTCCGGCACTCACTCGCTTGCGTGCCGCCGGTGACACCGGTGCCGCCTCGGGCTCGTCCTCCCCGACATCGGGTGTCGCGGTGACGCGCAAGTACCGCGGGGTGGTGGCGACGTCGTAGCGGAAGGCCTTGAGCATCGACACGCATGCCAGCACCAACACGATCGAGAACGGTACTGCCGTGGCTATCGACATCGTCTGCAGGGCAGTCAGAGAACTGGTTCCTCCGATCAGCAGCAGCACGGCCGCAGCCACGCCCTGCAGGACGGCCCAGTACACCCGCGTGATCTTCGGGGTTTCCAGCTCGCCGCCGGTCGCGAGGATGTCGATCACCAGCGAACCGGAGTCCGAGGACGTCACGAAGAAGAACACGATCACAGCAATGGCGATGACGCTGGTCAACGCCGCAATCGGCAGACCGTCGAGCACCTGGAACAGGCTGGTGTTGGTGTTCACGGCCCCTTCGGCGTCGAGCAGATCGCCGTCGTTTCGTTGCCGCAGAATGCCCGTGTCACCGAAGATCGTGAACCACAGCGAACCGACGATGGTCGGTGCCAGGAGTACGCCGAAGACGAATTCACGGATGGTGCGACCGCGCGAGATGCGGGCGATGAACATGCCGACGAAGGGTGCCCAGCTCATCCACCAGCCCCAGTAGAAGATGGTCCAGCCGCCGGCCCAACCGTCGTCGGAGAACGGAGAGGTGCGCAGCGCCAACTCGGGCAGGGCCTGGACGTAACCGCCGAGATTCTGCACCCAGGACTGCATCAGGAACAGCGTCGGGCCGAGGAGCAGCACGAACAGGGCGAGCGCAGCTGCCAGACCCATGTTGATGTTGGACAGCCACTTGAGGCCCTTGGACACTCCACTGACCACCGAGAAGGTGGCGATGCCGGTGATGGCGGCGATGAGCAGGATGACGAACCAGTTGGTGGTCTCCACCCAGCCGAGGTACTCCAGCCCCGCGGAGATCTGCTGCACACCGAATCCGAGCGAGGTCGCCACACCGAACAGGGTGCCGACGATGGCGACCGTATCGATGGTGTGCCCGATTGCACCCTCGATGCGCTTGCGGCCCAGCAGTGGCTCGAGCAGCCAACGCACGGTCAGCGGGCGACCCTTGCGGTAGGTCATGTACGCCATACCGAGGCCGACGACCACGTAGATGGCCCATGCGTGCAGACCCCAGTGGAAGAGCGTCAGCTCCATCGCCTGGCGTGCGGACGCGTCGGTGCTGCCGGGGATGCCTCCGGCCTCGGGTGGTGTCACGTAGTGCGAAAGGGGCTCGGCGACGCCGTAGAACACCAGGCCGATTCCCATGCCGGCGCTGAAGAGCATCGCGAACCAGGACAGGACGCCGAACTCCGGCTTCTCGTCGTCTCGGCCCAGGCGAATGTTGCCGACCCTACTGAGGCCGCAGTACAGCGCGAACAGTACGAAGCCGGTCGCGGCGAGGATGTACCACCAGCCGACGCCGGACGTGATCGCCTTGTTGAGTGTGTCGAACGAATCCGCCGCGGTGCTCGAATAGACCACGGAGAAGGCGATCATGACGAAGATGATGATGGACGCGGGCACGAAGACCGGTTTGAGCAGTCCTCCCCACGCTTCCTTCACAGCTTTCATTTACTTGACTTCCTTTGAACTCGAGTCACGGTGATCGGCTGACCACTATCGGTATGCCGCTATATTTCTCTTGTTTCGGTCAAGTACCGGTAAACACCATAAGCGACATCGGCGCTGGTGGCGAAACTGCCGCACGCCCCGGCGGCAACACCGAGTCGCTCGAATGCGCTCCTCGGACTACAGTTCTGTCGATGCTGCGGCCTCGTCCGATCGTCCCTCTCGTGAGCCTGTGGGCTGTGAGTGAGGCTGCGCAGCAGGTGATTCCATGACGCCCGGCCAGCTGCAGCCGGGTGCGGAGTTCGCCGGCTTCCGGGTGCAGCGTCGCCTCGGGGTCGGCGGCATGAGTGAGGTGTACCTCGTACTCGGCCGGGGACACGATCGGCTCGAAGCTCTGAAGATCCTCGACCACGACGCCTCGCGCTCGCCGCGACTGCGCACCAAATTTCGGACCGAGGCCACGGTGGCCGAGCTGCTGGTGCATCCGAACATCGTGTCGGTGCACGAACACGGTGAATTCGAGGGCCAGTTGTGGATGTCGATGCACTACGTCGACGGGTACAGCGCGGCACGGTTGGTCGCTCGCGGTCAGATCGCTCTCGACGTCTCCCGTGTGGCGCGCATCGTCGCCGAGGTGGCCAAGGGGCTCGACTACGCCCACTCGAACGGCGTCCTGCACCGCGACGTCAAGCCGTCGAACATCCTCATCTCCACCGAGCGAGTGGACGGGTACGAGCAGGTGTTGTTGTCCGACTGGGGAATTGCGCGTCTGGTCGACGACTCGACGCCGCTGGTCGTCGGCGGAACTGTACTGGCGTCCATCCACTACGCGGCACCGGAACTGCTTCGCGGGGGAGTGCTGAGCGCGCAGACCGACGTCTACGCATTGGGGGCGACGCTGGTCGAATTGCTGACCGGGCGAACGCCGTACCCGTTGGCCACGCCGCTCGCGATCACCGCCGCACATCTGTCGGCCGAACCGCCTGCGGTGACGAGGCGTCGGCGATCACTGCCGCGGGGTCTCGACGCGGTGGTCGCACGCGCGTTGGCCAAGGACCCGGCGGATCGATTCCAGACCTGTGTGGAG
This sequence comes from Rhodococcus sp. 06-1474-1B, assembly GCF_002258885.1. Lineage (NCBI taxonomy): Bacteria > Bacillati > Actinomycetota > Actinomycetes > Mycobacteriales > Nocardiaceae > Rhodococcus > Rhodococcus sp. 06-1474-1B. Next base: position 390,410 of record NZ_NOYR01000021.1, on the reverse strand, counting down.
CTTGCCGATGCCGTGGCTGCTGCTATTTCTGCCGGAGTGCCGGAGCCGCCGGCGCGACGCTCACCGTTCACCCGCTCGCGATGGCTCAGGTTTTCTTGACTCCATGAGCAGGGCCCCGCATCGGGTCGATGCGGGGCCCTGGCTCGAGAGGGGGTTGGGAAGGGTCACTCCTCCGGTTCGGTCGGACGGTTGGCCACCACCGGGTACTGGCCGGTGTAGCCCATTCGTTCCTCGGCCACCGAGAGCACCTTGGTGCGCACCAGGAACCAGCCGCCGATCAGTGCGGGGATGATGACGACGAGGGTCGCGATGGTCCACGAGCCGATCGGGGCATCGAAGGCCATCAGGACCAGCACGCCGAACAGGAACACCAGCGTCGCGTAGCTCGTGTACGGCGCACCGAACAGTCGGAACTTGGGCCGCTTCAGGATGCCCTTCTTGGACCAGCGGTACAGCTGAATCTGGCACAGCACGATGGTCGCCCAGCTGGCGATGATGCCCAGTGCGGACATGTTCAGCACGATCTCGAAGGCCTCGCCGGGGGCGATGGCGTTGAGGGCGACACCGAACAACGTGATGAAGCAGGTCAGCAGAATGCCGCCGAACGGTACTCCGCCCTTGGTCATCTTCTTGGTGAACTCCGGTGCGCTGCCGTTCATCGCCATCGACCGCAGGATTCGGCCGGTCGAATAGAGACCGGCATTGAGGCTGGACAGCGCCGCGGTGAGCACCACGATGTTCATGATGGTGCCCGCGCCGCCGAGGCCGATGCTCGAGAAGAACGTCACGAACGGCGAGGTACCGGCCTGATATGCGGTGTACGGCAACAGTAGTGCGAGCAGTACCAGCGAGCCGACGTAGAACAGTGCGATACGGGCGATGACCGAGTTGATCGCCCGCGGCATGATCTTCTCCGGGTTCTCGGTCTCACCGGCGGCGGTACCCACCAGTTCCACTGCAGCATAGGCGAACACGACGCCCGAGATGACGATGACCAGGGGCCACGCGCCGGACGGGAACAGACCGCCGTTGTCGGTGATCAAGCTGATTCCGGGCATCTCGGAGCCGACGGGGATGCGGCCGGCCAGGAAGACGATGCCGACGATCAAGAAGGTCACCAGCGCGATGACCTTGATCATGGCCGCCCAGAACTCCATTTCACCGAACCACTTGACCGACACCAGGTTCAGGCTCATCACCAGAACCAGTGCGACCAAGGCGATGGCCCACTGCGGAATCACCTCGAAACTTCCCCAGTAATGCATGTAGGTCGCGATGGCCGTGACGTCGACGATGGCTGTCATCGCCCAGTTGAGGAAGTACATCCACCCGGCGACGAATGCGGCCTTCTCGCCGAAGAACTCGCGAGCGTACGAGACGAAGCTGCCCGACGACGGGCGGTGCAACACCAATTCGCCGAGGGCGCGGAGAATGAAGAAGACGAAAATTCCACAGAGGGCGTAGGCGAGGAACAGGCCGGGGCCGGCACTGGCGAGGCGTCCGCCCGCGCCGAGGAACAGGCCGGTGCCGATTGCGCCACCGATCGCGATCATCTGCAACTGTCGAGGTTTGAGGCCCTTGTGGTAGCCCTCTTCCTCGTGGTCCATCGCCGAGTTGTCGTACGACGTGTCGACCGTATCGGACATGTTCGATCCTCACTGTCGCTTTTGCGGGGGTTTGTCCGAATTTTTCGGTGTCGAAACCGTTGTCGCTCAACGGTATTTGCGTCGCGGGTCCGATGCGCAGTATTCGGATGTTAACAATGCGTACAGGTGTGAACAGTGTGTGACGAATGCCGGGTCTGCTGAGCATCTGCTCGAGACCTGCGTCCCGCGGTGGCGTCGAGCATGGGGGGTGCGGTGGTTCGCCGGCGGCGGACGACCTTGCACTCACCATGGGCGAGTGCTAGAAATGCAGTTGGCACTCTCGACACGTGAGTGCCAGGTCGGGACACGGTGAGGCCGGGGAATCAACGACACCCCTGGTCGTCCGTCGCGGGCACCGAGCTCGGCCAGCAATGTGTCACCCCCAATCCGGAGGATCACTTCGCAATGGCCAAGATCATCGCGTTCGACGAAGAGGCACGCCGTGGCCTCGAGCGAGGCCTCAATGCCCTCGCCGACGCAGTAAAGGTGACGTTGGGCCCCAAGGGTCGCAACGTCGTACTCGAGAAGAAGTGGGGAGCTCCCACGATCACCAACGATGGTGTTTCCATCGCCAAGGAGATCGAGCTCGAAGATCCCTACGAGAAGATCGGTGCCGAGCTCGTCAAGGAGGTCGCCAAGAAGACCGACGACGTCGCAGGCGACGGCACCACCACCGCTACCGTTCTCGCTCAGGCACTCGTCCGTGAAGGCCTGCGCAACGTCGCAGCCGGCGCGAACCCGCTCGGCCTCAAGCGCGGCATCGAGAAGGCTGTTGCAGCCGTCACCGAGTCGCTGCTCGCGTCCGCCAAGGAGATCGACACCAAGGAGCAGATCGCTGCTACCGCTGGCATCTCCGCAGGCGACCCGTCCATCGGCGAGCTCATCGCCGAGGCAATGGACAAGGTCGGCAAGGAAGGCGTCATCACGGTCGAGGAGTCCAACACCTTCGGCCTGCAGCTCGAGCTCACCGAGGGCATGCGCTTCGACAAGGGCTACATCTCGGCGTACTTCGCCACCGATGCAGAGCGTCAGGAAGCCGTCCTCGAAGACGCGTACATCCTGCTCGTCAGCTCCAAGATCAGCACCGTCAAGGACCTGCTGCCGCTGCTGGAGAAGGTCATCCAGTCCGGCAAGCCGCTCGTCATCATCGCCGAGGACGTCGAGGGCGAAGCTCTCTCCACCCTCGTGGTGAACAAGATCCGTGGCACCTTCAAGTCCGTCGCCGTCAAGGCTCCCGGATTCGGTGACCGCCGCAAGGCTCAGCTCGCCGACATCGCCATCCTCACGGGCGGCGAGGTCATCAGCGAAGAGGTCGGCCTCTCCCTGGAGACCGCCGGACTCGAGCTGCTCGGTCAGGCACGCAAGGTCGTCATCACCAAGGACGAGACCACCATCGTCGAGGGCTCGGGAGATTCCGACGCCATCGCCGGTCGCGTCAACCAGATCCGCGCCGAGATCGAGAACTCCGATTCCGACTACGACCGCGAGAAGCTGCAGGAGCGCCTGGCCAAGCTGGCCGGTGGCGTTGCAGTCATCAAGGCCGGAGCGGCAACCGAGGTCGAGCTCAAGGAGCGCAAGCACCGCATCGAAGATGCCGTGCGTAACGCCAAGGCAGCCGTCGAAGAAGGCATCGTCGCCGGTGGCGGCGTGGCACTGCTCCAGGCAGCGCCCGCACTCGACAACCTCAAGCTCGACGGTGACGAGGCAACCGGCGTGAACATCGTTCGCGTCGCACTGTCCGCCCCGCTCAAGCAGATCGCATTCAACGCAGGCCTCGAGCCCGGCGTCGTTGCGGACAAGGTCTCCAACCTGCCAGCAGGTCACGGCCTCAACGCCGCGACCAACGAGTACGAGGACCTGCTCGCTGCAGGCATCAACGACCCGGTCAAGGTCACCCGCTCGGCACTGCAGAACGCAGCGTCCATCGCGGCTCTGTTCCTCACCACCGAGGCCGTCGTCGCCGACAAGCCCGAGAAGGCCGGAGCGCCCGCTGGCGATCCGACCGGTGGCATGGGCGGCATGGACTTCTGAGTCCAGCCCCTCGCTGAAAAAGCCCGACTCCCTTTCGAGGGGGTCGGGCTTTTTCGTGTGCGGTAGTCAGTCCTGGTGATACGCGATGTTGACGACGTTGCCGTCGGGAGCGCGAACGAAGAAGCGGCGCACACCCCACGGCTCGGTCGTCAATGGGTGCACGATCTCGTAGCCCAGTTTCTGCGCTTCGGCGTACGCGCCATCGACATCGTCGGTGTGCACCGACATCACCGAATCCTCGGGTGCGCTCCGATCGCTCGTCACCAGCTGAACGCTGACCGGGCGGTCGGGTGACGACAGCCGCGCGACCCACCCCATATCGAACTCCTCGGATTTCAGACCGAGGAACTCGGTGTAGAACGATTTGGCCTCGTCGACGTCCGGAACCCGCAGGTTGGTGATGATGCTCATTGTTTTCATCGAACTCCCTTTCCGGACGTGGGCCGGTCGGAGACCCGGGAGGTTCGACGCTAGCAGCGGAGTTGTCGGCTGTTCGGTGGTTAGTGTGGGGCATGACGCGAATCCGCTCGATGACGGTCGCACTCGCTCTGGCAGCGGCCCTCGCGGGCTGCTCCACCTCCGGAACTGCCACGCCCGTATCGGCACCGACCACAACCGATGTCACCGCCACCACCGAGCGCGCCGAGCCGACGTCTACAACGCCAACCACTACCTCGAGTGCCGCCGAGCCGTACGTCGTCGGCAGTACGCGCATCACCGGATCGACAGCGCGTGCGACCTACGACGTCGCGATTCCACAGCTGAGCGGCGGCAATCCGGCCGTGACAGCCGAATTCAACGAGTCGATGCGCGCGGCGTTGCAGGACCAGATCGACCGCGATTACGGGAACGACTTCGCTCTCAGCGACGGCTACTCGACGGGTACGACCTACGTCGGGCGGCGCGTGATCAGTGCCGAACAGATCACGAGTTGGATCGCCGTACCGCCCGGAGCGCACGGTAACTCACTGCTTGCGACCGTGACGATCGACGCCGATACCGCACAGCCGATCACTCTCGGTGATGCCTTCACCGACCTCGATGTGGGCCTGTCTCGACTGTCCGATCGAGCAGCGGCAATTCTCCCGTCCACCCGCGCGGGCGGCAGCTTCGAGCGCTCGGGCATCGAACCGACGGTGGCCAACTTCGGGAACTGGACGGCATCGCCGGAAGGTATGAACATTCACTTCGGGGACTACCAGGTGGGGGCCTATGGCATCGGCCTCATCACGATCACCGTCCCGTGGTCCGACCTCTCGGACGTCCTCGCTCCCGGCATGCAAGACGTGCTGGGCAGCTGACCCTCAGCCCGGCAATGCGAGCATGGACCCATGATGATTCGCGCAGGGGTGCTGGAGGTTGCGTACGACCGCGTCGGTGATCCGTCGGGTCGATCGGTGGTGCTGATGCACGGGTTTCCCTACGACCCGCGCGGGTACGACGATGTCGCCCGGTTGCTCGCCCAGTCCGGTTACGACGTGGTGGTGCCGTACCTGCGCGGCTTCGGACCGACTCGCTTCGTCGACGCGGGCACGATGCGCTCGGGTGAACAGGCTGCGATCGGCCACGACCTTCGCGGGCTGATTATCGCCCTGGAGCTGAACGAGCCCATCGTCGCGGGCTACGACTGGGGTGGCCGAGCGGCGTGCGTCGTCGCCGCGCTGTGGCCGGAATTGGTGTCCGGTCTGGTGAGCGTGTCCGGGTACCTCGTGCAGGACATCAAGGCGGCAGTATCCACGCCCGTGCTGCCGCACCTCGAGAAGCGGTACTGGTATCAGTACTACCTGCACTCCGAGCGCGGCCGGGCCGGGCTCGCGGCCTACCGCGCCGAAATCGCCCAGACTCTGTGGACGGATTGGTCGCCGACATGGAGGTTCGGGGACTCCGAATTCGCGGCCACCGCGCCCTCGTTCGACAACCCCGATTTCGTGGATGTGTCCGTGCATTCCTATCGGCACCGATACGGCATCGAGGCGGGGGACATCGCTTACGCCGCGACGCAGGACTTGCTGACACGGCAACCGGCGATCACGGTGCCCACGGTCGTGATCGATCCGACCGAGGACACCGTCGCCTCGCTGTACGGCCGCCCGGACCACGCGGCGCACTTCACCGACCTGATCGATGTTCGTCAGGTCGAGTGCGGCCACAACCCGCCCCAGGAGTTGCCGGGGCAGTTCGCCGACGCCGTCATGACGCTCGGCCAGGTGATCCGGGATCGCGAAAGGGATTAGACGAACGAACTAGTCGACCGCGAGTTCGCCCAGTTCGTTCCAGTCGGTGCCGTCTACTTCCTGGCTGATGATCTTCGGCGTCTCCTGCAGGTACGGCGGAAGATCCTTCTGGGCCTGCTTGAAGTGATCCGAATTCACATGGGCGGCACCGGCATCCGGGTCCTTGAACGCCTCCACGAGGACGTACTCGGTGGGGTCGTCGAGGGTGCGGGACCAGAAGTACCAGAGGCACCCTTCCTCGGCCTGGCAGGCTTCGGTGAAATCGCGCGAGATCTCGGGCCAGTTGTCGGCGTGCTCGGGCTTCACCTTGAACTTGGCGGTGATGAAGATCAACGTTGCTCCCTGTGTTCGATGTGACCGTAGTCGGTGTGGTGCTGGGGGGTACTACCCGATTTCACGGTACGAGAATCGCGCGGCCGCGAACTCGTCCGTTGTCGAGGTCGTCGATGGCGCTCTGGAAGTCGTCCAAGGCGTACGTCTGCGTGTGCAGGTTGACGGCACCACGGGCGGCGAGTGACATCAGATCGCACAGGTCGTTGTAGGACCCGACGAGATTGCCGACGATGTTCTTCTCCGCCGACACCAGGTCTATGGTCGGCACGTCGACGTTCTCTCCGTACCCGATGACGTGATAGTCGCCGGCCCGCCTCGTCATGGCCAATCCCTCTGCGGTGGAACCGTTCTCGCCGACGAAGTCGAGTACCACCTCGGCTCCGAAGCCGCCGGTGAGTTCCATGACCTGATCGACCTGACTGCCGTCGGCGACCACCGCATGATCGGCCCCCAAGGTGAGCGCCAGTTTCACGGCGTCGGCATTGCGGTCGATGACGATCAGCTCGGCGGGCGACAGTGCCTCGAGTACCTGAATACCGATGTGGCCGAGGCCGCCTGCTCCGATGACGACGCACTTGTCGCGTGGAGTCAGACGCCGGGCCGCCTTCGCGGCCGCGTGATATGCCGTCAGGCCGGCATCGGCAAGCGCAGCGACTGCGGACGGTTCGAGTGAATCGTCGATCTTGACAACGGTTCGAGCATTGGTCCGCAGATAGTCGGCGTATCCGCCGTTGGTGTCGATACCCGGGAAATCGCTCGTCTCGCAGTGGACGTCATCGCCAGAGCGGCACGCCCGACACAACCCGCACGTGACGAGTGGATGCAGAATCACCTTGTCGCCCTCGCGGACATTGGTGACGGCCGATCCGACGGCGTGGACCCACCCGGCGTTCTCGTGGCCGATCGTGTAAGGCAGTGTGACGCCGGACTTCTCGGCCCACTGGCCTTCGAGGATGTGCAGATCGGTACGGCAGACGCCTGCGCCACCGATCCTGACGATGACGTCGAGTGGGCCCTGTACTTCTGGAATCGGAACCTCGGTCATCTCCAGATTCTTGTGATATCCGACGACCTGGACGGCGCGCATCGAACTCATGAAACATGCTCCTGTGTAGTGCGGAGGGGGACAGTGAGAGTGGTGAGAGGAACGAACGCGCCCTCTTCACGAGGGACTTGCTGTTCCTCTGCGCCGGGGTAGCGGGTCTGCAGCAATCCGCGGCAGAAGTGCGCATTACCGTCGATCGAAACGCGGGTGGCGCGGGCGCGTCGCATCACCATCGTCAGGTCGCCGGTGTGGGGACGACCCGCATGATCGACCAGTGCCGGTGCGGCCGGATCGGTCCGCAGGCCGAGAGCCTCGCGGCGGCGAAGCAGCGCGGTCGAGGTGCGATCGTCCGGTAGATCTCCGAGAACCACTGCGGCCAAGTCGTTCTCGGTCGAGTCGGGATTGGCGCGCAACCACGCCATGAGCGACCGTTCCATCGCCGCCACATAGGCCTTGCGGCGAAACGTCGCGCGTAGTTCCTCGAGATCCTCCTCGGCCTCGTGTCCGAAGGTGCCGCGGTAGCCGGCGTCGGCGGCGAGGCCGGCATTGATCTTGTCCGAGTCGTGGTGATCGTCGAGTTCGACGAGAACGTGCTCGGTCCACGGCAACGCCGTCAGCACGTCCTTGGAGTCTCCCGCCATCAGATACGCGAAGTTCGGTGAGCAGAACGACGTCGGCAGTCGAAGATGAACGTGCACTGCGCCGTCGTCGACGTCGAGGGATCGCACGAACCCGAGATCGGTGATGGGCTCGTCCAATTCGGGATCCAGGACGACGCCGAGCGCGGCGTAGGCCTCGTCGTGCCTCGACAGGGTTGCAACGACCGTCATCTCACACCGCCGCAAGGTCGGCGCGTTCGGGCTGACGCGGTCCGGTCTCGGTTTCGTTCGCGTCGGGCAGCTGCAGCTCGGCGGGCACCGGGATGTCGTACAGCTTGGCGGCGTTCAGTCCGAGCACCTTCTTCTTCTGTTCGAGCGTGATCGGCGCGTACTCGTCCAGGGACTCGTGGATCTGGAAGTCGACGAATCCTTCGACCAGCCACTTGGGCGTCCACAGCGCGTAGTCCGAGGAGAAGAAGATGCGGTCCTCGCCGAGCCAGTAGAGCAGCTCGCCCATGATCTGACCGAAGTACTTCGGGCGCGTGTGCATGAACGGGATGGCGACCGCGAGGCCGGCATACACGTTGGGCTCCTGGGTGGCAATCCAGCAGAAGTCCTCGAGTCGCGGCAGTCCGCAGTGTTCGACGACGAAGTTCAGATCGGTGAAGTCGGTGGCCACGTGGTCGACGTCCGCCACGTCGAACGCATCGCGATCGAGCGGGCGGATGGTGGGTCCCTTGTGCACGTGGATGTTCTTGATGCCGACTTCGCGGCACACCTCGAGGTAGCGCCGCGTCCAGTCGTCGTCGAGCTTGTAGCCGCGGGAGTCACCGTGCCACTCGGCGGTGTAGAGCTTGACGCCCTTGAGTCCGAAGCGTTCTGCGTCGGCACGTAGCTGGTCCAGGCCACGTTCGCCGTTGCGTGGGTCGAAGTGATGGTTGTAGGTCAGCTTGTCCGGGTGAGCCGCAGCGAGCGCCGATGCCTCGTCGGTCTGGCCGAACCCGCGGTGATAGAACTCGCCCAGGTGAGCGGGCTGGAAGATGGCGTGGTCGACGTATCCGATCTCGAACAGGTCGCGCATCAACCGATCGCCGCCCTGGTAGAGGTACTCGTCGTAGGTCCACAGCTCGCTCTCGGGGGAGAGGTTGCGGTGGTAGTCGTAGAAGCAGTCGATGAACTGCTTGCCGTGGATGTTGCGCTGGTTTTCCTGCCGCGCATCCCAGAGCGCGACGTGGGCGTCCACGATGAAGTAGTTCTCGCCGTTCTTGCTGTACATGGCTGACCTCCAGAGACTGTGCGTGACGTCTGTCACAAGCGATCTGTGGATGACGGTAGGCGCGGCGGAGGCTCGACGAAGTGGCGTGATGTCTCAATTCGAGACGCTGGTTTCGGATCCATGGCGACCAGCGAATGTAACCTGAATCACATGGCAGATCCCGAGGGTCTCGTACGGGCCCGCTTGCACTCGGAGCCCCTCGCTGCCGTGTCGCATCGGTTGCTCGCATCGTGGCACCGAAGCCAGGAATTCGGAGTGCCACTCGAAGACGTCGTACCCGCATTTTCGGGCACCTACGACGGCGAATCGCTGTTCTACCGATGTGGGCGCGAGGTGCTCGACGGACTGCGCGACACGTTGGCGAACGAGCCGGTGTCGATGATGCTGACCGACGCCGACGGTCTGGTGCTAGATCGAGTGAGCGCGGACCGCGAGCTGTTGGCCGCGCTCGACCGTGTGCATCTGGCCCCCGGCTTCTCGTACGGCGAGAACCAGGCGGGCACCAACGGTCTCGCCCTCGCGCTCGCCGATCGAATTCCGGCAGTGGTGCGCGCCTCGGAGCATTACTCGCTCTCGCTCACCGGATACACCTGCGCCGCGGCACCGGTGCTGAACCCGATGACGGGCACCGTGGAGGGCTGCGTCAACCTCACGACGTGGTCGGAGTCGTCGACGGATCTGCTGCTGGCCCTTGCTCAGTCGGCGGCAGGGAACACCGCGGCGATGATGCTCGCGCGAGCGCAGGGACAGCACGCGCGTCCGGCTCCACGTGGGACGGTCTTCCGCGTCGAAGCGTCGTCGGGTCGGCCGGGTGCGGGCAGCGTCCCGACGCTGTCGACGCGGTGGAATCAGGCTCTCGCGTCCTCCGAAACAGCTCTGAGCCAACATGATTCGGTCCTGCTGGTGGGAGAACCGGGAACCGGACGTGCCACGATTCTGGCCCGAGCGCTGCGTACCATCCGCCCACGGGGTCGAATTCTGAGTGCCGGAGTTCCGGCGGCACGAGACGTCGATGCCTGGCTGGACCTGTGGACGCCCGAGCTACCCAAGCCGGACACCGCCGTTATCGTCCGCGACGTGGACCGTCTTCCGGCGCGAGGGGCAGACGCGTTGGCGGAACTGATCTCTCGTGTCGGTGACGGCGTGCCCGTCACCCTGACGGCCTCCGATTACGACGCTGTTCCCGCTGCCCTGGCGCAGTTGGTGCGTTCGGTCGTCGAGGTCCCGCCGCTGCGCGATCGGCCCGAGGACATCGCTCCGCTCGCTCGGCATCTGGCATTGCGGGCACGTGGACGCGAGGTCAGCCTGACCGGCGACGCCGAACGAGCCCTCGTCGGATATTCGTGGCCGGGGAACGTCACCGAGTTGGCGACGGTGATGCACGAGGCGGCGGTCCGCGCCGACGTCGTCGGCGTCAATCACCTGCCGCCCGAGGTGCTTTCGCGGACCACCCAACGTCTGACACGAATCGAGACGTTCGAGCGCGACGAGATGATTCGAGTACTCAGCCGGCCCGGCATCACGATGAATCAGGCGGGCGAGGAACTGGGAATGAGTCGGGCCACGATCTACCGCAAGCGAGACCGCTACGGCATCACGCTGCGTTCCCACACGTAGCTCCGGTGGACCTGCGAGAAAATCTTCGACTTCCGAGCGCGCGCGGCCGCGGGTACATCTAGTGTCGCTGGTATGGCATCTCCGGCAATAGAACTCGAGGTGGGCACGCGCACGGTGCGCATTTCCAACCCCGATCGGGTGTATTTCCCCGAGAGCGGTGCCACGAAGCTGGACCTGGTGAACTACTACCTGAGCGTCGGCGACGGCATCGTCCGCGCGTTGCGGGAGCGGCCGTGCATGATGCATCGCTTCCCCAAGGGCCTCGCCGGTGAAAAAGTGCACCAGAAGCGGGTGCCGCACGGAGCCCCGCCGTGGTTGGAGACCGTCGAGGTGACGTTCCCCCGCTACAACCGCACCGCGGACGAGCTGTGCGTGACCGAATTGGCGCACGTCGCGTGGGCGGTGCAGATGTCCACGGTGGAGTTCCATCCGTGGAACTCGCGCCGCGCCGACGTCGAGATGCCCGACGAATGGCGCATCGACCTCGATCCGATGCCCGACTGCCCCTTCGATCGGGTGCAACGCGTCGCCGGTGTCGTGCAGGACGTGCTCGGTGACCTCGGCGCAGTCGGCTGGCCCAAGACCTCGGGCGGTCACGGCCTGCACATCTACGTTCGCATCGACCCCGCGCACGGCTTCAAGGACTTACGAAGGGCTGCACTGGCATTCGCGCGGGAGGTGGAGCGCCGCGCACCCGAGGACGTGACGACGACGTGGTGGCGCAAGGATCGCGACCCGTCGAAGTTGTTCGTCGATTACAACCAGAATGCGCGCGACCACACGATCGCCAGCGCGTATTCGGTGCGGGGAAACCCGAAAGCGACTGTGTCGACGCCCATTTCGTGGGCCGAGGTACCCGACGTCGATCCACGCGAGTTCACGATCTTCACCGTGCCGGTCAGATTCGCCGAACTGGGCGACCTGCATGCGGGTATCGACGACGCGGTGTACGCAATCGACGAGCTACTCGAATGGGCGGAACGCGACGAGCATCAGGGCCTGACGGAGCCCGAGGAGTAGCCGAACTCGAAGTTATGGACGGAAATCGGCAGAAATTCGTCCATAACTTCGAGTTCGGCAGCCAGAAGTCAGTCGGTGCCGGACTCGATTGCGGCGTGGTCGAGGGCTGCGGAGTCCACCGAGTTCTCGGCGCTGCTGGCGGCGATGGCGTCGGCTCCACCGGGGGCGAGTTCGCCGATCAGGTCGCCCCAGGCGGTCAGCTGATCCTGGGCGGCGTACTGCTCGAGTTTGCTGCGCGAGTCCGCGATGTCGAGGTTGCGCATGGTCAACTGGCCGATGCGGTCGCCGGGGAAGAAGGCCTGGCCCTGGCTGCGTTCCATCGACAGTTTTTCGGGGTGGTAGCTGAAGTTGCTGCCCTGGGTGTCGACGATGGTGAAGTCCTGACCGCGGCGCAGGCGAACCGTCACGCTGCCGGTGACGACGTTGCCGACCCAGCGCTGCAGGCCCTCGCGCAGCATGAGCGCCTGCGGATCGAACCAGCGGCCCTCGTAGAGCAGGCGTCCGAGGCGGCGGCCCTCGTTGTGGTACGAGGCGATGGTGTCCTCGTTGTGGACGGCGTTGACGAGCCGCTCGTACGTGATGTGCAGCAGTGCCATGCCCGGGGCCTCGTAGATGCCGCGACTCTTGGCCTCGATGATCCGGTTCTCGATCTGGTCGGACATGCCGAGTCCGTGGCGTCCGCCGATGGCGTTGGCTTCCATCACCAGGTCGACGGCACTGTCGAAGGACTTGCCGTTGATCCGAACGGGACGGCCTCGCTCGAAGTCGACGGTGACGTCCTCGGCTGCGATCTCGACCTCGGGGTCCCAGAAGCGGACACCCATGATGGGCGAGACGATCTCGAGGGACGTGTCGAGGTATTCGAGACGCTTCGCCTCGTGGGTGGCACCCCAGATGTTGGCGTCGGTGGAGTACGCCTTCTCGGCCGAGTCACGGTAGGGGAGGGTGCGCTGGGTGAGCCACTGCGACATCTCGTGCCTGCCGCCGAGCTCGGCGACGAATGCCTCGTCGAGCCACGGCTTGTAGATGCGCAACTCGGGGTTGGCGAGCAGGCCGTAGCGGTAGAACCGCTCGATGTCGTTGCCCTTGTACGTCGAGCCGTCGCCCCAGATGGAGACGCCGTCCTCCTGCATCGCGCGCACGAGCAGCGTGCCGGTCACCGCGCGGCCGAGAGGAGTGGTGTTGAAGTACGTCTGCAGTGACGATCGGATGTGGAACGCGCCGCAGGTCAGTGCCGCGAGGCCTTCCTCGACCAGCGGTTCGCGGCAGTCGATCAGCCGGGCCTGCTCGGCGCCGTACGCAAGGCCGCGGGCGGGCACGTCGGACAGATCCGGCTCGTCGTACTGGCCGATGTCGGCGGTGTAGGCAAACGGGATCGCGCCGTGCTCGCGCATCCACGCCACCGCCACCGAGGTGTCGAGACCACCGGAGAATGCAATGCCGATTCGTTCACCGACCGGGAGGGAGTTCAATACCTTCGTCACGGCCCGCAGCTTAGTCGTACGGTCAGCTGGGCCGATCGGCGAGCGACTCCACTGCACCACGGACGGCGTCGAGGTGCGCGGTCATGGCGCGGGCTGCTGCGTCGTAATCGCCGGATCGTATACCGGCGACGATGGCGTCGTGCTCGACGTTGGACTGCTGCTGCCGGTGCGCGACGAGGTTCAACGTTTCGGACTGCCGCGTCAAGGCGTCCCGGATGTCGACGACGATCGACTCGAACACGCGGTTTCTGCTGGCCCGCGCGATGGCGGTGTGGAACTGCGCGTCCAACAGGACCCAGGCCTCGTGGTCGTCCTCGGAACGCATCTCGTCGGCGAGGCCGGAGAGCACCGCCAACTCGTCGTCGGTACGTCGTTCGGCCGCCCACCCGGCTGCGGGTACCTCGACGTGGGGGCGGGCCTCCATGAGTTCGCGGGCCTCGTAATTGCCGATGTCGAGGTCGCTACCCACTCGATCACGGACGACGAAGGTGCCGAGGCCCGTCTTGGTCTCGGTCAGACCGAGCGCGTGGCACGAGCGCAGCGCCTCGCGGATGACGGAACGACTGACGCTGTGCCTCGCGGCCAGCGCCGCCTCGGACGGGAGCTTCTGCCCGACGGGGAGCTTTCCCGACGAGATCGCGGCACGCAGGTCGGCGAAGACCGCCTCGGCGGCGCTCATGCGGGCATTGGTGGGCGCACTGACTGCCCAGCTGTCCGACAGGTTCATGCAGTGATCCTATCCCGGGGTTGACCGACGAGGTGTTCTACGCCACACTCTACCTGTCAGACAGCCGGACAGCTGGACACCCCCCTGAAGGAGCGCACCCACCGTGGCCGATACCCGCATCGAGAAAGACCTTCTCGGCGAACGCGAGATTCCGATGACCGTCTACTGGGGAATCCATACCCTGCGCGCGCTGGAGAACTTTCCCATCACGGGGCGGCCGATCTCCACCAACGCCCACCTCGTCCGCGGCCTCGCAGCCGTGAAGTGGGCGGCCGCGGCGGCCAATCAGGACCTCGGAATACTCGACGCCACCCGCGGGGAAGCGATCCGGGCCGCGTGCCAGGAAATTCTCGACGGCCAGTGGCACGAGCAGTTCGTCGTCGACGTCATTCAGGGCGGCGCGGGTACGTCGACCAACATGAACGCCAACGAGGTCATCGCCAATCGTGCCCTGGAAATCCTCGGCCACGCGCACGGTGACTACTCGATGCTGCACCCCAACGAGCATGTGAACGCCTCGCAGTCCACCAACGACGTGTATCCGACGTCGGTGAACATCGCGACCATCTTCGCGGTGCACGAGCTGATCGCATCGATGAAGGTCCTGCGAGATTCGTTCTCCCGCAAAGCAAGCGAGTTCGCCACCGTCGTCAAGATGGGCCGCACCCAGCTGCAGGACGCGGTGCCGATGACACTCGGTCAGGAGTTCGGCACCTACGCGATCATGATCGACGAGGACTGCTCACGGCTCGAGGAAGCCGCGCTGCTGGTGCACGAGATCAACCTCGGGGCCACGGCCATCGGCACCGGGCTCAATGCTCCTGCCGGATACACCGAATCGGCCGTCGCGCACCTGCGCACCATCACCGGCCTGCCGTTGGTCACCGCAACGGACCTGATCGAGGCAACGCAGGACGTCGGTCAGTTCGTGCACCTGTCCGGTGTGCTCAAGCGCGTTGCAGTGAAACTGTCGAAGATCTGCAACGATCTCCGGCTGCTGTCCTCCGGGCCGCGCGCGGGCTTCAACGAGATCAATCTGCCTCCGATGCAGGCGGGTTCGTCGATCATGCCCGGCAAGGTCAACCCCGTCATTCCCGAGGTCCTCAATCAGGTTGCCTACGAGGTGATCGGCCACGACGTCACCATCACGATGGCCGCCGAGGCAGGGCAGTTGCAGCTCAACGCTTTCGAGCCGATCATCGTCAAATCCCTGTCCGACGGTATGGCGCATCTGAGTGCGGCCTGCCGGACCGTCGCGCATCGGTGCGTCGACGGCATCACCGCGAACGTCGATCTACTGCGTGAGCGGGTGGAGAACTCGATCGGTCTGGTCACCGCGCTCAGCCCGTACCTCGGGTACGTGGAGTCGACGGCCATTGCGCAGGAAGCGCTGGTCACCGGTCGCAATGTCGTCGACCTGGTGCTCGAGAAGGGCCTGCTGGCGCGAGAAGAGCTGGATCGATTGCTGAGCCCCGAGCATCTCGCGAACCTGCGTGTGGCTCCCACCGAGCATTCCGTTGCTCCCGAGACGTCGACGAGGTAATGCGATGAGCACCGAGAACCCGATCCAGAAGCAGGCCTTCCGCGAGGAGGAGCTGGGGTATCGAAAAGAGCTGGCTCCGCGCCAGATTCAGATGATCGCCATCGGCGGCGCGATCGGCACCGGCCTGTTCATGGGTGCCGGTGGAAGACTGCGTGACGCCGGGCCCGCGTTGGTTCTGGTCTACGCACTGTGCGGCTTCTTCGCATTCCTGATCCTGCGCGCGCTGGGTGAGCTGGTGATGCACCGCCCGTCGTCCGGATCGTTCGTCTCGTACTCCCGCGAGTTCTTCGGTGAGAAGGTCGCGTTCGCAGCCGGGTGGTTGTACTGGATGAACTGGGCGATGACAGCCGTCGTGGACGTGACGGCAGTGGCGCTGTACATGAACTTCTTCAAGAAGTACTGGGCACCACTGGGCAACGTCGATCAATGGGTGTTCGCGCTGGCCGGCCTGGTGTTGGTTCTCGGTCTGAACCTGGTGTCGGTCAAGGTGTTCGGTGAGCTCGAATTCTGGTTCGCGCTGATCAAGGTCGTGGCCCTGGTGACGTTCCTCGCGATCGGCACCTACTACGTCATCTTCGGTACCCCCATCGACGGTCAGGCTCCGGGTCTGAGCGTCCTCACCGACAACGGCGGTCTCATCCCCAACGGACTGCTTCCGGCGATCGTCGTGATCCAGGGCGTCGTATTCGCCTATGCCTCCATCGAATTGGTCGGCACCGCCGCCGGAGAGACGCAGAACCCCGAGAAGGTCATCCCCAAGGCGATCAACACCGTCATCGTCCGCATCGTCGTCTTCTACGTCGGCTCGGTGCTGCTGCTCTCGCTGTTGCTGCCGTACACCGCGTATCAGGCCGGGGAGAGCCCGTTCGTCACGTTCTTCGGAGCGATCGACGTCGAGGGTGCCGACGCGATCATGAACCTCGTCGTGCTCACCGCGGCGCTGTCGTCTCTCAACGCCGGGCTGTACTCCACCGGTCGCATCCTGCATTCGATGGCGGTCGCCGGTTCGGCACCGAAATTCGCGGCCCGTATGAACAAGCAAGGAGTTCCGTACGGCGGCATCGCACTGACGTCGGTGGTGACGCTGCTCGGGGTCGTCCTCAACGCAGTCGTCCCGGCGCAGGCGTTCGAGATCGTGCTGAACCTTGCTGCGCTCGGCATCATCAGCGCGTGGGCCGTCATCGTGGCGTGCCAGCTCAAGTTCTGGTCTCTGTCCAAGACCGGCGCGGTCACCCGGCCTGCGTTCCGGTTGTTCGGTGCCCCGTACACCGGCTACGCAACGCTAGGCTTTCTGGCGTGTGTACTGGTGCTGATGGCCTTCGACAAACCCGTCGGTACGTGGACCGTCGCGTCCATCCTGCTCATCGCGCCGATGCTGATCGCCGGATGGTACATGTGCCGCAACAGAATTCGAGAGGTAGCCGCCCGTAATGACTGAGGAGTGGAGCCTGCCGGAACGACCCGACAGTGCTGAGTTCGTCGCGTTGTTGACCACCGGTGGGACGATCGCCAGCAGTCGCGACGAGCACGGGGTTTCTCGGCCGGTCGCAGGCGTGGGCGTCGACATGGACGGCGTGGTGGTGCGCGAGGTGATGTCGAAGGACAGCTCCGCCCTGGACCTCGCCGATCTCGACGCCATTCGCACTGCCGTGGTCGACGCGTTGGACGAGGACGGCTGCGCCGGAGTGGTGGTGTTGCACGGCACCGACACCATGGAGGAGTCGGCGTTGTACGTCGACCTGTTCCACGACGACGCGCGTGCGGTGGTGTTCACCGGGGCCCAACGCACCGCCGATCATCCGGACCCGGACGGCCCCGGCAACATCGCCGCCGCGGTGACGGCGGCGCGGTCCGAGCAGGGGGTGCTGATCGCGTTCGGCGGACGAGTACTGCCGGCCCGCGGGGCGATCAAGAAGCACACTTCCGAACTCGACGCCTTTCGGTCGGCAGCAGTGCCGAGGCCGGACCCGCTGCGGTGGCAGCCCGTCGCGGGAGTGCGCGTGGACGTCGTGGCCCTGTACCCGGGCGCGGACGGGGTGCAGATCGATGCCTGTCGCGAAGCCGGGGCGTCGGGCATCGTGCTCGAGGCGTTGGGCTCGGGTAACACCAACGCTCTGGTGGTGCACGCGGTGAAAGAGGCCGTTGCTGCTGGGCTGCACGTGGTCGTCACGACGCGGGTGCCGTTCGGTGAGACCTCGCCGACGTACGGCGGCGGAGGCGGCGGCCACGATCTGCTCGACGCCGGTGCGGTCTTCTCCCGCGAACTCCGGGCCGGACAGGCGCGCATCCAGTTGGCGGCGCTGGTCGCCACTGGAGCTACTGACGTGGTCGTCCACAATTCGTTCGCCTAGGCGGGATCCCGCCTACGGAGGCGAACAGTGGACACTCAGCGCACCAGGGAGGCGTGACGTGAGCACGATCGAGATCGAATTCGCTCCACATTGGGTGAACGCGTCCTTGGTGCGCACGCTGGCGCGGCCGTTCGTGACGATCGACGGCGTGGAGCATCGCCAGTCGTGGTCGGAACCGTCGACCTACGAGCTGGCACCGGGTGGCCACGAGCTCACCGCATTCATCCGCTATCGCGGCACGACATCGGCACTCGGCATCGGACGGCGACGCGTCGAACTCGGTGCAGAACAGCATCTTCGGCTGCGAGCTCGAAACGGGTGGGCGAACCACATGCCGTTCGAGTTACAGCTCCGATTCGCCCCAGGTCTCGACGCGTAGTTCGTCCCCGACCGAGATGGTTCCTTCCTCGATCACCGAGAATTTCGAACCGAAGGCGACGCCCTTCTGCCGGGCCCGGCGGTAGGTGCCGAGAGTGCGCAGAGGTTCGGGTCCGGTGCGAACACCGGTGCTCTGCTCCACCGTGGTGACGGCGCAGCGGATCGCCAGCTTCGTGTACGTCAATCGTGCGTCGCCGATCGAGATGTCGCGCACTTCGTCCTCGACATGAGCGTCCTGCGAGCCGTCGACGACGATGTTGGGCCGAAATCGGTCGATCGGCAGCGGGGCGTCGAGGCGGGAGTTCAGACCGGCCAGTGTGGCGGTCGAGAGGATGTGGACGGCGGCGCTGTCGGCGAAATGGGCCGAGCCGGGGCGGATTCCGTCGGTGACGCGGCCGTGATCGCGGGGCGCGGCGACGAGGCGTGAGGGCTCGCCGATGACGTCGGTGAGCCAGGCGGCGATGTCGTCGCCCTGGTCGATGCCCCGCAGCGGCGTGCCGAACATCGTGACCTCGCGGTCCGCGGAATCACGATCGACGACGGCGGTGACGCTCCCTGCGCTCTCGTGGCGCAGTGTCAGTGAGCCGTTTTCCACCGAGCAGCGAACGACGGCCAGTACGGGATCGGTGCGTTGGCTGCGGAACGAGCCGTCCGCGTCGACGATCATGAACGCTCGGTCGTGTTCGAGACCGGCTGTGCTCACCCGGGTCGAGTCCAGTGCCGTACCGGCACATCCTTTGACGGGATAGGTCACCAAAGACGACACGCGCACCCGTCGAGGATACTGGGACACATGACTCGTGCTCTGTTGGTAGTCGATGTTCAGAACGATTTCACCGAGGGTGGTGCTCTGGCCGTGGTCGGCGGTGGGGAGGTGGCGCGCAGGATCAGCGCGTACCTCGCCCGGAGCGGCGACGACTACGACCTCGTGGTGTCCTCACGCGACTGGCACGACGGCGACAGCGACAACGGTGGACATTTCGCCACCGACGCTGCCCCGGATTTCGTCACCACGTGGCCCGTGCACTGCGTCGCGGGAACGGTCGGCGCGGAATATCACCCGGATTACCGAACCGGCAGCGTCGACGTGCATGTCTACAAGGGGCAGGGCAGACCGTCGTATTCGGCGTTCGAAGGCGTCACCGAGGACGGAACATCCCTGTCCGAGATCCTGACCGCCAACGAGGTGACGGCCGTCGACATCGTCGGTCTCGCCACCGATTACTGCGTGCTGGCGTCGGCGAAAGATGCAGTGGCACAGCACCTGGACGTTCGGGTTCTCACCGATCTGGTGGCCGGGGTCGCTCCCGAGACCTCCGCAGCAGCTCTCGACGAACTCCGCGAAGTCGGAGCAGCAGTGGTGTGAAACAGCAGTGGTGTGAAACAGAAGTGGTCTACGAGTCGATCGTGGTGGTGATGGACGTGACCGACGGTGCCGCGGGGGTGCTGCCGAATCCGAACGTCACCGGGGGAGTGACGGGCGTCAGCGAGCCCAGGTCGTCTCCTTGCCAGGATGCGACGACGTCGACGACGCGGTGCTGGTGCCTGGCTCCGTAGTATTCGCGCCGGCCTCCGCCGGCGCTGCCGCGAGTTCGCACTCCGCGCAGTATCACTCGGGCGATGGGGTCGCTGATCGTGCAGAACCACGGTGCGGTGGACACGGCGTCGGGGACGAGGCTCAGGGCGCGGCCGAGAACCGTCGGTCCGGCCACTCGAATGCGTACCGACAGATCCCCGGCGACGACGGACCGCCAGCCGTCGGGCTGGTCGGAGAAGGTGACCGGTACCAGCTCGGTGGAATCGAACGAGTATGTCGCAGTGACGAATTCACGTACCGCCTCGTTCGGGGCCACGAGTAGGCGTCGACCGTCCGCGAATTGGACCATCACATCGGTGAATTCGCCGAGGGGCGAGCGCGTCCAGTGTCCGACGACGATGCGCACTCCCGACGTCGTACCTACCCCGTAGATCTCTCCGTGAAACCGTGATCTGGTCATCTTCGTGCACTCTCACCTAGGTAGCACTACGCGGTGCATAGTGGAGGTCATGGCGTCCTCGCAACCCACTGTATTCGTCCTGTTCGGCGCGACCGGAGACCTCGCGAAGCGAATGGTTCTGCCGTCGTTCTACCAACTCCACGTCGAAGGCCTGCTGCCGGAGAAATGGATCCTGATCGGCAACGGTCGCAAGGACTCGTCCGACGACGAGTTCCGCGACCACGTGAAAGATGTGCTCGACGAGTTCGCCGAGAACGTGGCCGACGACGATTGGTCGGCGTTCTCGAAGCGAATCCGTTTCGCGGGCAACGGCTTCACCGTCGACGATCCCGGCAAGCTCCCCGACGTCGTCGCCGACGCCAGGAAAGAGATCGGTGACGACGCACAGCTGGTCCACTACATCGCGCTGCCGCCGAGCACGTTCGTCGACTACACGAAGGCCCTGGGTGCACACGATCTCGCCGAGGGTTCCCGAGTGGTGTACGAGAAGCCCTTCGGCACCTCGCAGCACAACTTCGAGGAACTCGACAAGGCCGTGCACGAGGTCGTGAAGGAGGAACAGGTCTATCGCATCGACCATTTCCTCGGTAAGGAAGCAACACAGAACCTGCACGTGCTGCGGTTCGCCAACGGCATGATCAGCGGCATCTGGAACTCCGAGCACGTGGAGCATGTGCAGATCGACGTGCCCGAGACACTCGACATCGACGACCGCGCCGAGTTCTACGACGAGACCGGTGCCGTACTGGACATGCTGGTGACCCATCTGTTCCAGGTGGCCGCCGAGGTGGCCATGGAACCCCCTGCGTCGTTGAAGGCCGAGGATCTGCAGTCGGCTCGCGAAACGGTGATCGGGCAGTTCCGTCCACTCGACACCGACGAGGTGGTTCTGGGGCAGTACGACGGCTACCGCGACGTCGACGGCGTTGCCGAGGATTCGACGGTCGACACGTTCGTGGCCGCGAAGCTGTGGGTGGATACCGATCGCTGGCGTGGTGTGCCGTTCCTGCTTCGTACCGGCAAGATGCTCGGTGCCGGAGCGCAGCGGGTGTCGCTGGTGTTCCGCAAGCCCGCCGACAGTCCACTGTCGACGCTGCCGGAAGACGGCGCGGTGCTCTCGTTCGACCTGTCCGGTGACGGCAGCATCGATATCGCCATGACGGTCAAGGAACCCGGACCGGATTTCGACCTGTCCGTCGGGCATCTGTCGTTGCCGCTGAAATCGGTGCCCGACGCGGAGCCGTTGAGCCCGTACTCCCGGCTGATCCTCGATGTACTGAACGGGGACCGATCGCTGTTCACCAGACCCGACGGCCTGGCCCACGTGTGGGAGGTGGCGGCGCCGCTGTTGAACGATCCGCCCGCGGTGAAGAACTATGCGCCGGGCTCGATGGGACCGACGGAAGCCGACGATCTGGCTGCGCCCTGCGGTTGGTTGATCACCGGGAAACCCGAGGACTGATCACCGGAACGGCGAAGAACCGGGTCGGCTTTCGAGCCCCGAAACAGCCGGTGGGTCCTTTTTGTCCGAAACGATGGAATGGATCGCGTCTGGAACGTTATGTTCCTGTGGCCTGGTCACCCTCCGACTCGGGCCACGACGTGTCTTTCGAAAGGCTTACCCATGCTCCTCGATCTCCTCACCGGCCTCCTGCCCATCCTCGGCGGCGGCGAAGACGGTGGCATCACCGGACCCATCACCGGTGGCCTCACCGATGGTCTCGGTGAACTCCTCGACGGACTGCTCGGCGGAAGCACCGGTAGCTTCGGCTCCAGCTAGACCCCATTCCGCGAAGTCCGACGGCAAGGCCCCGTTCCTCCACCGGCGAGGATGCGGGGCCTTTCCGCGGTCGCGGGAGCTCACGGGCGGCGCGGCATCAGCATCAGGGCCGCCAGGTAGATCAGCACGACTGTGCCACCGCTCAGCACTGCACCGGCGACGGTGGCGACGCGAACTAGGTTGACGTCCCAACCGAAGTAGTCGGCTATACCGCCGCAGACGCCTCCGATCATCTTCTGCGAGTTGGACAGGGTGAATTCTCTGGGGGAATTGCTCTCGAATGTCATGGTGAGAAGTCTGCGTCGCCGACGCCTGTGGGCACATCGGGGCTTTCACCCATATCGACCCGGAGAATCGAACGATCGAGAAAAAAGTCGCCGAACAAGTTCGGTGACTTTTACGACGCAGACACTCGACCTGTTGTCGGCGCGAGGATTACGGTCGGATGTGTCGGTCGCTTCCGGTCCGTCCCCCTTGCAGACCGGAAGCGTGTCCGATGCGTCCGGTTGCGCTCGGTGTTCACCGAATCGCCATGGACCGGTCACCGATGAGCACTAACTTTCGGCGCATGACCGACTTCGATCTCCGCAACGGCGTGGCTGCACGCAAGAATCTCAGCGACGTGCGGGACATCACGACCGCCGTGGATCTTGCCGATACTTCGGGGTTCGTCGTCGACGACTCCGATGACGACGACCCGGTGCTGCTGACGGTCCCGGGCGGTCACGTCGTCGACACGTGGCGGGAGAACTACCCCTACGACGAGCGTATGACCCGCGCGGAGTACGAACTCGAAAAGCGGCTGCTGCAAATCGAACTGCTCAAGCTGCAGATGTGGTCCAAGGACACCGGACGACGCCACGTCATCATCTTCGAGGGTCGCGACGCCGCCGGTAAGGGCGGCACGATCAAGCGGTTCATGGAGCACCTCAACCCCCGCGGCGCACGCGTCGTCGCGTTGGAGAAGCCGTCGGTGCGGGAGTCGACGGAGTGGTATTTCCAGCGGTACATCGGGCATCTGCCTGCGGCCGGCGAAATTGTGATGTTCGACAGGTCTTGGTACAACCGTGCCGGTGTCGAACGGGTCATGGGGTTCTGCACCGAGGAGCAGCATGCACAGTTCGTTCGGCAGGCACCGCTGTTCGAGCAGATGTTGGTGGACGAGGGCATCAGCTTGACCAAGTTCTGGTTCTCGGTGTCGCAGCACGAGCAGCGCACTCGCTTCGCGATCCGGCAGGTGGATCCGGTACGGCAGTGGAAACTGTCGCCGATGGATCTTGCGTCACTGGACAAGTGGGATGCGTACACCGCTGCGAAGGAAGAGAACTTCCGCGCCACCGATACCGACGTAGCACCGTGGACCGTGGTGAAGAGCAACGACAAGAAGCGCGCGCGGATCAACGCGATGCGGTTCGTGCTCAACAAGTTCGATTACGCCAACAAGGACTCCGAGATCGTGGGCGAAACAGACCCGTTGCTCGTCGGTCGCGCGAAAGACGTGCTCGGAGAATAATTTTGAGCTACATACCGGGGTCTGCTCGGTGAACGTCCTGCGTCGCTTCGGTATCCGAGCGGCGAGTTCGTGCCGCGTTGTGCACCGCGCCGATGGTTGCGGTAGGAAAGTGGTAGGCCGTATTACCTACGGCTGTACGAAGAGACGAGCATCAGGAGTTCTCATGGGTTCAGCTGCGCAGTTCATCACCGACATTGCAACCGGAGTCTACGACGGCATCGTCGACGCGATCGTCGAGCAGATCGTCGGCGTGCTGACGTCGGGTAGCGCCGCGTAATTCGTCGGTCTACGAGTCGCGGTCGCTGTCGGGGGCGGCCGCGACTTTTCGTCTCCGTGACCGTTTTGTGACAGCTCACCAAGATTTCTGACTTTTCGATGCCAATGCGTGTACGAAACGTTATCCGTTCGGGTAGAAATCTTCATGCAGAGGTAATCGAGTGACGACCGTCACGTTCGATCTGCACATCCCTCGAACAACAAGGAGCCTGTCGCATGTCCGCTGAACTCGGTGACCTCTTGGCAATCTTCATCCAGCTCTTCTCGGGTATCAGTTCTTCCTCCGACTGACATCCCGGCTCCGCGCCGTAGGCCTCGGCCAGGACGGCAGACCGGAGCCGAATCGATGAACAGTAAGGCTCGCGACGCCGCGTCGGCGGCGAATCCCCCTCTCTCGAAGGAGTTTTGATGGAATTTCTCTCGCTGTTGCTGCAGTTGCTCGCTGTCGGCAGCTCCGAAGGAACAGGTTCGGTCGTCAACATCCCCGGCACGCTCCCCAGCTGAAGCGCGACCCCGAAGCCGGGCCCGACATACCGTCGGGCCCGGCTTTCGTGGTTTCGAAGTGTCATTCGTTGGACCGAAATATGCTCCAGCGGTCGATGATTCGCCGCCGACCGGGTAGACCTGAACCTCATCGTCGATGCGCTCGGTATCGACGGTAGTAGAGGGGGCGCCATGCTCGAAGCCATAGTCGGATTCATCAACAGTCAACTGTTCTGGTTCAGCTGGTCGACCGGTAGCTACCACCCGATCATCCTGTGAGGTAGTGCCCTGGGGCGGGTGCGGTCGCACCCGTCATAGGGTTGGCCGATGCAGACGGTTCCGATTCAGATGCCCGACGGTTCGACGGTGCCGGTGACGCTGTTTCCGAGTGAGGGCCGAGACGATGCGCCCGTCATCGTCGTTCTCCCGGGTCTCGGCATCCCCGGCGGCTACTACCGGCTGTTCGCCGAAGCGCTCGTCGCCCGCGGATTCCATGCTGCGATCGGCGATCTTCGGGGCCAGGGGGACAGTAAGCCGAAGCCGAGCTCGTCGAGCAGGTACGGATATCAGGAATTGGTGTCGGTCGACTTTCCGGCGATCTTCGAGGTGGTGCGCGAGCAGTTCCCCGCCGCAACCCCGTATCTGCTCGGCCACAGTATGGGCGGACAACTGGGCGCGATGTACGCAGCCCGAATTCGAGGCAGGCTCGGTGGCTTGATCCTGGTGGCATCCGGGTCGCCGTACCACCGCGGTTTCGGCACCACTCGCGGGGTCCCGCTGTACTTCGGCGCGGCGGCGATGGCGATCACCAGCAACATCGCCGGATTCTGGCCGGGGGACCGCATCGGGGTCGGTGGATTCGGTCGTCAATCACGAGTGTTGATCGACGACTGGTCGAGGTTCGCCCGAACGGGCTCGATCGAGCCGGCCGGTGCCGATATCGACTACGAGGAACGGATGGGCCGGCTGACCCTACCGGTGCTGGCAGTGACCATCGAGGGCGACGATCTGGCACCCAAGGGTTCGATGGAGAATCTGACGGCCAAGCTTGCCAACGCCGACATCACCACCGAACACATCGACGAGCCGCTGGGCCACAACGGGTGGATCCGCAATCCCACCGCGGTGGCCGACCTGGTCGAGCGGTGGATGCACCGCTGACACAACCCCGAGCCGTACGATACGGTCGTTTGGATTAATTCATGCGATAAGTTCCAACTCCGCGCCCGTTCTGGTGTACAACGCTAGTGACTCAACTTCTGTTCTGCCGAAGATAGCGAGCACGTGTATGAACGGCCTGGGGGCTACAGCTCGTCGGATCGGTAGGGCTGTGCTCGTGGCCGCGTGTATCGCTGCGTCGGCCTCGCAGGGCACGGCCCTCGCCGCGCCCGACGCGGACAACGCGTCGACGTCGTACGTGGTGCGCACGGAGGAGACCGACGCAGTCGCCATGACGGCGTTCGTGCATTCGGCCGTGATGGATCGGACCATCCCGCTGAAGATCCTTCGCTCTCCGGACCGCGCGAAACCGAGCTCCACCGTGTATCTGCTCAACGGCGCGGGCGGTGGGGTGGACGGTATGGACTGGTACACCCAGACCGATGTCGTGTCGTTCTTCGCGGACAAGAACGTCAATGTCGTCACTCCCGTCGGCGGCGCCTATTCCTACTACACGGACTGGCAGCACGACGATCGCGTGCTCGGCCGCAACAAGTGGGAGACCTTCCTGACCCGCGAACTGCCGCCACTCGTCGACCAACTGCTGAAGACCAACGGCCGCAACGTCATTGCCGGAATCTCGATGGCTGCGACGTCGGTGCTCAATCTGGCGGCGCACAACCCCGGTCTCTTCCGGGCGGTCGGCTCCTACAGCGGCTGCGCCTCGACCACCGATCCGTTGGGCCGCGCGTACGTCAAGACCGTCGTATCGATGGCGCTCGGAACCGACGTGAAGAACATGTGGGGCCCGGACGGCGACCCCGACTGGGTGCACAACGACGCTGTCGTCAACGCCGACAAGCTGCGCGGCACCGCGCTGTACATCTCCAACGGCAGTGGCCTGGCGGGGGCATCGGACACCTTCGACGGAACCAACCCCAACGGCCCCGGTTTCGTGCTGCTGAACCAGATGGTGGTGGGCGGTGCCATCGAGGTCGCCACCGGCGACTGCACCCGTCGACTGAAGAGCGCGCTCGAAAAGCTGCACATCCCAGCCCATTTCGAGCTACGGGAACGCGGGACGCACTCCTGGGGATACTGGCAGGACGATCTCCACAATTCCTGGCCGATGTTCGAGCAGGCTCTGGCCGACTGACATCACCGGCTCTCGAGCTGCCGCCACAGGAACTCGTACGTCAGTGCGGTCTTGAAGGCCAGCTGCGCATTGTCCGACGCCCCGCCGTGGCCGCCCTCGATGTTCTCGTAGTAGCTCACGTCCTGACCGAGCTCGGCCAGCCGCGCAGCCATCTTGCGGGCGTGTCCGGGATGGACTCGATCGTCTCGGGTGGACGTGGCGATGAGTATCGGTGGGTACTTCCGCTCGGACGCGGCCACGACGTTCTGGTACGGGGAGTACTGCGAGATGAACTCCCATTCGGCGGGGTCGTCGGGGTTCCCGTACTCGGCCACCCAGGACGCTCCCGCGAGCAACAGGTGGTACCGCTTCATGTCCAGTAGCGGGACCTGACATACCAACGCCCCGAACAGTTCCGGGTACTTCGTTTCCATGATGCCCATCAGCAGGCCACCGTTGCTGCCGCCCTGGGCGGCCAAGCGATCGGCGGTGGTGATCCCTCGGGCCACCAGGTCGCGGGCGACCGCGGCGAAGTCCTCGTGGACCAGATGCCGGCCCGCTCGCAACACCTGGGTGTGCCAGGACGGTCCGTACTCGCCGCCGCCGCGGATGTTGGCAACGACGTAGGTGCCGCCGCGCTCGAGCCACGTTCGACCCATTGCTCCGCTGTAGCCGGGCGTCATCGAGATCTCGAAGCCGCCGTAGCCGTACAGCAGTGTGGGGCCGGGGCCTGCGTCGCCGCGTCGGACGACGAAGTAGGGGATCGCGGTGCCGTCGTCCGACTCCGCGAAGAACTGTTGCACGGTCATGCCGTCCGCGTCGAAGAAAGCGGGAGCCTGCTTGAGTACCTCGAGCGCGCCGCCGACCGTGCCGACCAGCAGCGTCGCCGGGGTGAGGTAACCCGAGGAGCCGAGGAAGAACTCGTCCCCGTTCTCCTCGGCGTCCGTACCGATGATCTCGGTCGACGCCAACTCCGACAACCCGTCGACGGTGGTCGTATCCCACTCCGTCGTGCGCGTTTTGTGCCCCTCCAGGTACGCAAAACGCGCACGAGGGGTGAGCACATGCAGACGAGTCCGGACATCCTGCAGCGTCACCAGCAGCAGATGGTTCTCGGTCCAGGCGTACTGATGCAGGGATGTGTGCTCGTCGGGAGTGAACAGAACCGTCAGAGATGCTGTGCCGCTCACGAATTCGTCGAAGTCGGCCGCGAGCAGAGCGCCCGCCGGATGGGTGACACCGTCGTAGGTCCACTCGGTCATCGTCCGAACGAGCAGCCAGTTCTCGTGGACCGACGTCGATGCGTCCGTCGGCGTCGGAATGCGGGTCACCGCCGTACCGTCGAGCACGTAGGTCTCGGAGTTGTAGAAGTCGGTGGACCGCTGCACGAAGTCGCGCTCGAATCCCGGCGTGCGGTCGTGCCACGCAGAGATCGAGATGTCCTGGGATTCGCCCTCGTAGACGGTCTCCGCGTCGGCGAGCGGGGTGCCGCGGTGCCATCTCTTGGTGATCCGCGGATAGCCGGATTCGGTCAGGGACCCCGGTCCGAAATCGGTGCCGACGAACACGGTGTCGGCGTCGATCCAGCCGATGTCGGTCTTGGCCTCGGGCAGCGTGAAACCGCCGTCCTCCGCAGCGCGGAACGTGCGGGAGTCGAGATCGAACTCGCGTACCACCGTCGCGTCGGCACCGCCTCGGGACAGCGTCACCAGAGCGCGCAGCTGGTCGGGGCGCAGTACCTGAGCGCCGCCCCACACCCAGTTCTCGCCCTCGTCGGCGGCCAGGGCATCGAGATCGAGCAGGACGTCCCATGCGGGTTCGTCCGTGCGGTACTCGTCCATCGTGGTGCGCCGCCACACCCCGCGGATGTGCTCGGCGTCGCGCCAGAAGTTGTAGAGGAACTGCCCGCGCCTGCGTGCGTACGGGATCCGCGCATCGGTGTCGAGAATCTCGCGTACACCCGCCACGGTGGCGTCGAAACGCTCGCCTGCCAGCGCCTGGATCGTCACCTCGTTCTTCTCGCGTACCCACGCGAGTGCGTCGTCGCCGGTGACGTCTTCGAGCCAGAGGTACGGGTCGTCCGAGAAAGCCATGGCACAGTTCTAGCAGCACACGTGCGGTCGGGTGCAGGACGCGTGCGAGGCTACCGGCTGGTAACGAAGACCAGGTCGAGACAGTGTCGGAGGGCACGACTACGCTGGGGACTCGTGACCTCACACTATGACGTCGTTGTCCTCGGAGCCGGTCCCGGTGGGTACGTCGCTGCTATCCGCGCGGCACAACTCGGACTCAGCACTGCCATCATCGAGAAGAAGTACTGGGGCGGTGTGTGCCTCAACGTGGGCTGCATCCCCTCGAAGGCGCTTCTCCGTAACGCCGAGCTGGCGCACCTCTTCACCAAAGAGGCCAAGCTGTTCGGTATCTCGGGTGAAGCATCCTTCGACTTCGGCGCAGCATTCGACCGCAGCCGCAAGGTCGCGGACGGACGCGTCAAGGGCATCCACTTCTTGATGAAGAAGAACAAGATCCCCGAGTACGACGGCCAGGGCACGTTCACCGATGCCAACACCATCGAGGTCGAACTGTCCAAGGGCGGCACCGAGACGATCACGTTCGACAACGCGATCATCGCGACCGGCAGCACCACCAAGCTGCTCCCGGGAACCGAGCTCAGCAAGAACGTCGTCACGTACGAAGAGCAGATCATGACCAAGGATCTGCCGGGCTCGATCCTCATCGTCGGCGCGGGCGCCATCGGTATGGAATTCGGGTACGTCCTGAAGAACTACGGAGTCGACGTCACCATCGTCGAGTTCCTCGATCGCGCGCTCCCCAACGAGGACAAGGACGTCTCGAAGGAAATCGAGAAGCAGTACAAGAAGCTCGGCGTCAAGGTCATCACCGGCGCAGGTGTGCAGAGCATCGACGACGACGGCTCCAAGGTCACCGTCGAGATCAAGCACAACAAGTCCGGTGAGAGCGAGACCTTCACCGTCGACAAGGTGATGCAGTCCGTCGGATTCGCCCCTCGCGTCGAGGGCTTCGGTCTCGAGAAGACCGGTGTCGAGCTCACCGATCGCGGTGCCATCGGCATCACGAACACGATGCAGACCAACGTCCCGCACATCTACGCCATCGGCGACGTCACCGCCAAGCTCCAGCTCGCCCACGTGGCGGAGGCGCAGGCCGTGGTGGCTGCCGAAACCATCGGCGGCGCAGAGACATTGCCGATCGACGACTACCGCATGATGCCGCGCGCCACGTTCTGCCAGCCGCAGGTCGCGAGCTTCGGTCTCACCGAGGACCAGGCCCGCGAAGAAGCGCAGGCTCGTGGATCCGACATCAAGGTCGCGAACTTCCCGTTCGCCGCCAACGGCAAGGCACACGGCCTCGGCGACGCGACGGGCTTCGTCAAGCTCATCGCCGACACCGAGCACGGTGAGCTGCTCGGTGGCCACCTCATCGGACCGGACGTCTCGGAGCTGCTGCCGGAGCTGACCCTGGCCCAGAAGTGGGACCTGACGGTCAACGAGCTGGCCCGCAACGTCCACACGCACCCGACGCTGTCGGAGGCACTGCAGGAAGCGATCCACGGCCTCGCAGGCCACATGATCAACTTCTGATCTCTGCTGTAGAACGACGAACGGCGGCGACCACCTCGGTGGTCGCCGCCGTTCGCTTCGTTCTGGGGTACTAGGACTGCTGTCGGGTACTAGGACTTTCGCCAGTGGTCGAACCTGCCCTTGATGTCCGACGCCACGTCACCGATTCCGTTGCCGACGGCGTCGACGGCACCGGTGAAGCCGCTGCCGATGTCGCGGACCGTCTTGATCAGCGGGTCCTCCGACGTGTCGAAGTTGTTTTTGTACGTGCGGGCCGCGTTACGGAACTCCTCCGACACCTTGGCCTCGTGGTCGGTGGACCGGCGTGGGTAGTCGCCACGAAGGACCGCCGCGTACTCGCCGGTGTCGACCCACTTCTTCAGTTCCGCAGCTCGCAGCACCGAGAACGGGTGCGAGAGGAGTTCGAGATTGAGCAGCTTGAGCACGCCGTCGCGCAGATCTCCACTGGCCTCGTACTCGGCGGCCTGAGCGAGGAAGGCGTCGACGTCGATTTCGCTGATACGTGCGCCGCCCGCCAACTTGAGCTGCACGCTGATCGCGGTGTGCACATCCTGTCCGCACAGCAAACCTGCTCTGTCGCCGGATAATTCGGATTTGCGCTGCCATTCCATCAGCCCCGCGATGACCGCGCGCAAGGCCCAGCCGCCCACCGGAACCCAGCCGACCGTGCCGGCGAGGCGCATCAGGTGCATGAGAACGGTGCGGTACACCGCGTGGCCGGACAGGGCGTGGCCCAGTTCGTGGCCGACCACGAATCGCTGTTCCTCGTAGGTCATGATGTCGAGCATGCCGGTGGTCAGGACGATGAACGGTCGATCCATCCCGATGGTGAACGCGTTGACCATCGGCGACTGAACCACGAACAGCTCCGGAGTTTCCTCCGCGCCGAGAATCTGCACACAATCGGCTCGAAGATCGTTCAGATCCTTGAACTGGCGTTCGTCGACGCGCACCGCGGTGGCCAAGTACATCAGGCGGTGCTGTCTCTCGCGCAGCAGTCCGGACAGCGTTCGCAGCACCGTGTCGAAGCCCTTGAGGGTGCGAAGAGTGACCAAGGCTGCTCGGTCCGAAGGGTGTTCCCAAGTGCGAGAAGAGATATCGGGAAACTCGATACGAGTACGGTCCGGTGCGTGTGTCACTGTGTGGCTCCCAGTCTGATCGGTCTGTTTGCCAAAGTATCAGTAAAAAGCCCTTCCGGTTCGTTCTTGACCACGGTCAGGTCTCGCATTGCCGGGGGTACAGCAGGGTCGGTAGCGCTAATTCTTGGTGGCACTGACGAATTGGGCGAGACCGCGGATGTCCTGCTCGATGTCGGTCATGCCCGCAGCGGCGAACATCTCGGTGAACTGCCCCTTCGGGAACATGCGTACCCCGACGGCGGCAGATCCCAGGCCGACGACGGTACGCAGCGGTGCCAGGCCCAGTTGACAGCTGGTCATGATGGCGATGCGTCCACCCGGTCGCAGGACGCGGATGAGCTCGTCGACCACCTGCAGTGGATGTGGCACGACATACAGTGCGGCATAACAGCATACGGCGTCGAATGTCGCGTCGGCGTACGGGAGTTCGGCCGCATCGCCGCGAACGTACGCCGCACGCGGCCCCCGATTGTCGCGCACTGCGCGAGCGATCATGGCCTCGGAGATATCGAAGCCGACGGCGATACCGTCCTCGGTCAGCTGCTCCGACAGGAACCTGGTGAAGTTGCCGGGGCCGCAGGCGACGTCCAGGACTCGCTGCGGCCCGCGTAGCCGCAGATCGGCGACGGCCTTGGCGCGTTCGGCGGACATGGGCAGCCCGCCGATGCCCATCATCGATACTCCGAACGGGCGCCACATGTTCTCGTAGATCGCCGCGACACCGCGGTTGTTCATCGCTCGGCTGGCCATCGTGGGATTGGGGGCTTTGGCGTCGCCCATGAGTTCGACGTAGCCGCCGTCGATCCGGGCGCTCGTGCGCACCGACTCCGGTTCGATCATCGCCAGAGCGCGGCGCAGTGCAGTCTCGGGTGTCTCTTTCATCGTCGTGGTGGCCGGTCGCCGTAGT
Source organism: Rhodococcus sp. 06-1474-1B (assembly GCF_002258885.1). NCBI lineage: Bacteria > Bacillati > Actinomycetota > Actinomycetes > Mycobacteriales > Nocardiaceae > Rhodococcus > Rhodococcus sp. 06-1474-1B. Next base: position 358,115 of record NZ_NOYR01000021.1, on the reverse strand, counting down.
CGCGTTCGACGCGGAGGGTGCCCAATGTGGTTGCCAGCCCGTCGTATTGGGTGACCAGTAAGACGAATTCGATGAGGCGACGTTCGTCGAACTGGGTCGCCAGTTCGGACCACGTGGCGTCGGTGAGCGTCTTGGTCTCGATCAGCTCGTCGACGGCAGTGAGGATGGTGCGGTAGCGAGTCGACAGCCCAGGGGCGTGCGGGCCGGTCATGATCAGCTCGAGCAGGTCTCGGTCGATGCCGGCTCGACGGCCCAGGCGGATGTGGTGGTCCATCTCGTATGCCGATTCGCGCAGGTGCGCCACCCGGAGAATCACCATTTCCGATTCCTTGCGGGAGATCTTTCCGCCCGGCATCAGATGGCCGCTGTAGAACAGCCACGCCCGGTACAGGCCACCGGTTCGACCGAGAGTGGTGAACAGGTGGGGGTTGGGTACTCCCGCGCCTTTGGCGATGACCTTGCAGATGACCCAGTTGACGGGGCCGAGAGTGCGGGCGGTACCGGACGGAATGCGAGGAGTGGTCACGATCACATCCTACCGACTGGTAGCTCCGCCGTCCGGGGACGCGGTTCGCAACGCCTTGCAGGGTAGGCTAACCTCCTTTGTGTCTCGTATTGTTCTACCCGGAGGTCCCTCGAAGTGGTGCAGTTCAAGCTCGGTCTGACAGCGTTGGCCATCACCGCGCTCGCGGTGGCGGCAGGAGCGACGGCATGCTCGTCGGCCGATACCGCCGACGGGTCCGCCGGCGAAGCGACTCGAACGGTCGAGACCGTTCGAGGCTCGATCGACGTTCCCGACAATCCTCTGCGGGTCGTCACCCTGGAACCGGTGGAACTCGACACCACGGTCGCGCTCGGCATCGTGCCCGTCGGCACGGCGGTGCTCAGCGAAACCGCCGGTGTACCGACCTATCTCGGGACGGAAGCGGCCGGCATCGCCACGGTCGGCACCGTGGCCGAACCGACCATCGAGGACATCGCGGCCGCGCAACCCGACCTCATTCTCGGGACGGAGACTCGGCACGCGCAGTACTACGACCAACTCTCCGCCATCGCGCCGACGGTGTTCATCGCCTCCCAGTCCGATCCGTGGCGCGACAGTGTCCGATTCGTCGGGCGCGTTCTCGGCAAGGAAGCGAAGGCCGAGGAACTGCTCACCGCCTACGACGACCGGTGCGCCGAGATCGCCGAAAAGCACGACACCGCCGGGAAAACAGCGCAACTGATCAGGCCGCGCAGTGGTGAGCTGACCCTGTACGGGCCGTCGTCGTTCGCCGGAAGCACGCTCGAATGCGCCGGATTCACCACCCCGCCGCGGCCGGAATGGGCCGACGAGATCTCGGTCGACCTCTCGCCCGAGCTCGCGGCTCAGGCGGCCGCGGACCTGATCGTCGTCACCGCCGACAACCCGTCGGACCCCGCCGCGATCCCGTCGTCGATCACCGCCAACGCTGCGGCACTGCCCAACCCGCACGCGGTGGACCTGTCGTACTGGATCACCGGCGTCGGGCCCATGGGCGGGCAAACCGTGCTCGACGACATCGATCGTATTCTGTCGGCTTCCAACTGACGCGTCAGATTCGGACCGCGCCGGCCAACGCCGCTGCCTGACGGGCGCGCTCGACCACTCGGTCGCGGGACGAATCGATATGTGCAACAAGCATATTCAGCGCCGTGTCCAGCTGCCCGGCCAGTAGGTGCTCGACGATCGCGAGATGTTCATCGATCGCCGAGACCACGGCCGAGGCGTCGAGACCACCGAGAATGCGCACGGGCCGCACCTTGGCGTTGACGGCGCACAGGGCCTCGGTCAGAGCCGCATTGCCCGAAGCGGCCGACAACGCGACATGGAACTGCTCGTCCATGGCGACCATGTCGTCGGTGGTCTCCGGTGGGTGCGCACGCAACCCGGCCCACGTCACCGCCAACGCCGACAAGGCCGCCCGATCGAAGGACTGCGGCGTCGAGCGAGTGATTCCGCGGGACTCGAGAGTCGACCGCAGTTCGTACAGATCCGGTAGGTCGCCGAGCCGGGGACGATAGGGATGCAGACCGGCCTCGTCGCGCACGACCAGACCGTCGGCTTGCAGACGTGCCAGCGCCTCCCGCACAGGCGTGCGCGAGACGCCGTACAGCTCGGCGAGACGCTCCTCGCCGAGCCGTTCCGTGGAGTCGATCGCACCGGAGATCAGATCCCGGCGCAGTGACGAATAGACCTTCTCGCGAAGGTCCTTGCGCGGCACGATACGCCCGGTCAGATCGCCATGGCTGCGCGCACGTCGGCCTCGGAATCGGATCCGCCCACACCGGTGGACGTGATCCGGCCGGCCTCGAGAATGTAGTACTTCTGGGCAGATTCCAATGCGAAGCCGATGTGCTGCTCCACCAACAGAACTCCGAGACCGCCGCGGCGGGTGAGCTCGATGACGGTGCGCTCGATCTCGGCGACGACCGACGGCTGAATACCCTCGGTCGGCTCGTCGAGAATCAGCATCCGCGGTTCGGTGATCAATGCTCGTGCGATGGCGAGCTGTTGGCGCTGGCCGCCGGACAGTAGGCCGGCTCTGCGATTCAGCAATTCCTTCAGCGCCGGAAAGAGGTCGAGTGCCTCGTCGATCAGTGCCTTGCCGCGCCTGCGCCCGTCGGCCACCACCTGCAGATTCTCCGCTGTCGTCAACTGACCGAACGACTGCTGGCCCTGTGGCACGTACGCCAGTCCGCGGGCGACGCGGGCGCTGGGCCGCAACGCACTGACGTCCTCACCGTCGAACATGACCTTGCCCGAGTTCACTTTCAACAGCCCGACCGCCGCGCGCAGCAGCGTCGTCTTGCCCGCACCGTTGTGGCCCATCACCGCCGCGACACCGTCGGCCGGAACCGTCAGCGACGCACCGTGAACGACCTCGCTGCGGCCGTAACCTGTTCTGACGTCGACCAGTTCAAGCATGATCGGCTCCCTCTTCTGCGATGTGCTCGAGTTCCTCGCCCGCCGCGGCGGTGCCGAGGTAGACCTGCTGAACCTTCGGATCGGCCTGCACCTCGGCCACGGTGCCCTCGGCCAGAACGCGTCCGGCCGCCAGTACTGTCACCGAGGTCGCGAACATCCGCATGAAGTCCATGTCGTGCTCCACCACCACCACGGTCCGTTCACCGCCGATGCGTTGCAGCAGCTGGCCCGTCTCCTCACGTTCCTCGTGGCTCATGCCGGCGACCGGCTCGTCGAGAAGGAGCACATCGGCGTTCTGCACCAACAACATTCCGATCTCCAGCCACTGCTTCTGGCCGTGCGCCAGAATTCCTGCGGCCTTGTCTCTCTGGGCCGTCAGGCCGATCGTTTCGAGGGCCTCCTCGATCTGCGGCAGAACCGATGCCCGACGGCGCAACATCGTCAGCACGGATCGTCCGGACCCAGCGGCGATGTCCAGGTTCTGCAGCACCGTCAAATTTTCGAAGATGCTGGCCGTCTGGAAGGTTCGACCGATACCGAGCCGGGCGATCTGATGCACCTTCTTGCCCAGCAGTTCCACTCCGGACTTGGTGACCGAGCCGGTGGCCGGAACGAGACCGGTGATGGCGTCGATCAGCGTGGTCTTGCCGGCTCCGTTCGGTCCGATGAGGAAGCGAAGATCGCCCTGCATCAGCGTCAGATCGACGTTGGTGTTGGCCTTGAAGCCGTCGAAACTGACTGTCAGATCGCGGACTTCGAGGTACTGACTGGACATGCCGGCGTTGCCGCCGAACGTGGGCTGCGGGCCTTCGACATGGATCATCGTGTGAGCTCTTTCTCTGGTTCCGCGCTGGCCTCGGGGACCGATTCGGGCTCTTTCTTTCGCTTGCGCAGTGCGAAGAGTCCGGCGAAGCCGGCGGGGAAGAATCCGACGACCACGACGAACAGCAGACCCTGCGCGTACGTCCAACCGGACGGGAACTGCTCGGACAGCGTGGTCTGCGCCCACGCGACTCCGAGCGCGCCGAGAACCGGGCCGAGCAGAGTGGTGCGGCCGCCGATGGCGACGCCGATGAGAAACGCGATGGACGGAACGATGCCGACGTCGTTGGGGGAGATGATGCCGACGATCGGGACGAACAGCGCCCCGGCGAGACCGGCGAAGAACGCTGCGGCGACGTACGCGACGATCTTCACGTTCGCCGGGTCGTAGCCGAGGAAGCGCACTCGCTCTTCCTGATCGCGGACGGCCACCAGTAGTTCGCCGTAGCGCGAATACATCAGCTGGCGGGTGATGGCGACGACGACGAGCAGTACGCCGGCAGCGATGAAGAACAGCATCTGCTTGTTGGCCGGGTCGTTGAGGTTGAACCCGAAAAACGTGCGGAACCTGTTGAGCCCGTTGGATCCACCGGTGGTCTGCTGTCCGATGAGCAGGATCGCGAAGGCGGCGGCCAGTGCCTGACTGAGGATCGCGAAGTACGCGCCCTTGACGCGACGCTTGAACACGCCTAGGCCGAGCACCAACGCCACCAGCGCCGGCACGAACAGGATGCCCAGGATCGTCGTGATGGGCGAGGTGAACGGCAGCCAGTACGAGGGCAATTCACGGATACCGGCGATGGACATGAAGTCCGGTACCGCGTCGCCGCGCAGATCGGCGTCGGAGATCTTCAGATGCATGGCCATGATGTAGGCACCGATGCCGAAGAAGACACCCTGGCCGAGGGTGAGCATTCCGCCTCGGCCCCAGGCCAATCCGATACCGACAGCCACGATTGCGTAGCAGATGAACTTGCCCAGCAGATTCAACCGGAAGTCGCTGAGGACAGCGGGCGCCACAGCGAACAACAGGATTGCGGCGAGCGCGAAACCCAGCAGAGCGCCGCGCTTGGCGATGAACTCGCTCATACCAGGCTCCTTGTCTTGACGGCGAACAAGCCCTGCGGGCGGGCCTGCAGGAAGATCACGATGAGGACGAACACGATGACCTTGGCGATCGACGCGGTGGTGCTGTATTCGATGAACGAGTTGAGGATTCCGAGGGCGAAGGCAGCGATCACCGCGCCCTTGATCTGGCCGAGTCCACCGACGACGACCACCAGGAAGGCGTCGATCAGATAGCTCTGTCCCACAGTGGAACTCGTGGATCCGATCAGAGTCAGTGCCACGCCCGCGACGCCCGCCAAACCGGAGCCGAGGAAGAACGTCGAGATGTCGGTCCGGCGGCTCGAGATGCCCGAGGTTTCCGCGAGATCGCGGTTCTGCACCACCGCGCGGATGCGTCGACCCATTGCGGTCTTCTTCAGCGCGATCGACAGTGCGACAACGGCGACGACCGCCAGCACGAGAATGAAGATTCGGGTCTTGGGCACCACGGCACCGAGGATGTCGACGCCGCCGCTGAGCCATTCCGGGGAGACGACGTTGACCGCCGGGGCACCGAAGATGTCGCGAGCGAGCTGCTGCAGGATGAGCCCGACGCCGAACGTGACGAGCAGGGTGTCCAGTGGACGGTGGTACATGCGCTGGATCAGCGTGACCTCGAGCAGCACACCCATCGCGCCGCCGACGAGAAAGCCGACGATCAGCGAGATGAGCAGTGATGCGCCGCCGGTCGAGACGATCTGCTGCACTACGTATGCCGTGTACGAGCCGGCCATGATGAACTCGCCGTGCGCCATGTTGATGACGCCCATCTGACCGAACGTCAGTGAGAGCCCGAGGGCGGCGAGCAAGAGAATGGATCCGATCGACAGGCCGGTGAACAACTGTCCGATCACGACGTCCATGGGGGAGCTCCTTCGGAGCATGTGAGTGGAACTTCGTAGCAGGCTACGAAGTTCCACTCACATGGGTGGTGGTCAGTTGAGGTCGGAGGCCCAGTCGTAGGTCTCGAGGAACGGGTCTGGAGCGATGGCCTCGGGGGACTCCCACACCGTGTAGATCAAGCCGTCGGGCCGGATCTCACCGATGCGTGCGGTCTTGGAGATGTGGTGGTTGTCGCCGTCGATGACGACCTCGCCCTCGGGAGCGGCGAAGCTGACACCGTCGGCTGCGGCCTGAATGTCGGCCACCGCGAACGAATTTGCCTTCTCGACGGTGTTCTTCCACAGGTATACCGAGGTGTACGCGGCTTCCATGGGGTCCGAGGTGGGCTTGTCGGCACCGTACTTCGCCTTGTAGTCGGCGACGAACTTGGTGTTCTCCGGGCTGTCGACGGTCTGGTAGTAGTTCCAGGCAGTCAGCTGGCCCGCGATGTTCGCGGCTCCGATGCCCGCCACCTCTTCCTCGGCGATGGACACCGAGATGACCGGCATGTCAGCAGCTTTCAGGCCGGCGTTTGTGTACTCACGGAAGAATGCAACGTTGGAATCACCGTTGAGCGTGTTGAACACGGCATCGGCGTCGGCGGAGCGCACCTTGTTGACGATGGTGGAGAAGTCCGTCGAACCGAGCGGGGTGTAATCCTCGCCCTTGATCTCGATACCGTTGGCGGCCGCATACGCCTTGATCTCGCGGTTGGCGGTCTGCGGGAACACGTAGTCGCTGCCCACCAGGTAGAGGGACTTGACGCCCTTCTCCTTCAGGTAGTCCAGGGCCGGGATGATCTGCTGGTTGGTGGTGGCTCCGGTGTAGAAGATGTTCTTCGACGCCTCGAGGCCCTCGTACTGCACGGGGTAGTAGAGGAGTGCGTCGTTGTCCTCGAACACCGGCAGCATCGCCTTGCGCGACGATGACGTCCAGCCACCGAAAACTGCTGCGACACAGTCGCTGCTGATGAGTTTCTCGGCCTTCTCGGCGAACACGGTCGGCTCGGATGCGCCGTCCTCTGCGACGACCTCGATCTGCTTTCCGTTGACGCCACCGGCCGCGTTGATCTGCTCGACGGCCAGTGCGATCGAATCACGCACTGTCACTTCGCTGATCGCCATCGTGCCGGACAGGGAGTTGAGCGAGCCGACCTTGATGGTGTCACCGGAGGTGTCCACACACGAGGTGGACGAGCCTCCGCCGCCCTCGGCGGTGGTGGTGTCGCTCGCCTTGCTACCGCATGCAGTGGCAACCAGGCTCAATGCAGCCAGTGCTGCGGGAACGACCATGACGCGCTTGACGGACATGCGCTTCGAGACAGCAGGCATCTACGGCCCTTTCGGAAAGTGTGTATACGGAGATGTATTCGCGATTGCGAACAGTAAAGGCAACTTATTGCATTGGTATTTTCTGCGGTGACGAGTCTGTTTCTCGCGTTACGACTAGGTAAAGGCGAGCTAATGACAAGACTGCTTGACATTTTGTGACAAGCGGAGTTGACTTTTTGTCATGCCCGGATCCAACAACGTTCGCGCGCATCGCAAACAGGCACGCATCACGCAGGCCGAACTCGGCACCATCTGCGGAGTCAGCCGGCAGAGCATCGTCTCCGTCGAGGGCGGCGACTACGCACCGAGCGTGTACCTGGCACTGCGACTGGCCCGAGCACTCGACACGACAGTCGAAACACTGTTCGGCGACGACGAAGGGAAACGAACATGAGCGCATTCACCAAAGCTGCCCGCTTCGTGGGAGATCTGGACGACGACTTCTACGCCGACGAACTACAACGCGACATCTGGAACGAGGCCTCGGCCGTCGGATTCCAATCCCTGCTGTGGATCGGAATGATCGTCGGCGCTGTACTGCCCTTCGCGGCGGGTGTCACCGGGGCCTGGGTGGCATTGGGAATCTTCGTGGCTCTGACGGCCGTCGCGAACGTGGTGTTGGCATACGCCCGCGCGCGGGGGATCGACATGTACACCTCGCAGGAACTCCGGCGCGCTCGAATCGCATTGGCGGGCGTGCTGCTTTTTCTCACCGGCGGCGGCGCAATGATTCGTCTGCTTGCTCATTACGGTGGCGGTGACCTCGGGTCTGTCGCGATCGGAGCCGCAATAGGTGCACCCGTGGGCCTGGCTGCCGTAGTCGTGGGTGTGAAGATGCATCAGCTCCGGCAGCGAAAGGCCGAGCATGCCGCCGAGCTGGCCGAGCAGCGGGCTTTCGATACGGACGAATGAATTGGGTCTCGAATGTGTCGCACGATCTGTTACAGGGTGCAAGGATGCGTAAAGGCTTCGGTTGGACCGTCTCCGTTTCGCAGATTTGCAGGCCGGAGGGTATGTTCTGACCGATGACATCGCGATTTCCCGGTGTTGCGGCTGTAGGGGTGCTGTTCGGCGGCGGTTTCGGTAACGCGGACGGATGCACGTTCGATGTAAAGGGAGGCTCGGGTGGACGGCGATGACGACGTGTAATACCAATCCGTCCTCCGTCGCGCCACGAAGTACCAACGAGACCGTGTCGGGCGTCCACCTTCCGGTGGAGCATGCAAACAGGGAAGTCGAGACCGTGCGCAGAGAAAAGAGCTACCTCAGACTCGTAGGGTCGAGCACTCCCACGATCGAGGTTCTGGGCGGCCCCAGAACCATCACCGTCGATGTGGACAACGTTTTTCCGGGTCAGGTATGCGAGGTCCTGCACAACGGCATGCTGTCGTTGAGCCCACGCGTCGTCGTGGAAGACAACGCGACAAGCATCACGATCACCACGTTCGCGCTCAAGCCGGGTGAGTACAACGTCTCGCTGCGTCTGGACGGACGCCTGGATTGCGTCACCGAATCGCAGACTGCTGTCGTCGGCGAGCAGTTCGAGGTTCGGCGCAGCTCCTAAACCTCGGCTCATAGGACAGCGAAGCGGCGCGTAGCTCAGGTGAGCTACGCGCCGCTTCGCTTCGTTGTCGGTCCTCGCTGCCGTCAGGTCGCGCCAGTCAGTGACAGGTGCTGCCGGGATCGGTGTGGCAGTGCTTCGGCTCCGATGGTGCGACGTCGAGCGAGGGGTTGCGGTCGAAGAAGCCGAAAGGCTTGAGCCAGAACGAGACGGTGTCGGACGGCATCACCGGCCAGTCCTCGGGCCTGGTGATGTGATGGATGCCGAAGGTGTACCAGACCACCACATCGGTGTTCTCGATCGAACGGTTCTTCTCGGTCCACTCGGGGAGGCCATGGTCGACGCCACTCTGATTGACGAACTCGCCACTGGGCCAACGCTCGTCGGGTGAATTGGGCGTGACCCATACGGTGTGACCGATCACCTGGGAACGCTGGAAGATCGGCGACGCCGGATCGAACATCGCCGGAATCGCCGAGCCGGGCACCAACTTGTACGCGGGCCGGGTGCCGAGACCGTTGGTGACGTTGTCGTTGACCACCTTCCATGCCTTCTGCGTGTTCCAGTCGTAATCCTGCTTGCCCTCGGACTCGGTGGTGAGCGGGGTGTTCACTTGCGTCAGGGCCAGGCCGTACGGATTGTCGGGACCCATCGAAACCATTTGGGTCTGGCTGGAATAGACGGTGTTCTCGGTGCCGTCGATGTCCAGATCGAGCCGGGCGACCAGGAAGTGCTGGTGGTACGGCGCATACGTGCGATTGTCGATCAGCGTGCCCGACGGATGGGTGCCGCCCTCCTCGAAGTGGGTGACGACCATGATGCCGGTGGCGCGCACCTCGCACTCGATGTTGCCGTCCTGATAGAAGCGCCAGTAGACGAGATACTCGTAGTTGGCGACGGTGGCGTGGAAGCTGACGGTGAGACGGCGCATCCGACGCACCTCTGCCCCGGCGTCGTGATCGACGTGCTTCCACAGCACCGCGTTGTCTTCCTCGTGGATGCAGATCGCGTTGGTGATCGTGTACGGCTCGCCTTTGCTGTTGTGCAGCACGGCATCGAGGTACCGGATCTCACCGAGGCAATCGCAGCCGAGCTCGAGCGAGGTGGTCATGAAGCCCAGGCCCCACTCGCCGATGTCGAATGCGGTGCGCCGATAGTGGTCCTCGGTGTGGTCACGATACGGAACGACCATCTCCGCGAACGACATTCGGTTCGCGACGGATCGCGTGTTCCCGTTGTCGTCGTAGGTGACCGCGTGCAGCGTCATGCCCTCGCGGTAGTTGAACCCCACACGCAGCGACCAGTTCTGCCACGTCAGCTTGTTGCCGTCCAGCTCGAACGACGGGCCGTCCGGCTGGGTGATCTCGAGTGGCTTCAGCGGCGGACGGCTGCTGGCGTTGCGGATGCGCTCCGGAATATGGCGGGGTACATACTCGCCCATGATCTCCGGCCGCTCGACGCGGTAGGTGTCCTCGATTTCGAGCAGTTCCATCGTGTTGGCGTCGATGACGCAGTGGAAGCCGCCCACCGGCCCCGCGTACGGATTGGCACCCTCTGCGGCTTTGACCCACGTGTCGGACCAGCCCAGGCGTCGACCCTTGTACTTCTCGGGCGTCACCGCCTCGCCGTACGTCCAGGTGTCCATGAACACCAGATCGAGATCGGTGATCCCGCGATCGGCAAGCGCGGCAATCACATCGGGGTGTGCACGCAGCGCCGCGTCGGCCTCTTCCCACTCGTCGACGGTGAAGTTGGGCTGCACGTCCGGGATGTGGGTCCAGGATTCGGTGCTCCTGTTGTCCAGTGACACCACGGCCTTGAACGTGCTGTTCTCGGCGCGGTTCAACACCACCGAGACTGCGCGACGGGCGGGGACGGTACCGTCCGCATCGAACGCGGCGACCTCGGACTTGGACGGTTCGATCATCTCGATCGAGGCGAATCGCCACCCGTCGCCGACACCGTGTTCCCGGCCCAGAACCTCGGCGACGGCGGAGAACTCGTCGCTCGAGAGTGGGTCCAGGGGATGAAGTGTCATGCGATGGTCTCCGTCGAGCTCATCACGTGCTTGATGCGGGTGTAATCGTCCACGCCGTAGGCCGAGAGGTCCTTGCCGTAACCGGAGTACTTGAAGCCACCGTGCGGCATCTCGGCCACCAACGGGATGTGGCAGTTGACCCAGACGGCACCGAAGTCCAGAGCCGCCGAAATGCGAAGCGTGCGAGCATGATCGGACGTCCAGACGCTCGACGCGAGACCGAAGTCGACGTCATTGGCAAGTTCGATCGCCTCTGCCTCGTCGGAGAACTTCTGCACCGTCAGCACCGGGCCGAACGTCTCCTCCTGCACGATGGGATCGGCTTGCTGCACGCCCGTGATGATCGTGGGCTCGTAGAAGAATCCCTTGTCGCCGATGCGCTTTCCGCCGGTGACGATGGTGGCGTGCGCGCCGATACCGTCGACCTTGGAGCTGACCTGGCCGAAGTGGTTGACGTTGTTCAGTGGGCCGAGGAAGGTGTCGGGGTCGTCGGGCAATCCGACCTTCAGTGTCTTCGCCTTGGCGACGAGTGCGTCGACGAGCGAGTCGTGTACCGACTCGTGTACCAACACGCGAGTGACCGCCGTGCAGTCCTGGCCGGCGTTGAAGAACGCGGCCTCGGCAATGCCGTCGGCGGCCTTGGTGATGTCGACGTCGTCGAACACGATGGCCGGTGCCTTGCCGCCCAGTTCGAGGTGCGCGCGCTTGAGCTGCTTGGCAGCGGCGACGGCTACGGCGATGCCTGCCCGCACCGAACCGGTGATCGAGACCAGGCCGGGGGTCTTGTGTTCGACGATGGCGGCGCCGGTGCCGCCGTTGCCGAGCACGATGTTCAGCACGCCGTCGGGGACGATGCCCTTCGACAATTTCGCCAGCACCAGGGTGCTCTCGGGGGTGGTGTCGCTCGGCTTGAGGACGACGGTGTTGCCGGCCGCGAGCGCAGGCCCGATCTTCCAGATCGCCATCATGAACGGGTAGTTCCACGGCGTCACCTGCCCCACGACGCCGATCGGCTCGCGGCGTACGTACGAGGTGAACCCGTCCATGTACTCGCCGGCCGACTTGCCCTCGAGCATCCGTGCAGCCCCGGCGAAGAACCGAATCTGATCTGCTCCGACGGTGACTTCCTCGGCGGCGATGGTGGCCTTCGGCTGACCGGTGTTGCGACTCTGCGCCTCGACGATCTCGTCGCTGTGGGCCTCGATGGCATCGGCGAGCTTCAGCAGTACCTTCTGCCGCTCACTCGGAGTCGTCTTGCCCCAGGTCTCGAAAGCTTTGGCGGCAGCCGACATTGCGGCATCGACATCGGCAGCATCGGAAATCGGAGCGCGAGCGACCACCGACTCGTCCACCGGACTGACGACATCGAGCATCTCGGTACCCGAGGGCGTCACGAATGCCCCGTCGATGTAGTTCTGCAGGACAGGCACCGTCATCACAACCCCTAGCGTCGACTATTTCGGTTCTGCAAAGCCTGCACCCACGGACGAGACTTTGCCACCCGACAAGATGTACACGACGATGCGAGTAATCAGGACGAAACGTCAGAAGAACAAGCAAGTACAGGAGATGCTGAGCGGATAGCCTGTGGCAGTGCGAAACACCGAGGTGGGATACCAGCAGATCGCCGACGACACCTGGGCCTTCATGCGTCCACCGGGCAGTTGGGGGCAGACCAACACCGGGCTCGTCGTGGCACCCAGTTCGGCGTCGATGCTGATCGACACCGTCTGGGACGTGAACTGGGCCGAGCGGGTTGCCGCCGACACCGCCGAGTTGGTTGCCGCCGCACCGATCACCGAGGTCCTCAACACGCATTCGGACGGTGATCACTGGTGGGGAAACGACAGCGTGCCCGCCTCCGCACGGATCACCACCAGTGCGGCGTCGCTGCACGCGATGAAGGAGGAGACCCCGCCGAAGGGAGTATCCGCATTCGCGTCCTTCGGCAAGGCAGTCGGCTGGGTGCCGGGACCGATCGGTGCCATGGGCTCCTACATGAACCGTGTTCGCGGCGATGCGCTGTTTCCGTCGGCGCTGCCCCGCCTGCCTGATCACACCTTCGAAACCACCGAAACCATCGATGTCGCAGGACGATCGGTGCACCTGCGCTACCTCGGTCCGGCGCACACCGAAGGCGATCTCATCGCGCACCTCTCGGACGTGGGGGTCGTGTTCGCGGGCGACCTGCTCTTCATCGACGCCACCCCGGTGCTCTGGCACGGCCCTCTGCAGAACTGGATCGACGCCCTCGACCACCTCCTCGAACTCGACGCCGACGTGTACGTCCCCGGCCACGGACCCCTGTGCGGCACCGACGAAATACGCGCCGTGCGCAGCTACTGGACCTGGGTGGCCGAGGCCGGACGAGCGTGCTTCGACGCGGGCCTCGGCTCCACCGAGGCCGCCCTGAACCTGCTCAAATCACCCGAATTCGGCCATTACGCGCACTGGGATTCGCCCGAGCGACTCATCCTCAGCATGAGCACGCTCTACCGCCTGTGGCGAGGCGAACCCGCTGCGCCACCCACGCTGACGCGTCGAGCACGCGCGTTCGCCGACGCGGGACGGTATCTGCGGGAGCGCTAGTGTCAGCCTTTCGGTGAGGCTGCTGGTTACTGGGCTCCTAACTCCGTCGTCAAGGACGCGGCGTGCGCGAACAGTGGGGTCGGATCCGGTTGTTGTGCAGACGGTTCGAGTACAACAGTGGTCGCGCCCGCATCGATCCAGCGCTGCAGGTTGCTCATGGCGGCATCGGAATCGGATCCGACGGCGACATAGACGACGATGTCGTGCCCCGGCCCCGCGGCGATATGCCCGACAGCAGTCCGCAGCTGATCCGGGTCCGTCTCGCTCGTGAGAATGGTGCCGACACTCCTGCGGCCGCTCAGAGCAAGGGTTTTCGGGCCTGTCGCCCCGACGAGCAGTGGAGGTGCCTGCAGCGGAGGCCAATCGAGCTGCACATTGTCGAGCGAGACGTACCGACCCTGCACGGTGACGCTCTCGCCCGCCAACAGCGCGGTGAGCGCCGTCATCTGCTCGTCGAGCAACGTCAGCGGAGACTGCACTCGCGCGCCGATCTGGCCCATCCACGACTGGACGCCGTGGCCGAGCCCCACGCGGAGCCGGCCCGGATGGACCCGAGCGACGGTCGCGATCTCCATGGCCGTCGACGCGACGTTCCGCATCGGAGTGGGCAACACCCCGATGCCGACGTTCACGCGATCGGTGCTCGCGAGAATCAGTGCAGCAGTGGACAGCCCGCCGGAGAAGAAGCAGTCTTCCCACAGCCAGACCTCGTCGACGCCCGCGGCATCGGCTGCGCGAGCCGCGTCGACCAGCGCCTCCGGTGCGATCTCGGGCCGGAGTACAACGCCGATTCGGGTCATGGAAATTCTCTTTCTACTCAGCGAACGAGGTACGGGGACACCGAGCTTCGGTGCTCGTCTATGTCGAGATCCTTGCCGAGCGGCGGAAACGCACGCTGCGGGCAGTTCGAGCGTTCGCAGACCCGGCAACCCGCTCCGATCGGAGTTGCGACCGCCGAGCCCTGCACGTCCAGTCCATCGGCATAGACGAGCCGTCCGGCATGGCGCAGTTCGCAACCGAGGCCGATGGCAAAAGTCTTGCCGGGCTGCCCGTATCGAGCGGCGCGGCGTTCCACCGTCCGCGCGATCCACAGGTAGTTGCGGCCGTCGGGCATCTCGGCGATCTGCGTCATGATCTTGCCGGGATACGCGAACGTCTCGTACACGTTCCACAGAGGGCACGTGCCGCCGCTGGAGGAGAAGTGAAAGCCGGTGGCGGACTGTCGTTTCGACATGTTGCCGGCGCGATCGACTCGGACGAACGAGAACGGAACACCGCGCATCTCGGGGCGCTGCAGCGTGGAGAGTCGGTGACAGATGGTCTCGTAACTCACCGAGAAGAAGGCCGACAGCCGCTCGATGTCGTATCGGAAATCCTCGGCGACATCGTGGAACTGGTGATACGGCAACACCGTCGCGGCCGCGAAATAGTTGGCGAACCCGAGCACCGCCAATTTCTTCGACGCCTCGCTCGTGAAGTTTCCCTCGTCGGCCATCTTGTTCAACAGATCACCGCATTCGAGATAAGCGAGCTCGGCGGCGAACTTGAACACCTTCTGCCCGCCGGAGAGGTGAGGAGAAATCTCCAATACCCTTGTCTGCGGGTCGAACCGATGCAACACGTTCTCACCGAGGTCGATGCGATTGACGATCTGCACGTCGTGCACCGTGCGCAACCGCTTCGCGATCTCACCGCCCACATCGGCGCGATGGAACCGAATTCTCGACGTCAATGCCTCTGCGGCGGTATCCAATTCGTGCAGATAGTTCTGTCGTTGATAGAAGTAGTCGCGCACCTCTTCGTGCGGCTTGCTGATCGAGCCGCTGCCACTGCCGTCGGAGAAGCGTTCCTCGGTCGCTGCCAACAGCTGAGCCGTCGTATTGCGGTATCGGCGATGCATATTGACCATTGCCCGAGCCAGCTGTGGGTGCGAGCTGACCATCTGCGCGATCTCGTGCGGATCGGCATCGATGCCCATGTCCTGATCGAGTGCGACCTCGCGCAACTCGGCAACCAACCTGGTGTCGTCCTCGGAGGAGAAGAACGAGGTGTCGACGCCGAAGACCTCCGAGATGCGCAGCAGAACCGGAACCGTCAACGGGCGTACGTCGTGTTCGATCTGGTTGAGATAGCTGGCCGAGATACCCAGCTTCTGCGCCAGAGATACCTGGCTCATACTGCGTTCGCTGCGGAGCTGCCGAAGGCGAACGCCGACGAAAGTCTTGGACACGGTTGCCAGGCTACGCCTGCGAAGAATTGCCTTAACACCGTTCGCAACTAGCTGCTGGGTCACGATTCGGTGACCGTCGGGAACATTAGCCGAAGTAAAGGCGTATACCGATATACGAGCTATTCATCACGCACCTCGAGGAGCGGTCATGTCCAATCGTCAGCGCACATCGGAAATCGTCAGGGACGTCGTCGTCTTCGTCACCGGGGCCGTTCTGGTCGCCTCCACCGTCTGGCTTCCCGTCCAGGGCGACCAAGAAGTCACCGGAGCCATCCTGGTGCTCGGCATCCTCGCGGCATCGTCGGCGCTCTGGGCAATCGGATCCGCGTCCAGGCAGAGCCACTGGACTCACGTCGGCCTCGGTGTGTTGCTCGCCGTCTCACCCGCGCTGATGGTCTTCCCCTCCGGATTGCTGGCCGCGGACCTGTTCGCCATCGTCGGCGGACTCGTGATCGCTGCCATGGGTGCGTTGGGGGTCATCGCATCGCGCCGGGTGCCGGTCACCTCGCGAGTGGTGGCCTCCAGCGACGAGCACACCGGCGTTCGCATCTGAGCCTTCTCTGCAACTGATGCTCCACTCCCTGGGGCGTGCGCGATGAGACTCGTGCTCGCCCCGGGAAGTGGAGCATTGTGTGCAGTCATCGCCGCGATGCCCGTCGTCGTCGAATCACCGCTGCGATTTCGGCAGCCACGTCGTCAGGCGCGGTGAGCACATCGAACGCCGAATAGCGCAGCACCAACCAGCCATCGAGGACCAGCGCGTTCTGTCGTCGGCGATCCTTGCTGAATACGGCTGCTGCACTGTGGAATTCGCGACCGTCGACTTCGATGATCGTTCGGCTGCGGCGGTCGACGAAATCACACACGAACTGACCGACTGCAGCGTTCATCTCCAGGCGCAGGCCGAGTCGATGCACTGCGCGGCCCAGGGCGCGCTCGGGCTCCGACGCAAATCTCGATACCGCGAGCCGCACCTGACGAGCCAGCTCGACGTTCCCGTGCCGACCCGGGAATCGGTCGAGTAGGCAGAGCAGCGAAGCCGGGTCCATTCCGAACTTCAGGCGCTCGTCGATCAGCAACTCGGCATCGGGGCGGGGGAGTAGCGCCAGGCAGTCGAGCATCGTCTGCGCAGAGATGGTGCAGGGCAGCGCTGCGACCTCGTCGACGAGCGTGGAGTCCATCTCGCGACGGTGCAGCCGAAGCCACGACGGAGGTCTCAGCCGCGCAGTTCGGGGGACGGTGGCGTCGAGCATTGTCGGTTCGGTGGTCCAGCCGCGCAGGTACGCGGCCGATCGATGACTGAGGACGGCGTCGGGTCGCCACAGCGTGATGGCCCAACAACGGTCCACCGTCGACGGCTCCCCGCGCATGTGGACCGTCGGCAGGACGCGCGTGAAGCGACGCGAGATGGTGCTGGGGTGAATCCCTGCGTCGACGAGGTCCCCCCAGGTGGTGGGAGTGGAGCCTGCGGGGGTGGGAGTGGAGCCTGCGGAATGACCTGCGGGGGTGAGAGTGGAGCCTGCGGAACGACCTGTGGGGTTGTGGTGTGTCATGGCTGCAGCATCGGTGTCTCGCTGTACGGCGTTGATCGCTCGACCTGGGGAAATGGAATGGCCTGTGCATGGCCGAATGCTTGTGGATGGTGCAATTCCTGCTCCACTCGACGCACTCGCACGGGGGATTCTCCAACGAGAGATCGCGAGTGGAGCCCCTTGTGCAGCGTCCACATCGTGAGACGATGCGTGTGTGACCTCCATCACTACCAGGCCGTCTTCTGACTCGATTCAGACGCTCGATTCAAACCGTACAAGCGTCCCGTAAAGAATTTTGTTCATTCCGTTCACCAACTGGGGATTCGTCGCTACCGACGAGTAACCACGCTGCCCGATCGGCGAGGTATGTGAGCCCCGAAAATTTGCAGACTTAGCAAAGGGCTCTGGAAAGCTAGCCAAGATTGGCACTAACAACTGGTAGACGCCTGTTTTCGGGTGTGCCATTGTTTTGGAGTACACCAGAAGGGCCTGGCAACGATGTGAAGATTCGTCTCGCGGCAGGCCGAGAAGCAGAGAAGAGACTGGAGCTCCGATGTCGACCACCGGCACCCCGAAGACCACCGCCGAGATTCAGCAGGATTGGGACACCAACCCGCGCTGGAAGGGCGTCACCCGTAACTTCACCGCGCAGCAGGTCTCCGACCTCCAGGGCACTGTGGTCGAAGAAGCCACACTCGCTCGCCGCGGCAGCGAGATCCTGTGGGATCTCGTCAACAACGAGGACTACATCAACTCGCTCGGTGCCCTCACCGGCAACCAGGCCGTGCAGCAGATTCGCGCCGGCCTCCAGGCGATCTACCTCTCCGGCTGGCAGGTCGCCGGCGACGCCAACCTCTCGGGCCACACCTACCCGGACCAGAGCCTCTACCCGGCCAACTCGGTTCCGTCGGTCGTCCGTCGCATCAACAACGCACTCCTGCGCGCCGACGAGATCGCCAAGATCGAGGGCGACACGTCCGTCAAGAACTGGGTTGCACCCATCGTGGCCGACGCCGAAGCAGGCTTCGGTGGCGCACTGAACGCATACGAGCTGCAGAAGGCCATGATCGTGGCCGGTGCTGCCGGCGTGCACTGGGAAGACCAGCTCGCATCGGAGAAGAAGTGCGGCCACCTCGGTGGCAAGGTGCTCATCCCCACCCAGCAGCACATCCGCACCCTGACCTCCGCCCGTCTGGCCTCGGACGTCGCCGACGTCCCCTCGGTCATCATCGCCCGCACCGACGCCGAGGCAGCCACGCTGATCACCTCCGACGTCGACGAGCGTGACCGCGAGTTCCTCGACGGAACCCGCACCGCAGAAGGCTTCTTCGGCGTCAAGAACGGCATCGAGCCCTGCATCGCTCGCGCCAAGGCCTACGCACCGTACGCAGACCTCATCTGGATGGAGACCGGCGTCCCGGACCTCGAGGTCGCCAAGAAGTTCTCCGAGTCGGTTCGCAGCGAATTCCCGGACCAGCTGCTCGCCTACAACTGCTCGCCTTCGTTCAACTGGAAGGCACACCTGGACGACGCCACCATCGCGAAGTTCCAGAAGGAACTCGGCGCCATGGGCTTCAAGTTCCAGTTCATCACCCTCGCGGGCTTCCACTCGCTCAACTACGGCATGTTCGACCTGGCACACGGCTACGCCCGCGAAGGCATGACCGCGTTCGTCGACCTGCAGGAGCGCGAGTTCAAGGCTGCCGAAGAGCGTGGCTTCACCGCCATCAAGCACCAGCGTGAGGTCGGCGCGGGCTACTTCGACCGCATCGCCACCACCGTCGACCCCAACACCTCGACGGCAGCACTGAAGGGCTCCACCGAAGAAGGCCAGTTCCACTGAGCTAGCCCGCCTCCCCGGATCTTCAGCGCACTAGTCAGGCGGCCCCAGCGTTTCGCTGCGGGCCGCCTGATTTGTATCGCCTGGGTTCTGGGCGTACCCCGGAAGGGTTACCCTCATCTCGCTTTAAGCTGTTGTGCTGCAACATTATTCGCTAGGAGTTTGCTGTGACGGTGGAGAGGGTGGGGATCGTCGGAGCCGGACAGATGGGTGCGGGAATCGCAGAGGTCTGCGCCCGCGCGCACGTCGACGTGGCGGTCTACGAACAGACTCGCGAACTGGCGACGGCCGGCCGCAGCCGCATCCTGCAATCACTGGACCGCGGAGTGAGCAGCGGCAAGATCACCGAGCGCGAACGAGAACACGCCGCCTCCCGGTTGCGGTTCACCTGCGACCTCGGGGACTTCGCAGACCGCCAACTCGTCGTCGAAGCAGTCCTCGAGGACGAAGAGATCAAGGCGGCAATATTCGCAGAACTCGACGCGGTGGTGTCCGACGCGAATGCCGTGCTCGCGTCCAACACCTCGTCCATTCCGATCACGACGCTCGCGTCGGCCACCACGGCACCGCAACGCGTCGTCGGACTTCATTTCTTCAATCCGGTTCCGGTATTGCCGCTCGTCGAGCTGGTCACCACGAGTACAACGTCCGATGCGGTGGCCGACCGCGCCGAAGCCTTCGCCGGAGATGTTCTCGGCAAGCAGGTGGTGAGATCCGCGGATCGCTCGGGCTTCGTCGTCAACGCACTTCTCGTTCCGTATCTGCTCTCGGCGATCCGCATGGTCGAGTCGGGATTCGCCACCAAGGAAGACGTCGACAAAGCGACGGTTCTGGGTTTGGCGCACCCGATGGGACCGCTCGCGCTCGCGGATCTCGTAGGTCTCGACACCGTCAAGTCCATTGCCGACTCCATGTATTCGGAATTCGACGAGCCGCTGTTCGCGGCACCGCCGTTGTTGCTGCGCATGGTCGAGGCGGGGCAGACGGGCAAGAAGACCGGGGCCGGGTTCTACCGCTACGAGAACGGCCGCGTAGCAAAGTAGTGGGCGTCTCGGGCGGGTCGCCGCGCAGCGGCCTGCCGAGCGCTATTGTCGGTCTGCCGGTGCAAATCCATCGATCCCAGGGAGCATGTCAGTGAGCAAGTCCAAGAAGTCGAACGGTCTGGTGCCCAAGGCATTCGGAATCGGGTTGGCCGCTACAGGCGCGGCCCATTTCGTCGTGCCGGAGGCCTTCGAGGGAATCACCAAGCTTCCGTTCCCCAAGGACACTCGAACCTGGATCAGTCGTAACGGGGCCACAGAACTGGCCGTCGGCGTGGCGATCGCGTACCCCAAGACCCGCAAGATCGGACTGGTCGGTCTGGCAGCGTATGTTGGATGGCTCGGCGTCAATATCGCCAAGAACAGCTGACGTTACTGTTGCGAACGACTCGTTCGGAGCAGGAATAGCCTGGTCGCAGCGGTAGCTGTGTTGCGCTTACACAGATGCGTAGGTAGCAATGTAGACATGACTTCAGCTACCGCTTACCAGGCCACCGCTCCGGACGCTCCGCTCGAGAAGGCGACGATCGAGCGACGCGCAGTCGGACCGCACGACATCCTCATCGACGTCAAGTTCGCGGGGATCTGCCACTCCGACATCCACACCGCCCGAAACGAGTGGGGCGGCACCACGTACCCCGTCGTTCCCGGACACGAGATCGCCGGCATCGTGGCCGAGGTCGGCTCCGAGGTGACCACCCGCAAGGTCGGCGACCGCGTGGGCGTCGGCTGCTTCGTCGACTCCTGCGGCAAGTGCGAGGCATGTCTCGACGGCGACGAGCAGTACTGCACCAAGGGCGTCGTCCAGACGTACAACTCCACCACCTACGAGGGTGAATTCACCAACGGCGGCTACTCCACCCAGATCGTCGTCACCGAGAAGTTCGTCCTCGGAATCCCGGAAGGCGTCGAACTCGACGTCGCAGCGCCGCTGCTGTGCGCAGGCATCACGCTGTACTCGCCCCTCAAGCACTGGGGAGCCGGCCCCGACAAGAAGGTCGCCATCATCGGAATGGGCGGCCTCGGACACATCGGCGTCAAGATCGCTCACGCCATGGGCGCGCACGTCACCGTGCTGAGCCAGACGGATGCGAAAGAAGCAGACGGCAAGGCCTACGGTGCCGACGAGTACTACGCCACCAAGGACACCACCGCGCTCAAGGATCTGCAGGGCAAGTTCGACCTGATTCTCAACACCGTCTCGGCCAACCTGCCCATGGGCAAGTACCTGGGACTGCTGGCCCGCAACGGAACCCTCGTCGAGCTCGGTGTTCCCGAGAAGCCCCTCGAGGTGCCTGCATTCAACCTGCTGGCCAACCGTCGCTCGTTCGCCGGTTCCATGGTCGGCGGCATTGCCGAGACCCAGGAAATGCTGGACTTCTGCGCCGAGCACCACATCGGTGCCGAGATCGAGGTCATTCCGGCCGAGAAGATCAACGAGGCATACGACCGCGTCGTCAAGTCCGACGTGCGCTACCGCTTCGTGATCGACGCAGCCACGCTGTAACTGTCTCCTTGGACGCGTGAATGGTCCATTGACCTGCCCAGACGGGGGTCGATGGACCATTCTCGCCTTCGACGGGGGTTCAGCTCTCGGCGAGTCGCTGCTTCTCGTATTCGACATCGAAATCGGCTGCGGGCCAATCGAGATCGAGCTTTTCGAGCGCGTCGATGAGAATTTCCGTGACGGCCAGTCTGCTATACCACTTGCGGTCGGACGGGACGACGTACCACGGTGCGTGGTCGGTATCCGTGCGATCGAGAACCCGCTGGTACGCCGTCCGGTACTGCGGCAGGAAACCACGCTCGGTGACGTCGCCCGGGTTGTACTTCCAGTGCTTCTCGGGTCGATCAAGCCGTTCCTGCAGTCGCTTCTTCTGTTCGTCGGCCGAGACGAACAAGGCCACCTTGACGACGACCGTGTCTCCGTCGACCAACTCCTTCTCGAAGGCGTTGATCTCGTCGAATCGCTTCTCCCACACCTGCCGTGGCACGAGGTCGTGGACCGCGACGACGAGAACGTCCTCATAATGGGACCGATCGAACACCCCGATTCGGCCTGCGCGCGGAAGAGCTTTGCGGATGCGCCACAGGTAGTGGTGTTGCTTCTCCTCCTGGGTCGGTACCCCGAACGACGCGAGGTCGACGCCCTGCGGATCGACCATCCCGATGACGTGCTTGACCATGCCGCCCTTGCCCGCAGTGTCCATGCCCTGCAGCACGAGCAGAACCGACTTGGTGCCGCCTGCGCGCCCGTGGGCATAGAGCTTTTCCTGGAGCGCCGCAAGGACCGCACCGCGCTGCTCGAGGACGTCGTTGCCGTGTGCTTTCGCGCCGTCGAACCCCGGAGTGGCGGTGAAATCGATGTCCTCCACACGAGGAGAGGCACTGGCGCGCAGCACATCGACGGGAGAGAGCGTCCACAGTTTCGACTTGTCGGCCATAGGCGGAAGACTACTTCTCTACCATGGGATTCATGGCCCCTACCATCGCAAAAGCCGAGACTGTGTCGCGTGAGCAACTGCTCGAATTCGTATCTCCGCGGCACCACCACACCCTGATCACGCGTAAGCGCGACGACGGTCTGCAGGTCTCCCCGGTGTCCGCAGGCGTGGACTCGGAAGGCCGCATCGTCATCGCCACCTACCCCGAGCGCGCCAAGGTGCACAACATCCGCCGCACGCCGGCCGTCACCGTGTTGGTGCACAGCGACGACTGGAACGGCGACTACGTCCAGGTCGACGGGACGGCCGAGATCATCGATCTCCCCGACGCCGTCGAGCCTCTGGTGGAGTACTTCCGCAGCATCGCCGGCGAGCACTCGGACTGGGACGAGTACCGCGCGGCGATGGTGAAGCAGGGAAAGTCGTTGATCCGCATCACGATCGACACCTGGGGCCCGATCGCCGCGGGTGGCTTCCCGCCCGGGAGAGTGTGACAAGCCCCCGGGAAGAGTGTGACAAGCCCGCCCGGGAAGAGTGTCGCAAGCCCTCCCGGGCGGGTGTGAGCTAGGCCTTCAGTGGTGCTGCGAACAGTGGCACTGCGTTGTCGAGTGCATATCGGGTTCCCGCGACCGAGGCGGCCGAGAATGCGTTGGACAGGTCGGTGTCACCGAGCACGACGAGGCGTCCGTCGCGGGCCGACGGGAGTCCCTGGATGAGCGGGTTCTCGGTGATGACCTCGGGTCCGCTGCCGATGGGGAACATGACCGTCAGGTCGGCGTCGAGGTTCGCGATGTTCTCCTCGGAGAGGTCGACGCTGAACTTCCCGGGTTGGGCGAGGCCCTGGATGGCCGGGGCGTTCGACAGTCCGAGTGCTTCGAGGAAGTCGACTCGAGTGTCGCCGCGTACGTAGGCCCCGCTCTGGCCGCTGTACAGCGTGCCGACGGCGACGGACTTGCCGGCGAATTCCGGGTTGGCAGCCACGGTCTCGGCGAATTGGGTCTTGGTGTCGTCGATCAGCTTTTTGCCTTCGTCGACTTTTCCGAGCGCCTCGGCGACGATCTCGGTCTGCCCGTCCCATGTGGTGCCGTAGGCGACGTCGGTTCCCGGAGGTGCCGCGACAGTGGGGGCGATGTCGGACAGCTGGTCGTACACTGCCTTGTCGTTGGTGCTCCGGGTCCACAGGATCAGGTCCGGTGCCAGGGCGGCGACCGATTCGACGTCGATGTCGTAGGTGGCCAGGATCGTCGGGTCGGTGTCGTACTTTTCGGTGACCCAGGGGCCGAGGCCGTTGCCTCCGACGCCGAGCCAGTCACTGGCTCCGACGGGCTGCACGCCGAGAGCCAGTGCGGTTTCGGCGTCGGACCAGCCGAGTGCAACTACTCGCTGGGGGTCGGCCGGCACCTCGACCTCCCCGAACATGTCGGTGACGACGGTGCCTTCAGCAGCCGAGTCGGCCGAGTCGCCGCCGTCGGAATTACCGGATCCGCACGCGGTCAGGGTCAGAGCGAGGGCCACGGCTGCCGCAGGCAGGGCCAGAGATCGAGAAATGCGCATAGGGCACGCTAACCTATCAAGCGCGGAAGTGCTCCACGATCTTCGCGCAGAAGGCAGGCAGGTCGTCGGGGTTACGACTTGACACCAGGTTGCCGTCCACGACCACTTCCTCGTCGACGACAGTCGCACCGGCGTTGCGCAGGTCGGTCCGAATGCTCGGGTAGGACGTCAGCGTGCGGCCTTTCAGTACGTCTGCTTCGGCCAACGTCCACGCGCCGTGGCAGATGACTCCGACCGGTTTGCGCGCCTGAACGAATGCGCGCACGAACTCCACTGCGTCCGCATCCACGCGCAGTTGATCGGGATTCGTGGTGCCGCCGGGCAGGATCAACGCGTCGAAGTCGTCGACCGATACCTCGCCCGCGATCTTGTCGACACTGAACGTGTCGCCTGCGTTCACGTCGCTGTTCATGGCTTGGATGTCGCCGTGATCGAGCGACACCAATGTGACTGTGGCACCAGCATTTTCGACGGCTTCACGAGGCTGCACCAATTCGACCTGCTCGACACCGTCGGTGGCGAGAACGGCAATGCGGCGTCCGGACAATGTTTCGTTGCTCATGCTCGTTCGGATTACCGGCGCGATCGAGTTTCAAACGAGAACCGTGTGCGCGGCAGTGGTACGAATGGACACATGAGCGAATCACCGATCGAATCTCCGACCGAGGATCGCGTCGAGCAGAATCTGCCGATCGCGGACGAACCGGACGAGCCGGATGCGGGCGATCTCCCCGTCGAGGCCGACGCCACGGACGTCATCGAACAACGCACCGAAGTTGCGCTCGACGACGAATACGACGAGCGCTAGGACTTACCCGGCTCGTCGTCCACCAGAGGATGCGGCTGCGACTTGAACTTGGCCGGTGAGCCGTCGGCCATGGCCACGCCGTGGATGCCGCCCCACATCATCATGCAGAGGTAGTCGATCAGGTCATCGGCGGACATGGACTTGTTCGAGATCCACCAGTGCGTGGCCAACTGGACTGCGCCGACGATGGCGAACGCCCACGGCACCGAGCCGCCCGAATCCATCTCGCGTTGGCGCAGCCGCTCACCCAACACGGTGGAGAGGAGTTCGGCGATCATGCGCTCGGACTCGGCCACCACGTCCCGGTTGTTGCCGGCGTTGTTGGCCATCACGTAGAGGTACACCTCGGGATCGGTGGCCACCGTCTCGACGTAGGCGGTCACCACCACCCGGGTCAGCTCGTACTCGTCGAGCTCGTGGGAGATCGCGGAGTAGATGCGCGGCGCGAGGGTGGTTTCGACGTACCGGGACATCGTCGCGCTGGTCAGATCGTTCTTGTCGGTGAAATACCGATAGAGCACCGTCTTCGAGATACCGATCTCCGACGCGATCTCGTCCATCCCGATCTCGCGACCACGCAGCCGGATCGCGGCCAACGTACCGTCGACGAGCTCTTCGCGTCGGGCGATCTTGTGCTCTCGCCATCGACGCTTGCGGCCGTCCGGCTTCTCGATCTTGGGCTTGTCCGCGTCCGCCTCGGGGGCGTCCTCCGAGGCTGCCGCCGCACTATTTTTCACCACGTCACCCACCTTATGCGTCGGGTACGACACAGGAGGGGGCCGTGCCCGGTTGATCGGTTGCGATTCTGGGCACAATGTCGGGTGTGCAGCTCATGAACTTCGACGACGAGACCAAGCGTCGCGACCTCCGCAAGATGAAAACCGTCGCGACGGGATTCCTCGTCTTCGCCTCGATCGTCTATCTCTTCTGCCGCTGGCAGGAATCCACCGGGGCCGGGGCATGGGTGGGGTACGTCCGAGCGGCGTCGGAGGCGGGCATGGTGGGCGCGCTGGCGGACTGGTTCGCAGTGACGGCCCTGTTCAAGCATCCGCTGGGCATTCCGATTCCGCACACGGCCCTGATCAAGAAGAAGAAGGACCAGCTCGGTGCCAGCCTGAGCTCGTTCGTCGGTAGCAACTTCCTCGCGCCCGAGGTCGTCTCGGAGAAGGTCGCGTCGGCTCAGGTGCCGTTGCGGCTCGGCACCTGGCTCGCCCAACCCGACAATGCGGAACGGGTGGCGGCCGAGGCGGCAACGGTGCTGCACGGCGTGGTCGACGTGCTCAACGACGAGGACATCACCGCCGTCATCGACAGCACCATCGTGCGCCGACTGGCCGATCCGCAATGGGGGCCGCCGATCGGCCGCATCCTCGACGAGCTGCTTCGCGAGAACCGTCAGCTTCCGCTGATCGACATGCTGGCCGAGCGGGCTCATCAGTGGGCATTGGGCAGCCAGGAAATGATCGATCGTGTGGTCGCCCGGGACTCGCCCAACTGGTCGCCGAAGTTCGTCGACACACTGCTGGGGGAGAAGGTCTACAAGGAACTCGTCGAGTTCACGTGGAAGATCCGCTCCAATCCCGAACACGAGGTGCGCCTGGCGGCGAACAAGTTCCTCGTCGACTACGCCAACGATCTGCAGAACGATCCGGCCACCATCGAGAAGGCCGAGAAGCTCAAGGCACAGATCATGGGCCGCGAGGAGATCACCGGGCTCGCCGCGTCGACGTGGAAGGTGGCCAAGCGTCTGATCACCGAGTCGGTGGACGATCCGACGAGTACTTTGCGCAACAAGATCAAGGAGAACACGGCCAACTTCGGCATTCGACTGCGCGACGACGACGAACTGCGCGGAAAAGCCGACGGATGGCTGCTGGGTGGGGCCCGTTACATCGCTGCCAACTACGCGGACGAGATCACGACGATCATCGGCGACACCGTCGCGCGCTGGGACGCCGAGGAAGCGAGCAGGAAGATCGAACTGCAGGTCGGACGGGATCTCCAGTTCATCCGGATCAACGGCACCGTCGTCGGTTCCATCGCAGGCCTGGCGATCTACACCGTCTCCGATCTGATCTTCGGGCACTAGTGCTAGCAGAGTGCTTGCAATAGTTAGCAC
This sequence comes from Rhodococcus sp. 06-1474-1B, assembly GCF_002258885.1. NCBI lineage: Bacteria > Bacillati > Actinomycetota > Actinomycetes > Mycobacteriales > Nocardiaceae > Rhodococcus > Rhodococcus sp. 06-1474-1B. The sequence goes on along the minus strand of NZ_NOYR01000021.1, from coordinate 331,271 downwards.
CCTTCGGTACCGTCCAGTAGGACACCGAAACCAGGAGGCCGAGATGGCCGAGAACGAGGGGGATCTGGTCGCCAAAGCGACCGAGGCGACGCAGGTGGTCGCCGAGGCCGGAGACCTTGTCGCCGCAGTCGTCACGACTGCAGCCCAGGACATCGGAAGCTACATCCGGTCTCAGCGAGAAGCCGCACAAGTATCCATGCGGCAGCTCGCGAGCAGGGCCGGAGTGAGCAACCCGTATCTGAGCCAGATCGAACGCGGACTACGCAATCCGTCCGCAGAAGTGCTTGCGCAGATAGCCAAGGGTCTGCGCGTCTCCTCCGAGGTGCTGTACGTCCGGGCCGGGATCTTGGAAGCGCGTCCCCACGGTCCGGTGCGCGAAGCTCTGCTCGGCGATGAGCACATCACCGAACGGCAGAAGCAAGTGCTGATCGAGATCTACGACTCGTTCTGTCGTGAGAACGAGTCGACGCAAGAGCCCGAAACCGACGAACAGGAGACACCAGATGTCTGATTCCAAGAACTTCGAGAACGTCAAGACTCCGATTTACGCAGCTGTCGGTGCCGGCGACGCAGTCGTCCAGGCCGTCGCAGATGTCGTGGCACAGGTGCGCTCGCGCGCCGAGAGCCGGACCAGCGAGGTCAACGCCCGCATCGCAGACCTCTCCGACGAGGTCACCGAGGGCGTCGAGTCGCTCCGCGAGCGCCTGACGAACCTGCCCGCAGAGCTGCCCGACGAGATCGCCGAGCTCCGCGAGCGCTTCACCCCGGACGAGCTTCGCAAGGTAGCCGAGGCGTACCTCAAGGTCGCGTCCGACCTCTACACCTCGCTCGCCGAGCGCGGCGAAGAGACCGTCGAGCGCATCCGCCGCACCCCGGCAGTCGAAGAAGGCTTCGAACGCGCCAACTCCGCCGCCAACGACGTCGTCGACCTCACCGAGCACGCTCTCGGAACTGTCGCATCGCAGACCCGCGCGGTCGGCGAGCGCGCCGCAGCTTTGGCCGGCATCGCGTCGGACAAGGTTCGTGAAGGTGCCGACGAGATCTCCGAGGCCGCCGACGAGCTCGCCGAGAACATCGACGAAGCCGGCGACGAAGCCAAGGACAAGGCCGTCGAGGCGTCCGACAAGGTGAGCGGCGTGGCAGGCAAGGTCGAATCCAAGACCCGCGGCACCGCCGACGCACCCATCAAGAAGGCTGCTCCGGCACCGGCCAAGAAGACGGCACCGGCACCGGCCGCCAAGAAGACCGCACCGGCACCGGCTGCCAAGAAGGCTCCGGCCAAGAAGACCACCAGCTAAAGCACTCGTAAAGAAAACGACCCCTGCACCGCACGGTGCAGGGGTCGTTTCTCGTACACTGGGCGACGTGATTGCGAGCAGCTTCTCCCAGACGATCTTCCTGATCCTGCAAATCATCTCGATTGCAGGGGCTGCGTACGCAATCTTCCACGCGCTACGCCAACGTGCCGACGCTTTTCCGGCCACCGGCAAGCTGACCAAGAACGCCTGGCTGGGCATTCTGGCCGTCGGGCTGCTGCTGACGCTGATCGGCCCGATCGTCATCATGTTCTGGATCATCGGAGTCGTCGCGATCGCGGTGTACCTGGTGGACGTGCGTCCCAAGATCGACGGAATTCAGCGCGGACCGCGCTGGTAGAGGGGCTTGAAGCACCCGTTCGGCGCTGGGCGTAACCTCTACCGCACCCGCTCGGGGGTCACAGGTAGAGGGGAATATCAGTGGTTTCACGCAAGGTAATCGAACGTTCGCTGCTCGGAGTCGGAGGCATCGCCGCTGCCGCGAGCATCGGGGCCTTCGTCGTTCGGCGACGTCGACTGCATTCGTTCACCAAGACCACGGACGTGCAGCCGGACGAGTTGCTGCAGCATCCCACGGCCGAGCCGACCGTCACCGAAGTCGTCACCGACGACGGCGCACACCTGCACGTGCGCAGCTACGGTGACCCCGATGCCGAACCCGTCCTGTTCAGTCACGGTTGGACCTGCTCGGCCGATTATTGGTTTCCGCAGATCAATGCGCTCGCAGGTCGCTACCGCGTCATCGTCTACGACCAGCGCGGACACGGGCGCAGCGACGTCGGAACGCGTCCGCTGAGCCCTGACGTACTGGCCGACGACCTGTCGGCCGTTCTCTCGGCCACCGTCACCGAGGACAACAAGACCGTCCTGGTGGGGCACAGCATGGGCGGCATGTCGATCATGGCGTGGGCCGGAAATTACCCCGATCAGGTCGACCGCCTGGTCAGCGCCGTGCTGCTCGCCAGCACGGCGACGGATTCCCTCGTCCGAGAGACCACCGTCATCCCGTTGCCGCAGCGCTTCCCCCGGGTGCCCGCCCCCGTGGGACGCGCTGTGCTGAGTTCCGCGCTACCGCTACGGCCGTCCCCGGTGACCCGCCAAGCCATCAAGTACATTTCGATGGCCCCCGGTGCCACGCCCGCCGAGGTAGCGTTCTGCGAGAAGATCGTGCTCGAGTGCGCGCCGCGTACCCGGGGTATCTGGGGCGCTGCGCTGAGCGACCTCGACATCCGCGAGGCGCTCGAGAACATGTCCGTGCCCACCAGCGTGCTCGTCGGATCTGCGGATCGACTGACCCCGCCCGTGCATGCGCGCAAGCTCGCCCGAGCACTCGACGACCACGACCACCTGAGCCGACTGATCGTGATCCCCGGAATCGGCCACATGAGCTCGGTGGAAGCGATCGACGACTTCAACGCCGAAGTGGTTCGTCTGCGGAACCTGTGACCCGAACGGTCTAGCTGAACACCACGGTCTTGCGTCCGTGCACCAGGACGCGATCCTCGAGGTGCCAGCGCAGGCCGCGGGAGAGCACCAGCTTCTCGATGTCGCGCCCCTGACGCACCATGTCGGTCACCTCGTCGGAGTGGTCGACGCGGATGACGTCCTGCTCGATGATCGGACCTGCGTCGAGCTCGGCCGTCACGTAATGGCACGTCGCGCCGATGAGCTTGACGCCACGGGCGAACGCCTGGTGGTACGGCCGAGCACCGACGAACGACGGCAGGAAGCTGTGGTGGATGTTGATGGCGCGACCGGCCCAGTGCTCGCACAGCGACTCGGGCAACACCTGCATGAAACGCGCCAACACGACCGCGTGCGGGTCGTAGGAGTCGACGAGCGACCGAACTTCCTCGAAGGCCGGTCCGCGCTCGGACGGGTCCTTCGCGAACTCGACGTGATGGAAGGGTGTTCCGTGCGCCGCAGCGACGGGCTCGAGCGACCTGTGGTTGCCGATCACCGCCGAGATCTGAGCGGGTAGCTCCCCGCCGGCCGCGCGGCCCAGGAGATCGTGCAAGCAATGCGCTTCCTTGCTCACCAGCAGTACGACTCGCTTGGGTGCGCCCGAATCATGCAGTGCCCATTCGGTTTCCGGGCCGAGCTCGGCAGCCACCTCGGCGAAGCGGGCACGCAGATCCTCGACACTCATGCTCACCGACGAGGCCCGCACGGCCTGACGCGTGAAGAACCAACCGGTATCGGGATCGGCGTGATAGGCGGCCTCGACGATCCAGCCGCCGACCTCGGCGAGAAACGTGGAGATACGGGCGACGATGCCCGTCTTGTCTGGGCAACCGAGGGACAGAACGTAGCGGCGATCCTCGGACACGGAAGAACTCATGAGGGCAATTCTCTCAGGGCGCTCGCAACCCGGTTGCCACCAGTGTCCCGAGATCGATCGAATCGATGCCGCGCTCGGTCAGCGACGCGAACAAGTCCGCTCGAATCCGCCCGACGGCTGCCTCGTCGAACGGGGTGAGGGCACCGCGCAGAGCACTGCCCAACACGAAGCTCCACACGAACGACTCCGTGGCGGGTACATGATTGCTCAGCTCGGCCACCCGGACGTCCGTCGTACCGGCCGCCGCAAGCCACTCACCGAGCAGATCGGCCGTCTCCATCCGCCGGATCGGGTGCTTGTCGTACCCCTCCTGCGCGAGGCGGCCCACCTGCTCGGTGGACGGTGAATGTGCTGCGATCACCTCGAAGTACGCACGGGAGAACGCCTCGATTGCGCCCTGACGCCACACCGTCACCCCGACGCCGCCACCAGGCCGGACCAGCGACACCAGACGCGAGAAGTCCAGCTCGGGATTCGGCAGGAAGAAGATGCCGTACGAACACGTCAGGGCGTCGTATCCGGCGTCGGGAACGGTCGACGGCGGTTCCCAGGCCGTGGCGTCGGCGACGACGAAGTCGATGTTGCGCAGGGCGCGCTCGGTGGCGTTCACCCGGCCCACCTCCAGCAGGTCGTCGGCGAGGTCGACGGCATGGACCAGGCCGTCCGGGCCGACGGCTGCCGCGGCGGGGAGCGCGGACGCCCCCGTGCCGGAACACACGTCCAGTACGGCGTCGCCGGATCGCAGCCCGAGAGCGAACGTCAGCGACTGCCCGGCCGGGCCCCAGACCAGCGGCGTCACCGCGTCGAACTCCCTGCTGGTGGCGTTGAACGTGTCGGCGAGCGAGGCTGCGTCCATAGCCGAGAATGGTAGACCGACAGGGCCGCGACATGCGGTGCTGTGAAAAGCTGGGTTCATGACACTCACCCGCGCCGCCCTCGCCGGAATGGTCGATCACACCCTGCTCAAGCCGGAGGCCACGGCCGCCGATGTGGAGGCCCTCATCGAGGAAGGCCGCGAGCTGGGAGTGCTCGCCGTGTGCGTCTCCCCGTCGATGCTGCCGATTCGCGCCGAGGGAATGCTCACCGCTGTGGTGGCCGGATTCCCGTCGGGTAAGCATCATTCGTTGATCAAGGGATCCGAGGCGCGACTGGCGGTGCAGCAGGGGGCCGACGAGGTCGACATGGTGATCGACGTCGGCGCGGCCATTGCCGGGGACTACAACGCCGTTCTGGCCGACATCGTGACCGTTCGCGAAGGCATCGGCGACGCGGTACTCAAGGTGATCATCGAATCGGCAGCGCTGTCCGACGAGGCGATCGTCGAAGTGTGCCGCGCCGCGGAGAAGGCCGGAGCTCACTTCGTCAAGACATCCACCGGATTCCATCCCGCTGGCGGCGCGAGCGTCGAGGCGGTGCGGCTGATGGCCGAGACCGTCGGCGGACGTTTGGGCGTCAAAGCCAGCGGCGGCATCCGCACCACGGACGATGCCCTGGCCATGATCGACGCCGGTGCCACGCGGTTGGGGCTATCGGGTACCCGCGCGGTACTCGACGGGTTGAACTAGAGCGACTGCGTCGCATGTGAATGGAACTTCGTAGTGGGCTACGAAGTTCCACTCACATGGATTACGCAACCAGCGAGCAACCCTCGGGCGTCTGCTGATTCTGGTTCTGCTGGGTGGCCGGGATGGTGTACTGGCCGCCTTCGAGGGCGAGTTCGATGCCGGAGTCGGTGACGGTCAGCGACGTCGGAGCCATGTCCAGCGGGTACGCCTGCAGGCTGTCGGTGAGCACGCCGACGACGGAATCGACCAGATCGGTGGGGATTCCCAGGCCCAGAATCGATGCGTCGACGGTTTGGACGTCGACCTTGCCGCCCGTGACCTGCGGCTTGACGGTCAACTTCGCAAGCGCGCCGACGGCGAACTCCAGGGTGCCCGCCGACGCGTCGGACGTGACCCCGGAGACGATGGCACCGATGCCCTGGCTCTGCAGGGTGCGGGTGATGCCGTCGGTCGACCACGAGATGTCGGCACTCGAGCTACCGATGGTGCCGCCCGAGTCGGCGCTTTGGGTCAGGTTCAGATCGTTCGCCTCGGCGTGCACGACCATGCCCTCGGCCGGGCCGAATCGAGCATCGTCGCTGTCGACGGTCACCGACGAGACCTTCTTGTCGACCAAGGACAGCAAGACCGGCTTGAAGCCGAGACCCACCTCCACCTGGCTGCCCAGCTCGGACTCGAGCTGGCCGGCGAGGCAGGATTTGATCTGCTGCCGAACGAACAGTTCTCCGCCGATGACGGCGACGAGGAGGACGACAACAACGGAGACTGCGATCAGCGGTACTGTGCTGCGCCTGGCTGAGGATGTCATTCCCGGCAGTCTTCCCGAAGTTTCTGAGCAAGCTCTGTGAAACTCGCCGAGTCCGGGGATTCGATTCGAAAGTTTGTGATGTGTAACACATTCTGACGTACTCTTGCTGCATGAGCACGATAGGACCGAGTGTGCAGGAGCTGCACTCGCTCGCTACCCGGCAGGACGGCTACTTCACCGCCGAACAGGCCGGTGAACTCGGCTTCGACTCTGCGATGGTGCGCGTCAACCTGGCGACGGCCACGTGGACTCGCGTCGAGCGCAACCTGTTTCGGCTCGGGCAGTGGCCGCACAGCGAACTCGAAGTGTTCGCTATGTGGTGCGCGTGGTTCGGCGGCGAGGCGGTGATCTCACACCAGAGCGCCGCCGAATTGCACGGTTTCGGACACCTGCACCCGCAGTTCGTACATCTCTGCGCGTTCGGCGACCTACGACTCACCGACACTCGCCTGGCAGTGCACCGACTGCGGCTCGAGCCGCGTGACGTCGAATCGGCCGGCACGTTCAACATCACCACTCCCGTACGCACGGTCCTCGACCTCGCCGCAGGCGGTATCTCGCAGATCACCCTCGACGAGGTGGTGGGCGACGCCGTGGCTATCGGTCGCGTCGACCCGCAGGCGCTGTACTCCGAGGCCGGCAGCAGCACCGATCGAGTGGCCGAACGCGTCGAACTGGCACTGTCCGCCTGTACGTAGCACCCGATTCACGGTGCCGGGGCTACCGTCGACCAGGGCACTGTGAGCACGTTGTCTCGCATGCGGCGGCGGGGGAGTGTGACCGGGAGTCCTTGCTCTGCAAGCACTTTCAATGCCGCCCGCCAACGCAGTCGGGGGCCGAACGGGGCCAATGGTGCCGAGACCGACCACGCGCGGTCGGCGCGGCGGAGCACATCGTGGATCAGCTCGCCCTCGATGTTGCGGTGTATCAACACTTTCGGAAGCCGCTCCGCGATGTCCGACGGCATCTCGACATCGAACGGGTCCCAGGCCAGGGTCAGAGATCGCGGCCCATCGGCGTCGAGCAGCACCCACGCGCAGCGTCGACCGAGTTCGTCGCACGTGCCGTCGACCAACAGGCCGCCGGGTGCCAGGCCCGACAGAATGCGGTGCCAGGCACCGGGAACCGCGTCCTCAGGATATTGCCGCAGCACGTTGAAGGCCCGCACCAGATTCGGTCGCAGTCCGGCCAACTCGAAACCGCCACGGGCGAATTCGACGCCACCGCTTCCTTCGACCACCCGCGCGGGATCGATTTCGAGACCGGTGACACGGAGATCGGGCCTGACGGTGCGAAGTCGGCCCGCGAGTTCGAGAGTCGTGTTCGGCATCGCCCCGTAGCCGAGGTCGACGACGAGGGGGTCCGGTGATTCGCGCAGGACGCGTCGGACATCGGGATCGTGCATCAACCACCGGTCGCTGCGACGCAACCGATTGATGCCGGTGGTGCCGCGGGTGATGACACCCTCAGGCTTGTTCAGGGCTAGGCGTTCTTCTCGAGCCAGTCGGCGGTCACTTCGCCCTCGCCGCGCCACAGGTCGATGAGGTTGACGAGCATCAGTTGTTCGAGTTTGCCGCCGATGAACGGCAGGAACACCTTGGCCTCGGAGGACGTGCGCAGCGTCGAGCCACCGTTGGTGGGGAACAGTGACGTGGTGCCCTTCAGCGAGCCGGGTCCGGCCGGAATCGACGCGTCGTAGTGCCCCGCCGTGGTTTCCCCGTACGCGTCGAAATGCACGTTGCGGGTGATGACCATGTCTTTCTTCATCACCGTCTGTGCGATGTCGGGCAGTTCGGTACGGGGGATGACGTGGTGCATCACGATGTCGATTCCGGCGTCGGACACCTCGAAGCTCTTCAGCTCGTTCTCCGAATACTTACGCATCTCCTCGATGCGCGCGTCCCAGTGCTCGCGACTGGACAGCGCTGCATAGACCTGCTGCGTCGAGTGGGTGAACCGGGCGGAGTAGTTCATTCGGCGAGCCATAGTGCGCCAGGTTACCCAGGAGCGGAGCCTGCGGAGCGACCAGGTTACCCAGGAGTGGAGCCTGCGGAACGACCAGGCTCAGCTGCTTGCTTGCGCCGCGATCCAGTTACCGGTGAAGTCCTGCTCGTTGTCGATGAGGGCGAGGACCTGCTCACTGATCATCGCTTCGATCTTCCCGCCGAAGATGGGGACCTTGACCTCGGTGGTGCCGGCCAGCGCGACGGTGGTCGTCTCGCCCTTGCCGTCGAGGCTGGTGGTGCCGGTGATGCGCGCAGGTGCTCCTTCGACGGTGGCTCCGAAAGTGCCCGCGGCGTGGGTGCCGTCGAACTGTCCCCAGCTCTCGGTTCGTTCGATGATGAGGTCGCCCTTCTTGAAGGCGGTGACCGCGGACGGCAGCTCTTCTTCGGGGACCGACTGGATCATGACGACGTCGATGGTGCCGTCTCCGACGGTGACGCTCTTCAAGCTGGCACCGGGGCCGCCGATCTGCTCGATGCGGTCCTTCCAGTACTGCTCGGACGTCAGCGCTGCGTGGACCTTGTCGGCGGAGGCGGGCACAGTCGAGCTGTGCTCAATAGGGCGAGGCATCCCCGCAGGTTACCGGGTGACTGAGGACGTTCGTGCGCGACCGGTAGCGTGAGAGTCCGTGCCTACTGCAATTTCCGAACTCACCACCATCCGGGTGGGCGGCCCAGCCCGTGAATTCACCGTCGCGACGAACGCTGACGAGTTGGTCTCCCTGGTGCGTGACGCGGACCGTGCAGGGACGGATGTGCTGGTCATCGGCGGCGGATCCAACCTGGTCGTCGGCGACGACGGGTTCGACGGCCGGGTGGTTCGGGTGACCGGCTCGCGGTTGGAGATCGACGGCGAGCGGGTGACCGTCGACGCCGGTGTCGAGTGGGATGCCGTCGTAGAAGCGACGATCGATGCCGGGCTGTCCGGTATGGAAGCGCTGTCGGGGATTCCTGGAACGACCGGCGCGACGCCGATTCAGAACGTCGGGGCCTACGGTGCGTCGACGTCGGAATTGCTGCACAGCCTCACCGTCTACGACCGGCAGACGCAGGAGACCTCGGTGTGGACGCCCGAGCAGTGCGGATTCGGAACGCATCGGTCGTCGGTGTTCAAGCGATCGTCGCGCTACGTGATTCTGGACGTGACGTTCGCGCTGAAGAAGACCACCGAATCGCTGCCGGTGCGCTACGCGGCGTTGTCGGAGCGGCTCGATGTGCAGATCGGCGACGTCGTTCCGGTACCGGACGTGCGCGCAGCAGTGCTCGCGCTGCGCGGTGAGCGTGGAATGGTGCTCGACGCGGCCGATCACGATACGTGGAGCGTGGGGTCGTTCTTCCTCAACCCGGTGTTGCCGGAGGTGCCGGAGCAGGCAACCCACGCGCCGAGCTTTCCCGACCCGGCCGGCACGAAGATTCCGGCCGCCTGGCTCATTCAGAACTCGGGATTCCCGCGGGGCTACGGCACCGAGTTCGGCCGCGGTACCGCGGCCCTGTCGACCAAACATGTACTCGCGATCACCAACCGGGGTGGGGCCACCGCGTCGGACATCATGGCTCTTGCCGCGCACGTCCGAGACGGTGTGCGAGAGAAGTTCGGGGTCACGCTGACCCCCGAGTGTGACCTCGTCAACTGCGCTCTGGGTTAGGGACGCTCGAAACGGCGCATACGATGGAGATTCGAGAGTTCGGCTCGTAGGAGGTAAGTCAGTGCAGGTCACCAGCGTGGGGCACGCGGGATTCCATATTCGGACCGAGGCGGGGAGCATCCTGTGCGATCCGTGGGTGAACCCGTCCTTCTACGCGTCGTGGTTCCCTTTCCCCGACAACTCGGGCCTGGACTGGGACGAGTTGGGTGATTGCGATTACCTCTACGTCTCGCACCTGCACAAGGACCACTTCGATCCGAAGAACCTGGCCGAACACGTCAACAAGGACGCGACGGTGTTGCTGCCGGACTACCCGGTGCTCGATCTCAAGCACGAACTGGAGAAGCTCGGCTTCCACAAGTTCTACGAGACCACCGACTCGGTCAAGCACACGCTGACCGGGCCCAAGGGCGATCTCGACATCATGATCATCGCGCTTCGCGCGCCTGCCGACGGCCCGATCGGCGACTCCGGCCTGGTGGTGTCCGACGGGAAGACCGTCGCGTTCAACATGAACGACGCGCGGCCGGTGGACCTGGACATGATGACCGAGCAGTTCGGTCCCGTCGACGTCCACATGCTGCAGTATTCGGGCGCGATCTGGTACCCGATGGTCTACGACATGGTCTCGCGTGCGAAGCGAAACTTCGGTATCCAGAAGCGTCAGCGACAGATGGATCGTGCGCGTCAGTACATCGAGCAGGTCGGCTCCACGTGGGTCATTCCGTCGGCGGGCCCGCCGTGTTTCCTCGACGACGAACTGCGCTCGCTCAACGACGTCTACGGCGACCCGGCCAACGTGTTCCCGGACCAGATGGTGTTTCTCGAGCAGATGCGCCTGCACGGTCACGACAAGGGTCTGCTGATGATTCCGGGCACGACGGCCACGTTCGAGGGTTCGGATCTGAAGTCCCACGAGCATCCCATCCCCACGGCCGACGCCGAAGCCATCTTCACCACCGGCAAAGCCGACTACATCGAGGCCTACGCCCAGCGTCAGGCGTCGGTCATCGCGGCCGAGAAGGCAGGCTGGGCACCGGCCGAGGGAGAGCCGCTGCTCGAGCCGCTGCGCGGACTCTTCGAGCCGATCATGGCGCAGACGGATCTGATCTGTGATGGCATCGGCTACCCCGTCGGGATCACGATGGGTGACGAGACGGTTGTGCTGGACTTCCCGAAAAGGATTGTCCGAGAACCGATCTCGAACGAGAAGTTCCGATACAGCTTCACCATCCCGCCGGAACTGGTACGCACCGCAGTGCGTGATCAAGAGCCGGACTGGGTCAACTCGATCTTCCTGTCCACGCGGTTCCGGGCCCGACGCGTCGGCGGGTACAACGAGTTCCTGTACACGTTCTTCAAGTGCCTCACCGACGAACGCATCGCCTACGCCGACGGCTGGTTCTCAGAGGCGCACGACGACACGGCCACCATCACAATGGGCGGCTACGAAATTCAACGTCGCTGCCCGCACCTGAAGGCGGACCTGACGAAGTTCGGCATCGTCGAGGGCAACAAGCTCACCTGCAACCTGCACGGCTGGGACTGGAACCTGGACTCGGGCCGGTGCCTGACGTCGAAGGGACACGAGCTGCGCTCGCAGAAGCTCTGACTCGTCGTCGACGGTTCGCTGTGAGACTGCCCCCAAAAACAGTGGGAAATGTGGGGTAGTTCGCAGACGCAGGTACGTTGGACAACGTGCATGAGCAGGTAGAACAGACAAAACGGACGCGCATGGTGTGGTTGGTCACCGTGCTTGTCGCACTGGTTGCGTTAGTAGCCGGCTGCACCGTCGGATCGGGCGACAAGAGCCCCGGTGCTTCGGCACCGACGACCGAGGCAGCGCCCGTCGCGCAGATCACGCAGAACCCGGCCGAAGGTGCCACCGACGTCAGCCCGGTGGCACCGATCTCGGTGTCGGTGACGAACGGAACGCTCACCCAGGTCGAGTTGACGAACCCGGGCGGCAAGATCGTTCAGGGTGCGCTGGCACCCGACAAGGCGTCCTACGCCGTCACCGAGCCACTCGGGTACGGGGTGAAATACACGTGGTCCGGTTCCGCCGTCGGCGCGGACAACAAGACCGTGCCGATCGAGGGCAGCTTCACCACCGTCGAACCGGACAGCCGCACCTCGGTGAGCACCAACATCGGCGACGGCCAGGAAGTCGGCATTGCAGCGCCGATCATCCTGCAGTTCGACTCGGCGATCGAGGACAAGGCAGCCGTCGAGAAGGCGCTGACCGTCACCACCAATCCGCCGACGCCCGGTGCCTGGGCGTGGTTCCCCGACGACAACGGCTCGCGCATCCACTGGCGTCCCACCAACTACTGGACGCCCGGCACGACGGTCTCGGTGAACGCCAAGCTCTACGGCGTGAACTACGGCGACGGTGCCTACGGGGCCGACGACGTCACCCTGAACTTCAGTATCGGACGCAGCCAGGTCGTCGTCGCCGACGCCACCAGCCACCGCATGCAGGTGGTGCGTGACGGCGCGACGATCATGGACATTCCCGTCAGCTACGGCGAGGGCAACGAGGATCGCAACGTCACCCGCAGCGGCATCCACGTCGTCACCGAGAAGCACGAGGACTTCCTGATGTCGAACCCGCCGTTCTACGAGAACGTGCGCGAACGCTGGGCGGTGCGCATCTCCAACAATGGCGAGTTCATTCACGCCAACCCGCTGACCACCGGCGTGCAGGGCGCATCGAACGTCACGAACGGATGTATCAACCTCTCGACGGAGGACGCGCAGCAGTACTTCGGCACGGCGATGTACGGCGATCCGGTGGAGGTCACCGGCACCCGCATCGACCTCTCCGCAGCGGACGGTGACCTGTACGACTGGGCCATCGACTGGCCGACGTGGGAGTCGATGTCGGCGCTCCCTGCCGGCGGGGCGCCAGCGACGACGACGCCTGCGACAACGGCACCCGCGACGACAACGGCACCTGCGCCCGCGGGGTAGAGCGCTGCGCGCATGTGAGTGGAACCTCGTAGCCCACTACGAAGTTCCACTCACATGGGTTACTTACGGGAGAAGCGCCCCGGACCGGCCTGATCGCGTGGCTTGATGATGATCTGGTCGAGATTGACGTGCGACGGGCGGGAGGCGACGAAGCCAATCACCTCGGCGATGTCGCTTGCGACCAACGGCGTGATGCCCTGGTAGACCGCGTCGGCCTTGGCCGCGTCACCGTCGAAGCGGACGAGTGAGAATTCGGTTTCCACGGCACCCGGTGCAACCTCGGTCAACCGCACCGGTTTGCCGAGCAGCTCGCCGCGCAGCGTCCGATGCAGTACGGCCTGAGCATGTTTGGCGGAGGTGTAACCCGAGCCGTTGTCGTACGCCTCGAATGCCGCGACGGAGGTGATGGTGACGATCAGGCCGTCGCCGGAATCGATCAGCTTGGGCAGCAACGCTTTCGTGACGCGCAGTGTGCCGAGAACGTTGGTCTCCCACATCCAGCGCCAGTCGTCGAGGTCGGCGTCGATCACCGGGGCCAATCCCTTTGCGCCACCGGCATTGTTGATCAGGACGTCGACGCGGGGGATGACGGCGGTGAAGGCGGCCACCGAATCCTCGTCCGTCACATCGAGTTCCAGGGCGGTGCCGCCGATCTCCGAGGCCAGTTCTTCGAGTCGGTCGAGCCTGCGTGCGCCGATGACGACGTGGAACCCGTCGGCGGCGAGTTGGCGCGCAGTGGCCGCGCCGATGCCGGAACTCGCTCCGGTGACGACGGCGATGCGGGTATCGGGTGCGATGTGTTCGGGCGAGGTCATGGAGAAATTCTAGTTCGGGAGAAACAGCGCATCCGGACGGGCCCGATTGGACAATCGGGCTTCGAGTGCTAATTTTGGTTTCATGTCCGCCAGCGAGACCACCGCGATGCGGGTCACCTATGTGACCGCGTCCCTCGGGTCTCGCCTCCCGCTTCCTCGGGAATTGTGTTGTCTCGGCCAAGGAACCTGTCTCTAGCCTTCTCGCGCTACGGGCAGTCGATTCGCGTGACGTGGACCTCCCCGGTCTGCCTCACCCCTTGACCTGCACCACTTCGCTCTTTCGTCGACGTTGCTTTTCACGAGACGAGAGTTTTCCACTGCTGAGGAACACGACGGATGTCCGTATCCACGCTGCACCACCACTCTCGCCCCACCGCGCTGCGCTCGCCGGCGCGGTCCACCTCCCACGCCCCGCTGCGATCGCGGGTCCAGCTCGTCGCGCCCGATCTTCGGATTGCCGACAGTCCCGCGGCGTCGGTACTGCGGGTCGCATGCGTCGAGGGCCCGATCTCGCGTGACAGTGCCGCACGCACAACGGGTTTGAGCATTGCCACGGTCAATCGTCAGGTGTCTGCTCTGCTCGGCGTCGGATTGCTGCGCGAGCGCGCAGACCTCACGGCCGCCGGTGCGATCGGACGACCCCGCGTGCCGTTCGAGGTCAATCACGAGCCGTTCTCGACCATCGGGATTCATATCGGTGCCGTCGTCACCGGAATCATCGTCAGTGACCCGCGCGGAAAGATCCTGGGGGCTGTGGAGATTCCCACGCCGAGCGGGTCCGCCGATGCGGCGCTCGCTTCGATCACCCGCAGCGCCGGGGCCTTCGCCGGCAGATGGCATCGGCGCACCCCACTGTGGGTGGGGGTTGCCCTCGGCGGCCGTGTCGACACGACGACCGGCACCGTCGATCATCCGCGTCTGGGCTGGGAGAACGCCCAGGTGGCGGGTGTCATCGGCGGTGGGCTGGGGCTACCGATCTCTGTTTCCGGCCACGTCGAAGCGATGGCGGCGTCGGAACTTCTGCTCGCGCCCCGCGTATCGGACGTCGCTGCTCCGCCGAGCAGCACCGGCACCTCGCTCTACTTCTATGCACGCGAAAGCGCGGGTATGGCGCTGACGATCGACGGCCGCGTGCACACTCCGTCCAGCGGACCCGGGTCGATCGCTCACCTGCCCACCGGCTCGTCGGTGCTGTGCAGCTGCGGCAACCGGGGCTGCCTCGAAGCGGCCGTCAGCGATCGCGCGATCGTGACCGCGGCGATCGACCGCAAAATTTTCGCGAGCGTAGCCCGCGGAGCCCGGCCGACTATCTCCGCCGTGTACCGAGCCGCGACCGACGGCTCGGAGGCGGCCAGGGACTTGCTCGTCGAACGGGCCGTCACGTTGGGCCGGACGGTCGCCCTGTTACGCGACATGTTCAATCCGGATCGAGTGGTACTCGGTGGCCAGGCGTTCACGGCGTACCCCGCCGGGATTCCGCACGTAGGGGAGGCATTCGCCGCCAATTCGACGTTGCCGCGCAGGGACATTCGGGTCACCGGATTCGGCGACCGGGTGCAGGAATTCGCCGCAACGGTGGTTTCGCTCAGTTCCCTGTACTCGGATCCACTGGCCTCGATGCGCCGAGCAGCCGCGTAAGTTGACCCCACATGAGCACCCCTGCAGCAGGACCGGTTCGGCAGGCCACCGGCATCGACGGAACGAACATCGTCTACCGCGTCACCGGTGACCCGGCGGCGAGACCGCTGGTTCTGCTGCACGGGTGGGCGCAGAGTTCGGCGTGTTGGGGCGACGGGCTGCTGGCCGATCTGTCCTCGCGCTACCGCGTCGTTGCCGTCGACCTGCGTGGCCATGGTTACTCCGATGCCCCCGAGGCCGGATACGACGACTCGAAGATCTGGGCCGGGGACGTGGCCGCGGTACTGGACGCCGAGAACATCACCGCAGGCGCAGTGCTGCTGGGGTGGTCGTACGGCGGGCTGGTGATCTGCGATTATCTCGCGACCCACGGCTCGGACGCGATCGCGGGCATCGTGCTCGTCGGCGCGATCACGAGCATCGGCCGGGGAGAAGCAGGCGGACGGGTGGGTACGGCCATGCGGGCGGCGATCCCCGGGGCGATGGCGGAAGAACCGCGTATCGCGATCAAGGCACTGGGTAGTTTCGGTAACGCGCTGACGGGCCCCGTCGAGGGAAAGGGCACCGAGGCGCAGGCCCTGTTCGGGTTGACCCTGTCCACCCGGCCGCGGGTTCGCGCCGCGTTGTTCGATCGCACCGTCGGCCACGACGAGCTGCTGCGCAACCTCGATGTCCCCGCCTTCGTGCTGCACGGAACCGACGACACCGTCGTCGATGTCTCGGCCGGTCGGCACGCCGCAGACCTCATTCCCGGAGCCGGCGCGTCGTACTGGGACGGCGTCGACCACGGCCCGTTCGTCGCCGATCCCGAGCGCTTTCTCGGCGAGGTGAGCGAATTCGTCGACGGTCTGGACGGGTGAGCAAAAGCGCAGGCCGTGCGAAGCGGAAGACGTGGCGACGTAATGTGGAGGCGTGCACGCTGAAGAAGTGACTGGACGCCGGCTGAACAGGGTCGCTGTGTTGTCCTTGCATACCTCCCCGCTGGCGCAGCCCGGAACGGGCGATGCCGGGGGAATGAACGTCTACGTACTGCAGAGCGCCAAGCAGTTGGCCGAACGCGGCGTCGAGGTCGAGATATTCACCCGCGCGACGTCGTCGAGCGATGCGCCGGTCGTCGAGGCCGCTCCCGGGGTGCTGGTACGCAACATCGTCGCGGGGCCGTTCGAGGGTCTGGACAAACACGACCTGCCCACTCAACTGTGTGCGTTCGCGGCCGGGGTGCTCCGCGAGGAAGCCCGGCACGAGCCCGGCTACTACGACCTGGTTCATTCGCACTACTGGCTGTCGGGTCAGGTGGGGTGGTTGGCACGTGACCGCTGGGGAGTGCCGTTGGTGCACACGGCGCACACCCTCGCCGCCGTCAAGAACGCGTCCCTGGCTCAGGGCGACGCACCCGAGCCCGCGGCCCGTCAGATCGGTGAGCAGCAGGTGGTCGCCGAGGCCGATCGATTGATCGCCAACACCACCGAGGAAGCGAAATCGCTCGTCGAGATCTACGGGGCTCGGCAGGAGTCGATCGACGTGGTTGCCCCGGGAGCCGATCTGGCGCAATACAATCCGGGAGACAAGCGGGCTGCACGTGCCGCACTCGGACTCTCGCAGGACGAGGCCGTCGTCGCGTTCGTCGGGCGGATCCAACCGCTCAAGGCCCCCGACGTTCTGGTCGCTGCGGCTGCCGAAGTGCTGCAACGACATCCGAGCATGCCGCTGCGGATCCTGATCGTCGGCGGGCCGTCCGGCAGCGGGTTGGACCGACCCGACAGTCTGATCGATCTGGCCGATACGCTCGGGATCACCCCGCACGTGACGTTCATGCCGCCGCAGCCGTCCGCGCGCCTGGCGCAGGTGTACCGAGCCGCCGATCTCGTGGCGGTGCCGAGCTACAACGAATCGTTCGGTCTGGTGGCGATCGAAGCCCAGGCCTGTGGAACACCGGTTCTCGCAGCAGATGTCGGCGGGCTCGGTGTCGCGGTGCGATCCGGTGAAACCGGGCGACTGGTGCAGGGACACCGCATCACGGACTGGGCCGACGCCTTGGCGTCGATGCTCGTCGATCGAGCGGCGTTGTCCGAGATGGCAATTGCCGCACCACTCCATGCGCAAAACTTCTCGTGGGAACACACCGCGGACGGCCTGATCGAGAGCTACCGGCAGGCCCGATTCCACTTCGATCGAGGCGAGGCACCGAGTGAATTCTCGCCGCGACGTGTCCGAGGATTGTCGAAATTGCGCAGATCGGGAGCAGTGACTGCATGAGCGAAACCGCCGAACTGATCGACCGGGTCCTGAAGGATCGCGAACTGGACTACACGCGGCGCGGCGAGGTGTTCACCGTCGAACTGCCCGGGGAACGCAAACTGAAGACGACGACGATGTTGACCGTCGGACACCACGGGGTGCGCATCGAGGCGTTCGTCTGCCGCAAGCCCGACGAGAACTTCGAGGGCGTCTACAAATACCTGCTGCGTCGCAACCGTCGGCTGTACGGAGTGCATTACACGATCGACAAGGTCGGTGACATCTACCTGGTGGGCCGAATGTCGTTGCGCGCCGTCGACGGTGACGAACTCGATCGCATCTTCGGTCAGACCCTCGAGGCCGCCGACGGCGACTTCAACGTGTTGCTCGAGCTGGGTTTCGCGGAGTCGATCAAGCGCGAATGGGCCTGGCGTGTGTCACGCGGTGAATCGCTCGCGAATCTGAAGGCGTTCGAGCACCTGGTGGCCAGTGGCAGCAGCGACGAGCCGGAACATCCGTAACTCGCCGGAAACGGCTGGGTATTGCCCTCGGTAACGTCCGGTTCCTAGCCTGAGGTCATGACCAGGCCCGAGGACACTCGCCCGCCGCTGCTGCAGATGTTCGGCTACGGCATGCAGCACATTCTGTCCATGTTCGGCGGTGTCATCGCCGTCCCGATCATCGTGGGCGGAGCAGCGGGCTTGTCCGCGGCCGATCAAGCGCTGCTCATCTCGTGCGCGCTGTTCGTCAGTGGCGTCGCGACCGTGCTTCAGACCGTCGGAGTGCCCTTCTTCGGCTCGCAACTGCCGCTGGTGCAAGGCATCTCGTTCGCATCGGTGTCGACGGTGCTGACCATCATCGGCAGCGCCGAGGACGGTAGGACCGGGCTCCGTACGGTCCTTGGGGCCGTCCTGGTGGCCGCGCTGATCGGTTTGGCCATCGCCCCGTTCTTCTCGAAGATCGTCCGCTTCTTCCCACCCCTGGTGACCGGAAGCATCATCACCGTCATCGGGCTGTCGCTGATGCCGGTGGCCGCACGCTGGATCACCGGCCAGGAGATGGTGGGCGGTGCGCCGAACCCCGAGTACCTGGACCCCGGCAACATCGGACTGGCGATGTTCACCCTGCTCGCGGTGCTGGTGATGACCAAGATCAAGGTGCTCTCGCGCCTGTCCATCCTGCTCGGGCTCGTCGTCGGGACGATCGCAGCACTGATCGTGGGCAAGACGGACTTCGGCGGCGTCGGGGACGCCGCGGTGGTCGCGGTGCCCACCCCGTTCGCCTTCGGCTCACCGATCTTCGCCGTCGGCGCGATCGTGTCGATGACGATCGTGATCCTGGTGGTGATGGTCGAGACCACGGCCGACATCCTGGCCGTGGGGGAGGTCGTCGGAACCGACGTCGACTCCCGACGTGTCGGCGACGGTTTGCGCGCAGACATGGTCTCCTCGGCCGTCGCCCCCATCTTCAACACGTTCCCGGCGACGGCGTTCGCACAGAACGTGGGACTGGTTGCGATGACCGGCATCAAGAGCCGTTTCGTCGTCGCCCTGGGCGGCGGCGTGCTTGCGCTGCTGGGTCTTTCGCCGGTTCTCGCGGCGGTCGTCGGCGTCGTTCCGTTGCCCGTGCTCGGCGGCGCCGGAATCGCCTTGTTCGGAACCGTCGCCGCCAGTGGAATCCGCACCCTCGGCAAGGTGAACTACGACAACAACGCCAACGTCGTCATCGTGGCGGTGACCTTGGCTTTCGGTCTCATTCCTGTTGTTGCGAGCGACTTCTGGGACGAGTTCCCGGACTGGTTCGTCACGGTGTTCCATTCCGGAATCAGTGCCGCAAGCATTGTCGCAGTGGTGCTCAACGTATTCTTCAACGTATTCAAGCCCGGTACGCCGTCGAATCCATCGGTGGTCGCCGCGGGCCCGGCAGTGATGGTGCGCGAGGACGAAGCACGGGTACTCGGCAAAGGCGGAACCTTGACCGGCAAGGTCGCGCCCGACACCGATACCTGAGTGAAATCCTGCGCACCCAGGTTCGCGCGAGTACCGTCCCGAAACAGACGAAACACACATCGATATTGGAGGACATCTTGTCATTCGTTACCCGCACGAGTACGCGGAAGGCAGCACTCGGCGGCGTCGCGTCGCTCGGTGCCATCGCCCTGATCGCAGGCTGTGGATCCGCACCCGAGAACGAAGGATCCGGCGGGGGCGGCTCGAGTGACTTCCTGCCCTGCATGGTCTCCGACAGTGGCGGATTCGACGACAAGTCGTTCAACCAGCTCGGATTCGAGGGACTCACCGAGGCTGCAGGCGAGCTCGGCGTCGAGCCGCGCACCGTTGAGTCCACGTCGCCCACCGACTACGCCCCCAACATCAACAACCTCGTCGATCAGGGCTGCAACCTGATCGTCACCGTCGGATTCGACCTGGCCGACGCCACCAAGGTCGCGGCCGAGGCCAACACCGACATCGATTTCGCGATCATCGACGACTCCTCGATCGATCTGCCGAACGTCAAGCCGCTGACCTACGACGCGTCGCAGTCGGCATTCCTGGCCGGTTACGCCGCCGCCAGCTACAGCAAGACCGGAGTCGTCGGCACCTTCGGCGGCTCGCAGCTGCCGACCGTCACCATCTTCATGGACGGTTTCGCCGACGGTGTGAACTACTTCAACGAGCAGAAGGGCAAGGCAGTCCGCGTCATCGGCTGGGACGTGCCCTCGCAGAACGGCTCGTTCACCGGTGGATTCACCGCCAACGAGGTCGCCAAGAACACCGCCCAGGGCCTGATCGACCAGAACGCCGACGTCATCTTCCCGGTCGGTGGACCCATCTATCAGAGTGCGGCGCAGGCCATTCGGGACTCCTCTCGTCCGGTCGCGCTGATCGGTGCGGACGCCGACGTCTTCGAGTCGGACCCGTCGGTCGGCGACCTGCTGCTCACCTCGGTGACCAAGGGCCTCAAGACCAGTGTCGACGAGGTAGTGGCCAACTCCGGTGCAGACAAGTTCGACAACAGCCCGTACGTGGGCACCCTCGAGAACGACGGCGTCGGCATCGCGCCGTTCCACGACTTCGAGTCCCAGGTCGACCCCGCACTGCAGGGCGAACTGGACACGATCAAGGCCGGCATCGTCGACGGGTCCATCACCGTCGAATCGCCGTCGGCACCCAAGTAGCCTCGGTCGTAAAGGGATATGAAGCTCGAACTTCGCGGTATAACCAAACGATTCGGCTCGTTGATCGCCAACGATCACATCGATCTGACGGTCGAATCCGGCGAGATCCACTGCCTCCTCGGTGAGAACGGCGCAGGCAAGTCCACGTTGATGAACGTGCTCAGCGGCCTGTACCGCGCCGAGGAAGGCCAGATCCTGCTCGACGACGTCGAGCAGAACTTCGCCGGACCGGGCGAGGCGATGACTGCAGGAATCGGCATGGTGCATCAGCACTTCATGCTGATTCCGGTGTTCACCGTGGCCGAGAACATCGTGCTCGGCAACGAAACCACCTCGCTCGGTGGACGACTCGACCTCGTGGCAGCACGAAAGCTGGTACGAGAGATATCCGCGAGGTTCGGCTTCGACCTCGACCCCGATGCTCTCGTCGACGATCTCCCCGTCGGCGTGCAGCAGCGGGTCGAGATCGTCAAGGCGCTCTCTCGAGAAGCCAAGGTGCTCGTGTTCGACGAGCCGACGGCCGTGCTGACGCCGCAGGAAACCGACGATCTGATGCGGATCATGCGGGAACTTGCGGCGTCGGGCACCACCATCGTGTTCATCACCCACAAGCTCCGTGAAGTACGCGAAGTAGCAGACAAGATCACCGTCATCCGGCTCGGCAAGGTCGTCGGCGAAGCGAAGCCGACGGCAGGCAACACCGAACTCGCCGCGTTGATGGTGGGACGTGATGTGCAGCTGACCGTTTCGAAGGAACCGGCCGAGCCGGGTGCTGCCGCACTGGTCGTCGAGAACCTGTCGGTGTTCGACGTCCAGGGCAACAAGACCGTCGACGACATCAGTCTCGAGGTCGCCGCGGGAGAAATCCTCGCCATTGCCGGCGTGCAGGGCAACGGGCAGACGGAGTTCGTCGAGGCGCTACTCGGCTTGCAGGAGAACGTGTCCGGAAAGATCGCCCTCGACGGCCGCTCGCTCGTCGGGGCGACAGTTCAGCAGGTGCTCGACGCCGGCGTCGGGTTCGTGCCCGAGGACCGGACCGTCGACGGCCTGGTGGGGGAGTTCTCGATTGCCGAGAACCTGATGCTCGACCGCTCCATCAGCGAGCCGTTCGTGCGGCGCGGAGCGGTACAGCGGGAGTATCTCGACACGTTCGCGTCGGAGAAACTGAGCGAATTCGACGTGCGGGCACCGGGAATCGGAACCGCCGTCGGACGCCTGTCCGGTGGTAACCAGCAGAAGGTGGTACTCGCACGCGAACTGAGCCGCGATCTGCGACTGTTCGTCGCCGCGCAGCCCACTCGCGGAATCGACGTGGGATCCATCGAATTCGTACACAAGCGCATCGTCGCCACCCGGGATTCGGGGATCCCGGTCATCGTGGTGTCGAGCGAACTCGACGAGGTCGCCGCACTGGCCGACCGCATAGCCGTCATGTATCGAGGAGCAATCGTGGGAATCGTCCCCGGGGATACGTCCCGCGAAACACTCGGATTGATGATGGGCGGCGAGCGCGGTGAGTGAGACCGAGCAGCCGTCGAAAGCTCATGTCATACTTCGGCAGATCTTCACCGGCAGTGCCATCATCTCGGTTCTCGCGGTCCTGCTTGCGCTGATCGTCGGTGCCGTCCTCATTGCCGCGACCAACTCCGGCGTCCAGGAATCGGCAGGCTACTTCTTCTCCCGTCCGTCGGACATGCTGACGGCGATCTGGGATTCGGTGTCCGGCGCGTATTCGTCGCTGTTCCAGGGGTCGGTGTACAACTTCCGTCGTCCGGGGTTCGAGAACGGCATCCGGCCGTTGACCGAGACGTTGACGTTCGCGACACCGCTCATCGTCGCCGGACTCGGTGTGGCCCTTGCCTTTCGAGTCGGTATGTTCAACATCGGTGGTCGTGGCCAGATGCTCATCGCCGCCGCATGTGCGGGCTGGGTCGGTTTCGGGGTGAGCCTGCCCGCCGGCATTCATCTGCTGGTGGCCGTCGTCGCAGGCGTTGTCGGCGGCGCGGTCTGGGGCGGCATCGCCGGATTTCTCAAGGCCCGCACCGGTGCTCACGAGGTGATCGTCACGATCATGCTCAATTACGTTGCGTTCTATCTCATCTCGTACCTGCTGCGTACTCCCGGTGCGCTGCAGGCTCCGGGATCGAACAATCCCAAGACGGCTCCCATCGAATCGACGGCCGTGTTCCCGAAGCTGTTCGGCGACAAGTACAACCTGCATCTCGGGTTCGTGCTGGTCATCCTCGTGACGGTCGCGGTGTGGTGGCTGCTCGAACGATCGAGCCTCGGATTCCGATTCCGTGCCGTCGGTGAGAACCCGCACGCGTCCCGCGTCGCCGGAATGAACGTCAACCGCATCTACCTCTACGCGATGATCCTTTCCGGAGCTCTCGTCGGCCTGGCCGGCGTCGCTCAGGTGCTCGGTACGGTCACCACCGGCTTCAGTGCCGACATCGACGCCGGTATCGGATTCGACGCCATCACCGTGGCCCTGCTCGGGCGATCCAAACCGTGGGGCGTCTTCTTCGCGGGAATCCTGTTCGGCGCGTTCAAGGCCGGCGGGTTCGCCATGCAGGCGGCCGAGGGCGTACCCATCGACATCGTGCTCGTCGTGCAGTCGGTGATCGTGCTGTTCATCGCCGCACCGCCGTTGGTGCGAGCGGTGTTCCGATTGCCCAAACCCGGTGAAGAGAAACTCGCCAAAGCCGAGACCGCGAAGGTGGGTGCACTGTGACCACCTCCGTCGACTCACCCGCAGAGACGGTCCTCGGTCGTAGTTGGAAGGTGCCCACGATCCTCGGGGTCGTGACACTGCTGGCGTTGGTGCTGTTCGTGGTCCGAAAAGGTTCGGGCACCAGTACATTCGCGCTGGCCTCGGAAGACGACTTCTTCGCACTGCCCGCCGTCGGCGTACCGTCGTACGGTGCCGGCCTGGTCGTGGTCGTACTACTGGCCGTCATCACCGGCTACGCGGCCCTGTTGGCGTCGCGTTACCGGTCGACGCCGTTGTGGCTGCTCGCCGTGTTCGCAGTGCTGTTCGTGTTCGGATTCCTCGCGTGGGCCGCGGACGGGGAGACGATCCCCGTGCCCGGATTGCTCATCGGCGCGGTCGCTTTGAGCACACCGCTGATTTTCGGTGCGATGGGCGGAGTGATCTCCGAGCGCGTCGGTGTCATCAACATCGCCATCGAGGGGCAGCTGCTGGCCGGTGCGTTCGTCAGCGCCGTCGTCGCGTCGATCACCGGTTCGACCTACGTGGCGCTGCTCGCAGCTCTGGTCGCCGGCGCACTGACCGCGTCGCTGCTGGCGGTGTTCTCGATTCGCTACTTCGTCAATCAGGTCATCGTCGGTGTGGTGCTCAACGTGCTTGTCGTCGGACTGACGAGCTTCCTGTACTCGGTGGTGCTCACCAAGAACGCCGAGACGCTGAATTCGCCACCGCGCTTCGCGCGCATCGACATTCCGGTGCTCTCGCAGATTCCGATCCTCGGTCCGGTGCTGTTTCGACAGACACTGATCGTCTATTTGATGTACATCGCCGTGGCCCTGGTGTTCTTCGGTCTGTTCCATACCAAGTGGGGTCTGCGACTACGTGCCGTCGGTGAGCATCCGCAAGCCGCCGACACCGTCGGAATCAACGTGGCCCGAACGCGGTTCTGGAACGTCTGCCTCGCCGGTGCCATCGCCGGGCTCGGTGGTGCGTACTTCACCCTCGGTTCCGTCGGTGCCTTCGGCAAGGAGATGACCGCAGGTGCCGGCTATATCGCACTCGCCGCGGTGATCTTCGGCCGGTGGGATCCGGTGCGTGCCACCCTGGCCGCGTTGCTGTTCGGCTTCGCGTCGAATCTGCAGAACGTGCTGGGCATCATCGGGTCCCCGGTGCCGAGCGAGTTCATGCTGATGCTGCCGTACGTGGTCACCATTTTCGCCGTCGCCGGCCTGGTGGGACACGTGCGAGGACCGGCCGCGGCGGGCAAACCGTACGCGTCCAGGAGTTGACGGTTTCGCCATCTGACTCAGCGGTAGGGTCGTAAGTCCGATGTGACCGCTTTCACTGTAAGGTTCGATCATTGTTGCCGCAGTTTTTCGAAGGAGAGCCATGAGCTTCCGCAGTCCCTTTCCCGACGTCGAGATCCCGAATCTGAGCGTCTACGACTTCCTGTTCGGGTCCATCGCCGAGTCCGATCTGGACAAGCCTGCGCTCATCGACGGCACGTCGGGTGACGTCACCACCTACAAGAGCCTGATCGGCCAGGTCGACGCGATCGCCGGGGCACTCGCTGCCCGCGGGCTTGAGGTCGGCGACGTCGTCGGACTGCATTCGCCGAACGTGCCCGCATTCGCATCGGTGCTGCACGGCATTCTGCGTGCCGGCGGAACCGCGACGACGATCAATGCGCTCTACACCGCCGAGGACATCGCCAAGCAGCTCACCGGCTCCGGCGCGAAGTTCCTGTTCACCGTCTCCCCCCTGTACCCGCAGGCCAAGGCCGCCGCGGAGAAGGTGGGTATCGACGCCGATCACGTCATCGTGCTCGACGGCGCCGAGGGCCACCCGAGTCTGCGGGATCTGCTCACCCAGGGCGCGCCTGCTCCCGAGGTCTCGTTCGATCCGGCGACGCACGTTGCCGTGCTGCCGTACTCGTCCGGCACGACGGGTGTGCCCAAGGGCGTCATCCTCACGCACCGCAACCTCGTCGCCAACGTGGCCCAGATGGAACCGCGCGTGGGCATCGACAGCAACGACGCGATCCTGGCGCTGCTGCCGTTCTTCCACATCTACGGACTGACGGTGCTGCTCAACATCGCCCTCAAGCTGCGCGCGCACTTGGTGACGATGCCGAAGTTCGACCTCGTCGAGTTCCTGCGCATCATCCAGGACCAGAAGCTGACCTACCTGTTCATCGCCCCGCCGGTGGCCGTCGCGCTCGCCAAGCACCCGATGATCGATCAGTACGACCTCTCGAGCGTGCACACCATCTTCTCCGGCGCGGCCCCGTTGGACGAGGAGCTCGGCAAGGCTGTCGCCAAGCGCTTGAACACGCGGGTGCGTCAGGGCTACGGCATGAGCGAGCTCAGCCCGGTCAGCCACGCGATCCCGTTCGATCGCGACGACATGCCGCTCAGCTCGGTGGGCCAGCCGTTGGCCAACACCGAGAACAAGCTCGTCGACCCGGGCACGCTCGAGGAAATCGAGCTGCCCACAGAGGGATTGAGCAAGCCGGGCGAGCTGTGGGTCAAGGGACCGAACGTGATGGCGGGATACCTGAACAATCCCTCCGCCACCGCGGAGACCCTCGACTCCGACGGTTACCTGCACACCGGCGACATCGCCGTCGCCGACCACGAGGGCGTCGTCTACATCGTCGACCGCCTCAAGGAACTGATCAAGTACAAGGGCTACCAGGTGCCCCCGGCGGAGCTCGAGGCGCTGCTGCTCACGCACGAGGAAATCGCCGACGCGGCCGTCATCGGTGTTCTCGACGACGAGGGCGAGGAAATCCCCAAGGCGTTCGTCGTCCGCCAGCAGGGTGCCACGATCGACGAAGAGGGCATCATCGCGTTCGTCGCCGAGCGCGTCTCCCCGCACAAGAAAGTTCGACGCGTCGAGTTCATCGACATCGTGCCGAAGTCTGCGGCCGGCAAGATTCTTCGTAAGGATCTGCGGGCCGCGGAAGCCGGAAAGTAATACTCCGTTCCACGACAACACCCCGTCCCACACTCAGTGGGGCGGGGTGTTGTGTTGTGGCGCATACGTTTCGATAGTGCACACCCCTTTTCTCGACCGCGCGACTCTCCTCGGGCGCAAACATGGGCGCTCAGTCGGTAGCAGGGGTGTGAGGTTGTCGTGGAACCGCGCTCGAATCAGCCGGGTGCACTCATCGCCGGGCATCGGGTGAGGCGGTTGTATTCGTCCAGGGTGGTCAGTGGGGGACGGTCGACGAGAGACAACGGTGCCACGCTCATCGAGAGCTGAGTTCCGGTGGTGGAGAACGTGGTGAACCCGGCTCCGGAATCGCTCAGACCCAGGCGCGAGAACATCGTGGCGATGATCTGCCGACTCATGACAGCCAACTCCGACGTCGGCCGATTTCGATGCCGTCGGGTTCCCAGTCCGACCTGGCCGATCGCGCCGATACCCAACCGGTCGCACGTATCGAGCAGAACACCGATCTCGACTCCGTAGCCGGGGGCGAACGGAAGTGCTTCCAGGAGGCGACGAGTCGCGGCGTATTCCCCGCCCAACGGTTGGAAGACGCCGGCGAGTTCGGGCCGAAGCGCCGTCAGCAGAGGACGTACCGTCAGCTGCGTGACGCGGCCGCCGCCGTCCTCGTCGGTGGTGTCACCGATCGTCAGCGGTCGGCGGTAGAAGCCTTTGACCAACTCGACGTCGTCGGACATGACCAGCGGCCCGACGAGGGAGGGAACGAAGTGCGAACCGGGATCGACCAGATCGGAGTCGACGAACACCACGAGGTCGCCCGAGGTGGCGGCCACGCCGCGCCACAGCGCTTCACCCTTGCCGCGAACCACGGGTGTGCCGGGTAGGGCGTCCTCCCTGGAGACGACGGTGGCACCGGCGCAGCGGGCCCGCGCCGCGGTGCGGTCGGTCGATCCCGAATCCAGCACCACCAGCTCGTCGATCAGGCTGCCCAGATGGGGAGTCATCGAGGCGATGACGCCGGCGACGGTGTCTTCCTCGTCGAGAGCGGGCAGCACGACCGAGACGGTCCGGCCACGTTTGGCCCGGATGATGTCTGCCAGTGGCCACGGAGAGCGGGCCCAGGTGGCAGCCAGAGCCGGAGTGCCCGCAACGTCGGTTCGGTTCATCGCTTTTCCTTCGTCATCGCTCGAGGAGTGCACGGCTCAGGACGGGCCGGTCGGCAGCCCCAACGACGGTGCGATCACCGACCACGAATCGTGCAGATCCTGTTGCCAGTAGGCCCAGGAATGGGTCCCGTTGGGTCGGAAGTTGTAGGTGGCCTCGATGTTCAACTCCTGCAACCGTTTCCGCATCTGTTGCGAGCACACATCGGTCGTCGCCTCGATCACTGCGCCGACGGCGAGTTGCTGGGCTAGCTTGCCGTAATCGCTGCCGATACCGGGGCCGCCCGGCACGTCGAACGCACCGGGCGCTCCCGTTCCGGACGAGATGTAGACGGCCATGCCGCGCAGCCCCTCGGCATTGACGTAGGGGTCGTTGGCAATCCAGTCGGCGCTGCCCTGTGGTCCCCACATGTTGGCGGTCGACCCACCGCCGCGGGCCTCGACGACGGACCTGACGTACATGGCACCCACCGGGTCGCTGGTGCGTGCGCATCCACTGAACGCGGCGACGGATCGATACACCGAGGGATGGGCGATGGCCAACTGCAGAACGGACGTGCCTGCCATCGATATACCGGCGACCGCATTGGCCCCGTTGCCGTCGAGCAGAGCATCCATCACCGGAGGAAGTTCGCGACCGAGGAAGGTGGACCACATGTTTCGGCCCAGTACCGGATCGTCGTGCAACCAGTCGGTGTAATAGCTCGCAGCGCCGCCCCGCGGAACCACCACGTTGACGTTCTTGTCTCCGAAGAAGCCGGCGATGTCGGTCTGATCGAACCAGCTGCTTCCCCCGTCACCGCCCGCCGCTCCGTTGAGTAGATAGAGCGTGGGTGAACCGGGCTGCGCCGACCGAAATACGTCGAGCTGGATATCGCGGTCCATGGCTGCCGAATGCACCCACACGATGTCTCGTCGGTCGGCAACTCCCTCGACGCCGACCACCGACGAGACGGTGTCGGCGGAAGCCGACCCCGTCGTGATCGACAGGAGAACGACGACGGTAGCGAGCACACTCAGAGCCGACAAGGTCGCCTGACCGAGGCGAAATCGACTGGGCATCAACGGTTCCTGACATTGTGGGAGCCGCGCACGACAAACCTCCGGCGAGCGCGATGTGCCTTTGGACGGTAATGCGAATCACTGGTGTCGACAACAATGTTGACGATCCTTCAGTTCTGACACAGATATCCCGTGAATCGTTGTCAATTTTCCAAAATGCTCGTCGACGGGGTTTCTCGGCCTCTGCCCGGGTGATGCACTGGCCCCTCCGACGCACCTCGCCGCGTCGAATCGCTCTGTCTCCTTCGAAAGGTTGTGTCGTGGTCGCATTCGGACTCATCGACGAGTGGAAGCCCGCTCCAGGACCGCTCACCACGTGGTCACCCACCGTCGCCTCACGAGCTGCTGCCGCGGCTGCGCCCGTTCACCCGGCACCGCCCTCGCACATCCAGCAGGCGTATCTCGAAGCCGCCTACCGCAACCGGGGATCGTCGTTCCGATTCTCCCGGTTGTGCCTGGTGACGTTCAAGATCGAAGGCACACTGGACCGCACCGCGATGGGACGAGCATTCAACACGTTCGTCACCCGACACGATTCGTTCCGCAGCTGGTTCTCGACGACGGCCGAGGGTTCGACGCGCCACCTCGTCGACGTCGCCGACATCGCGCTCGAAGCGACCGATTTCGGAACGCCTGCGGACTCCGAGGCCATTCGGCGTCACGTGCAGGACAGCACGCCCGGTCCCGAGAGCTGGGACTGCTTCTCGTTCGGAACGATCGAACACGACGATCACTTCGTGGTGTACGCAGCGGTCGATCACCTCGACACCGACGGCATCTCGCAGGCCTTGACCTACTACGAACTGCGCCAGCTCTATCGCAACGCGGTGACGGGGGAGTCCGACGGCCTGTTCACCCCGGGCAGCTACCTCGAGTACTGCCAGCGCGAACGCCTCGAGAGCGATGCGACGACTCTCGAGAGCCCTGCGGTTCGGACCTGGATCGACTTGGTCACCGACAACGGGGGCGATCTGCCGACGTTCCCACTTCCGTTGGGACGCAACAGCGCCGACTACACGCGGACCTCGCACAGCTCGTTCCCGTTGTTCGACGGTGCCACCGCGCAGGCAGTCGACGAGGCGTGTGCAGCCGTGGGAGTCAAGTTCATCGGCGGAATCTTCGCCGCCGCAGCTCTGGCGGAGTACGAGCTCGCCGGCCGGGGCAGCTACCTCGGTCTGACGCCCAAGAGCACGCGGGCGACCCCGGGCGAATTCGCGTCGATCGGGTGGTATTCGAGCCTGATTCCGGTGCAATTCGACCTCGGTGAGCAGCCGACGTTCCGTACCCTCGCAGTGCTCGCACAGGCAGCATTCGATTCCGGAAAGTTGCTGGCGAACACCTCGTACCACCGGGTGCTCGAGCTGGCCTTGCCGGAACACGGAATCACGACGCAGCCGGGATGGACCGCGCCGATGATCTCGTACGTCGACGTTCGCAAGTTGCCGGGCGAAGCCGAATTGGATGCGGCGGGAGCGGGTCTGTACGGCAACCGTGGCAGTTCCGAGGAAGTCTTCATGTGGATCAACCGCTTCGAGGACCACACCGGTGTCGAGTTCCTGTACCCGGGCACCGACGAGGCCGATCGTTCGATCGACCTGTACTTCTCCAAGATCTCCGAAATCTACGCCGCCGTGGTCGACAAGGGCGACTACATCCCACAGCCACCCGAGGCTCACGTGTTGGCCCACGAGCTTCCGGACGTCAGCAGGGTATGACGCTCCCTCGCCGCGGGTCGTGGCTGACGCTGGGTGCCTGCCTGCTGGCCGTCACGATGCAGATGATCGACGTCACCGCCGTCACCGTGGCGTTGCCGACGATCGCGCGTGACCTCGACGCGTCGGGCACCCAGCAGGTCTGGATCCCGACGGCGTATCTGCTCGCCTTCGCCTGCGCGCTGCTCACGATGGCGCGCGCAGGTGAGGTGTTCGGGCGCAGAACGGTATTCGTCACCGGCACTGCACTGTTCGCAGTGACGTCGGTGCTCTGCGCCTACGCGCCCACCGTCGAACTGCTCGTCCTCGCCCGCGTGCTGCAGGGGCTCGCGGGAGCGGCGATGTCGGCGCAGACGGTGGCGATCGTGACAGCGGCCTACTCCGGCACGCGGCGCACCACCGCGTTCGCGCTGTACGGTGGCACCGCGGGGCTGGCCGGACTCGCCGGGCCGTCCATCGGCGCAGCGCTGCTGCACCTCGACATCCTCGGAACCGGTTGGCGAGCACTGTTTCTGATCAACGTTCCGATCGCGGCGGCGGCGGTCGTTCTCGGCCGCAGGTTCGTGGCATCGGGTACCGAGCAGGTCCCGGCCGGACACGGCGGGCGGTTCGACCCGGTCGGTGCCGTCCTGTGGTCGATCGGGGCCCTGCTGATCGTCTGTCCCGTCATGATCAGCTCGAGTGTCGCCGCAGCGTTGCCCGCGGCTGCGCTCGGTCTGACGACGCTGGCCGGGTTCGCGATGTGGGAGCGTCGTCGACGTGCTGCAGGAGCACACGTCATGGTGAACATCGGCGTCTTCGTTGAGCGAGGATTCTCCGTGGGATGCGCAGTATCGGCTCTCGTGTACGGGACCTTCACCGGGTTCGTTCTGACGATGTCGGTGACACTGCAATCCGGACTGGGGGAGAGCGCGTCGACGGTCGGAGCGATCACTGTTCCCTTCGCGCTCGGGGCAGTGCTCGCTTCCGTGGCCGCACCGATCTCGTTCCACCACTGGGATTCTCGCGTCGTTGCGGCGGGCGCGGCTGCCATGGGACTGGCTCTGCTCGTTCTCGGCGTCACCACCGAATATCTGGACCGTGCCGGCTTTCCCTGGTGGGCGGTCGTGCCGCTCGGGGTACTGGGAGCGGGTCTCGGGTCGGTGATCGCGCCGTTGCAAAGCACCATCGTCGCGGAGGTGGCCCCGCACGCCATCGGCTCGGCCTCGGGAATTCTGCCGACCGTCCAACAAGTGGGATCGGCTGTGGGAACCGCGGTGACCGGGGCCCTGTACTTCGGTCTGCTTCCTGCGGAGCCGGTTGCCGCGGACTATCTGGCGTCTCAGCGGACGGTGTTGTTCGGGCTGGCCGCGACCATGGTGGTGGCCACCGCAGTCGCGGCCGCGCTGCCCCGCGGCGTCGTCGAACGCAGCTCGTCGATGGTCTCCCAGGGTGTGCCGTGAATATTCGTAAGTGATTGTTCTGCAACAGTATCCGACAATATCTCACCCGGACCAGGAGTCCGGGCCGATCGAAATCGAGAAGAGTTACACCATGCTTCGCACCCTCGTGACCTCGACACTCGTCGTCGGGCTGATGTCGCTGTTGTTCGTATCTGCTCCCCATGCGTCGGCCGCGCCCGGTGATCCGGCCCCGGTACCCGGCACGTTGTATGCGGCGGCTGCGGACCTGAACGGGAAGAACAACGGCGATGTCGTTGCCAGTCGGCGGTTTTCGAGCCCCCTGTATCCCGGTGCCGACATCTGGCAGCTCCAGTACCGGTCGTCCGATTCCCGAGGCGACGCCATCGCCGCAGTGACAACCGTTCTGGCACCGACGAACCGCGCACCCGGTGGGCCTCTACTGTCGTATCAGCCGTTCGTCAACGCGCTCGGATTGCAGTGCGCACCGTCGGAGTCCCTGTTCGGTGCCGACCCGACGACCGGTGTGCAGGAACGCGAATTTCTCAACCTCGCGCTGATGCGTGGATGGACCGTGGCGGTACCGGACCACCTCGGGCCGAAAAGTGCTTACGGCGCAGCCAAGTTGGGCGGTCAGATCACGCTCGACGGCGTCCGCGCCGCACAACGCGTGAAGGAACTGGGTTTGGCAGCAAGCCCGGTAGGTATGGCCGGTTACTCCGGCGGCGGTATGGCGACGGCGTGGGCCGCGGCGCTCGCTCCCAGCTATGCACCCGAGCTGAACATCGTGGGTGCCGCAGCCGGAGGTGTGCCTGCGGATCTGGACAACATTGCTCGCGCGTTGGGTTTTCAGCCCCATCAGGCATTCGGTCTCGCGTTCGCGGCCGCCCTCGGACTCGAACGTGAATACCCGGATCGCCTGCCGATCACCGCGCAGCTCAATCCCACCGGTCTGGCGTTGAAGGATCAGGTGTCGAATGCGTGCACGCCGGTGATCCTTGCGACCGGAGCCTTCAAGAGTGCGCTGGCAGTGTCGACCACTACGTCGTTGGTGGACAGCCCCGAGGCGCAGCAGATCATCGACGAGAACAGTCTGGTCAAGTACGCCGGTGTGCCGACGGCACCCACACTTCTGTGGGGAAGCGACAACGATCCGCTCATTCCGATCGGTGCGTTGCGTGACACTGCTGCTCGGTACTGCGCGAGTGGTGCCACCTTGCAGTTCGACGTCGTCCACGCACCGCAGCACATCCAGGCGGCGTTCGAGGGTCTTCCCGCGGCACTGACATTCCTGGACAACAGGTTCCGGGGTGTCGCGCCGCCGACGAACTGCCTCCGATGAGAAGACTGGCAACCGTCGTCGCTGCTGTGACGACGGCTCTGGTCGCGGCTGCCGCGCCCGGATATGCAGCGGATCTTCCGGTCCTGGCACCGCAGACGCTCGGCGACTTCTCGGTGCAGACTCGGTACTTCGACGTCGCAGTGGGGCCCGAACACGATCAGCACTGCACCGTCGTCGGGGATGTGTACGTTCCTGTCGGGCTCGGACCGGACCATCGAGCTCCAGCCATTCTGACCAGCAACGGTTTCGGCGGATCCAAGGACGACCAGGCCGGTGCCGCTGCCAGATTCGCCACTCACGGCTACGTGGTACTGACGTACTCGGCCCTGGGTTTCGGCGGCTCGACGTGCAAGATCTACTTCGCCGATCCCGATTACGACGGCATGGCCGCATCGGCTCTGATCGGCTATCTCGCCGGTGAGAGCGGCGGGGTGTTCACCGATCCCGCACGGACGGTGGCCGCCCCGGCACTGGATGTCGTTCGCCTCGACGCACCGGGTGACCCGCGCGTCGGCTACCTCGGCGGTTCCTACGCCGGCGCAACGGGATTGGCGACGGCGTCGGTCGATCCACGATTGGACACCGTCGCGTCGATGATCACCTGGAACGATCTGGCGCGGTCGTTGGCACCGGACGGGACCGGCCGCAGATCCGTCGGGCCGGTCAAGAGCGTGTTCGGTTCGGCCTTTCTGGCCGCCGGTGCCGTTCTGACCGGACCGGGCGGATACGCCGTCGATCCGGCACGGGCACAGGGTTGCCCGAACTACGCCCAGTGGGTGTGCGACGCCGCGTCCGCCTTCACGGCCAATCGCGAACCCGACCCGGGAACTCTGGCGGCGATGCGTCATGTCTCGCCCGTCGACTACCTCGATCGAGTCGATGTGCCGGTGTTGCTCACGCAGGGGCAGAAGGATTCGCTGTTCAGTCTCGACGAGGCCGCAGCCACATTCGAAGCCCTCCGGGCGCGGGGAGTGGAGACGTCCATGGTCTGGCACTCGTGGGGACACAACGATCGCAAGGGTTATCCGGGTGAGTTCGACATCAAGGCCCCCGACCCGTTCACTCAGCACGAAGCGGCACTGGTGGGCAATTGGCTCGACCGACACCTCAAGGATCGTGACGTCGACCCAGGACCGGCTTTCACCTACTTCCGGGACTGGGTGCCCTATACCGGTGTCGCGTCGCCGGCCTACGTCGAATCCGAGACATTTCCCGTCGGTGCTCGCCGCACGTTCCGTTTGTCGAATGGATCACTGGCGGAGGGGGATTCGTCGAACGAAGTGTGGACGCAGACGATTCGGGGTGCAGGTGCGTCGATGCCCACCACGTTCGGACTGCCGAATCTCGCGGCCGAGTTGCCCGTGCCGCGGGTCTCGCTACCCGGCTCTGCCGCGAACTGGACGACGCCGCCACTGACCGAACCCATCGACGTCGTCGGCGCACCGGAACTGTCGATCGGTCCCACGGTGTCCGGTCCCGCGACCGTCTTCGTCACCGTGCTCGACGTAGCACCCGACGGTGCGCGGAGCCCGATTCACGGACTCCTTGCACCCGCCGTACTCACCGGATCCGGTGAACCGGTGACCATCTCGCTGCCCAGCATCGTCCATCGATTCGACCGCGGTCATCGCGTCGCCGTCGAGATCACCGCGTCGGATCCGTCCTTCGCAGGTGGGCCGGGCCCAGCGGACGTCACCGTGTCCTCGACGGATCCGATCAACCAGCTTTCTCTTCCCGTAGTCCCGTGATCTTCGATTTTGCTCACCCGAAAGGCTCGCTGTGATCCGAAAATTCTTTACCCTGGGGTCCATCCTGGTGGCGCTCTGCGCGTCCCTGTTCGCAGTGGGCACAACAGCTTCGGCGGCTCCCGCGCCGACGGCCCCGGATCCGGACGTCTTCTACGCGGCACCGGCCGACATCGCCGATCACGCGCCGGGTGACATCCTGGCCAGCCGACGGGCCGACGCCTGGATGTACCCCAACACCGACATCTGGCAACTCAAGTACCGGTCTACCAACTCCGCAGGTGCACCCGTCGCCGCGGTGACGACCGTGCTGATGCCGCGAGGCAAAGGCGCGGGAACCCCACTGGTGTCCTATCAAGCCGTCATCAATGCCCTGGGCGTCAAATGTGCACCGTCACATGGTCTTTTCACATACGAGATCGGTGAAGCGCCGAGCCTGTACGTCGGTATGGTCGCTCGCGGTTGGGCAGTTGCGGTGCCGGATTACCTCGGCCCGACCGGAGCGTACGGAGCCGCGGAGTACGAAGGTCGTTTGACGCTCGACGGTGTACGGGCCGTGCAGAACTTCGAGCAGTTGCCGCTGAAGGACAGTCCCGTTGCACTGCTGGGTTACTCGGGAGGCGCACTGGCGACCTCGTGGGCCGGTGCCATGGCACCCACTTACGCGCCGGAGCTGAACATCGTGGCCAGCGTGCACGGCGGAACTCCGGCCGACCTGGGATTGATCGCACAGAACCTGGGCTACAGCGCGATTCCGCACCCCGCCTTCGGAATGGCACTCGCGGCATCACTCGGACTCGAACGTGAATACCCGACGGAATTCCCCGTCTCGGAGAACCTGAATGCAGCAGGCCTGGCCCTGCGAGATCGCGTGAGCAACGAATGCAGGCGCCCCATCATCATCGGCGGAGCGTTCAAGAGCGCGAGAGATCTGTCGAACGTCGACATCGCGTCCCTGCCCTCTGCGCAGGCGGTACTGAAGAAGAACAGTCTCGTCGACTACGACGGCGTCCCCACGGCCCCGGTGTACATCTGGCATGGAATCAACGACTTCATCACCCCCTACGCACCGGTGAAGGAGACGGTCGACCGCTACTGCGCAGCCGGGGCAACCGTGCAGTTCCGGGCGTATCCACTCGCCGAGCACTTCAGCGGATCGATCGTCGGACTACCAGAGGCCTACGCCTACGTGGACGCACGATTCCGAGGAGAGCCGGCACCGTCGAACTGCGGCTGATGCCCGCTCGGTGGTGACCTCACACCGCATTTGTCGACTTCGCGCCCTTGCTCCTGAGCGAGCGGGGGCGCGCAGTCGGTAGTAGGTGTGTGAGGTTGCCGGGGAACCGAGTCAGGGCTCGCCGCGTCCAACCAGTTGTGAGAGCAACAGGGCGCTGGGTGACGGGTGTGGTCGGACTGATGATGCTGGTCGCCGGATGTGGTGAGTCGACGCCGAGTGCACCGAATGCTGCGTTGCCGACGTCGACCAGCGTTGCGCCGATCGCCACCGAGCCCTGGGATCCATGCACCATCCCGGACAATGCCGTCGAGGCCGCGGGATTGGATGTGGACAGTAAAAGCTCGAACCTGTTCGGAGACGCCCCGCTGTCGAACGACTGGAAGACGTGTATCTGGACAGACCCTGACCCTGGATCGTGGTACTTCCTGGGCGCGTTCTCGGGCTTCCACTCGCTGGACGATCTGGAGGCGAACGACCGCTTCAATCAATTCTCGAAAGTCGACGGTCTCGGCGGATACCAATTCCTCCGCGCCGATCGCCCCGCCGGACGAAGTTGTGGCATGGCATTCGAGGTGGAGAAGGGTCTGGTGTATTTCGTCCTCGACACAATGGGTTCCGAAGACCCGCAGGGTGACCCGTGCATGGAGATCATGCGGATCGCAGGCTCTCTGCGTTCGTCGCTGCCTCCGGCAACAAATTGACCGATGGGGGATCTGGTGGGGACTAACGTCAATAGTCTTGCAGTGTCGATGCAGCAGTGGCGCAACCTGTCCGAGCAGGCGGCCGCGGGGGCGCTCGAGATTCCGGAGGGCGTGGCGTTCCAGTGCGACCAGGCGTGCGCCGAATATCTCAGACACCTGAATGGCATGTTGCAGAAGACGGAGTTTCTCGTCGATCTCGACGCATTCGGCACGCTTCCTTCAGCTCGACAGCTGGGTCGCAAATTCAAGCGACTGGCCGATGGTGAGGAACGGTCGGCGGCTGTTGCGATCAGGCAACACATCGAGGTCATCGAATTGATGCGCTCGGTGTTTCGTCGCTATTTCGTCGACACCGAAGAGGTAGATCGGAGCGTGGGAGCTCGGGTCGGCGAGATCGGAGCGGCGCTGGGGGAGTAGTCCCGCAACCTCACACCCTTTCTCCGGACCTCTCACCCCCGCTATGCGCGGAACCCCGGCGCGCGGTCGCCCAAAAGGGTGGGAGGTTCCGTACATTGCCAAACGCCATACCGTCGACCCTGCCCGAAATGTCCGTAAAGGCAACTACGGCAACTCAATCACGACAACATTCGCGAATCGGATGCCATACTCTGCCTTCGTGAATCTTTCCACGGCCCGGCTGGTACAGATGCGTCCGCGCGATCCGAACGAACCGCATCGCGCGGCGAGTCCACTCGAATTGTTCTTCGACCTCGTCTTCGTCGTGGCCGTCAGTATCGCGGCGGTGCAACTCCATCACGCGCTCACCGAGAACCACGTCGCCGACGGCCTGCTCAGTTACGCGCTCGTGTTCTTCGCGATCTGGTGGGCGTGGATGAACTTCACGTGGTTCGCCACCTCCTTCGATACCGACGACTGGCTCTATCGAACGCTGACCGTCGTACAGATGGCCGGCGTGCTGGTGCTCGCCGCCGGAGTCGAATCGGCGTTCGTGGACAAGGATTTTGCGGTCGTAGTGCTCGGCTACGTCGTGATGCGCGTGGCGATGGTGACGCAATGGGTTCGAGCGTCTCGGACCGGTGACTACAAGAAGACCGCACTGACATACGCGACAGGCATTGCGGGCGTTCAAGTTCTGTGGATTCTCTGGCTGGTGCTGTTCGACGGCACAGCCGCCGTCGTCTTGTTCTTCGTGTTGGCAGCCGCGGAAATGGCGGTTCCACTGATCGCCGAACGCAGCGGGTCGACGCCATGGCACCCGCATCACATCACCGAACGCTACGGGCTGTTCACGCTGATACTGCTCGGCGAGAGTCTGCTCGCATCGGCCAACGCCATCATCGAAGCGCTGCACGACGAGACGGCGCTGGCACCCTTGATCTCGATTTCCGTCCTCACCCTCGTCGTCACCGCGAGTCTGTGGTGGATCTACTTCTGGCCGCCGCATCACCGGGCCATCGGAAAGTTCGGCAACTCGCTGATCTACGGCTACACGCACTACTTCATCTTCGCCGCGGCGGGCGCGTTCTCGGCCGGCATCGAGGTCGAGATCGATGTGCTCACCGAACACAGCAAGCTCGGGGACGTCGCCGCGTCGTTCACCGTCACGGTGCCGATTGCGATATTCGTCCTCGGCGTCTGGCTGATCGCCATCCGCGCCCACGCGGATCGCGTCGTCAACATCGCAGTTCCGGTCGGTGCCGTGCTCGTCTTGTTCGACCCGATCATTCCCATCCCGATCACCCTCACCGCGGTCGTCATGATCGTCGTCGTCGGCGTGCTCGTCGCACGCGGGCCACGACCCCCAGCGTTAGGTCGTTCCGCAGGCTCCACTCCCCAGCGTCCCGCATGAGAAACTGACCACATGAGTATCGGAACCCTGATTCTGCTTCGTCACGGCGAGAGCGAATGGAACGCGTCCAACCAGTTCACCGGCTGGGTCGACGTGCGACTGACCGAGAAGGGCGAGGCCGAGGGCAAGCGCGCCGGCCAGCTCCTCGCCGAGGCGGGCGTACTGCCCGACCTGCTGTACACCTCGCTGCTGCGCCGCGCGATCAGCACCGCGAACCTCGCGCTCGACGCGGCCGAGCGGCATTGGATCCCCGTCGTGCGCGATTGGCGTCTGAACGAGCGGCACTACGGCGCACTGCAGGGCTTGAACAAGGCCGAGACCAAGGACAAGTACGGCAACGAGCAGTTCATGCTGTGGCGTCGTAGCTACGACACCCCGCCACCCGCCATCGAGATCGGCAGCGAATTCAGCCAGGATGCCGATCCCCGTTACGCCGACCTGGACAGCGTTCCGCTGACCGAATGCCTCGCCGACGTCGTCGAACGGCTCATCCCGTACTTCGAGGAGACGATCGTCGCCGATCTGAAGGCCGGCAAGAATGTGCTCGTCGCCGCACACGGCAACTCGCTGCGTGCACTCGTGAAGTACCTCGACGAGATCTCCGACGCGGACATCGCCGAACTGAACATCCCCACCGGCATCCCACTGCAGTACGACCTCACCGAGGTCGACGGCAAGCTGAAGCCGACCAATCCGGGTGGCACCTACCTGGATCCGGAAGCAGCGGCTGCGGGTGCGGCTGCCGTGGCAAACCAGGGCGGTAAGTAACTCCGCCACGCACAAACCGGCAGTTTGTCGAAACTGCAGGTGAACGAACGAAGAACACTGCCGACGAGGGCTATGACGACCAGGGAAATGCCTGCACCCTGCGTATGTGAGCCGTCCATCGAACGTACGATTCCGGTGTGAGTGTTGCATCGGCCGTACTACTGGCAATTGCCGCGGCCTTCGTGGGATACCTCGTCGGCGGTGTTCTGATCCCGTACCTCAACACTCGACACTCGGAGCGTCGCCGCGCCACCTCCGGATTGACGATGTCGCAGGTCCTGGACCTGATCGTGCTGGCGTCGGAGAGCGGTATCGCCGTCGTCGATCAATTTCACGACGTGGTGTTGTCGAATCCTCGGGCCGAGGAGCTCGGCCTGGTGCGTAACCGTTCCATCGACGAGCGGGCGTGGGCCGCGGCGACGAAAGTTCTGTCCGACGGCAATCCCGTCGAAGTCGATCTCAGTGCCAAGGCCCCCCGGCCCGGCCGCGACAAGATCGCTGTCCGGTGCGTCGCGAGACTTCTCAGCAAAGAGGACCGACGGTTCGTCGTTCTCTTCGCCGACGACGATTCCGAGCAGGTACGGATGGAGGCCACGCGTCGCGACTTCGTGGCCAACGTCAGTCACGAACTCAAGACGCCGGTCGGTGCGATGAGCCTGCTGGCCGAGGCGCTGCTCGAATCCGCGGACGACCCGGACTCCGTCCGGCACTTCGGCGGCAAGGTCGTCGCCGAATCCAAACGCCTGGGCAACATGGTGACCGAGCTGATCGCACTGTCGCGTCTGCAGGGGGCCGAGAAACTGCCCGACCTGGAAGTGGTCGACGTCGACACCGTCGTCAACGAGGCGATGGACCGGTCCAAACTCGCTGCCGAGAACGCGGGCATCTCCGTCACCACCGACCATCCGAGCGGGCTCGAAGTACTCGGCGACCAGGCGCTACTGGTGACGGCCCTGGCCAACCTCATCCAGAACGCGATCGCGTACTCCTCCGACGGTTCACCCGTCTCGGTCAGTAGGGCACTGCGCGGATCGAACGTCGCCTTCGCCGTCACCGACCGCGGAATCGGTATCGCCAAGGCGGACCAGGAACGCGTCTTCGAGAGATTCTTCCGCGTCGACAAAGCTCGGTCGCGGGCCACCGGCGGGACAGGCCTCGGCCTCGCCATCGCCAAACACGTCGCAGCCAACCACAACGGCAGCATCTCGCTGTGGAGCAAGCTGGGCACCGGATCCACCTTCACCCTCCAGATCCCCGCGTACTTCGAAGAAGAAGACGACGCCGCGGTTACAGAAAGAGAGAATCAGTGACCAACGTTCTGATCGTGGAAGACGAAGAGTCGTTGGCCGATCCACTGGCCTTCCTGCTCCGCAAAGAGGGGTTCGAGGCCACCGTCGTCGGCGACGGACCGTCGGCTCTGGCCGAATTCGATCGTGCCGGCGCGGACATCGTGCTGCTCGACCTGATGCTTCCCGGAATGAGCGGCACCGACGTGTGCAAGCAATTGCGTTCGCGCTCAGGCGTTCCCGTGATCATGGTGACCGCGCGTGACAGTGAGATCGACAAGGTCGTCGGGCTCGAACTCGGTGCCGACGACTACGTCACCAAGCCGTACTCGGCTCGAGAGCTGATCGCTCGTATCCGCGCCGTACTGCGCCGCGGCAGTGACGCCGAGGTCGATGGCGGCACCGACACCGGAGTGCTCGAGGCCGGGCCGGTGCGGATGGACGTCGAACGCCACGTGGTGATGGTCGGATCCGACCAGATCACGTTGCCGCTCAAGGAGTTCGACCTGCTCGAATACCTGCTGCGCAACTCCGGCCGGGTCCTGACCAGAGGCCAGTTGATCGACCGAGTGTGGGGTGCGGATTACGTGGGCGACACGAAGACTCTCGACGTGCACGTCAAACGACTGCGGTCGAAAATCGAGACCGACCCCGCCAAGCCGGAGCATCTCGTCACCGTGCGCGGTCTGGGCTACAAGCTCGAGGGGTAGAGCCTGCGGCATGTGAGTGGAAAAGCGTAGTGGGCTACGAGTTTCCACTCACGTGCGGCGCCAGCCGCACTACCGGCGCTGGGCCTCACGAGTGGCCGGATGTACGGCAATCAGACCGAGGCCACGGCGACGCTTGCACAGGGATGCCAACTCCTCGTACGCGGCCTTGCCGAGCAGCTCGGTCAATTCCGGCTTGTACGACTCGAACACCTGCTTGGCTCCGACGTGTGCGTCGGGTGAGCCGGAGCAGTACCAGTGCAGATCGAGTCCGCCTTCGCCCCAACCGCGTCGGTCGTACTCGCCGATGGTGGTCTTGAGAATCTCGGAGCCGTCGGGACGCGTCACCCAATCCTGGGTGCGCCTGATGGGCAACTGCCAACACACGTCGGGCTTGACCTCGAGCGGTTCGATGCCCTTGCGCAGCGCCATCGAATGCAGTGCGCACCCGATGCCACCCTCGAACCCGGGTCGGTTCTGGAAGATGCACGCACCCTTGTACCGCCGCGTGCGCAGAGATTGCTCGTCGTCGAGATCGTCGTATTCGACGTATCCCTTCTTGCCCAGACCCTTGTCCATCAGCTGCCAGTCCTGCGGCGTGAGCAACTTCACCGACTCGTCGAGCTTGCGTTTGTCGTCCTCATCGGACAGGAACGCGCCGTGCGAACAGCATCCGTCGTCGGGGCGACCCTCGACGGTGCCCTGGCATGCGGGGGTGCCGAACACGCAGGTCCAGTTGGACAACAGCCACGTCAGATCGGCGGCGATGACATGTTCGGCGTTGTCGGGGTCGGGGAACTCGACCCATTCTCGCGGGAAATCCAACTCGACCTCTGCAGCGAACGACTGCTGCTCACGACCTGCTGTCACAAACGACGACGGTAGACCCAGTACCGTGGGGTTGTGCGATTAGGGGTGCTCGACGTCGGTAGCAACACGGTGCATCTGCTCGTAGTGGACGCACACCGTGGCGCACACCCGACGCCGATGAGCTCGAGCAAGGCGACGTTGCGCCTGTCGGAGAACACCGACGCGTTCGGCAACATCACTCCTGCGGGTGCCGATCGGCTCGTCGACGAGGTGCGTGAGTTCGCCGCCATCGCCGCCCGGTCGGGTTGCAGTGAACTGATGGCGTTCGCCACCTCTGCGGTGCGCGACGCCTACAACTCCGACGACGTTCTCGCGCGTGTTCTCGCCGAGACCGGAGTGGCCCTGGAAACTCTGTCGGGCGTGGACGAGGCCAGATTGACGTTCCTGGCCGTGCGCCGCTGGTACGGCTGGAGCGCCGGGCGCATCCTCGGACTCGACATCGGCGGCGGATCGCTGGAACTGACCAGCGGCAGCGACGAGAATCCCGACGTGGCGTTCTCCCTGCAGCTCGGTGCCGGCCGCCTCACCCGGGACTGGCTCGACGAGGATCCTCCAGGAAAGCGTCGTATCGCCGTGCTTCGAGACTGGTTGGATGCCGAACTCGCGACACCGGCCAAGGAACTGTTGGCTGCGGGCGATGCGGACCGCGCAGTGGGAACGTCGAAGACATTTCGTTCGTTGGCTCGCTTGACCGGTGCTGCGCCTTCCGCGGCCGGTCCGCGAGTGACGAGAACGCTGACGGCGAGCGGTCTGAGGCAACTCATCGCGTTCATATCGCGGATGACGGCCGCCGACCGTGCAGAATTGGAAGGCATCAGTGCCGACAGGTCACCACAACTGGTGGCCGGGGCGCTGGTAGCGGAGGCGAGCATGCGGGCACTGTCGGTGGAATCACTCGAGATCTGTCCGTGGGCGCTGAGGGAAGGTTTGATTTTGAGGAAGCTGGACACCGAAGCCGACGGCGATCTGGTGGGGAGTTCGAGATGAGCGACGCCAACCCGGAAGACACCGGGCAGATCTCGGTCGCCGAGCTGTTGGCCAGAAACGGCCAGAAGACCAACCTGACGGCAGGAGGGCGACGCCGGCGAGGCGTCA
This sequence comes from Rhodococcus sp. 06-1474-1B, assembly GCF_002258885.1. Lineage (NCBI taxonomy): Bacteria > Bacillati > Actinomycetota > Actinomycetes > Mycobacteriales > Nocardiaceae > Rhodococcus > Rhodococcus sp. 06-1474-1B. Next base: position 288,187 of record NZ_NOYR01000021.1, on the reverse strand, counting down.
AGGGCGGCATCTCCGTGGCCGAACTGACCGGGGAGATTCCCGTAGTTCGTGACGAACCCGGCGACCGCAGCGCACCCGTCGTCGACGAGCCGCGGGACGAAGCTCCCGATACCGCTGCGAACGAGACCAAGAGCAGCGCATCCGACGGCGACACGACCACGTCGTCCAGGCCGCAACCGGCCCGGCCCCAGAGCGCACGCCCGACCCCGTACCAACCGGCGGGTAAGCGCGACAAGCAGCAGCCCGAACCGGAACTGCTGTCGGGCTCCACGACCGTCGCCGGAGACCTGCTCAATCGATCGCACGACGACACCGCGCGCGGGTTGCGGCCCGCTGCTCCTTCCGCGCAGGGATCGGAGCGTCGTCCGTACGGGTCGACCCAGGCCGAGCAGGGACGGGCCCGTCGATCGGCGGGATTCCAGCCGCCGCGTTCGACCGAATCCGCCGAACCCAAGACCGACGTCACCTCGCGTGCGCCGCTGGTGGAGAGCCCACATGCCGCTCTCGTCGAGGTGGACGACCTGGCGAAGACCGCGGTCACCCCGCGCATCACGCGCGGCAACGAGGTCGACGACAAGACGACCGCCGACAAAAAGACCGCTGACAAGAAGACCGCGGACGAGAAGGCCACTGATGAATCGGCCGACGAGGCCGGCACTCAGGTCATACCCGAGGTGGTCGACCTCACGAAGCCGACCACCGACGAAGACCCTGCCGACTCGACGACCGCCGACTCGAAGACCGCCGACACCCCGAGTTCCGGCTCGCGTGCCGATCGACGCAAGTCGGCGAGCAAGGACAAGGCGAGTAAGGACAAGGCGAGCAAGGACACGGGAAGCAAGGACAAGTCCCCGGTCAAGGGCAAGGGCGGCGCGGTTCGGCAGTGGCTGGTGCTCATCGGGCAGGCCGTGGTGTCGATCGTCGTCGGTGCGCTGCTGTTCAAGGGCTTCGAGCAGCTGTGGGACGTGCTGCCATGGGTGGCACTGGTGCTGTCGGTGCTGGTCATCGTCGGTCTTGTCGCGGTGGTGAGGATTCTCCGGCGTACCGATGATCTGGTCTCGATCGTCATTGCCATAGCCGTCGGTGTGTTCGTCACGCTCGGTCCGTTGGCCTTCCAGCTCAGTACCGGCTGAGTTTCGACAACGATGGCGGCGAAGCGAATCAAGGTCGGATTGTCCACGGCCTCGGTGTACCCGCAGAACACCGAGGCAGCGTTTCGCTATGCCGCCGATCTGGGTTACGACGGCGTCGAACTGATGGTGTGGGCCGAATCGATCAGTCAGAACGTCGATGCGGTGGCCGCGTTGTCACGTGAGTACTCGATACCGGTGCAGGCCATCCATGCGCCGTGTCTGCTGATCTCACAGCGGGTGTGGGGATCGGATCCGATCGTCAAACTGGCCCGGTCGGTCGAAGTGGCCGAGAAGCTGGGTTCGGCGACCGTCGTCGTGCATCCGCCGTTCCGCTGGCAGCGCAAGTACAGCGACGGATTCGCCGATCAGGTGGCGGAACTCGAATCGAACTCCCACGTCGTGGTCGCGGTGGAGAACATGTTCCCGATGCGTGCCGACAGATTCTTCGGGCGCAAGGAGAAATCCGCCCAACGGCTGGAACGACGCGGAGGCCCGGGAGCGGCCCTGTCGGCGTTCTCGCCGTCGTACGACCCGACCGATGTCGGTCACGGCCACTACACACTCGACCTCTCGCACACCGCGACGGCGGGCTCCGACGCACTCGAGATGCTCGACCGTATGGGCGACGGGATAGCGCATCTGCATCTGGCCGACGGCCGCGGCGCGTCCGTGGACGAGCACCTGATCCCGGGGCACGGCAGCCAGCCCTGCGCCCAGGTCTGCACCGAACTGGTGCGGCGTGGATTCGACGGCCAAGCCGTCATCGAGATCAACACTCAGAATGCGCGCACGGTGCCCGAGCGTTCGTCGATGCTGGACCAGGCGCTGCAGTTCGCCCGCGCACACCTGTCCTGACTGCCGGTAAGTTGTCCGGAATGAGTTCCACCAGCCCGTTCCGGGCCGCAACCACACTGGTCCCACTCGACGTCTCCGCCGACACGGCGTCCTTCGCCGGTGCGATCGATTCCACCTGGACCATCGGCCCCAAAGTGCACGGCGGGGCGATGCTCGCCATCTGCGCGGCCGCGGCGCGTCAGCAGATCGTGCTGATCGACCCGGCCCAGGTCGAGATCCAGCCGCTAGCCGTCAGCGTCAGCTATCTGGCCGCGCCCGACCCAGGCGAAGTGGCGCTCACGACGATCGTGCGCAAGCGCGGCAGGCAGGTCTCGCACGTCGACGTCGAGCTGACTCAGGCCGGACGTGTCGCAGTGCGGGCGGTGGTCACCCTCGGTCGGCCCGACTCGGAGGAACCGAACCACGAAACCCCGTTGTCGCTGACGTCGATGGCCGCGGAGCCTCCTGCGGACACCCTCGCGGTGGCAGGCGATCACCCCATGGCGTCGATCGTGCACGTCGCCAAGGGCTGCGAGATGCGGATCGAACCGTCGTCGGCATCGTTTCTCACCGGTCAGCAGGGTGAGGCCGAAATTCGACTGTGGGTGCGCCCCTTCGCGGGCGACGAAGCCGACGCCGACACGTCGGTGCTCTTCGCGTTGATGGCAGGCGACATCTCGGCCCCGGTGACGATGAACCGCGGAATGTTCGGCTGGGCACCGACGGTCCAGCTGACGACATATCTGCGTCGCCGCCCGGCTCCGGGGTGGCTGCGAGTGGCGGCGACCAGCTCCGTCATCGGCAGCACCTGGTTCGAGGAGGACCACCTGATACTCGACTCGACCGGTGCGGTGGTGGTGCAGAGCCGACAGTTGGCGATGGTGCCGCGCTCGAACTGACATGGCAGGCTTGGCCGTATGACGAGAATTGCAGTGATCGGTGGCGGACGGATCGGCGAGGCATTGATTGCGGGACTCCTCGAGGCCGGTCATGCCGTGCGCGACCTCGTGGTCGCCGAGAAGTCCGAGCCGCGCGCCAAAGAGATCGCGAAGGACTTCGGAGTACTGACCGCCAGTGTCGCCGACGCGGCCGAGGGAGCCGACGTCATCGTGCTGGCGGTCAAGCCGGCCGACGTCGAGGGCGCACTGAATCAGATCACCAAGATCGAGCTCGACGGTGACCGCGAACAACTCATCGTCTCGCTCGCCGCAGGCGTGCCCACCGCCAAGTTCGAGCCCAAGCTCCCCGCCGGATTCCCGGTCGTACGGGTCATGCCCAACACCCCCATGCTGGTAGGGGAGGGCGTCAGTGTGCTGGCCCCGGGGAAGTACGCCCGCGCCGAGCACCTCGAGCTCGTGCGCTCCATCCTCTCGGCCGTCGGCAAGGTCGTCGTCGTCAAGGAACATCAGCTCGATGCGGTGACGGCCGTGTCCGGGTCCGGTCCGGCCTATTTCTTCCTGGTCGCCGAGGCCATGATCGACGCGGGAGTGGGCCTGGGATTGAGCCGGGATGTCGCGTCTGCACTCGTCGCACAGACGATGGTGGGGTCGGGAGCGATGCTGGATCGCTCGGACGAGTCCGCCAGCGAGCTTCGGTATGCCGTGACCTCCCCGGGCGGAACGACCGCCGCGGCGGTACGCGAATTGGAGCGAAACGGCCTCCGAGCTGCGTTTTTCGATGCTCTCGGTGCAGCCAACGCCCGATCGATTGAGATGGGCATCACAGCAGAATAAAAAATCTTTTCCCCACACCCGTCGCAGTAACCCCATCTGTCCCTATAGGCTCGGGGGCAGCACGTGCGTGTCTGTTCGGCAGGAGGGGAAGCCTGCCGCATGAGACGTGCCGGAGGTAAGTGGATTGATGGCGTCTATAAACAAGCCGTCCAAGGGTTCGTCCCCGGACGGTCAACCGGCTCTGGCCGGAACACAGTTCCTCACTGTCGCCGAGGTGGCGACTCTGATGAGAGTTTCGAAAATGACCGTGTACCGACTGGTGCACGGCGGAGAGCTGCCCGCAGTACGGGTGGGTCGATCTTTTCGTGTGCACGCCAAGGCGGTACACGACTATCTCGAGACCTCGTATTTCGACGCAGGCTAGTGCACGTAGCTAGGTCGTAAGACCGGGCCGGTTTCGTAAGTCACGGCTCACACCGGTAGGATTGGCGTTCGTCGTGCCAGCCAGCCGGTGTGCAGCCGTGGGCGAGTACGTGGCCCCAGCGCCAGCTCGGTGACCAAGGTTGTTGGCTCGAAGCCTTCGGGCTTGGTTGTCAGGTAGGCGTACGCAAACGGCGTGCGCGAAAACGCTAGAGAAGAACGTGAGGACACCCGCATGGGTTCAGTGATCAAGAAGCGTCGCAAGCGCATGTCGAAGAAGAAGCACCGCAAGCTGCTTCGTCGTACCCGCGTGCAGCGCAGGAAACTCGGCAAATAAGCCTGCCGTCATCTGCTTCACGGCCGAGCCCGTCACCATCGGTGGCGGGCTCTGCTCGTTCGAAGGCGAGTTGCATCTTTCCTTCCAGGCCTCCTTTCCTTTCGGACCTCCTTTCCTTTCAGACCTCGCGGAAACCTGTCGATCCAGTAGGCTCGGCACGGGAGCCGAAGTTGGGGAGGCGCAGTGAGTCCGAGCGATCGTGGTGTTGCCGCGCCCCGAGTGGTGCTCGTGACCGGTGCCAGTCGATTCCTCGGCGGATACCTCGTCACCCGGCTCGCTCAGAACCCTCGCATCGAACGTGTCATCGCTGTCGACGAGAAATCTCCGAGCAAAGATCTGCTGCGACGTATGGGTCGCGCGGAATTCGTTCGTGCCGACATTCGAAACCCGTTGATCGGCAAGGTGATTCGTAACGCCGGCGTCGATACCGTGGTGCATGCGGCCACGGTCGCCAAGCCCCCGAAATCCGGCGGCCGCGCGACGATGAAAGACCTCAACGTCATCGGAGCCATGCAGCTGTTCGCGGTGTGCCAGAAGTCGCCGACCGTGGAGAAGGTGGTCCTGCGGTCGTCGTCCTCGGTGTACGGATGCAGCGCCAAGGATCCGGTGAAATTCACCGAGGAGATGAGTGCTCGACGCCCACCGAGCGGCGCGTACGCCAAGGACACCATCGACATCGAGGGCTACATTCGCGGACTCGGTCGTCGTCGCCCGGATATCGCGGTATCGATCCTGCGTATGGCCCCACTGATCGGCCCGCGGCTCAACGGCACCATCTCCCGGTACATGACGTCACCCCTGATCCCGAGCATCGTCGGACGCGACGCGCGCATGCAGCTGTTGCACGAGGAGGACGCCCTTGCGGCGCTCGAACGCGCGACCATCGGCGGGCCGGCGGGCACGTTCAACATCGGTGCCGACGGCACCATCATGCTCTCGCAGGCGATTAGACGTGCCGGTCGAGTGCAGGTTCCGGTGCCGTTTCCACTGTTCAAGAGCGTGGGGCGGGCACTCATGGGCGGAATGATGCGCGAATTCACGACCGAGCAACTCGATTACTTCCATTTCGGCTGCGGGCTGGACACCACACGGATGCGGTCCGTGCTGGGGTTCGAGCCTCGGTGGACCACAGTCCAGGCGTTCGACGACTTCGTGCGCGGCGCGGCTCTTCGGCCGGTCGTCCGAACCGAATGGGTCGACGCGATCGAGAATCGGCTGCTCGGGGCCGTCGACACGGGGGCGTCCGCGGCGCGCGTACTGGCCTCACTCGGCAGTGCCGACACGGCGCGAGAATCCGGAGCGGACAGGTGAGCGACGTGGCCAAAGTCATTCCCTTGCACGGCGGCGCGTCCGCCCGGTCCGCCCGCGCAGCGCAGGGTTCACGCGAGCGGCACCCATCGGCCTACGCCGATCCACGTGAGCCGACGCCGCTGGTGGACCCGACCCCCGCCGCTTCTGCGGCCACGATCGCCGCAGAAGCGGCACCCGTGCTGTCGATGATCGACGACACCAAGACCGCGATCGTCGACCAGATCTCCTCGGTCGCCGAATTCGTGCGTCGACGCCTGGCCGGCGACTACAGCGTCGACGAGTTCGGCTACGACCCGCACTTCGCCGATGCCGTCTGGCTGCCGCTGCTGCGTCCGCTGTTCGACAAGTGGTTCCGCGTCGAGGTCAAGGGCATCGAGAACATCCCCGCCGAGGGAGGTGCGCTCGTCGTGGCCAACCACGCCGGAGTCGTACCGGTCGACGCGCTGATGACGTCGGTTGCCGTGCGCGATCATCACCCTGCCCACCGGCCGTTGCGAATGTTGGCTGCCGACATGGCATTCGAGATGCCCGGCGTCGGCACGATCGCCCGCAAGGCCGGGCATACGCTGGCGTGCAATCCCGACGCGGAGCGGCTGCTGCGCACCGGGGAAGTTGCCGCCGTGTTCCCGGAGGGCTTCAAGGGCATCGGCAAACCGTTCAGCGAGCGGTACAAGTTGCAGCGGTTCGGCCGCGGCGGCTTCGTCTCGGCTGCGCTGCGAACGGGTGCGCCGATCATTCCGTGCTCCATCGTCGGGTCAGAGGAGATCTACCCGAAGATCGGCGACATCGCCCCGCTGGCACGACTGATGGGGATGCCGTACTTCCCGGTGACACCGTTCTTCCCGCACCTCGGGCCGCTGGGCCTGATTCCGTTGCCGTCGAAGTGGTACATCGAGTTCGGCAAGCCCATTCACACCGACTCCTACGACGCCACCGCGTTCGAGGATCCGATGGTGCTCTTCGAGCTGACCGACCACGTGCGCGAAACCATTCAGCACACGCTGTACCGACTGCTTGCCAAGAGACGCAACGTGTTTCTCGGATAGCTCGGGTTATCCTCTGCCAGTGCATATTCGCGACACCACGGTAGAAGACCTCCCCGACATTCTCGACATCCACAACGATGCGGTCGCCAACACCACCGCCATCTGGGACGAGGAACAGGTGGACCTCGCCGATCGCACAGCGTGGTTCGAGGGACGGATCGCTGCCGGATACCCGGTACTCACCGCAGAGGTCGACGGCCGGGTCGCCGGCTACGCGTCGTACGGCCAGTGGCGAGTCAAGAGCGGCTACCGGCACTCGGTGGAACATTCGGTGTACATCCACCGCGACTTCTATCGCCGCGGCCTGGCCAGTGCCCTGCTGAGCGAATTGATCGACCGCGCCCGAGGCGGCGACATCCACGTGTTGGTGGGGTTCATCGAATCCGAGAACACCACGTCCATCGCACTGCACGAGAAGTTCGGCTTCGTTCGCGTCGGACAGATGCCGGAGGTGGGGGTCAAGTTCGGGCGCTGGCTGGACCTGACCCTGATGCAACTGACGCTCTGACCCGACGGACGGGCGAGGTCAGGCCTTGCGGCGACCGATCACCGCGGCGAGACCGCCGCCCACCGCGCCCAGGGCCAGCGCAGTGGGAACACCGATCTTGGCGGCCTTGCGTCCGGTGCGATAGTCGCGAATCTCCCAGCCGCGGTTCTTCGCCAGCTCACGCAGGTCCGGATCGGGGTTGATCGCGACGGCAGTACCGACGAGGGACAGCATCGGCACGTCGTTGTGGCTGTCCGAATACGCGGTGCACCGCTTGAGGTTGAGGCCTTCTCGTACGGCCAACGACCGCACCGCATGAGCTTTGCCGATGCCGTGCAGGATGTCGCCGACGAGACGGCCGGTGAAGACGCCGTCCTTACTCTCGGCGACAGTTCCCAGCGCGCCCGTCAGGCCCAGCCGCTTCGCGATGATCTGCGCCAGTTCGAGGGGAGTGGCGGTGACCAGCCACACCTGCTGACCTGCGTCGAGGTGCATCTGGGCGAGGGCACGGGTGCCCGCCCAGATCTTGTCGGCGATCATCTCGTCGTAGATTTCCTCGCCGAGCCGGCTCAGCTCGGCAGTGGGACGACCGGTGATGAACGAGAGCGCCTTCTCGCGGCCACTGGCCACGTCCTCGCTGTTCTCCTTGCCGCTGACCCTGAATTTGACTTGCTGCCAAGCGAATTGGGCGACGTCGCCCGTGGTGAAGTACTTTCGGGCGGCGAGCCCGCGCGCGAAGTGGATGATCGACGCGCCCTGCACCATGGTGTTGTCCACGTCGAAGAAGGCGGCTGCGGTCAGATCGCGGGGAACCGCTCCCTCGGACTCGACCTGCAGGGCGAGAGCGGCATCGGCGCTCGCTTCACCCGCGACGTTGGCGCGTACCTCCGCATCGGACGGGCCGAACGGATTGCGAATCCGGCGAATACGCCGCTTGCGCTGCTTGTCCCCGTCCGGATCGTTCGTGTCGACCATGTCGACATCGGGCGTGTCCTCGATCGGCAGGTCTGTGCCCCCGTCAGTCACCACGTCCACCTCCCTCGCCAGTACGTCACTCGCAGCCTAATGCGTGCGTCCGACACGAGCGTCGCACGACGGCACCTACCGACGATGAACAGTTCCCGACGCACCGCGCAGCTGTGACCTTCGTCTCTGTTGCCGGCATGTCAGAGTGGACGGATGGAAACGACTCCGTCCGGCGTGGCACTTCTCACCCGCGCAGGTTGCCATTCCTGCACCCACGCGTCCGCGGTGCTCCACGAGGTGTGCGCCGAATTCGGCGTCGCCGTGACGGTCATCGACGTGGACGAGGCCGCGGCCGAATCGCCTGACCTGCGCGCGGAGTACGGCGACCGAGTGCCCGTGGTGCTACTCGACGGTGTCGAGCACAGTTACTGGGAGGTCGACGTGCCCCGATTGCGGGCCGATCTGGGCCGGGCAGGGCACCCTAAGAACGTGTGATTGCTCTCCGTGTGCAGGTGAGGGCCGGTATGCGCAACTTTGTTCATTCGTTCACAAGCAGTTACCGTGGTGTGAACAGCATTCGTGAAATAGACACGAACGCAGGATCAGCGTGAAGACCGGCATCGACGCCGTTCGGACGAGGAGCCCCAGACGTGACCGAAGAGCGCCCGTCGCCCAGCGGCGTAGAGCGGGTCATCCCTCAGGCTACGGTCACTCGTCTGGCGACATACCTGCGGGTCCTCTCGATCCTTGCAGACGAAGGCGTTCTCATCGTCTCGAGTGAAGAGCTTGCCACCGCAGCAGGCGTCGGATCAGCGAAATTGCGCAAAGATCTCTCGTTCCTCGGACCCAACGGTGTGCGCGGAGTCGGTTACGACGTCGCGCGCCTGCGCGCCAAGATCGACAGTGCTCTCGGGCTCGACCGTGGCCACCGCGTCGTACTGGCCGGTGTGGGCAACCTCGGTCAGGCTCTCGCCGGATACGGCGGCTTCGCACGTCGCGGATTCACCATGGTCGGCCTGTTCGACAACGACCCCGCGCGAGTCGGCACCGAGGTCGAGGGACTCACCGTTCGGCATATCGACGAGCTCGAACACGCCTGCCGCGAACTCGAGGCGACCATCGGTGTCATCGCCACTCCCGACGAGGCCGTCCACCAGGTGGCGGGCCGGTTCGTTTCGGGCGGAGTCGAGTGCATCCTGAGCTTCTCGCCGATGGTGCTCGACGTCCCCGACCACGTCGAGGTACGCCGAGTGGACCTGGCCGTCGAGATGCAGGTTCTGTCCTTCAACAGCTCCCGCAACGTGTCCGGGCCGACGATCGTGACGGCCCCGGTGCCGACGCCCGTGTCGGCGTCGCCACTGCCTTCCACCTCGCGTCTGGGTCGCAGTCACGGCCCGCGCATCGCCGGTAATCCAAGCCCAGTCAACAGTTCGACAAGAAACGGATCGGTGATTGCACCGTGAGTGTCCTTCTCGTCGGGATATCGCACCGTAGCGCTCCCGTCGCAGTCCTCGAGCGTGTCGCCATCACGGACACCGATCGCCCGAAACTGACCGACAAACTGATGGCCAGCGGAAACATCTCCGAGGTCATGGTGGTCTCCACGTGCAACCGCGTCGAGATCTACGCGGTCGTCGACGCGTTCCACGGCGCACTGACCGCCGTCGGCGAAGTTCTCGGTGAGCACTCCGGCCTGGAAATCGCCGACCTGACCAAGCACGCCTACGTTCGGTACAGCGAGGCCGCCGTCGAGCACCTGTTCGCCGTGGCCAGTGGCCTGGACTCGATGGTCATCGGAGAGCAGCAGATCCTCGGCCAGATTCGATCGGCCTACGCCGCCTCGGACGGTCAGCAGGCATCGGGCCGCGTCATGCACGAACTCGCGCAGCAGGCTCTGCGAGTCGGCAAGCGCGTGCACAGCGAAACCGGCATCGACGCCGCCGGAGCCTCGGTGGTGTCCGTCGCTCTCGACCGCGCCGCAGACGTGTTCGGCGGCTCGCTCCGCGGCCGCACCGCGGTGGTCCTCGGCGCAGGAGCGATGGGCGGACTCGCCGTCGCACACCTGGGCCGCGCCGGAATCGACTCGCTGACCGTCGTCAACCGCACCCGCGAACGAGCCGACCACCTGGCCGAGAACGCCGTCTCGAACGGAATCACCGCCTCCTCGGTCGCGCTCGAGAACCTGGCCGACGCAGTAGCCGCCGCCGACATCCTCGTCACCTGTACCGGTGCGGTGGGGGCCGTCGTCTCCATCGCCGACGCCCACCTCGCACTCGCCCGCCGCGACGCAGACCGGCCGCTCGTGATCTGCGACCTGGGACTGCCGCGCGACGTCGACCCGGCCGTCTCCGGTCTGCCGGGCATCACCGTCTTCGACATGGAATCCCTGCAGCGCGACCCCGCTGCCGGAGCTGCCGCGAACGACGCGTCGGCCGCACGCGAAATCGTTTCCAATGAGCTCTCGGGTTACCTTGCGGGACAACGACTTGCCGAGGTCACCCCCACCGTCACAGCGCTGCGCCAGCGCGCCGCCGAGGTGGTCGAAGGGGAACTGCTGCGGCTCGAGTCGCGGCTGCCCGGGCTCGACTCCCCACAGCGTGACGAAGTGGCCCGCACCGTGCGCCGCGTCGTCGACAAGTTGCTGCATTCACCGACGGTGCGCGTCAAGCAGCTCGCCAGCACTCCCGGCGGAGATTCCTATGCTGCGGCGTTGCGCGAATTGTTCGAGCTCAGCCCCGGTTCGGTCGAGGCCGTGGCGACTCCGATGGAAATCGGTTCCCTGGAGTTGGTCGACGACTTCACGGCGAGCCGTACCGATCTTCGCCCCGGAACCACCGCCGAGGGGGATCAGGAATGACCGGCGTCGTCAAGATCGGTACTCGCGGAAGCCTTCTCGCGACCACTCAGGCCGATACGGTTCGGGTGGCTCTCGCAGCGGCGGGAGTCGAAGCCGAACTGGTGATCGTCAAGACCGCGGGCGACCTGTCGGCAGCACCGGTGCAGACCATCGGCGTCGGGGTGTTCACCGCGGCGTTGCGTGAGGCCCTGGCCGACGGCACCGTCGACATCGCCGTGCACTCGTACAAGGATCTGCCGACCGCCGCCGACGAGCGCTTCACCATCGCTGCCATTCCGGCGCGTGAAGATCCCCGAGATGCACTGGTGGCCCGCGACGGGCTCGTGCTCGGTGAGCTGCCCGCCGACGCGAAGGTGGGTACCTCCGCACCCCGCCGAATTGCTCAATTGCGTGCTCTCGGACAGGGATTGGACGTTCGACCCCTGCGTGGCAACCTCGACACCCGCATCGGCAAGGTGGCCTCGGGTGAGCTCGACGCCGTCATCGTCGCGCGGGCGGGACTGGCCCGTATCGGCAGGTTGGACGTAGTCACCGAAGCGCTGGATCCGGTGCAGTTGCTGCCGGCACCCGCGCAGGGTGCACTGGCCGTCGAATGTCGCAGTGGCGACACCGATCTCGCCGCCTCCATCGCCACACTGGACGATGCACATTCGCGGGCCGCAGTGGCCGCCGAACGCGGACTGCTCGCCGAACTCGAAGCCGGCTGCACCGCGCCGGTGGGTGCCATCGCCGAGGTCGTCGAGTCCATCGACGAGGACGGCCGCATCTTCGACGAGTTGTCGCTGCGCGGCTGCGTCGCGGCCATCGACGGCAGCGACACCATTCGCGCGTCGATCGTCGGGTCACCCGACCGGGCCGAGGAACTGGGCCGCGAACTGGCCCGCGAACTACTCGATCTCGGTGCACGCGAACTCGTTTCGGTCACCGAACCAGCACAGGGCGGATCTCATGTCTAGGGCAATAACGGCACCCGTTCGCGGACGCGCCAAACGCGCGGCGACCCGTCCCGTAGTGCGAAGAGAGTCGATCGCCACTGCCCGGCTGATTCCCAAACGGGGCACCGCAACCCCGATAGAACTGCAGTACCCATACAAGACAGCACTGGAGAACAACCGATGAGCCCAGTCCGCAAGAACACCAACGGACGGATCCTGTTCGTGGGATCCGGGCCCGGTGACCCGGCTCTGCTCACGGTCCGGGCACGGGAAGTGCTCGGAGCGGCCGAGCTCGCTTTCACCGATCCCGACGTCGACAAGGGTGTCACCGCTCTCGTCGGTGCCGACGTCCCTCGCGACGCCGAGACGGGTGAGAACGGGGTCGAGGTGCGCCCGGCACTGGGTGAGCCCGCCGAGGTCGCCAAAACCCTTCTCGCCGAAGCCAAGAACGGCCACGATGTGGTGCGTCTGGTCTCGGGAGATCCGCTGACCACCGACTCGGTGATCGCCGAGGTCAGTGCCGTGGCCCGCACTCACGTGCCGTTCGAGGTGCTGCCCGGTCTGCCTTCGGGCTCCGCGGTACCCAGTTACGCAGGCATGGCACTCGGCTCCGGCCACACCGAAGCGGACGTTCGCGGCGAGGTCGACTGGGCTGCACTCGCGGCTGCTCCCGGCCCGCTGGTGTTGCACGCCACGGCGGGACACCTGGCCGAGACCGCCAGTGCCCTCGTCGAACACGGCCTGGCACCGCAGACACCCGCAGCCATCACCGTGCGCGGCACCACCCGTCAGCAGCGCACCGTCGAGGCCACACTGGCCACCCTCAACGACGCGGGATCCGAGCTCGTCGGATCTCTGGTCGTCACCGTCGGCAAGGTCGTCTCCGGACGAAACAAGATGTCCTGGTGGGAGTCTCGCGCACTGTACGGCTGGACCGTGCTGGTGCCGCGCACCAAGGATCAGGCCGGCGAGATGAGCGAACGCCTCGTCACCCACGGGGCCATCCCCATCGAAGTTCCGACCATCGCCGTCGAGCCCCCGCGCAGCCCGGCTCAGATGGAACGGTCCGTCAAGGGCCTGGTCGACGGCCGCTACCAGTGGGTCGTGTTCACCTCGACCAACGCCGTTCGCGCGGTGTGGGAGAAGTTCGAGGAATTCGGCCTGGACGCGCGTGCGTTCTCCGGCGTCAAGATCGCCTGTGTCGGTGAGGCAACCGCGGCCAAGGTGCGCTCGTTCGGCATCAATCCCGAACTCGTTCCGTCGGGGGAGCAGAGCTCGCTCGGACTGCTCGAGGACTTCCCGCCGTACGACGAGGTCTTCGACCCGGTCAATCGAGTTCTGTTGCCGCGCGCCGACATTGCTACCGAGACGCTCGCCGAAGGGCTGCGCGAACGCGGCTGGGAGATCGACGACGTCACGGCCTACCGCACCGTCCGGGCAGCGCCGCCCCCCGCCGAGACCCGCGAGATGATCAAGACCGGTGGATTCGACGCGGTGTGCTTCACCTCGAGCTCCACCGTGCGGAACCTGGTCGGCATCGCAGGTAAGCCGCATGCTCGCACGCTCGTCGCGTGCATCGGCCCGAAGACCGCCGAGACGGCCGTCGAGTTCGGTCTGCGCGTGGACGTGCAGCCGGAGTCGGCTCAGGTCGGACCGCTGGTCGAGGCACTGGCAGAACACGCGGCTCGGCTGCGGGCCGAGGGTGCACTGCCGCCACCGCGCAAGAAGTCACGCAGGCGGTAAGAAGTCACGCAGGCGGTAAGAAGTCACGCAGGCGCTGAATGCGCCTCGTGCGCGTTGTGCGTAGCTCCGGCCACACACAACGCGCACGACGAACCAAGTGAGGCAGGTTCGCTTGTTCCCCACCGACCGTCCCCGACGCCTTCGCCGCACTCCGGCATTGCGCCGCCTCGTGGCCGAAACGTCGCTGCAGCCACGGCATCTGGTGTTGCCGATGTTCGTCGCCGACGGCATTTCCGAGCCCCGCGCGATCAGCTCGATGCCCGGAGTGTTCCAGCACACGCTGGACTCGCTGAGCAGGGCCGCCGAGGAAGCAGTCGCAGCCGGTGTCGGCGGCGTGATGTTGTTCGGTGTCCCCAAGGTCGAGGACAAGGACGAGAACGGTTCGGGGGCAACGGATCCCGACGGAATCCTCAACCGGGGCCTGGCCCGTCTCAAAGCCGATCTCGGTGACTCGACGGTCATCATGGCCGACACCTGCCTCGACGAGTTCACCTCGCACGGCCACTGCGGTGTGCTGAGCGAGAACGGCTCGATCGACAACGACGCGACGTTGCTGCGCTACGTCGACATGGCCGTCGCGCAGGCGGAATCCGGAGCGCACCTGCTCGGGCCGAGCGGCATGATGGACGGCCAGGTCGGTGCCATTCGTGCTGGACTCGATGCGGCCGGTCACGTCGAGGTGGGGCAGCTGGCGTATTCGGCCAAGTACGCGTCTGCGTTCTACGGACCGTTTCGTGAAGCGGTCGGCTCGTCGCTGCAGGGTGACCGTCGGACGTATCAGCAGGACGCGGCCAACCGCCGTGAGGCGACCCACGAGGTCGAGCTCGATCTTGCCGAGGGTGCCGACATGGTGATGGTCAAGCCGGCGATGTCGTATCTGGACATTCTCCGCGACGTGGCCGAGATGTCACCGGTTCCGGTTGCGGCGTACCAGATTTCGGGGGAGTATGCCATGATCACCGCCGCTGCCCAGAACGGGTGGATCGACCGGGACGCCGCGGTCCTCGAATCGCTCGTCGGCATCAGGCGCGCCGGTGCAGATGTCGTACTGACCTACTGGGCAACCGAAGTGGCGGGCTGGCTGTGAACGATTTTCCTCCGAGCAACAACGCGGACGGTAGCAATCCTGACAGCAACGTGCCGAACAATCCTCCGTTGCAACCGGACTGGCAGCGCTGGGAGCTCGAACACGGCTTCCCTCAGTCCGGTCCCGAGCTCGAGCCGTCCGCTCGCCCGGCACCGGTGGATGTGGAGACTGCCCGGCACCTGTGGTGGGGAGTTGCACTGATCGGTGCGATCTCGGCGATGTACTCGGTGTGGACGCTGTTCGGCGCACGCGCGGAATTCGCACAGTCTCTACTCGACGACCTCGCAGCACAGGGTGCGGCGGCGGACATGACCGTCGAATCCACGCAGTCGATGGTGACGGTGATGCTCGTCGTGACGCTGTTCGTCGTCGTGGGATTCGGTGCCCTGTTCCTGTTCTGGGTGAAGCGGATGCGTGCCGGCAAGATGTGGGCGCGCATGCTGCTGACCGTCATCGGCTCGATCACCGTGTTCACCACGATTCTCGACCTGTTCGCGATCGCATCGAGTACCGGTGCGATGAACATCGTCATGAGCGTGCTGAGCATCGGCCAAGGTGTGCTCGCTGCGGGTGCGATCTACCTGATGCACCGCAAGGAATCCAACGAGTACTTCCTGTCCTCGCGGAAGCGCTGATTTCGAGCGTGTTCCGCGCGCCGAGCCTGTCGGTGTGACTACCATCACTTTCGATAAACGTATCGAGTGATCGGATCGAACATGGCAGAGAACATTCCGGTGCCGCCCAGTCGTGCCCTCCCGGAGTCGATCGCGGCGGCCGAGAGCAACGCGTGTCCCGCCGAGAACGGCAGGCCCGGGTGGGCATTGCTCGGTCTGCTGCTCGCCGTGTCGGCGGCCATCGCCATCATGGCGCTGGGAATCTCTGCCGGCTGAACTCCGTGCCACCGCGCGGTGGCAGTATGTCGAGCGTGAGTGCTGACATTGACGAATCGATGGTTCGTCCCCGGGTGGTCTCCACCGCGTACTGGTTGTGGTTGGCGTCGGCGGTGATGCTGATCGTCGTCTGCATGATCGCGCTCACGTTGCCCGTCGATCAGATCCGCGCGTCGTTCACCGACGGCGGTGCGAGCGACGAACAGATCGACTCTTTTCTGACCGTGTTCCGAGGTCTCGGTGTCATCTTCGGCGTGGTCGGCCTGGCAGTGGGGCTGATGTCGGGCCCCGTCCGAGGTGGCGACCGACGGTTCCGACGGGCGTTGGTGGCGCTGTCCGGGGCCACCGCGCTGCTCTTGACCTTCGCCGCGCTCGTCTTCCCGTTCGTGTTGCTGATCATCACGATCGCACTGGTCGTTGCATCGGTGCTGGTGTATCGCCCGTCGGCGCGAGAGTGGTTCGTTCGTGAGCAATGATCTCGGCGGCACCGACCCCGTTCTGTTCCACGAGCCCGGTGGCCGTTGGCGCGCCCTGCTGTGGGGCCCCGCGTTCTGTCTGGTGGTGCTCGCAGTCGAGCTGGCGTCGGGACCGGTGATTCACTGGTTCGCCCTGGCGCTGTTCTCGCTCATTCTCGTCGGACTGACCTACGTACAGCTCCGCGCGGCCCGGATGCATGTCAGCGTCGAGCTGACCACCCGGCAGCTGCGCCAGGGGACCGAAACCGTCGACGTCGCCGAGATCACGGAGATCTTCCCGCCTGCCGAGTACGAGGACGGCGAATACGAGTCGAAGAAGTGGGAAACCGCACGCGTTCTCGGTGAGCTCTCGGGGGTGCCGCGCAAACGGCACGGCATCGGGCTGCGACTGGTCGGCGGCGGACTGGTGCAAGCGTGGGCAAAGGACGACGACGGTCTACGCGCCGCACTCGAGACGGCGAAGCAGGAGTACGTGTGAGGAAGTCCGTCGGCTGGGTGGAACTGGTCCTCGCAGTGGTCGCGGTGATCTGCGCGATGGTGTGCTGGAAGGCAGGCGTGCGCACCACCGAATTCGCCGCCGTTCCCGACGTGTCTCCGGCGTACACGGGCACGTACTACTCGGGGTCGTGGATTGCGGTCGCCGCCCTGGCGGTGATCGTCGGGGGACTGGTTGCCATCGATGGCGTCCGTCGCCTGCTGACGGACGAAACTCCCCATACCGGGTAGGGGTATGATCGACGGCATGAGCAGCTACAGCGCCGAACAGGACGACCTGCTGAAAAGACTGCGTCGCATCGAGGGGCAGGTGGCCGGCATTTCACGCATGGTCGCCGACGACCGGTACTGCATCGACGTTCTCACCCAGGTATCCGCGGTGACGAAGGCGTTGCAGTCCGTCTCGCTGAAGCTGCTCGACGCCCACCTCGCCGGGTGCGTCGTCGACGCCGCGCGGCAGGGCGGACCCGAAGCAGACGCGAAAGTCAAAGAGGCGTCCGAGGCCATTGCGCGTCTCGTTCGTTCCTGACCAGGCACAGGAGGTAACAAAATGCAGACGACCTACTCCGTCGAGGGTATGACGTGCGCGCATTGCGCAGCGTCGGTGAAGGAAGAAGTGTCCGAGGTTCCGGGCGTCACGGGCGTCGATGTGGACGTCGACACCGGAGCCGTTGTGATCAGCAGTGACGCGGAACTCGACGCTGCTGCCGTCGACGCCGCGATCGAAGAAGCCGGCTACCGAATCGCGTCCTGACTGCGTCGGCCATCTCCTCGGTGTGTTTATGATCGTGTGATACCGGTCATATCGGGCTGGTGGCCGATCGTCGTCAGGAGTGTGGATGAACAAGCTGGTGTCCAGTTCCGGAGTACTCGCCGCCAGCGTCTTCCTGACGCTGGCATGCTCGACGGGCGCGACGGCACAGGCCGATCCACTGCCCGACCTGACGGTCACCACCGTCCTCGACGGGCTGGCGAAACCGTGGGATGCCGTGGTTGCCCCCGACGGGACGGTGCTGACCGGCGAGCGAGCGGGGCGATTCGTCATTCGTGATGTCGGCGGTGCCACTCGCGAGCTCGACGCGGATCTCGGCGATCTCTACGCGTCGGGCGAGACAGGCCTGATGGGCATCGCACTGGCGACGGACTTCGCCACATCCAGAACCATTTACACCTGCCAGGGCGTGCAGGGTCAGGGAACAGGTGCCGGCAGTGCGGGCACCGGTAGTGCGGGCGGGGGCACCGACAACCACATCGCCGTGGTGTCGTGGACCGTCGACTCCGCATGGACCGAGTTGACGCGCACCGGCACACTCGTCGACGACATCCCCGTCGCCGACGGTGGTCGCCACGGCGGTTGCCGCATCTTGGCCCACCCCGACGGCACCCTGTACATCGGAACCGGCGACACCGCGTCGCCGTCGGTGCCGCAGGATCGAAACTCGTTGGGCGGCAAGGTGTTGCACATCAACGCCGATGGCTCGGCGGCGGCCGATGCACCCGGACGTGTCTTCACGCTCGGTCATCGGAACGTACAGGGGCTCGCGATACGGCCCGGCACTCAAGACATCTACGAGGTGGAGCAGGGAACCACCAGGGACGACGAACTCAACCTACTGGTCCCCGGCGGCAACTACGGCTACCGGCCGGATCGGCTGCCGTTCGTCTACGACGAGTCGGTGCCGATGACCGATCCCACCCGGGTGCCCGGGGCCCGCGCGGCGGTGTGGAGTTCGGGTAGCCCCACTATCGCGACGCCCGGCCTGACGTTCGCCAACGGCGCGGGATGGGGTTCCTGGAACGGTTCCGCAGTGGTGTCGAGTCAGCAGGGCGAGAAGCTCGTGTTCCTCAAGCTGTCCGAGGACGGCACGGACTACGTCGACGAAGCCGACGCCCTGGTGGGTACCTACGGTCGGCTGCGCTCGCTCACCAGCTTCGGAAGCGACGGAGCCTTCCTGCTCACCACGGACAACGGATCCGACGACAAGATTCTTCTCGTCACCCCTGCTGCCGACTGATGTGCGGCCCCGAGGTCGTCGAGTCTGTTCACCGCAGGATCGGACGTAGGGCGCTGTTCGGGTCGTTGGGGGCAGCTGCTCTGACGGTCGCGGCCGGCGGTGCTGCACGCGCCGCACCGGCGGTCGCAGCGGTGATCCCCGCAGGTCGACTGATCGATCTGACGCACACGTTGAGTCCGACGTTTCCGGTGTGGCCGGGTAACGAACCGTTCTCGATGCACCCGGTCGCCGCCTACGAGTTAGGCGGCTTCCTCGTCAACAAGCTCTCGTACTACGAGCACACGGGCACGCACATCGATGCCCCCGCGCATCGAGTGCGCGGCGGTGCGACGGCCGACATCCTGCCGCTGGAAGACCTGATCGCCCCGCTGGTCGTGCTGGACATCTCCGCGCGGGCCGCGTCGGATCCGGAATCGGTCGTGACGACCGAGGACATCGCCCGGTGGGAGCGCGAGCACGGACGGATACCCGATCGCGCACTGGTGGTCATGCACAGTCGATGGCAGGGCCGGCTCGCCGAACGTGCCGCACCCGGGTTCGGCGGTGACGCGGCACAGATGCTGGTGCGCGAGCGCAACGTCGTCGGAATCGGGGTCGACACGCTCAGTCTCGATCGGATGAACGACCGCGACTATCCAGCGCACACAGCGGTACTCGGCGCAGGCCGATACGGAGTGGAGGCACTGGCGAATCTGGATGCCGTGCCCCCGACAGGGGCCACGGTCGTCGTCGGCGCACCGAAGCACGCGGGCGCGACCGGTGGTCCCTGCCGGGTCTTCGCGATCTCTCCCGGCTGAACCCCGATTACGCGTCAGTGCGCGTGGCTGGGGTTTCCGGCCGGTTCTTCCTCGGTACCCGCTCCGGGCTCGCCGAGCATTGCTGCACCGACGAGAGCCTCGGGCACACCGAAGCCGTCGACCAGCAACTCCGCATGCGGACGCAGGGTGCGGCACCGCTCGTTGATCGCGCGAGTCACTGCCTTGGAGCGCTCGGTGGACAGGTAGCGATGCTCGATGAACCAGGCCTTGTCGTCCTCGATCACCGACAGGGCGTAGAGATCGCAGACCTCCTCGAGCAGGTCCTTGGTGGTCGCATCCTCACACGACTCGATACCGGCGATGAAGGCCTCGAAGATGATGCGGTCGATGTGGGCGCTCGCAGCGTGCAGAACGTGGTCCTGTACCGCGTTGAACGCGTCGAACGAACTGCTCTCCTTCGACTTCGACTGCAGACGGCGCGCGACCGTGGACAGCAGATACTCCTCACGATCCTCGAACATCTTGACCTGGGTGCCGCGGTTGAACAGCGACCCCTCCTCTTCGTTGTCCTGACGCCGATCGAGAATGGTCTGCATGATCGCCTGCGCCGCAGTGCGTTTGACGACGCGATCGCCGACCATGTCGGCTGCGAACTTGACCCACTCGACCGGGCTCATCGACTTCACGTCGTCGGCGTACGCGGTGAGCAGTTCCTTGGCCACCAACTGCGTGAGCACGTGGTTGTCGCCCTCGAAGGTGGTGAACACATCGGTGTCGGCCTTGAGTGAGATCAGCCGGTTCTCGGCCAGGTAGCCAGCGCCGCCACATGCCTCGCGTGCTTCCTGGATCGCGGCAGTGGCGTGCCAGGTGTTGGCGGCTTTGAGGCCGGCGGCACGCGACTCGAGCTCGCGCTGCTCCTCGGCATCCGGGTTGTCCGCAGTCTGCAGCTCGTGCATCTTCGACACCAGCTCGTTCTGCGCGAACTGCAGTGCGTACGACTTGGCGATGAGCGGGAAGAGTCGACGCTGATGCACCAGGTAGTCCATGATCAGCACTTCCTGATCGGAACCGGGGGCAGCGAACTGCCTGCGCTGCAACGCATATCGCGTCGCGATGTCGAGGGCGACACGAGCTGCGGCCGCAGCGCTGCCACCGACTGTGACGCGCCCGCGGATCAACGTGCCGAGCATCGTGAAGAACCGCCTGGACGGATTCTCGATGGGGGAGGTGTACGTGCCGTCGGCAGAGACGTCGGCATACTTGTTGAGCAGGTTGTCCCGCGGAATGCGGACATGGTCGAACATCAGTCGGCCGTTGTCCACGCCGGGGAGTCCGCCCTTGTACTGACAATCCGAGGTCGTCACGCCGGGGAGGTCGTCGCCGTTCTCGTCCCGGAGCGGCACGAAGAAGCAGTGCACGCCGTGGCCCTCGGGCTCCTCGCCCGGCCCTGCGGTGATCAGCTGCGCGAAGACGGCAGCGACGGTCGCAGTCTCGGCGGCACCACCGATGTAGTCCTTGCGGGAGGACGGAGTGGGTGAGTTGATCACGAACTCGTCGGTCTTCTGGTCGTACGTCGCCGTCGTCTCGAGGGACTGCACGTCACTGCCGTGTCCGGTCTCCGTCATGGCGAAGCAGCCCAGCAACTCGAGGTTGATGATCTTCGGTACGTACGCCTCGTGGTGACGCTCGGTACCCAGGTTCTCGATGGCACCGCCGAACAGTCCCCACTGGACCCCGGCCTTGACCATCAACGACAGGTCGCTCATCGCGAGCATTTCGATCATCGTCACCGCGGCACCGACGTCTCCGGTACCGCCGTGTTCCTTCTTGAATCCGTTGTCGGCAGCCCCGGCCGCGGCGAGAAGCTTGAGCTGCTCGAGCGCCTTGGTGCGGGCGATGACGGTGTTCGGTGTGTAATGCGGGCGGAACTCGTCGCGCGCGAGTTGCTTGCGCGCCTCGTTCTTCACATCACGCCAGCGGCCGTCCAGAGTGTTCCGAAGGTGATCCGTTGTGGTTGCCATACTCGACGGTAACCTTTTGCCGCGGCCCGTGAGGCCCGGAACTTCAGACCGGCCAGACGAATTCTCGGAACACGGCCCGGAAGGTCCGCCAGAAGCCGGATCTGCCGTAGGGACCGTCGTGGAACAGCGACGCGCAGTTGTCCTCCATGGCCCTGGTCACCAGGGGACTGAAGTCGGTGAACTCGCAGACCAGGAACTCTTTGAAGCCCGTCGGCCACGCCTGCTGAGCCGGTTCGTGTTGTGCCTCCACGGGCACGAGTGTAATCCAGCGGTAACACCGGTGTTACAAATCCCACTCACTTCAACAGAGCGAAAGCTTCCTGCGCAACCAGGAACGCGTAGCTGGACGGGATCAGGTCGATGGCACCGTCCGCCCGGAACTGCTCGGTGACGATCCAGTCCTGCCCCGAGGCGTCGGTTGTCAGGAACGCCGCTGCGAGGTCGCCAGGAGCGTTTCCGCCTTTGAAGCCGGAGTACGGCCAGCGAGCGGGATCGAGCTGCACACCCGGGGTGATGGCCAGGATCCGACGGTTCTCCTCCGCCGACGGGCCGGTCGCCAGGTACCCCACGGCCGCACACACGTCCTGCGCGTTGGCGAACCACTCCACGCCGTCGGCCGATGCCGGGTTGTCGAGAAAATTCTCGAAGTCGATGTCCAGCGGCCGGGAATCGGCTTGCTCGAGGAGCTGCTCGCGAGCGTCGGCGTCCGCGTCCGCCCATTCGGAACGAAGGTTCGGATTCCCGAATCCGATGACGAAGAACTGTCGGGTGTCCATCATCGGCGTCATCGCCGCGGGATCGTGATGACCCATCGTGGCGAGCTGAGCCTCGACGCGGCCCCGACCGAGGCGTTCCATCAGCAGGTCCGTGGCGGTGTTGTCGGACAGCGAGATCATCTTCTCCGCGGCCTCGCGTACCGACACCGTCGTGCCGTCGCGGCGGTTCTGCAGCTCACCCGATGGCGCACTCTTGTTCTCGTCGCGGATGGTGAGCTGCTCGTCCCATCGCACGCTGCCCGCCTCGATCTCGTCGGTTAGCGCACCGAGAACGTACAGCTTGAACACCGATCCCAGCGGAAGCATCGCGTCGGCATTGACCGAGTACACCGACTCGCACTCACCGCCGTTCAGACGAGACGCGCTGTAGGAGTAATTCGGAGCCACCTTCGACAGGGCGGCATCGAGCTCGTCGAAGGACGAGATCTTCGGAGTTTCCGGACTGGCCAGAATGCCGTCGAGCGTGCCGTCGGCACCGAGGGAGGTGGTGATCGTGGCCGGAATGCCGGCGGTGGTGAAGCGAAGAACGGCGCTGTCCGGTCCGGCCTCGAAACCCGTCGCCACGTTCGGCGCGCCGGCGCGCAACTGCTCGAGAGGGGTGACGAGCCCGCCCATCGGCTCGAGTGCTGCCGCCAGCTCCGCGCCGGTGACGGCGTCCACCGCCGCCGGATCCGGGGCGGCGTCGGCGTTGATCCACTGCAGAATTCGGTCGTTGATCTCGCCCAGCGGCGTCGAGGTGTCGATCGCGAACGCCGGTGCCGTGGTGGTCGTGGGCGTCGGCGTTTCGGACGGTCCCCCGCAGGCGGACAGCGTCAGAGTTACGGCCACGACCACCCCTGCCAGTCTCGTCACGGTGCGCGTCGTCATGTCGCAATGCTAAAGGATTCGGACATTTCGCCACCCGCCCAGTCTCGGTACGTCCGGTCGGGTGCTGTGGCAGTGTGCTCTGGCGTGCTGACTTCAGACGACGTCCGTCGAATAGATTCCGAGCATCTCTGGCATCCCTACAGCGGGTTTCCGTCGACGACGACACCGTTGGTCGTCGACAGCGCGTCCGGGGTTCGACTGACGTTGGCCGACGGCCGCCAACTCGTCGACGGGATGAGTTCGTGGTGGGCGGCGGTGCACGGCTACCGGCATCCGGTGCTGGACGCGGCAGCGCGAGACCAGCTCGACCGCATGAGTCACGTGATGTTCGGAGGCCTCACTCATGCGCCCGCGGCGCGATTGGCGGAGCTGCTGGTCTCGATCACCCCGGCCGGGCTGGACAAGGTGTTCCTCGCAGATTCCGGGTCCGTGTCCGTCGAAGTCGCGGTGAAGATTGCATTGCAGTACTGGCGTGGGCGGGGTGAGAACGGGCGAACGAAGTTGCTGACGTGGCGGGGCGGCTATCACGGGGACACGTTCGCGCCGATGAGTGTCTGCGATCCGGACGGCGGGATGCACAGGTTGTGGACCGGTGTGCTGGCGCAGCAGGTGTTCGCGCCCGCGCCACCCGCCGCGTCCGATGCGGCGGGTATCGCCGCCTACGTCGCCGAGTTCGAGCAGGTGCTCGCGGCGCATGCGAACGACGTGGCCGCGATCATCGTCGAGCCGATCGTGCAGGGTGCCGGCGGAATGCGCTTCCACGACGCACGTCTGCTGGTCGCACTACGCCGACTCGCGGACGAGTACGGCGTGCTGTTGATCTTCGACGAGATCGCCACCGGGTTCGGCCGCACCGGTGAGCTGTTCGCCGCCGATCACGCGGGCATCGCACCCGACATCATGTGTGTAGGCAAGGCGTTGACCGGCGGCTACATGACGCTGGCGGCGACGCTGTGCACCACCGAGGTGGCCGAGACGGTGTCGAGCGGTGAGGCGGGCGGTCTGATGCACGGGCCCACGTTCATGGGCAATCCGCTGGCCTGCGCGATCGCGGTGGCGTCGGTGGAGCTGCTGCTCTCGCGCGATTGGCGCGCCGAGGTCGCCGCCGTCGCAGGCGTGCTGACCGAGCGGCTCGAGCCGGCCCGGTCGATCCCGGGCGTGGCCGACGTGCGCGTGCTCGGCGGAATCGGGGTGATCGAACTGACCGGCGCGGTCGACATGGCACGTGCGACGGCCGTCGCCGTGGACGCAGGTGTGTGGCTGCGGCCGTTCGGCAGGTTGGTCTATGCGATGCCGCCGTATGTCTGTGCCGATGCCGATGTGGCAGCCATTGCCGACGCCATGGTGGCGGTGGCGCACGACCATACTTGAACACCCATACTTGAACACTGTTCAAGTATGGTCGTGGACATGAGTGCACTCGATTGGCTCGACGCCGCCGCATACGACCGTCGCGCGGCCGGGCTCGAGCGCGTCGTCCACGCTCGCAGTCCCGAGGATTCGACACTTGACCTGGCGTCGAACGATTACCTCGGCCTGTCTCGACATCCGCACGTCGTCGACGCGGCCTGCGCGGCCACGCGTCGGTGGGGCACCGGGTCCACCGGATCTCGACTGGTCACCGGCACGACCACCGCCCACGAACAGCTCGAGCAGGACCTTGCCGACTTCGTCGGTGCCGAGACCGGACTGGTCTTCTCGTCCGGCTACACCGCCAATCTCGGAGTCGTCACCGCGCTCGCCGACCGCGACTCCGTCGTGATCTCGGACGCCGCGTCGCACGCGTCGTTGATCGATGCCTGCCGTCTGTCTCGGGCGCGGGTGGCCGTGGCGCGGCATCGCGACGTCGAGCACGTCGAGCAGTTGCTCCGCGAACGAACGGAATCTCGCGCGCTCGTGGTGACCGACTCGATCTTCAGCGCCGACGGCGACCTCGCGCCGCTGCACGAGCTGTACGCGGCCTGCCGGAGATGGAACGCGGTGCTGATCGTCGACGAAGCCCACGGGCTGGGCGTCCGAGGTAACGATGGGCGCGGTGCCGTGCACGACGCCGGTGTGGCGGGACTGCCGGACCTGGTGATCACCGCGACGCTGTCCAAGGCGCTCGGATCGCAGGGCGGGGTGGTGCTCGGGCCGGCGGCGGTACGGCACCAGGTACTGCACAGTGCGCGCAGCTTCGTCTTCGATACCGCACTCGCCCCGGCCGCGGTCGGCGCGGCATCGGCAGCGCTGGCGGTGCTGCGCAGCGAACCCGATCGGGTCGCTGCGATCGGTCGGCGGGCAGGGCAATTGGCGGTGGCCGCCGGTGTATCGCCGACGGCGTCGGCAGTGGTTCCGGTAGTACTCGGCGACGCCGTGCGTGCCGTCCGCGCGGCCGGGGAGTGTCTTGACCTGGGCGTGCGCGTCGGGTGCTTTCGGCCGCCGTCGGTTCCTTCGAACGCATCTCGGCTGCGATTGACCGCACGTGCCGACCTCAGCGACATCGATATCGACCGTGCCACGTCCGTTCTCTCGACGGTGTTGCGTGCGGCGGTGTCGGGATGACGGTCCTTCTCGTCACCGGAACGTCGACCGGCGTCGGCAAGACCGTGGTGACCGCGGCGCTCGCGGCCGCAACCCGGGCACATGGACGGACGGTGGCGGTGTGCAAACCGGCGCAGACCGGAGTCGGTGACGACGGCCTGGACGAGTCGGATATGGATGTGGTGGAACGTCTTTCGGGAGTCCGCGGAATCGAGCTGGCGCGGTACCCCGAGCCACTCGCGCCCGATGTCGCAGCACGCCGTTCGGGTCGGTCGATGCTCGAACTCGACCACGTCGTCGACGCGGTGCGAGGGCTCGAAGAGGCCCATGATCTCGTCGTGGTCGAGGGTGCGGGCGGGGTAGCGGTGCGCCTGGGTGCCGGCGGGTTCACCGCACTCGATGTCGCCGGTGCCGTCGGCGCATCGGTCCTGATCGTGGCAGGGGTGGAGCTGGGGACGCTCAACCACAGCGCGCTGACCGTCGCCGCGGTGCGCGCAGCGGGTGTGACATGTGTGGGGTTGGTAATCGGATCTTGGCCGGCCGAACCCGATCTGGCGGCGCGGGTCAACGTGGAGGAGTTGCCGGTCGTGACGGGCGTCGAGCTGCTGGCGTGTGTGCCGAACGGGGCCGCCGCGCTGGACGAGAAGGACTTCGGTGCGCTCGCCTGTACGAAGTTCGGCGAGTTTGCCGGCTCATTACTCGGGTAACCGGCTCGGAACGTCTGCCACTTCGGCAGTCGGAACAGATCGGGAGTTCCATCATGAGCACCGCAGTGTGGATCATCGTTGCAGTAGTAGTCGTAGTGTTGGTCGTTGCCGTCGCCCTGGTTGTGGCACGCAAGGGCAAAGAGCGAAAGAGGCTGGAAGCGAACCACCTTCGCGAGAAGGCGGCCGATCAGGCGACCGTCGTCGAGGAGCGTGAACTGCAGGCCCGCGAGAGCGAGGCCAAGGCACGCCGCGCCCAGGCGGAGGCGGACGTCAAAGCTGCCGAGGCAGAGAAACTTGCTCAGCAGGCCCAGTCTCACCAGGGAGTCGCGGCGGCATCACGCGACGAAGTGAACTCACAGTTCGAGCGCGCGAACCACATCGATCCGGATGTGAAGGGCGACCGCAAGGTGACCGGTGACCACAACGTCGGCCGCGACGCGGGCGCGGATCGGGACTTCGGTGCGCAGCACAACGCGAATGTCGATCGGAACGCGAACTTCGATCGGAACGCGAGTACCGACCGGTCCGAGGCAGGACAGCATGGCGTGACCGGTAATCCGGACTTGCCCCCGACGGCAGCCCGGCACGAGCGGAACTAGCTCGTCGAGGTATTGGGCAGTTCGAGTTCGACCACGTCGTTCTCGCCCAGGTTCGGACGCTCATGGGTGACCTTCGCCTTGGCGTAGGCCAGCAGGGTCGACACCTTCGAGCCCGGGGTGGACCAGTACTCGGCACCTTCGGCGGCCACGTGGATCAGAGCGACCTCACGTGAATCGGGGTTCTTCTCGAACCACGCGGCCGCCCGAGAATTCCACAGCTCCTCCGCCTTGGCCTTGTTCTCGACGACCGCAGCAGTACCGGACAGCGACACCCAGCCCTGACCGGATTGGAACGAGACGTTGACCGTCGGGTCGGCGGCGATGTCGCGTACCTTTCTGGAGTCCTGCGCTGCGAAAAACCACAGGTCCCCGTCGAACTCCGCCTCCTGCAGTGCCATCGGACGCGAGATGAGGTGGCCGTCCCGGCCCACGGTGGTGAACATGCACAGTCCGGCTTCGGACATCAATTCGGCGACCTTGGTGACGCCATCGGTGTTTGTCATCGAAAGTAAATACCCGGGGCGGGGGTCTTCAATCGCCGAAACCAGGCCGACTCCCTGTTTCGGCGATTATTACGCCCTGTAGTTGGTGATTTCGCAGAACCTGGGACACTGGAAGTCGTGACTGTTCCTGACGGCAACGACGCCCCCGTATCGGCCCAACTCTTCGCCCGCGCGAGCACAGTGATTCCAGGTGGCGTCAACTCTCCGGTGCGTGCGTTCGCATCGGTCGGCGGCACTCCACGCTTCATCACGCAGGCCAGCGGATACACGATGACCGACGCGGACGGGAAGTCCTACGTCGACCTCATCTCGTCCTGGGGTCCGATGATCCACGGACACGCGCATCCGGCCATCGTCGAGGCAGTCCAGAAGGCGGCCGCAACCGGACTGTCGTTCGGCGCACCCACCGAGCGCGAAATCGAACTCGCCGAGGAAATCGTGCGCCGCGTCGGCCCCGTCGACCAGGTTCGCCTTGTGAATTCGGGCACAGAGGCCACGATGAGCGCGGTGCGTCTGGCGCGCGGCTTCACCGGCCGCACCAAGATCCTCAAATTCTCCGGCTGCTACCACGGCCACGTCGACGCCCTGCTGGCCGACGCGGGCTCGGGACTGGCCACCTTCGGACTGCCGACGTCACCCGGAGTGACCGGCGCTCAGGCATCGGACACCATCGTCGTTCCCTACAACGACCTCGACGCCGTCACCGCCGCGTTCGACGCCAATCCCGGCGAGATCGCGTGCATCATCACCGAAGCGGCCGCGGGCAACATGGGCGCGATCCCGCCGGTCACCGGCTTCAACGAGGGACTACGCCGACTTGCGACCGAGCGCGGCGCATTGCTGATCATGGACGAGGTGATGACCGGGTTCCGTGTCAGCGCCGCAGGCTGGTACGGCATCGACGGTGTCGCCGGCGACCTCTACACCTTCGGCAAGGTCATGTCCGGCGGGCTGCCGGCCGCAGCATTCGGTGGCCGCGCGGACGTCATGGCCTACCTCGCACCGGCCGGGCCGGTGTACCAGGCGGGCACCCTCAGCGGAAACCCCGTCGCCGTCGCTGCCGGTCTGACGAGCCTGCAACTGGCCGACGCCGCCGTCTACGAGAAGCTGCAGACCAACTCACAGCGACTCGGAACACTGCTCGGCGATGCTCTCACCGCCGAAGGCGTCCACCACCACGTGCAGTTCGCGGGCACTATGGTGAGTGTGTTCTTCGCCGATGGACCCGTCACCGACTACGCGCAGGCCAAGGCTGCCCAGACGTGGCGCTACCCGGCGTTCTTCCACGCGTTCCTCTCTCGCGGGGTGTACCCGCCGCCGAGCGCATTCGAGGCATGGTTCGTCTCGGCTGCGCTCGACGACCGAGCTTTCGAGATCATCGCCGACGCGGCCCCGGCCGCCGCGAAGGCTGCGGCAGCCGCTGTAGCACCACTGTGACGTCCACTCAGAAGTGATCACCACCCGACTAGCGAGAAACAGGACCCCGACGTGACCGAGGCCCCCGCAACACACCCGCACTCGACGACGCGCACCATCGTGCACGTCCTCCGGCACGGCGAGGTGCACAACCCCAAGGGCATCCTCTACGGGCGGTTGCCCGGCTTCAAGCTGTCGGTCACCGGCCAGTCCCAGGCCAAGGCCGTCGCAGATGCGCTCGCCGGTCACGACATCACGCACGTCGTCGCGTCGCCGCTGCAACGCGCCCAGGAGACTGCTGCCCCGATCGCGGCAGCCCACGGCCTGACGGTGTCCGAGGACGAGAACCTCATCGAGGCGGGTAACGAGTTCGAGGGGCTGCGCGTTGCTGTCGGCGACGGAGCCTTGCGTAGGCCTCGGCACTGGTGGAAGCTGCGCGACCCGTTCACCCCGTCCTGGGGCGAGCCGTATCTGCAGATCGCACACCGCATGCTCGCCGCCGTCAACGCGGCCAGAGTCGCAGCCGTCGGGCACGAGGCCGTCTGCGTGAGCCACCAACTCCCGGTCTGGACGCTGCGCCGGTTCCTCCAGGGCGACCGGCTCTGGCACGACCCGCGCAATCGCCAGTGTGGACTCGCATCGCTGACGTCACTGGTCTACGAGGGCGATCAGCTCGTCGATCTCGTCTACTCCGAGCCAGCAGGAGCATCCGACCCGAGGATCACCGGTGCGTAGGTTACTGCTCGCGGTTTCCGCTGTGGCCCTCGTCGCCGGCTGTTCGACCGGCACCGACGCGGTTGCTCAGGGCGGAACCTTCCAGTTCGTCTCGCCCGGCGGAAAGACCGAAATCTTCTACGATCCGCCGTCCGACCGCGGCGCACTCGGCGAACTCTCCGGGCCCGACCTCATGACCGAGGGCAAGACGACCTCGCTGTCGGACTACGAGGGTGACGTCGTCGTCCTCAACGTCTGGGGTCAGTGGTGCGGACCGTGCCGCGGAGAAGCGGACGACCTCGAGAAGGTCTACGAGTCCACCAAGGCCTCCGGCGTCGAATTCCTCGGCATCAACGTGCGCGACGAATCACAGACCGCAGCACAGGATTTCGTCGTCAGCAACAACGTCACGTACTCCTCGATCTACGACCCGCCGATGCGCACCCTGACCGCGCTCGGTGGCGTTCCGACCTCCGTCATTCCGACGACCATCGTGCTCGATCGACAGCACCGCGTGGCCGCAGTGTTCCTGCGTGAACTGCTCGTCGAGGACCTGCAGCCCGTCGTCGAGCGCGTGGCAGCCGAGGAGCCTGTGCAGCCGTGAGCGAGATGTACCTAGCCGGCGTCGGCGCGAGTTTCCAGGAAGCTGCGGCCTCCGGGCCGCTGATCCTGGCCCTCGGAGCCTGCGTCCTGGCCGGGCTCGTCTCCTTCGCGTCACCGTGCGTCGTACCGCTGGTTCCGGGATATCTGTCGTACCTCGCCGGGGTCGTCGGAGCCGACGCACCGGCGGTCAGCGCCGACGAAGCGGCCGTCAAGACGAAGGTGCGCAGCGGTCGGCTGCGCGTCGCGGGAGCCGCGGGGCTGTTCGTCCTCGGATTCACCGTGGTGTTCGTTCTCGCCACCGCGTCGGTGTTCGGCGCAATTTCGGTGCTGGCGATCAACCGCGAACTGCTCATGCGAATCGGCGGCGTCGTCACCATCGCCATGGGCCTGGTGTTCGTCGGACTGATTCCCGCGCTGCAGCGCGACGTGCGGTTCGAGCCGAAGCAGATCGGCTCCCTCGCCGGAGCGCCCTTGCTCGGGGGAGTGTTCGCACTCGGCTGGACCCCGTGCCTCGGGCCCACCCTCGCCGGCGTCATCTCGCTCGCCGCAGGCACCGACGGTGCCACGGCTGCCCGCGGAGTCACCCTCATCGTGGCGTACTGCCTCGGTCTGGGATTGCCGTTCGTGATCCTCGCGTTCGGATCGGTCAGCGCACTGCGAGGCGTCGGCTGGCTACGTACACACGCACGACAGGTACAGGTGTTCGGCGGAATCATGTTGATAGCGGTAGGAATCGCACTGGTCACCGGTGCCTGGGATCAATTCGTCGGCTGGGTGCGCGACGCCTTCGTCTCCGATGTGGTGTTGCCGATATGACCGCCGAGACCGAGGAGCGGACAGAAGCGTCGCCGCCGCACAAGCAATCCGTACTCGGTAAGGCCGTGGCCGTGGTGCGCAACACCTGGCGCGGGCTCACCAGTATGCGGACCGCGCTGGTGCTGCTGTTCCTGCTGGCCTTCGCCGCCGTGCCCGGAGCCCTGGTACCGCAACGCAGCCTCAACGCGGGCAAGGTCGACCAATACATCGCCGACCGTCCGACACTCGGCCCCATCATGGACAAGCTCGAACTGTTCGACGTGTTCGGCAGCTTCTGGTTCACCGCGATCTACGCACTGCTGTTCGTCTCCCTGATCGGCTGCATCCTGCCGCGGTGCATCGAGCACGCAAAACAGTTGCGTACCAAGCCCGTTCGTGCGCCGCGGAACCTCTCGCGCCTGCCGCACCACACCCGGTACGACGTCGACGGCGCACCCGAGGAGATCGCAGCCCAGGTTCGTACTCAGCTGCGTGGGTGGCGCGTCGCGCAACGGTCCGAGGGCAGTGGGGCAGTGACGCTCTCGGCGGAGAAGGGCTACGTTCGCGAACTCGGCAACCTCGTGTTCCACCTCTCGCTCGTCGGACTGTTGGCCGCGATCGCCATGGGCAAGCTGCTCGGCTACGAGGGAAACCGCATCGTCATCGCCGACGACGGCCCCGGATTCTGTACCTCCACGCCTGCCAACTACGACTCGTTCCGGGCGGGCAACCTCGTCGACGGCACCGACCTCGAGCCGTTGTGCTTGCGAGTCAAGGATTTTCAGGCGGACTACCTCGACAACGGCCAGGCGGAAATGTTCACCTCGAACATCCAGTACCAGGCCGGCGAAGATCTGGCGAACAACGACTGGCAGGACGACCGACTGCAGGTCAACCATCCGCTGCGGGTCGCGGGCGACCGCGTCTACCTGCAGGGCCACGGCTACGCGCCCACGTTCACGGTGACGTTCCCGAACGGCGAGACCCGCACCGACACCATCCAATGGCAGCCGACGGACGCCACCACATTCCTCTCCAGCGGGGTACTTCGAGTCGACCCACCCGGTGGCCTCTACCCCGACGCGCTGGACCGGCGTAAGAACCAGATCGCCATCGAAGGACTGTTCGCCCCGACGGCGTCGTTCCATGGCAGTCTGCTGTCGTCGAGCTTCCCGGCGATGAACGACCCGGCCGTCGCCATCGACATCTACAAAGGCGACACCGGACTCGACACCGGACTCCCGCAGTCCATCTTCTCGCTCGATCAGGAAATGATCGCCCAGGGCAGGCTCGTCAAGCAGGACCGCGTCAACCTCATGCCCGGGGAATCGGCCACACTCAGCGACGGCACCGTCGTGAGATTCGACGGGGCGAAGGAATTCGTCAACCTGCAGGTCTCGCACGACCCGGCTCAGACCTGGGTCCTGGTGTTCGCGCTGACGATGATGGGCGGACTGCTCGTCTCACTGGTGATCAAACGTCGCAGAATCTGGGTCCGACTCACCGCCGACGACGACTCACGACGTACTGTAGTAGAACTCGGCGGACTTGCACGCACCGATCAGGCGGGGTGGGGCGAAGAGTTCGACCGCCTGTGCACCCGCCTGCTCGGCGACACCTCGAAACAGGAGAACTGACCGATGCCGATCAACGAGACACTCTCGCAGTACAGCGACTGGTCGTTCGAATCAGCCTTCACCATTTACGTGCTCGCATTTGTCCTGCTCATCGCTCAGTACGCCTCCGCCAAGGCGACGGCCGCTCAGGCCAAGGAACTCGTCGGTGCCGGAGCCCCCGTGACCGCGTCGTCGGTGGCTGCGTCCTCCGGCCCGGGACGCGTTATCGAGGCACCCAAGCGCCCGCTGTCCGAACGCCTCGCAGGTATGGGCTTCGCGCTGCTCGCACCGGCCCTCGTCCTACACATCGCCTCGGTCGTGCTCCGCGGATTCGCCACCCACCGATTCCCGCTGGGCAACATGTACGAGTTCGTCACCATGGCAACCGCTGCCGCAGCACTGACCTCCGTGGTGGTGCTGCGCAAGAAGACGATGCGCCCGATGCTGGTGTTCGTCCTCGCACCCATCATCGTGCTGATGTTCTTCGCCGCCACCAAGCTCTACGCAGACGCCGCACCCGTCGTCCCGGCGCTGCGCTCCTACTGGCTGCCCATCCACGTCACCATCGTCAGCGTCGGCAGCGGCATCCTGCTGGTCTCCGGTGTCGCGAGCCTGCTGTTCCTGCTGCGCATCAAACAGCCCCTGGGCGAGGAGAGCGTGGGATTCTGGGGCCGCTTCGCCTCCAAGCTTCCTGACGCCCAAGCCCTCGACCGACTCGCCTACAAGACGACCATCGTCGCCTTCCCGCTGTTCGGAGCCGGCGTCATCCTCGGCGCGATCTGGGCCGAGGCCGCATGGGGACGTTTCTGGGGCTGGGACCCCAAAGAAACGATGTCCTTCATCACGTGGATCATCTACGCCGCTTACTTGCACGCCCGCGCCACCTCCGGCTGGCGAAACACCCGCGCCGCGTGGATCAACGTCGGTGGATTCACTGCCATGCTGTTCAACCTCTTCATCATCAACATGGTCGTCTCCGGTCTGCACAGCTACGCAGGACTGAACTGACCTCTGCGCGTTCCACACGCTCCGCTGCCGACGCGCAGCTGGTAGCGTCCGATCCGGCTCGATGGGGGAGACATCCGAGCCGGCACTCGACGCGGGACGCACACTGGGGGGAAATCGGTCATGGCCGATCGGCACGGAAACAATTGGCAACCCGTCCGACCGATGGACGACGACGAACCCCCGAACACGCCTGAGCCGGTGGTGACCGAGACACCGGTTGTCGGGTCTGCCGAGGTTGGGGAAGTTTCGGGGGTTGCGGGGTCTGCTGAGACTGCGGGGTCTTCTCGGGTTGTGGGGGAGTCTCGGGTTTCGGGGGAGCGTGAACCGTTCCGATCCACCCCCATCGCCATGCCGCCCGCGGATGCCCCGAGCCCGAATCCTGTTGTCGCGGCAATGCCGACTCCACCCGTCGAGGTGACGCCACCGACCGACGAGATGCCGACGATGCCCGAAGCATCGGGTCCACCGGTTGTGCCACCGGTTTCGTCCGACATGGCCATGGCCCCTGGTCCGCCGACTCGGCCCACGGGCGAGCCGCAGCCGCCTGGGCAACAGGGTCAGCACCCTGTCCAGCCGCAGAACGGGGTGGTGTTGCCCCAGAATGCTGTTGTGCCCCAGCAATATTGGCAGCCGAACAACGAGTGGGCAGCCCAGAATCAGTGGCAGGCCCAGAACGGCTGGCCGACGCATGGGCATGGGCAGGGATATGGGCAGGGTCAGGGGTATGGGCAGTGGGCTCCGCAACCCGGTTCGTGGCCGCAACCGATGGTGCCCGGCCTTGTTCCTGCAGTGGTTCCTGCCGTGGCTGCTGTCGTTCAGCCGGATCATCGATCACCGTCGCAGCCGATGTCGGCGGCCGACCTCGGCGATTCATTGCTCATCAGGTCGGCAAGTGTCGCTCCGGTCGCGGGGTGGCGTCGTGCGCTGTATCTGATGTCCGGTGGTCGGATCGATGTGGGGAACAGTCCGGCGCAACAGCGACGCCTCGAATTGACCGCGCAGGTCGATCGACCATTGGTGGGGTGCTACCGCGTCGCGGTGCTCTCGTTGAAGGGTGGGGTCGGAAAGACGACGACAACGGCGACGTTGGGCTCGACGTTCGCGGACATCCGCGGTGACCGCGTGATTGCGATCGACGCGAACCCCGACCGCGGAACGCTGGGGCAGAAAGTACCGTCGGAAACGACGGCGACGGTCCGAAATCTGTTGCGAGACATGGATTCCTTGGAGCGCTACAGCGACGTTCGGGCCTACACCTCACAGAACGTCCATCGGCTGGAGGTGCTGGCCTCCGATTCGGACCCGGCGGCGTCCGAGGCATTCAGCGGTGACGACTACGACCGAACGGTGACACTGCTCGAGAAGTTCTACAGCATCGTCATCACCGACTGCGGCACCGGATTGATGCATTCGGCGATGGAAAGCATTCTCGAGGGCGCGGACACTCTGGTCGTCGTCAGCTCAGGGTCTGTGGACGGGGCGCGGAGCGCGTCGGCGACATTGGATTGGCTCGATGCCCATGGCTATCGAAACCTGGTGGCCACGTCGGTGGCTGTGGTCAACGCGGTAAGACCGAGGGCGGGAAAAGTCGACTTGCAGAAGGTGGTCGAACATTTCGAGCAGCGGTGCGCTCAGGTTCGGACGATTCCGTTCGACCCGCATCTGGAGGAGGGGGCTGAGATCGAACTGGGCAGGCTTCGTGGACGCACGCGAAAGGCACTCCTCGAAGTAGCTGCGGCGGTGGCAGCAGGCTTTCCGGCCTCGCCCACTACTTCTCGCCGCAGCTGATCGGAAACTTTATTCGCCGACTTCAGTGCCGGCGTCGGTCCCGTCCTTGCCTCCGCGACGAGCGTCCCGGTTGATTTTCCAGAGAAATTCCGGATCGTCATCGGGCCCGACAGTCCGCGGGGGTTCAGGTTGCGTGCTGGGTCCGAATGCCTTCCACAGCAGCACAATCACTGCCACCAAACCGATCAACGCCAATAGATAGATCACGACGCACCTCCTACTACGAGGGTAGCCGTCATGCAACGACCTCCGCACCCGTCGAGCGTCGAAGATTCCTGAGAATGTTCGATGAGTTCGTACGGGTGCGGAGGTCGTTGCCGAAACTGCGCCGAATGGCCTGTCTCAGTGCTGTACGCCGGCTTCGGTCGTCAGAGAAGTCAGCAGCTGCATGACCTCGGTTTCGCGGAAGCGACGGTGTCCGCCGGGAGTGCGGAGCGATCCAAGACGTCCGGCGTGCGCCCAGCGAGTCACGGTCTTGGGGTCGACGTGAAAAAGCGCTGCTACCTGACCCGGTGTGAGAAGTGAGTCCTGAGCTTTGTGGAACGTGGGTGCGCTCATCTGTCGTGTCCTCCTACGGTGCGGTTCTGTGCATTTGCGTCGAACCGGAGATATCGGTCTGCGGTGTTGTGAGCCCCATGGTTGCACTCGGACCCCTAGGTACTCGACTGATACAAGGTTGGTAAAGGGGAGGTAATGGACAAATCGGTCACGTCAGGGGTGGGTGGGAAGCCCCGCACGGCCCGGTAACCTTGAGCTCGTGAGTGATGCGACGAATGCCGACCGAAGCGACCCGACCAGCGGAAACCCCACGCCCGGCCGTTCTGCGAAGAAGTCCCTTGCCGTCAATCTCGCCGTGTACACGTTCGCGCGTCTGGCGCTCGTCATCGTCATCGCCGCGATCATCATCGGTGTCGGTTTACTCTTCGGCATCGAGGTTCCGATCCTCGTCGCCGCGATCTTCGGCGTCCTCATCTCGCTGCCGTTGTCCCTGCTTCTGTTCAAGCAGATGCGCATCCGCGTCAACGAGTCCATCGCTGCGGTCGACGAACACCGACGCACCGCTCGCGCGGACCTGCAGTCCAAGCTGCGCGGTGAAGACGGCCGCAAGTGACCACATCGGTGGACCGCTCCGGATCGCGTGAGTGGGTCGACAACGCAGTCCGGTTGATCGAAGCCGATTCTCAGCGCAGTGCCGACACACACCTGCTGAGCTATCCACTGCCTGCCGCATGGGGAATCTCGCTGTACCTCAAGGACGAATCCACTCACATCACCGGCAGCCTCAAACACCGGCTGGCGCGATCGCTGTTTCTGTACGCGATCTGCAACGGCTGGGTCACCGCGCGAACCACGGTCGTCGAGGCGTCGTCAGGCTCCACGGCGGTCAGTGAGGCATATTTCGCCGGCCTGCTGGGATTGAAATTCGTCGCAGTCATGCCCAGAAGTACAAGTCCCGCCAAGATCGCCCTCATCGAATCGCACGGTGGGCGCTGCCACTTCGTCGACCACCCGGGTGAGATGTACACCGAGGCGCACCGGCTCGCAGCCGAGCCCGACTGCCACTACATGGACCAGTTCACCCACGCCGAACGGGCCACCGATTGGCGAGGAAACAACAACATCGCCGAGTCCATCTACGATCAGCTCCGGCTCGAGAAATGTCCCATCCCCGATTGGGTGGTCGTAGGCGCGGGAACAGGCGGAACGAGCGCCACCATCGGTCGCTACATCCGATACCGCAGACACGCAACGCGTTTGGCCGTCGTGGACCCAGAGAATTCGGCCTTCATCGGAGGCTACGAAACCGGTGACGCGAGTTTCGAGACCGGTAAGTCCTCACGTATCGAAGGCATCGGGCGACCGCGGGTGGAACCGTCCTTCGTCGGCCAGGTGATCGATCGAATGATCGCGGTGCCCGACGCTGCGTCGGTGGCGGCCGCGAGATTCACTTCGGCTGCGATCGGTAAACGAGTGGGAGGATCCACCGGCACCAACATCTGGGGTGCCTTCGGATTGATCTCCGAGATGATTGCCGCGGGACGCACCGGCAGTGTGGTGACGTTGTTGTGCGACGGCGGAGACCGTTACTCGCAAACCTATTTCGACGACACCTGGGTCGCGGGCCAGGGGATGGATCTCGACGAACCGACCGCCGCGCTCGAGCAGTTCATCCGTACCGGGGTGTTCTGAGCAGATCTACCAGGTCACGACCATCGACGTCACCGCAGTGACAGCGGCGACCGTCCCGACGGCCGGCCACGCACCGATCTTCTTCGCGAGCGGATGCGACGCACCGAACGCCACGAGGTACGTCCCGAGCAGTGCGCCGGCACGAGCCGAGCCCGAGGATTTCTGCCATTGCGTGGTGCAGGCGACGCCGACTGCAGCGAGCACTGCTCCGCCGAGTTGGCGATTGTGCGACCGGCGAGCAACAGCGAAGCCGCCGAGCAAGCCGCCTGCGGCGAGAGCGGACGTGGCGAACGAACGTCGAGCATCATGGTCGGACATGATCGTCACCCTAGCCGAGCCTGCACGCGCAAACTCCGGGCCAGGTGATCTCTCTGCTCGATCACCAAGCGCCGCAACGCAGCCGGTGCCCACTCGTGCTCGGCGAGCCACACGTCTGCACTGTCGGTCGACGATCGCTGAGGAAAGAGGCGAACAACTATCCTCCGTGCGATCTCGATGCTGCGTGAGGTCCACAACGAGGAGATGGACTCGAAATACCGGTCCTCGTACGGTTGAGTGAGGTCCGGTCGGTGACCCGCCCCGAACCCGGTGATGAAGGCGTCGAGAACATCGTTGGACACGTCGTCGCGCTCGGTGATGGAAGTCCACGCGCTCGCTTTGACTGTGGCGTCAGGGATCGCCGTCGCCGCCGCGGTGTGGGCAGTGCGCCCCGAAAGTGTGTCGTCCGAACCGAGTTCGGCATCCAGCTCTGCGATAGTTGCGTGTCCGGTGGCGGCGAGTGCCAGCCAGAATGCCCAGCGCTGATCGGGGTCCAGCCTCAGCCCGGCAATGGTCGCGGTGCCATCGAGCAGGGAGCGTAGATCGTCGGCCAGGAAGTCGTCGAGTTGCGCAGCCGATGCGACCGCCCGCGCCCACACCAACTGCGCGTCGCTTCCGGGTTCGCTCGACTGCAGCTGCCGCCACGACGCTTCCAGCCAATGCCGGGTGGGCTCGTCCCGTCGGTTTTCGGGGAGGTAGTGCGCGAGTGTGTACGCCACGTTGGCGGTGACTGCGGAGAGCAACCCGATCTTGGGTTCGGTCGGTGCGAATCTGGTTGCGATGTGCAGGTATTCGATCGCAGAGAGCTCCGCGTCCCGGGTGGAGTTCCACAGTGCCGACCACACCAGCCCTCGTGCAAGGGGATCGACGATGCGATCGAGGGAGGTCCGCACTGTGGCGGTGGAGCGCTCGTCGAATCGGATCTTGGCGTAGGTCAGATCGTCGTCGTTGAGCAGAACCAGTGCAGAATCGGGGAAGTCGACGGGCGTTCGCGAGTCGGTGATGTCGAGTTCGTAGCGGTGGGTCCTCGTGAGATTTCCGGCCTCGTCCGGATCGTAGAGCCCGACCGCGATGCGGTGCGGACGCGGATCCGACTGCTCGACGGCGTCGCCGGTATAAGTCAGTGTGGACACGCCGGTGGTCTGCAGCCACGCGCCCGCCCAGGTCTCGAGGTCTCGCCCGCTGGCGGTGGACATCTCGCTCAAGAGATCCGTCAGGGTCGTATTACCGAAGGCATGCGTACGAAAGTAGTTGCGGGACGCTGCGAAAAAGGCGTCGGCACCGACGAACGCCCCCAACTGCTTGAGCACGCTCGCGCCCTTCGCGTAGGTGATGCCGTCGAAGTTGAGCTTGGCTGCCTCGATGTCGGTGATGTCGGCGACGATCGGGTGAGTGGTGGGAAGCTGGTCCTGCAAATAGGCCCACGCCTTTCGGCGGTTCGCGAAACTGACCCAGGCATCGGTGAACCGGGTGGCTTCGGCCGACGCGTACGCACCCATGTAGTCGGCGAACGACTCCTTGAGCCACAGATCGTCCCACCATTGCATCGTGACGAGGTCGCCGAACCACATGTGCGCCATCTCGTGCAGAATCGTGTTCGCCCGAGCCTCGTACTGGGCTTCGGTTGCCGCCGAACGGAATACGTACGATTCGGTGAACGTGACGAGCCCGGGGTTCTCCATCGCACCGAGGTTGTATTCGGGGACGAAAATCTGGTCGTACTTACCGAACGGGTACGCATAGTCGAACTTGTCGTGGAAGAAGTCCAGGCCACGCTCGGTGATGTCGAAGATGTCCTCGGCGTCGAAATACTCGGCGAGGGATGCGCGGCAGTACGCGCCGAGCGGGACAGTCAGATCGCCTCGAGTCCAGGACGATTCGACGCCGTGGTACGGCCCGGCCGCAACCACGGTGATGTACGTCGATATGGGCAGCGTCGGGGCGAACGTGGTGACTGTGCCGTCGGTGACTCCCGCGCGGTTGGACAGGACCGTCCATGCCGGGGGTGCTGTGACCCTCAGCGTGAACGAGGCCTTCAGATCGGGTTGCTCGAAATTCGCGAACACCCGTCGCGCATCGGCAGGTTCGTACTGGGTGTACAGGTAGACGTTGTCGTCGACGGGGTCGACGAAGCGGTGGAGTCCTTCACCCGACCTGCTGTACCGCCCGCGTGCCCGTATCCGAACGACGTTGTGGTCGGCGAGTCCGACCAGTTGAATGCGGGCTCCGTCGTAATCGACCTGCGCAGCGGTGCCGTTGACGGTGACCTCGTCCACGGCGGCACCGATGAAATCGACCCATGTCGCCGCCGTCGTCGCGTCGAACTCGATGGTCGTCACCGACTCGAAGGTGTCGACGTCCGTGTCCTCGGCGCGCAAGAGGTTCAGATCGACGAGATACTTCACCCCGTCTATGTGGCGCGATCGCCTGCGAGTTTCGGTTCGGGTCAGATTCGCGGTGCTCACCGAACCAACCCTAGGTGATTGTTTTTCACAGGGCGGGTGGGGTGAAGTAGTGACGTCCGAGTGGATCGACGATATGCAGCACTCCATCCGGAAGCAGTTCGGTGCGCCAAAGTTTGCGCGTTTTGAGGTTGTGGTGGAGCCGACAGCGCGGACCGATGTTCGTGAGGATGGTCCAGCCGCCCTTCTCGGGGCGGTGTCGGTCGAATTCGACGATGTGGTCGAGGTCGCATCGTTCCGAGGGCACGTTGCAGCCAGGATGCAGGCAGTACGGGTTCTCGGCTCGAACCTTCGCCGCGAGAGCTCGACTGGGCGTATAGCTCAGCGCGCCTGGCGGCGGGAGTTTCATGCCCCCATGGCCGTCGGGGTACAAGGCGTGGATCCCGATGGGGTCGTCCCCGACGGTGGCACGCCACCGTTCGATCAGCGTTCCCCCACCCGGCCGCGATCGGGTAGCTCTGGTATTCACAGAGCCGGGCGTGGGAAGCCTGGGTGGCGGTGCGTCCGGTGGGATCGTGTTCGGTGATTGGCTCGTCGGCGGCTCGTCCCCCGGTGCAGCGGAAGTGGAACTGCCGCTGCGTGTTCCGTCGGTTGCGGCGCAGTCGGTGTCCGATGGTTCGTTGTCCGCTGTGTCCGGATCATCGTGCTCGGGGGCCCTGTCGCCGTCGCGCGGCGTCAGGCATGTCGCGCACTCGCACAGCAGTGTCTCCCCGCGCATCAAGGCGGTCTGAGCGTCGGCCCGTCGTTGGTCGTCCGACCGCGGATCCTCCGGGTGCAGGCGTATGACCTCGGCGTCGATCCGCGCAAGTTGTTCGTCGGCTTCGCCGTCGGTCATCAGTGTGGTCAGGCTCGACAGTCCTCGTGCCCGGCGACGAAGGCGGATTCGCTTCTCGGTGCGTGCGGCACGCTTGCGTACCGCACGGTCCCAGTCGGCGTCGGCCTCGATGAGCAGTCGATCGATTTCGCGGCCCAGAGCTCCCGGTGCCATCTCCCGGGCGGCCTTGAGAATCTCGGTCTCCAGGGCAA
Source organism: Rhodococcus sp. 06-1474-1B (assembly GCF_002258885.1). Taxonomy (NCBI): domain Bacteria; kingdom Bacillati; phylum Actinomycetota; class Actinomycetes; order Mycobacteriales; family Nocardiaceae; genus Rhodococcus; species Rhodococcus sp. 06-1474-1B. The sequence goes on along the minus strand of NZ_NOYR01000021.1, from coordinate 246,792 downwards.
CGGCCGTCTCCGGACGGGCATGAAGTAGATGATCGTGGATCGTTCTGACTCGCTCCAGATCGAGGGCACCGTCGATGAAGCCCTGACGCACGAGAGGGCGCAGTTGACGCCACATCTGCACCTTGTTGTTGATGGCGGCAAACGTGGACGACAGAGCCGCCGCCAGTTCACAGACTGCCGAGTTGAACAGATCTCTCTCGGTGACCCCGGTGTCCGACGGTGACGCGCCGGCCGTTCGGCTGCGGACATACTCGTCCAGCAGAGCAAGTTCCGAAGCGACGGCAGCGTTGATCGTCCGTCGCGCTCCCAGAACGTCGGCGAGCGGAGAATGGTCCCCCGTCACCCACACCGCTTTCCGTAGCCCCATGTCACCCCCCAGCGACTGAAGATCGAACACGTATTCGATCCACTGCGGCAAGTGTAGAACAGGGCACCGACACATTCTTCGGCGCTGGCAGGAGGCGTCAGACCGCGCTGACGGCTCGGGTCACATCGAGTTCGAGTAGGTAGTGATTGACGGCGATTGCAGCCTTCGATCCTGCTGCTGCCGAATTGATGAGCTGGGCGGGGGAATCCGAGACGTTCCCCGCAGCCCACAGGCCGTCGACGCTGGTGAGCCCGGTCGGGTCGGTGGCCACCCAGCCGTTGTCGAGGCGAGTGCATCCGATCGATCGCAGGAGCGCGTCGTTCGGAACGAACGTCGGCCCGACGAACACGACTGTTCGAGGAACGACGGTCCCGTTCGTCAGCTCGATGCCTATGACGCGACCGTCCTGCACAACGATTCGAGCAACCGGTACGTCGACGATTCCGACGGACCGCGCGTCGAGTCGAAGGCGTTCGTTTTCACTCAGTTCGATGCCGTTGGTGAAGAAGACGACGTCGTCCGACCATTGGCGAATCAGCGACGCCTGGTGGATCGTGAACGGTCGGTTGGATCCGCCGACCACGGCTATCGGCTGATCCCGAACTTCGTAGCCGTGGCAGTACGGACAATGCAGCACTCCCGAGCCCCACTGTTCGTGAACGCCGGGGATATCGGGCAGTTCGTCTCGAAGCCCGGTGGCCACCAAGACCGACCGCGAGTGCCGGGACTCGCCGCCCTCGAGGCGGACCTCGAATCCCTCGTCGAGTCCAATTACTTTGCCGCCGCGCAGAATTTCTCCGCCGTATCGGAGGACTTCCTCGCATCCAGCCCGATGCAACTCCTCGGGTGTGGAACCATCGCGCGAGAGGAAGTTGTGAACATGGTCGGCAGGCGCGTTGCGTGGTTCTTCGGCATCGACAACGATCACCTTTCGGCGGGCGCGAGCCAGAAGTGTCGCGGCACTGAGTCCGGCTGGGCCGCCACCGATTACCACGGTGTCGTACGTCAAGATGCCTCCTCGGTGGTGCGATATGTTGTGAACGTATCAGAACTGTCAACTAGTTAACAATATTGGTGGTGCCGATGACCGATGCCTCGCTTCGTGAGCTGACCTGTGCACGGTGGGCCGAGTTCAACCCGGAGCTGGACACCTCGCCGATGCAGGTGGTGGCCGAGATCAAGCGCATCGTCGCGCTGCTCGACGTGGCCGTCGAACCGATATACGCCGCGGCCGATGTATCCGTCGCCGAGGTGGAATTGATGGTGCCCCTGCGTTACGCGATCGAACCGGTGACGGCAGCGCGGTTGGCGGAGCTGCTCGGCATGACCCGCGCAGGTGTGAGCAAGACGCTCGGAAAGCTCGAACGCCGCGGCTTTCTGCAGCGCGTGCCCAGCGCCGAAGACCGACGGTCTGCGTCGATCACCCTGACCGATCAGGGGAGGCGCATCGTGGATGATGTATTTCCCCGAGAGCTCGAAGCGCACGGACGATTGTTCGATGCGTTGGGTGCACGTCGAAACCGTGTTCTCGAGGCCCTGACCACGCTCGCCGAGTCGATGGAGTCCGGTCTGCCGTCTCGGTGACGTTCCCGTCGGCCTGTGTCACGGCTACGCTCGCCAACACGTGCGGGGCGATTCGTAAGGCGGACACGATGAACACATTTCAGAAGTCGGCGGCAGGGTTCAACAAGGTCTTCATGGTCGTGATGAAGGCACCGGTGCTCGACAGGGTGCTCGGACGCTCGATGGGCATTTTGACCTACACCGGCCGGAAGTCCGGCAAGAGGATCACATTGCCGCTTGCGATCAGCCGGAAGGGCGAGCACCTGAAGGTCAGGGTGGCGATGCCGGACAAGAAGAACTGGTGGCGAAATTTCGTGGACGGCGGCGGTCGTGTCGATGTCGACCTCGGCGGCGTCCGGTACTCCGGCCTCGCGACGGCGACCCGTGACGACCGTGGGCGGGTCTCTGTCGATATCGCTGTGGACCACTGACTTGTGTGTCAATAAAGGTTGACAACCCCCTTTCTGTCAACCTACATTGACATTCATGACAGAAGCCACTGCATTGGCCGCCGCGGCCGCCAGTTCCGATCCGGGGGAGGGGTTGCGTGCCGTAGCTGCACTTCGCCGTCTACTCGAACGTCTGGAAGCCGTCCAGGTTCGCAATGCGCGGAATCAGGGATGGGCGTGGCAGGCGATAGCGGATTCGCTGGGTGTCAGCAGGCAGGCTGTTCACAAGAAGCACGGCGGAAAGGGAAGGTAGACAAGCATGTTCGAGCGATTCACCACTCAGGCCAGGGCGGTCGTCATCAGTGCCCGGCTGCACGCCCGGGCGTTGCACTCGGAGCGGATCGAACCCATTCATCTCTTCCTCGGTGCGCTCGACAAGGCCGACGAACCGCTCGGGTCTGTGCTGGCCGAGGCGGGTTTCACCCTCGACAACGCGCTCGAGGACGTGCTGTCGAGGGACGCCCGGGCCCTACGGTCCATCGGCATCGACCTTCACGACGTGATCGACACCGTCGAGACTGCGGTGGGGTTCGGCGATGTCGTCCATTCGAACGATTCTCACCTGCCGTTCGCGCCGTCGGCCAAGGAAGCGCTGAAGCTGGCCTTGAAGGAGGCCGTCCGATTGCGGGACAGGGAGATCGGTGTCGAGCACATGCTTCTCGGTGTGATCGCAGGTGCCGATCCATCGTTCACCGAGCTCGTGACTGTTCGCGGAGGCCTGGACGATCTGCGCGACGCCGTCCTGCTGGTTCGCACGTCATAGCTCCGAGCGGGCCCAAACTCTACGATGGGCGCCATGAACTTTCTGATTCGGCTCGTGATCAATGCCGTCGCCATCTGGGTTGCGAAGGAATTCGTGGACGGCATCACCGTGACCAGCTCGGGCCGCGGTGACGGGTGGGACATCGTGGTCCTGCTCGGTATTGCGGCCGTGTTGACGATCGTCAACGCGTTCATCAGGCCGATGGTGAAGCTGTTGTCACTGCCGCTGCTGATTCTCACCCTCGGGCTGTTCACTCTCGTCATCAACGCGTTGATGCTGATGTTGACGGGGTGGCTGTCGTCGCAGACCGGTTACGGCCTCGAGATCGTCGGTTTCGCGGCCGCGTTCTGGGGCGCGATCATCATCTCGATCGTGAACTTTCTGCTGGGCGCATTCGTGCCCGAGAAGCGTTAGGCGAACGCCAGCGCCACACCGGTAGCGGCACCCCAGACGAGCATTGCCAATCCCGAATCACGCAGCGCCGGTATCAATTCGAAGCCGTGAGCGCCGCCTCGAACCGGCGAATTGGCGCGCGCAGCGAGAGGTAGCGCGAGCAGGGCAACCAGTGCCCACGGGGTTCGGGCGATCAGCGCGACCGTCATGGCGAACGGGACGACCAGCAGTGCCAGGTGTAGATAGCGTGTGCGGGTATCGCCCAATCGCACTGCGAGCGTTCGCTTTCCGGATTCGGTATCGGTGGGGATGTCCCGAAGATTGTTCGCGACGAGTACGGCACTGGAGAAGGACCCGACGGCCACCGCGGCGAGCACGCCCGCCCAGTCGATCTGCTCGGCCTGCACGTATTGGGTGCCGAGCACGGCGACGAGTCCGAAGAACACGAATACGGCAATCTCGCCGAATCCGCTGTAGCCGTAGGGCTTCGAGCCGCCTGTGTAGTACCAGGCACCGGCTATGCAGATCAGGCCGACGATCACCAACCACCAAGCGCTCGTGGCGGCCAGGACAAGACCTGCGACGGCACCGACCGCGAAGCAGCCGATGGCTGCCCGTTTGACGGCTCCTGCCGAGGCGGCCCTGGAGCCGACGAGTCGGAGTGGGCCGACTCGGTCGTCGTCCGTGCCGCGGATTCCGTCGGAGTAGTCGTTGGCGAAGTTGACGCCCACGATCAGCGCCAACGAGACGATCAGTGCCAGTAGAGCCTTCCACCACACGCCTGCGTCCAGGGACACGGCTGCACCGGTGCCGACGAGGACGGGGGCGATAGCGTTGGGGAGCGTTCGGGGTCGCGCCCCTTCGATCCATTGTGCTGTGGTGGCCATGAGCGACGATCTTTCCGTATCTGCCGGGAGGGTGCGGACGCGGCCGGTCAGAACGGCAGGCGCGGCAGTACCGGCAGCGGGATGACAGGCATCTGGACTCCGGGGATCTGCGGGAGCGGCACCGTCGGACCGGGCGGCGGTGGCGGCGGGTTGTAGTGCGGTTGATACTGCACGTACGGCGCGCTGTCGGCGGCTGGAGGTGGTGCAGCGGACGTCGGCGGCGGGGCCGGGATGTCCGGGGTCGGTGACGGTGTGGCGGTGGTGGTCCGTGCAGCCGAGGGTGTCGTGGTCTGCCGGATGCCCTCGTCCACGCTGGCAGGGGTGCTCAGCGGTTGATCTTCGCTCTCGGAACTCAGGCCCGAGAACAGTCCGACGGCGGCGATGACGCCCACGATCGGTAGCGCGATCAATCCGAGCCGCGCCAGCGCCGGTCGGTGCGAGACGACCGGTGCAATGCGGTCGACGTCGACGCGCGCAGCGTGCACGGCCGCGCCACCTGCAACGACGAGTTCTGGTTGCTCGGGGACGATGATCGGCAGCTGCAGAAACCGTTCGAGTGTCGTGCGGACCAGAGGGACATTGCTCGTACCGCCGATGGCGATGACGGCGTCGGGATAGAACTCGGCTTCGAGCCCCAGTTGGCGGACCGTGGTGGCAGCCTGTTCGGTGGCCCGGGCGATCGACAGCTCGAAGATGTGGCGCTCGAGAAGAATGTGTTCGCCGTCGGGCGTGCTGGTGGTCTCGTGCGTGGACAGTGCCTCCTTGATGCCACGGCAGAATGCCGTCAGAGCAGTGTCCTCGTCGTGTGTGTGCGGCTCCCGCACGATACCGAGGCCGAGTATGTGTTCCCGAACCACCGCGTCGAACGAGGCTCCGCTGATTGCTGTCGTACGAGTCGAGCCGTAGGAGCGGCCGGATTCGACGTCGACGATGTCTATGTCGACACCGGTCTCGCCTGCGTCGAACAGGGCGATGGTGCGGTGCTGGCTGGCCAGGCCGGGACGCAGGTACTCGAGGGCAGCGTCGGTCTCGTCGATCAGATGTACGTCCGAGACGTATTCCTCGGCCAGAGCCTTCGTGATGCGATCACGCTCGTCGGCGGTCCGGTATGCAATGCCCAGTGATTGCGGCGCGTCCGGGCGGTCGACGATTCCGCGAACGACCCGCGCGACGTCCTCGGGGGAGGGGGAGAGCTGCCAGTCGTCGAAGGGAGCGGCGTCTGTCCACGTGCCGTCTTCGGTCGTCCGAGACGTGCGGATTCCGCACGTTCCCAGGGACACACCTACCGACGAACGCATCTCCAACCGGCCTCTCCTGTACGGCGACGTGGACACTGTACCGTCTCGAGGTTTGATTAGAGGTCCAAAACAATCCGAACGTCAGGTCGAGGGTGTTCGACGGGCGGCCTCCGACCCCAATACGACGGACCTCACGACCGGCGACCCGGTGGTGTCAGAGCGGCAGCGATGTCTCTGTCAGTCCGACCCCGCCGGTGCCCCGCAGCTTGCGGAACCATTCGAGACCGAACGCAGTGGTCAGTTGCTCGATCGGCATTGCGAGAAACGGCCCGAAATCGCCGACCTGCGTTTCGTGCGCTTCCATCGCGGCCCGCTTGGCCGCGATGACGCTCGACACGTCCACGACAGTGGTGATTTCGGTTTCCGGCAGTCCGAACGACTCCATGTCCGGTGGTGACGCCTCTTCGCTCCAGTGGGGATTGGCTTCCATCAACCTGCGCATGTGGTCACGGTTGGTGGTCGTCTCGTACACGTACGGCGTCTCGGCGATCTCGGCGGCGCGCTTGCCGACAACGTGCACCTGAATGTGGTCGGGGTGGCCGTATCCACCGTTCGGGTCGTAGATGGTGACGACGTCGGCCTGCTCCTCGCGCAACACGTCGGCCAATCGCCCAGCCGCGGTGTCGACGTCGACGTTGCAGAACGCCTCCGGGTTGCCGTTCTCCGGCGTGCCGGCCATTCCGGAATCGGCATAGTGCAGGCGAACGACGCGCGCGACCCCCAGGACGGCAGCCGAACGGTCCAATTCGATGTGTCGGCGCGCGGCCAACGTCTCTCCGTCGGCGAGGATGCCGTCGGGATATTCGCCGACGGCACCGTCGGTGGCCGTCACGAGTACGACGCGGTGGCCGGCGTCGGCCGCGAGCCGCATGACGCCGCCCGTGCCGAACACTTCGTCGTCGGGATGCGCGTGGAAGCAGACCAGAACACTCATGGCGTGAATGCTTGCACGTCGAAGTGGGTGCGGCCCAGTCGGCGGGCCAATACGATCTATGGGTGACCACACGGCGGTCGGCCTCGATACGTTCGTATTGGCGGGATTCGCGAGCGGATCGGTACTGTCGCGCACTACATCCGGTGGGGATCTTCTTCGCTCTGGTGTTCTTCGCGCTGTCGATGACTCCGTCTCTGCTACCTCGTCTGTGGTACCTGCAGGCGGTGGCCACGGGGATCAGCGTCGCGATCGGGTACGGCGTGGGGTGCCTCGTTGCCTGGGTGGTTCGGCTCTGCGGAGTGTCACCGGACTGGTCGGAGCAGTGGCGTCGACGTGGTTGGTGGGCCTTGGCCGCGGCTGCGGTGGTGGTGATTCCGCTGTTCCTGATCTTGGGATCGTGGTGGCAGCAGATCGTCCGCAGGCTGGTCGGTGTGGAGGACCCCGGCCGGCCGCTCTACGTCGCGGTGCTGGTGCTCTCGCTGGTGGTAGCGGTGGGGGTGCTTGCTCTCGGCCGCCTGCTGCGCAGAGCGACTCGGGCTCTGACGCGATGGGGCAAGCAGTACGTGCCGAGGCCGGTGGCGCGGATCGCCAGCGTGATCGTTGTTGCCCTGCTGGTGGTGTTCACCGTCAACGGTGCACTGATTCGGGGAATCGTGGCCGTCGCGGAAAAGTCGGCCTCTACCGCCGATCGCGGCAACCACGATGGGGTGGAAAAGCCTGATGCAGCAGAACTGTCGGGGTCCGATGCGTCGAACGAGGACTGGGAGTCGCTGGGGCAGGAGGGGCGACGCTTCGTGGTCTCCGGGGCATCGCCCGACGAGATCGGCGAGTTCACCGGAAGGCCTGCAGTGCAACCGATCCGCGTGTACGCCGGTGTCGAGTCGGCCGAAACGGTCGAGGGTGTGGCAGAGCGGGTGGTGGCCGAACTCGAACGTACCGGCTCATTCTCACGGGCCGTGCTCGGTGTCGCGACCACCACCGGACGTGGCTGGGTCAACGAATCCGTCGCCGGCCCTCTCGAGTATCTGTACGACGGAAATTCGGCCATTGCGTCGATGCAGTACTCGTTCCTGCCGAGCCCGATGGCATTTCTCGCCGATCGGCAGACCCCGCAGGATGCCGGACGAGCCCTGTTCGAGGCGATCTACGCGGTGTGGAGCGAACTCCCGGAAGATTCACGACCCAAACTGGTGTTGTTCGGCGAGAGCCTCGGTGCCTACGGCGGGCAGGATGCATTCAGCGGTGCGCAGGACATGATCGCTCGTATCGACGGCGCTCTGTGGGTCGGCAACCCCAATTTCACGCCTCAGTGGGCGCGTATCACGAGCGGACGTGACGCCGGTTCCCGCGAGATCCTGCCTGTCATCGACGGCGGAGAGCACGTGCGATTCGCGAGTTCGTCCGGAGATCTCGACATCGGTGGTCCGTGGGAAGAGCCGCGAATCGTGTACTGGCAGCACGCATCCGACCCGATCGTGTGGTGGTCACCCGATCTGATCCTCGGTAGGCCCGACTGGCTGCGGGAACCCCGCGGCACCGACGTCGATCCGGGAGTGCAGTGGTTCCCGTTCGTGACGTTCTGGCAGTTGACCTTCGACCAGGTGTTCTCCACCGACGTCGACGACGGGCACGGCCACAGCTACGGAGCCGACGCAGTGCGCATGTGGGCCGACATCCTCGAACCGGCGGGATGGTCCGACGCCGACGTCGAGCGGTTGTACCGGAAAATGGCGGGTTGACATCGGTGCCGGAGAACGACGAGGTCGGCCAGGTGTTGGAGCTGGAGCGGCAGTTGCAGCGGGCCGAGACCCGTGGTGACAGAAGCAGACTCGCGGCGCTGCTTGCGGACGATTTCGTCGAGATCGGAGCGTCTGGGGTGGTGTGGACCAAGCAGTCGATACTCGAGCTGTTGGGCGGAGAAAGTGCGGACGACGGCATCATCGAGGTCCACGATCTCTCCGGACGGATACTGGACGTGGGTGTCGTTCTGGTGCAGTGGACGTCACGACGGTCGGGACGTCGAGCCCGTCGATCGTCGATCTGGCGACGCACCTCCGATGGATGGGAACTGGTGCATCACCAAGGCACACCTGTGGTCGACGGTCCGCCGGATCGGACGGGGTAGCCGAACCCGGGGACACAGAGTGGATTTCTGCGTCCCCGGTTGCAGGGTCAGGCAGTCACGACGACGAATTCGTTGGGCGTGACATCGAGTTGCTTGCTCTCGGTGACGTTTCCGGAGGTGAGGTCGACGGCGTGGATGCTGTTGCCGGCCGGTTCGGTGACGTAGGCGGTGTCACCCGCGATGGAGATGCCGGGGTGGGCGTCCTGGTATTTCGCGGGACCTTCCCAGGCGTCGATGACGGGGTACGAGGCGGTGAATGTCTTTGTCGTCGGGTCGAATACGTGGACTGCGCCGTCCGATCCGATGATGTAGGCCAGGTCGCCGGGGCCTCGGGCGACTCCGCGCCAGGTGTATTCGGCACCGTCGGGGAGCTTCACGACGTCGAGGGTCTTGGCCGCGGGGTCGATGACGGTGACCGCGTGCAGGAGTGAGCCCTCTGCGTCCGGGTCGTCCTTGTAGTCTCCGACGATGAGGGGGCTGGTCTCGCTCACGTACGCGTTGCCCGTCCGTCCGTAGGGCTGGTCCGGAGCGTCGAGCTTGGTTATCTGGCCCTTGTCGTAGATCAGAGCGCCGTTCTCGCAACCGAAGACGACGATCTCGCCTTCCGCTGTTCCCTCTCCGTGGACGCCGGGGCACTGATCGTTTTTGGCGACGACCGCGCCCGATGCGTCACGAACCTCGATGCCGGTGCGGCCGTTCGAGTTCCCGACCGTGGTGAGAAACGTGCCGTCTTCGAGGACGATCGAGACGCCGTGGTGCGCGTCGACACCGGGGATGCTCTCGGTTTCCGGGAGCCCGTCTGCGGATTCGAGCGCTGCGGTGTCGAAGATCGTGGTGTCGCTGGTGCCGTCGGCGTACAGGATGGTCTTGCCGCCGTGTCGTACGACGTGACCGGGCTTCTCGGCTTCGAAGACGGTGTCGGTCAGTTGCGGTTGCTCGGTCGTCCCGGCCGCGGTGTCGAGCACACGGAAGCCCTCGCTCGTGGTGACCATGACGTTGCGGTCGTCGCCGGCGAGGTTGAGGCGCGTGTACTCCTCGGAGTCGAAATCAGCGACGGTCTCGAACGTGTCGGCGTCGAGCACCCGAAGGCCGCCTTCGTAGGACACTGCGACCCGTGGCCCGGCCGCAATCGATGTGGATTCGGCCGCGGGGGTGGTGCCGGAGGAGCAGGCCGCCAGGGTCGCTACCGCACCGAGGGCGAGCGCGGTGACGCTCGCCCTTCGAAAATTGTTGATACGCATGATTGTTCCTTTTCTGTGTGGCGAATCGGTCAGCTGGTGAGTCCATCGGAGATGCGCTCGGTGTTGACGCGCATCATGGTGAGGTAGTCGGGGGCACCGCCGTCGGGTGCGGTGAGGGATTCGGTGAACAGTTCGATCACAGCGACACGAATGTCGGCCTCACTCGCCAAGGCCTGGATGAGACGATCCGGAGAAGACGATTCCGCGAATATCGCAGGAACACCGGTCTTTTCGATGGCTCCGACGAGTTCGGCCAGATCGGAAGCAGACGGTGCCGCCAGGGTGGTGCCGCCGGGAATGGCTGCCCCGATCACCGTGAAATCGAAACGGTCTGCGAGATAACCGAATACATGGTGATTGGTGACGAGTGCGCGGCGCTGATCCGGGATCGCAGCGAAGGTGGCGCTCATGTCGTCGTCGAGCCCCTTCAACTGCAGCCGGTAACCTGCTGTGCGGTCGCTGATTTCGGCAGAATCGACACCGTCCAGCCCGGCGAGCGCCGGCTCGAGGGCATCGACGACGGCTGTCATGCGCGCGGGATCGGTCCAGAAGTGCGAATCGGGACTGCCTGCGGCGTCCCCTTCCGTGTACTCGAGGACGTCGATGGCGTCGCCCGCGACGAAGGTGGGCACGTTCTCCGCCGTTGCCTCGTCGAGATGTTGCTGTAGACCTTCCTCGAGGCCGAGACCATTGGAGACGATCAGGTCTGCCGTGCGTAGGCGGGCACCTTCCTGCGCCGAGATCTCGAAGGAATGCGGGTCGGCGTTCGGCTTCATCAGCGTCACCACGTCTGCCTCGTCGCCGACGAGTTGCTGCACGACGTCGCCGAGGATGTTCGTGGACACGATCACCACCGGGCGGTCGTCACCGTCGGCGGAGCAGCCGCTCAGGCACAGTCCGATTGCTGCGGCCATCGCCACTGCCGATGAGAAGCGGCTGACGCGTCCGCTCGTCATCGTCCGGTCTCCGCGGTGAAGGCCGGTTCGGTGGCGGTGTCGAAGGTCCGCGCTATGCGGGCACCGTCGGCGTAGTCGATTTCGTACAGCCGTCGTTCGGTCGGGGCGCTGAGATAGGCGCGCTGATCGTCGGCGACGAGAGTCGGGGACGCGCCGGCCTCGAGTGATTCGGCCACCAGCGGTTCGGTTTCGGCCAGAATTGCACCGTTGTTGCCGTCGAGTACCAGGACTCGGCCATCCTCGGTGAGGGCCAGCACGTGCTCGTCCGCATCGTCCACGGCGGTGACGTGTACCAGGGGTGCCGGTGCCGGGAGTAGGGACCACGACCGTGCGCGGGTATCCAGCATCCACATGCCCTCTGCAACGGTAGAACCTGCGACCGTGGGGCGGCCCTCGCGGTTGTCGAACGACGTCGCTGCCGCGGCGGTGGCGCCGGCCGGGTAGGGTATTTTCTCGACCGCCAACTCGTCACCGGTGGCCGAGGCGAGCAGTGCGCCGTCGGCGCACCCGATCACGGCACCGACCCTGGTGGTGATCGTGCCGCGGGCCTGCGGGCACGGTTCGACCGGCCCGGTGCGTTCGCCGTCGGCGGTGTATCCGACGACCGAGGTCGACGGTCCGGATCCTTCGGTCACGAGCGCGAAAGTGCCGACGGGAACGACCATTCCGGCACCGGGCGTGGTGACCTTTCGGAATCGTTCCACGACTGTGCCTTTCGACAGGGCCTCGGTGTCGAGCAGTACAGCCTCGCCGGAGTCGGGAAAGAACAGTCCAGTACTTCCCGAGGTCGAAAGGTTGGATGTGGCAACGGTTGCCGTGCCTGAGCCGCCGACCGTGCCGAGTAGTCGAGGCTCGCTGCGGTAGTAGTGAAAATGGTCGACGTGGTCCCAGGTCCAGACCCCGCTGTCGACGATCTCGACGCCCGCGTCGGTCTGCACGAACAGGTAGCGGCCGTCGGTGTGCAGAGCCTGCGGGGCTCCGATGGTCCCGAGATCGGTGACGGTGTCGTCGAGCAGATCGAGATGGGACACCCGCCCCGTCGGGTCCACGGACGTGAGCCCGAGCCGCGGTTCGGCGAGTTCGGCGGCACCGGCTATTGCCCCGTGGCCTTCGCCTGCGGGTTCGTCTGTGCGTGGCAGGTTCGTCTCCGAGGAACAGGCCGTCGATGCGAGAACGAGGGCACCGACGGCGATTGTGGTGGTCAGGATGCGGGGGCGCACGTGTTCCTTTCGGGTGAAGTGGGGCGAGGACGGACGGCGGTGACGGCACTGCGTATCGCGTACGACAGGCCGGACACCGCGATCGCGGTCGCCGCCACGGAGGCACCGGCGGCGGTGGCCGCGTGCCAGGAGATCAGTAGGCCGCCGAACACGGACAGCACGCCGAGGACGGCCGCCACCAGCATTCGAGTGGGAATGCGGGTGGTCCACTGCCCGGCGGCGACGGCAGGGGCGAGCAACAGTCCGACGACCAGCAGCGAGCCGACGGCTTGGTACGACGCGACGACTGCCAGCGTCACGAGTGCGACGAGAACTGCCTGGGCCGAGCGCGGCCCGAGTCCGAGCACGGAGGCAATTCGGGGGTCCAGCGCAACGGCGACCAGCGGTCGGTGAAACAGCGCCGCGACGGCGACTCCGAGTGCGGCCGCTCCGGCCAGGAGATAGAGGTCCGTGTGCGAGATGGCAAGAATGTCGCCGAACAGTATGGATGTGGCGTCGGTGGCGAAGCTCCCCGAGTGGGAGATGACGATGACGCCGAGCGCCAACATGGACACGAACAACATCCCGATGCTCGTGTCGTAGGACAGTGTTCCGCGGCGTTGCAGCGCGGTGATCCCGAGGCTCATGGCGACCGCGCTCAGTGCGCCGCCGATCATCACCGGAACTCCGAGAACGGTCGCGAGAGCGACACCGGGCAGCATTCCGTGTGCGAGCGCCTCACCCAGAAACGCCATGCCGCGGATCACCACCCACGTTCCGACCACCCCGCACAGCACGGCGACCAGGGCTCCGCCGAACAGGGCGCGTTGTACGAAACCGAGGTCGAACGGCTCGAACAGCGCGTTGATTGTCTGAAATGGCACATTCGGGAGCTTAATGAGATTGATAACGATATTCAAAATCGTATAGTGGCAATGTGAACACCTCAGCTGCCAGCGCGTCGTCCGAGTTCGCTCGCCTCCGGGGCGTCCGCGTCGAGTTCTCCGGCCACACGGCACTCGCAGGCGTCGATCTGGACCTGCTACCCGGTCGGCTCACGGCCATCGCAGGGCCGAACGGTGCCGGCAAGTCCACGTTGCTCGAGGTGGTCGCCGGCACCCGGCCACTGACGGGCGGGACCCGAAGCGCAACTCGCGCAATTGCATTCGTTCCGCAGCGCGCTGCTGTGCCGGATCGGTTGCCGTTGACCGTATGGGACGTCGTGGCAGTGGGTGCGTGGGGACGCCTCGGCCGGTGGCGTCCGATGAACACCGAGGCTCGGGCATCGGTGCGCGACGCCCTCGAGCGCCTCGACATCGCGGATCTGACCGGCATGCCGTTCGCCGACCTGTCCGGAGGGCAGCGTCAGCGCACCCTACTGGCGCAGGGTGTGGCCCGCCGGGCCGATCTCCTGTTGCTCGACGAACCCACGACAGGTCTCGACGCCGCTAGTGGACAACGGATTCGAGCCGTCATGCGTGAGGAGACGATGCGCGGAGTTGCCGTTGCGTGTGTGTCTCACGATCCCGAGGTGTTGGCCGCGGCCGACCGAGTCGTGCGACTCGAGGACGGTCGAATCGTGTCCTGACGGATACGCGCGTCGGGTGCTCTCACCGCGCTGCCAACGCGGCTCGCAATCCCGCGCGGTCCAGTTTGCCCGGACCCCGCGTCGGCAGTGCGTCGACGAGGAACAGCTCCCGCGGTGCAGCGGTGGCATCGAGCGACTGCTCGACGTGAGAGCGCAACTCCGCCAACGTCACCGGCGCAGAGGCAACCACTGCTACCACCACCTTCTGGCCGAGGCGCTCATCCGGCAATCCGACGACAGCGCACTCCCGGACAGCGGGATGCGTTGCCAGCGTGGCTTCGACCACCTGCGGTACGACGGTCAAGCCGCCCGTCGAGATGGCCTCGTCGAGTCGACCGGTGATGCTCAGCACCCCGTCGATCATCGTGCCTGCGTCGTCCGTGCGGAACCATCCCGGCTCGGCGAATGCCGGATGGTCCGGTAACCCGCGATAGCCCGAGGCCAGAGTCCGCCCGCCCAGAACCACTCGTCCGTCGTCGATCCGAACGACTGTGCTGTGCAACGGAACTCCGTCGTACACACAGCCGCCCGCGGTTTCGCTCATGCCGTAGGTGCGTACCAATCGAACGCCCGCGGCAATAGCTCTCTCGCGCAACGGAATCGGCGTGGCAGCGCCGCCGAGCAACACGGCGTCCAGCGATGCCAGTGCAGCAGTGGCCTCGGGGTTCTCGAGTGCTTTGACCAACTGGCCGGGCACCAGGGAGGTGTAGCGCAGCGGACCCGACATCCGTCCCACGGCCTCGATCAAGGCGGCCGGGTCGAAGCCGGCAGATACGTCCATGATCACCGGCGACGTGCCGGCGAGCACGCTGCGCAGCAAGACTTGCATCCCGGCGATGTGGTGTGCGGGCAACGCCAGCAGCCATGAGCCGGGCCCGCCGAGTCGCTCCTCGGTTGCCGTCGCCGACGCGACCAGTGCGGACGCAGAAAGCATGGCACCCTTGGGAATTCCCGTCGTCCCCGACGTCGCGACGACCAATGCGACGTCGTCGTCGATGGGGGTTCCGGGGGCCAACGCGTCGTGCAGGCGACGGATCTCGCGTGGATCGTCGGCGGGGACGGGGAGGACGGCGGGGCCGTCGCCGGCCAGCAGACGGCTCAGCCGCGGCAGGATGTCTGCCGCGGCCGAGCCTGCTGGAATGGGAACGCTCTCGAGCACACTGGCGAGATTAGTCCTTGCGCCGGATCGTGAACGGGTCGGCCAGAGGCCAACCCCCGGCGGCGAGGTTCGCGCGCACCCGATTGACGTCCTCTTCTCGGGGCAGCTCGTTGGTGACCTTGGTGATGGTGACGGAAATTCCTGCCTTGTCGGCAGGTAGCTGGCCGTCGGCGATGAGGGCATCCATCACCGACTGCACTTCGTCGTCGGACAGTCGCCGATTCAGAAGGGCAAGGAGGGGAACGTAATCCGCTTCGGGTACCCCGTCGGGATACCCACCGCGGAGCCACTCGACGATCGAGTGGAGAAACGACGGGACCGGCATGGTCTTACAGGGCAGCCGGATCCGCGAGCGGCCAGCCACCGGCGGCCAGTCGTGCCGAGACACGGGAGATGTCCTCGGCCGTCGGCTCGGCGTCGATCTGGTCGCGGATGTACGTCGCGATCTCCTCGGTCGAAATGGCACCGTCGTCGAGTGCACCGTTGGCGGGAGAGACGAGTTCGAGAACGATCTCCTGCACCTGAGCGTCGGTGAGTGCGGCGCGGCGCAGAAGGGCGACGAGCGGGAATCGGTCCTTGGGCGGAACGCCCTCGGGGTATCCGGCTCGGAGCCATTCGAGCACCGAGGCCGGGAATGCGGTCTTGGTGGAGTCGGTCATGAGAGCTGTACCCCTTCTCGGGTGTGTCAGAAGACGGAGATGCCGAATGTGCTGTCGAGGAAGTTCTTCATGATGAAGAGAATTCCGGCCACGATCGCGACGACGACCACTGCGAAACAGAGGACGGCCGCGGCGGTGGCGACTGCGGGTCGGGCCACGCGTGTGGTGCCCGAGGCAGTGGCCTCGTCCGAGGGCTCACCGACCGAGAGTGCCTTGAGTCCGAAAGCGAAGATCGCGGGCAGTCCGGCACCGAGCAGCAGGCCGACGAGAACGACCTGCCAGAGCGAATCGAGTGTGTGCTTGAGGGTTTCCATGATGTTCAGACCTTCGCGGGGGAGTCGGTTTCGGCGGCGGCAGGAACGAGTCCGCCGTCCCATTCGGCGTTCACGTTGTCCGGATCGACGGGTTCGCGGCGCGAGCGGATGTACATGACGGTGGCCAGGCCGACGAGGATGGCGAAGACCACGAGAATGCCGGGCAGACCGCCGATCGTGTGGGCGAGCAGCCAGCATGCGGCGCCGACCACACCGGCGAGCGGCAAGGTGATGACCCAGGCGACGGCCATGCGTCCTGCGACGTTCCAGCGCACGGCGGCACCGGGCTTGCCGAGTCCCGATCCGAGGATCGAGCCGGTCGCGACCTGCGTGGTCGAGAGCGGGAGGCCGAGGTGGCTCGACGTCAGAATGATTGCCGCAGAAGAGGACTCGGCTGCCATGCCCTGCGGGGATGCGATCTCGACGAGGCCCTTACCGAGGGTGCGGATGACGCGCCAGCCGCCGAGGTAGGTGCCCAACGCGATGGCGAGGGCGCACGTGACCTTGACCCACAGGGGCATCTCGGCGTCCGGCGAGACGGTCCCGTAGGCGACGAGCGCCAGGAAGATCACGCCCATCGTCTTCTGGGCGTCGTTGGTGCCGTGGGCGAGCGAGACGAGTGAGGCCGAACCGATCTGGCCCCACCGGAATCCGCGCTCCTTGGACTTCTCGGGAACTGCGTTGGTGATGCGGTAGATGATCCAGGTGCCGACGGTGGCGACGAGGCCGGCGACGATGGGGGCCAGCACGGCGGGCAACACGATCTTGCTCCACACCCCGTCCCACACGACGCCGCTGGTTCCCAGGCCCGCCATGGTGGCACCGATGAGGCCGCCGAACAGTGCGTGCGAGCTGCTCGACGGGATGCCGAGCAGCCAGGTGGCGAGGTTCCACAGGATGCCGCCGACGAGGCCGGCGAAGATGATGGTCAGCAGGGCCTGGCCGCCGGTGTCGCCGAGATTGACGATCCCCTTCGCGACGGTGGCTGCGACCTCTACGGACAGGAAGGCGCCGACCAGGTTGAGGACGGCAGACAGGGTGACCGCGACCTTGGGCTTCAATGCCCCCGTTGCGATCGACGTCGCCATGGCGTTGGCGGTGTCGTGGAAACCGTTGGTGAAGTCGAAGGCCAGGGCCGTCACGACCACCACGAGAAGTACGAGAAATTCAGCGCTCACGGTGGAAAGTGTGGGACACGAACGGCCATTCGCGGAAATTTCTTGCGAAGTGTTCTTCTCGGGTGCCGCGAAGTCGTCTCCAGTTCACCTTCAGTTCACCTTTTTGCCTTATATGTCCACTTCGTCTGTGGCGTAGCGCACGGCGGTGGTCTCCTCCGGTCGAAGCATTGTGGAACAGTGGACGACGTGAAGGGATCGGGTATGGATGATGCGGTGTCGGCCGCCCTGTCGTACTTCGATTCCGTCGATCCGGCTCTTGCCGCCGACGCCCGGCTCGGGTGGGACGGACTGGCCGCGGTGTCGCCGCCTGCGGGACCGACACAGCATTCCGTACAGACGTTTCTGTGGATCTATCTGCGCCACGCGGCCGAGGGCCCCGATCGGGCCGTCGACATCGCCCGAGCGCTCGGGGATCTGCTCGAGCGGCTGGGACGCGTCGCGTATGCGGAGATCGCGCGCAGCGGCGTGACGGACGAGCTCGTACGTGCCACCGACGATGCGATCTGGCTGCAGCAGTACCGCGCCGCCACCGAGCAATCCGGTATCGGAGCAGTCGACACCGAGTTGGTGACGTGGCAGGACGCTCCGACCGGGGTCGAGCGGGCCATCGTCGAAAAGATCGGTGAGACACTCGAAGTGGCGACCATCGCCGGTGAGTTCGAGCCGTCGAAGCCCGGTGGCAGGCCGCTGGGAGTCACCGCACGGGCGACGCGTCGCCGCGGCGTGACCGACGCGGTGCTGACCTCGGATCTGGGCAAGAACGACACCGACGACGTTCTGCTCGAACAACTTCTCGACCACCGCATCGAATTGTGGAGCAGTTACAGCGCTCCACGCGCCGAGCTCTACCTGGGCTTGCGCGAGGCGCTGCACGAGGCGGTCGAGCCGGTGTACGGGTGCGTGCGCAGACTCGAGAGCTTCATCGGGTGCATCGGCGACGGCGTGGCGCTGACCGATGCCGGGTATCTGCCGGACGATCTGGTGGCGCGGATCGCTCGCACCGTCTTTCCGGTAGCCGAGCGGCCGCAGTTCGTCGGACGCGAACTCGATACCGACAAGGTTCTCGCTCTCCGGCGCCTGGTGATGCGACTTCGGTTGATGCGTCGATCCGCAGGCAGGCTGGTTCCGACGACGCGCACCCGGCAGCTGAGCTCGGACGGATTGTGGCGCGTGCTCACCGGGGGAATCGTCGGCAGCGACTACCACCCCGACTCGATCGCGGCGGAGGTTCTCCTGGCCCGGATGATCCTGGGCAACGACATCGCCGACGCGCAGGCGACGGCCGACGATTCGGCTCGACTGTTGCGTGCGGAGGGATGGACCCATGCGGGGGAGGAGCCGGAGTCGGAGCACGCCGAGACTCTGGCGGACACGTTGATCGCAGAACTCGACGCTCTCGGAGCGTTCCGCTCGGCCGACAACCGCGTCGCAACCGACGAAGGCGCACGGGTGGCTGCGGCTGTGTTGCGTCATCGGCTCCTGCACACACGCTTCCCGGCATTGTGACGAGCTCGAGATGGGGTTTGCCTGCGGTCTGCCGTTCGTGCACGGTTAAACTCGGTTCCACCCGGGTCGAGAGCGTGCCCGGATGTCGGCTGCGAGGAGATGCTGGTGGACGGTGAGGTGCACGACACCGCACGCTCCCAGTCCCGGCGGCAGAGCGACTCGGCTCGCCGCTACCTCGATCTGGAAGCAACCACACCCGCGTTGCGCTCCACTGTCGAATTCGCGGCACGCAGTGTCGGATTCGCTATCGCCCAGCTGAACGTGTTGGACGAGGACACCCAGTACACATTGGTCAACATCGGCGGTCCACCGATGTCCACCGTGGTGCGGGCCGACACCCTGTGCGACGACGTGGTGCGCACGGGAGTGCCTGCGGTCGTCGCCCACGGCCGGGTCGATGCCACCACCCGGCAACGCGCGCTGCTCGACGAGAACGGCATCGAGTCCTATGCCTCGGTTCCGCTTCGCGGACGAGAAGGTCTGGTGATCGGCACTCTGTGCTTGCTCGACCGCACCTCGAGGCCCCTCTCCAACGACCAGATGCAGGAGCTCGAACAGTTCGCGTCCGTCCTCGAAGAGCAGCTCGATCTGCATCGGCGGGTCGGCTCGGGATCCACCCGACTCGGCAGCGACAACGACATCGCCGACTCCCTCGCCGACGGTCACATCGTCCCGTGGTTCCAGTCGATCGTGGACCTACGGACAGAGGAGATAGTCGGCTTCGAGGCATTGGCGCGCTGGCACCATCCCACTCGGGGTCTGGTGGTGCCCGCGGACTTCGTGCCGTTCGCCGAGGCGAGTGAACTGATCATCGACGTGGATCTGAGCGTGCTCGCGCAGGCAGCCGCGGAGATGAAGAAGTGGCACGTACACCGACCGGACCTGCGGCTGACCGTCAACATTTCCGGACGTCATCTGGCGCATCCGGACGGCGTCGGCCAACTCGAACGCGCGATCGCGTCGACCGAGGTGTCCCCGAAATCCATTTCGCTCGAACTCACCGAGACCTCGTCGGTGACGCCAGGGCCGTTGCTGCGCAAGCACATCGACGACGTGCACCGGCTGGGTTTCCGCGTCCTGCTCGACGACTTCGGCTCCGGCTGGTCGTCTCTCGAACGCTTGGTGACGTTGCAACCGGACGGCATCAAGATCGACGGACATCTGACGCGGTTCATCGACACCGTGGCCGGTCGGGCGATGATCAAGTCGTTGGCCTCGGTCGCCAAGGATTTGGAGCTGACGATGATCGTCGAGGGGATCGAAAGTCGAGCTCAGGCCGACGCCGCTCTCGATCTCGGATGCACTCTGGCGCAGGGATATCTGTGGTCGAGGCCGCAATCGGCGTCGGCGGTACTGCGAACCGTCTCGGGTGGCTAGCGAGTATCCCGGCGGAGTGGGTGGTCCTGCGGAATCTGCACCAGCACGATGGGGATTCCGTCGGGATCCTCGATCCACATCTCGATGAGCCCCCAGGGTTCGGTGGTCGCCTCCCGCACGATCGCAATGCCGGCCTGCTCCAATTCCGCTGTGGCAGAATCGATGTCGCGAACCTGCAGCCACAGTGCCCCGGAGAACGATCCCGGCTCCTCGGTGCCGCCGTGCGCTGCGATCTCGATCAGTCCTTGGCCTGCGAACAGCACCGTGCCGCCGGGATATTCACGGCACACCCCAAGGGACAGGCCGTCTCGATAGAACTCGAGGGTCTTCCGGTAGTCGACCGGGCGCAGGATGGTACGTGCAGCGAGGATGTCCACCTCGCATGGATATCACGCAACCGACCATCACTGCTGCAGGATGGTCACAGCGAGAGTGGAGCCTGCGGAACGACCCGGATCAATGGCATCGATCAGTGGCATCACAGCACCGTCGTGACGATCCGGTTTCCGCCGGCTGCTTTGGC
The DNA here is from genome assembly GCF_002258885.1 of Rhodococcus sp. 06-1474-1B. Taxonomy (NCBI): domain Bacteria; kingdom Bacillati; phylum Actinomycetota; class Actinomycetes; order Mycobacteriales; family Nocardiaceae; genus Rhodococcus; species Rhodococcus sp. 06-1474-1B. The sequence goes on along the minus strand of NZ_NOYR01000021.1, from coordinate 226,313 downwards.
CTCGTACATCATCGAGTCCGCCACCAGCATCGCCCGCGTCACGAGGTCGAGGTTCTGCTCCCACAGGGGTGAACTCGCGTGCAGGATGGCTGCCCCCACACTGACCGTCACGGCGACGCCGTCGTCGGGATCGCGCATGGCTCGTCGAACACCGTGGATCAACGCATCGATGTGCAGGCGCGACGTCGAGACCACGGCGAGGTATTCCTCGCCGCCGGTGCGCGCGATCACGCCGTATCTACCCATGTGTACGCCCAGACGCTCGGCGACGCGAACGATGACGGCGTCTCCCTCCTCGTGCCCGTAGTCGTCGTTGACGGCTTTGAAGCGATCGATGTCCACCACCACGACGGCCGAGCAGCGATCCTCCTCGCGGCCGAGCAACCAGACATCGTGGATCACCGATTCGAGTCCGCGCCGATTCAGCAACCCGGTGAGCGGGTCGAGCAACGAACTACGGGCGTCGTCGGTCAACACGGTGACCAACAGATGCGAGGTGAGCGGCACCCCGGCGATCGCGAGCAACACCACGTCGGTCCGGAAGATCAGTGACGCGACGTCCACGTCGCCGGTGCGGTATGTCGCCGCCGCGGCAGCGACGGTGCACGCCACCGAGAAGATCAGGTGAGCCACCAGCCACCGTGGGCTGACGAAGAACGTGCAGAAGGTGCCGATGACGGCGAACAGCGCGCACGTCAGGATCGCGTCGGCGATCGGGTTGACGAGGATCGACGACGCGGTGCCCAGATCGGCGAACACCGCGAATGCCACCACCCCGAGGCGACCCGGGAACGGCTTGGCGATCCACGCGGCCGCGACCGCCACCGCCATGACGACCAGGAATGCCTTCCAGCCGATTGCCGCGGCGTTCCGCGTGGCACCGTCGGAGAAGAGGGCCACCACCGCCAGAGCGCCGTAGTTCAGCGTCAGGATCGCCATCACCCATCGGATGAGTTTTCCGGTGGGCCGCGAGTTCTGGAAGTCCGCCATCCAGCGGTAGTCGTACGGCTGCGTGAACCAGGCCCACAGAGCACCCGCGGCAGTACCGCGATCGCGGTGATGCGAGTTCGGGGTCACGAAGCGTCAGAAATATCGAGGAAACGGCGACCAGTCGGGCTCGCGCTTCTCCAGGAACGCATCGCGTCCCTCGACGGCCTCGTCGGTCATGTACGCCAGCCGGGTGGCTTCACCGGCGAACAACTGCTGGCCGACGAGACCGTCGTCCTGCAGGTTGAAGGCGTACTTGAGCATCCGCTGTGCCTGCGGCGACTTGGCGTTGATCTTCGCGGCCCACTCGATGGCGGTGTTCTCGAGTTCGGCGTGATCGACCACCTTGTTCACCGCGCCCATGCGGTGCATTTCCTCGGCCGAGTACGTCTCGCCGAGGAAGAAGATCTCTCGGGCGAATTTCTGCCCGACCATCTTGGCCAGGTACGCACTGCCGTAACCACCGTCGAAGCTGCCCACGTCGGCGTCGGTCTGCTTGAAGCGAGCGTGTTCGCGGCTCGCGAGCGTCAGATCGCACACCACGTGCAAGCTGTGCCCGCCACCCGCTGCCCACCCGTTGACGAGGCAGATGACGACCTTGGGCATGAAGCGAATCAGCCGCTGCACTTCGAGAATGTGCAGACGGCCCGCGCGCGCCTTGTCGACCGTCTCGGACGTTTCACCGTCCGCATACTGGTAGCCGCTTCGTCCGCGAATGCGCTGATCGCCGCCGGAACAGAACGCCCAGCCGCCGTCTTTGCTGCTCGGCCCGTTGCCGGTGAGCAGCACGGTTCCCACGTCCGAACTCACGCGTGCGTGTTCGAGCGCGCGGTAGAGCTCGTCGACGGTGTGCGGCCGAAAAGCGTTGCGAATCTCGGGACGATCGAACGCCACCCGCACGGTCGCGTCGGACACGTGGCGGTGATAGGTGATGTCAGTCAGATCTTCGAAGCCGGGAACGGGACGCCACAGTGCGGGAGTGAAGGTCACGTGGGCCAGCTTAACGGTGGCGAGGGCTGAATCCGCTGCGGCCGGGCGATGCAGCTAGCGTGCAGGTCATGACCGATCCGATGCAGCTCGACCGCAGTTCCGACCCCGATTACGACCACCACGGCGGCTTCCCGCGTTTCGTTCCGGCGAAGGTGGGGCCGGAATACGGACAGTTGCTCGAGGCATTGCGCACGGTCCAGGATCTCGCGGTGTCCACGTCGTTGCCCGCAGACGTCACCGAGGCAGCCGCGAGCAAGACTCGAGAATTGATCGAGTTGTTGGAGCCGCACGTGGTCGCCGAAGGCAAGCAGACCGCGGGGCGGGTACCTGCTCTGCCGGGCCGTGGTTCGCTGCTGCTGCCGCCGTGGATCATCGAGAAATTCGCAGCCGACGGCGTCCGTAGCCGTGGCATGTTCCGTCGCTTCCACCTCGGTGGCAACGCCGCCGCGCACGGCGGCACCCTTCCGCTGCTGTTCGACGACCTCTTCGGCCTGATCCAACATGCGTACGGTCGGCCCATCAGCCGGACCGCATATCTCCACATCAACTACCGCAAGGTGACCCCACTGAACACCGAGTTGGTCGTCGAGGGTGCCGTGGACAAGGTGGAGGGTCGTAAGACGTTCATCAGCGCGAGGCTGACGGATCTGGACGGCAACCTGCTCGCCGACTGCGAGGCATTGATGGTGCAGTTGCTCCCGGGGCAGCAATGATTCCCCCGATCGACGATCTGCTCGACGGTGCGCACGTGCTCTCGATGCCGATGCGGACGAAGTTCCGTGGGATCACCACCCGTGAGGTGATGTTGATTCGTGGTCCCGGTGGGTGGGGTGAATTCTCTCCGTTCCCCGAGTACGACGACGTCGAGTCCGCCCCGTGGTTGGCGTCGGCGATCGAGGCCGCGTGGGAGGGCCCACCGAATGCGGTGCGTCGACGCATCGCGGTCAACGCGACCGTGCCCGCGGTCGACGCCTCCGATGTGGCGGGCGTGCTGAGCCGCTCACCCGGGGCCGAAACGGCGAAGGTGAAAGTGGCCGAGAAGGGGCAGAGCCTGGCCGACGACGTGGCTCGCGTTCGTGCGGTGCGCGAGCTGGTGCCGCGAGTGCGGATCGACGCCAACGGGGGCTGGACCGTCGACGAGGCAGTCACTGCGTTGGCTGCTCTCACTGCGGACGGGCCACTCGAATACGCGGAGCAGCCGTGCGCCACGGTTGCCGAGCTCGTCGAGCTGCGCCGCCGGGCTCCGGGAGTACGGGTGGCCGCGGACGAGAGCATCCGTCGGGCCGAGGACCCGATGAAGGTCGTGCGGGCCGGCGGCGCGGACATCGCGGTACTCAAGGTCGCTCCGCTCGGCGGCATGCGCGCACTGCTCGAACTGGCCGGCGAACTGGGGGAGTACGGCGTGCCGGTGGTCGTGTCGAGTGCACTCGATTCGGCTGTGGGCATCGCCTCCGGGCTCGCCGCTGCCGCCGCGCTGCCGCATCTCGAATTCGCCTGCGGACTGGGGACGGGCAGCCTGTTCGTTCGCGACGTCGCACCGGCACCCGAGGTGGTCGACGGAACGTATCCGGTCCAGAGCGTCGAGCCGGATCCGCACGCGTTGATCGAACTCGGTGCCGACGCCGAGCGCACCCAGTGGTGGATCGAGCGAGTGCGACGCTGCCACGCACTGCTGCGGTAGTGTTGCGCCCGGTCCGCGTGGGGCCGCCGACACATCTGGGAGGAAGTTCGAAGTGGTTGCTGCACTGAAGGATTCGCTGCTCGACGAGTCGAAGGCCGACGCTCTGCGCGTCGACGTATTGGCATTGATCGACGCCGAGGTAGCCGACAAGAAGGGCGCGAGTGGCCTCGCGGTCAAGGGGGGCTACGGCGCAGTGAAGAAGGTCGGTCCGTCCTACATCGACAATGCGGTCTCGGCTCTGTGGCCCGATTTCGTCGACAAGCTCGATCCGTTCTGGCAGTCGTACAACGCTGCCCCGCAGGGCACGTTCGGTGAGTATCTCGCCGCCAACGGAGATGCCGCGTCCGACGCTCTGCTCTCGGTCACCGATGCGCGCATCGAGGAGACGGACAAGTCCGTCGTCAAGAAGTTCTACGGCAGCCTGCGTGGCTCGGCGAAGAAGAACGTCACCGAGGCACTGCCGCGCGTCGGCGATCTGGTCGCCAAGCACGCCTGAGCGGCTTCGCCGCATGTGAGTGGAAACTCGTAGCAGGCTACGAGGTGGGAGTGGAGCCCGCGGAACGACCCGAGGGCTCCACACTCACATGCGCGTAGCGCTCAAACGCTCCCAATCGGCCTCGGTTTGGTCGGCGTAGAGCCGCGCGAAGCGGCACAGTGCGACGTCGAGTTCATCGGAATCGCCCGTGTATCCCGAGATCATCGACGCGCCGCTGGTGCGAGCGTGTCCCTTCGCGAGCAGTCGCCCCACCACCCGCGCATAGTCCACCAGCGCGGGTGCATCGATCGACGAGAGATCGATCGTCCCCTTCATGTTGCGGAACTGCCGCACGTAGTACTGCCGTCCGGCGATCGTGCACCACCCCAGCAGTGGATCGCTGACCGTCTGCAGATCCTGCTGGTACTCCACCACGCGTTGTCCCTGATGGTCGTGCCAGGCCGATTCGCCGTGCACATACGGGGCGAGCACCGACCGTCTGGCCTGCTTGAGCTGCAGGAACACCACGTCGTCCGCGCTGGTGCCTTCGAGCAGTGCCACGTACGCCCGGAGCCCGACACTGCCGACTCCGACGACGCGATGCGCGACGTCGATCAACGTGTATCCCCCCAGTACCCGACGCCAATGCGGGGTGAGAGTGCCCAGGTATTCGTCCAGTCCGACGGCCAGCAACTCCTCGTCCTCGGCCGAGATTCGGGTGGTGATCGGCGGCTCCTCGACGATCCTGCGAGTGCCCTCGTGTTCCTCGGTGAATCGCGGCAGGACGCGGTCACTGGTGCGGCGACGCGCTTTCTTGGTGGCGCGTTTGATCTCCTTGCGCAACGATCCCGCGGTGGCGTCCCGTTGCAGTTTCTCGGCCGTCAGCCGTTGGAACGACCGCGACATCAGCGGTTCGTCGGCGAGGCGCGCGACCTCGATTCGATACGCGGACACGCAGGCGGCGACGGCATCGCGGCACCGATCCTCGCTGCGTCCGTTCTGTCGGCCGGCCACCCAGATGCTCGCGGCGAGGCGTCGTAGATCCCATTCCCAGGCACCCGGGTGCGCTTCGTCGAAGTCGTTGAGGTCGATGACGAGGTCGCGTTCGGGGGAGGCGTAGAACCCGAAGTTTCCGAGGTGGGCGTCGCCGCTGATCACCGGGTTGATGCCGGTGGACGGCAGCATCGCGACGTCACGGGCCATAACGATGGCCGTCCCGCGCAGGAAGCCGTACGGGGATTCGACCATGCGCTCGAGGCGCGTGGGTATGAGCCATTCGATCCGGCCCTGGTGCGAGTACTCGATCTGATGCACCGGGTCCGGGCGATCCGGCGGCGGTGTCCAGTCGCCCAGCGATGCGATCGGGACCTTGTCGCGCAGGCGTCGACCCAGCTCGTATCGTTCCGCTCGGGGGAGTGGCCGCGCACGCAACGATGCGTACGGCGCGCTGTCGACTGCAACCGAGTCGGTGACGACGGTATGACCTTTTCCGGAGCCGGGCATGTGAAGTCACACTAATCGAGGGCTACGGGGCTGCTTTACCGAACTTCCAGTATCCGGTGAAGCAGATCCGAGACTTGGGTACGGAACGCTCGTTCACCAGGTATCTACGTAGGCCCGTCGCCAGCCCCTGTTCCCCGGCCACGTAGACGAACGGATCGCCGTCCGGAAGCTCGGCTTTCTGCACCGCGGCCAACGCGGCCTCGCCCGGCTTGGCCAGGGTGTTGGGGCGCACGATCCATTCGATCTCGACGCCTGCGTGCACGTCCTGCTTCTGGATGTCGGCCTCGGTGGGCACTTCGACGAAGGCCTTGACCCGAACGTCGGCCGGCAACGACCGCAGAATGCCGAGAATCGCCGGGGCAGCACTCTCGTCGCCGACGAGCAACTGCCAGCTCGATTGTCCCTCGAACGTGTAGATGCGGCCTTCGTCGAAGATCGCGACGCGATCGCCTGGGACCGCCCTGGTAGCCCACGACGACGCCGGGCCACTGTGACCACCGGTTCCGCCGCCACCATCTACTTCGCCGTGCACCACGAAGTCCACATCCAGCTCCGGGCCGTCGCCGTACGTGCCCTCTCCCGCAGCGCGGTATCGGCTGACCGTGTAGTTGCGGACCGCCGGCTTGGTGTCTTTGGAGAACGTCAGATACTGGGCGTACCAGAGCATCGAGGTGGCGCTGGGGATGCGCGGCTCGTCCTGGCCCGGCTGCGGCAGGAACAGGCGAAACCAGTGGTCGTAGCCCATGTAGCGGAAGTTCGACAACGAATCGCCGCCGAGGGTCACCCGGATGAAGCTGGGGCTGATTCGGTCGCTCCCGAGCACGGTCAGGCGGTAGAACGCGGGGTTCTCCGGTTTGAGGTACTTACCCATGCCGCACAGGTTAGCCGACCCTAAGCTGCGATGGGGTGCGTCGCTCTCTCACTCGGGCCGACCGCGCCGGTAGCGCTGGACCACCTTGGCTCCGACGGGTACTGCGAACAGCATCATGAACACGCGGATCACCTGGGCGGCCACGACGAAGGTGACGTTCGCCCCGGTCGACGCGGCGATGGCCAGCACGGCGTACACCCCGCCGGGAGTGGTCGCGAGGTAGCCCTCGTAGCCGCTCGTCCCCGTCGCGGACGCCAGCCACAGGCCGAGCATCGCGCAGCAGACGGTGACGGCGATGATCAACATCAGCGATGCGGGCAGGACCCGCGAGATCGACTTCAAGCTGGCGACGGTGAACCGCAGTCCGGCCTGCCAGCCGATGACGATGTACGCCGCCCACAGCAGCAGCGTCGGGACGGACGCGTCGAACGAGACGCCGAGCACGTCGGCGAGCGTGGCGATCATCAGCGGGCCGAGCAGGGCGGGGGCGGGCAGCCGTATCGCCTTGGCCAGCATCACCCCGATGACGCCGCAGATCAGGACGAACGCAAGATCGATCCACAGCGCCTCGTGCACGTCGGCGGTGACCGACGATTGTCCGGGTTGGGCGTCGAACACCAGGGTTGCGACCAGCGGCAGCGTCGTGGTCACCAGCACGACGCGCAGGTATTGCACCACCGCGACCACGCGTTCGTCGCCGCCCAACTCCTGGGTGATCGCCACCAGTCCCGAGGCTCCGCCTGCGACCAGCGCCAAGGAGCCGGTCAGTGAATCGATGTCTTTACGAAGGCCCAACAGTGCGCCGGCCGCGATCGACAGCAACAGGGTGCCGATGCATGCCAGCAGTACCGGCAGCCAGGTATCGCCCAGCGAGCTCAGAGTGTCGCTCTGCACGAGCGTGCCGATCTCGACGCCGAGGATTGCCTGCGCCGCCATGCCGAGTCTGCGGGGGAGCGGCGCTCGCTCGGTTCCGGTCGTCGGAGCCCACCCGGCGAGCGCGAACACGATCGCCACCAACAGTGCAACGAACAACGCAGCCGACGGCACACCGAGTGCATCGGCCCCGACGGTCAGTGCGACCGTGACGAGAACCAGCAGCAGCCAGCGAATCAAGAAGGTCGCTCGATCTCGCGAACCTCGGGCGGCAGTCCCCACTCGGTACGGCCGAGTCGACTGAGCGGAGCGATGGTCTCGAACTCGGGCAGGCCGTCCTCGGCGAGAAATTCAGGTCGAACGGACACTGCGACGACGCTACCCATGACGACGAAGCAGTTTCCCACCTCGACGACGCGGTGCAGCGTGGCTTCGATGGCGATCGGGGCGGCAGCTACCCGCGGCGGCGTGACGATCGCACTGGGTTCGCTCTCGATGCCGACGGCCTCGAACTCGCTGACGCCGTGCTCGAAGCTCGCCGAGCTGCCGTTGACCTGATCGACCAACGGTGCCGTGGCCAGATTGACGACGAACTCGCCGGTGGCCTCGATGTTGCGCAGACTGTCTTTGCGGGTCACGGACGTGAACTGGACGACCGGCGGTTCCACGGACGAGACGGTGAAGAAGCTGTAGGGCGCGAGGTTCGCCACACCGTCGGCCGAGACCGTGGAGATCCAGGCGATGGGCCTGGGGACCACCGACGCGGTCAGTAGCTGGTAGAAGCGGCGGGAGGAGACCTCGTCGGGCCGGAAGACTGTACGCACGTCTCAATACTGTCAAAGCCCGGTTGCGGCGGCCGACCGGAGCATCTGACACTCTGGAAACTGTGAATCCGTCCACCGCTCAGGCCACTGCAGTCGTCGACGAACTGGCGCGCAGCGGGATCGAAGACGTCGTGCTCTGTCCCGGCTCGCGCAACGCCCCGTTGGCCTTCGCTCTGCAGGAAGCCGACGCGGCCGGCCGGTTACGACTGCACATGCGGATCGACGAGCGGACCGCCGGATTCCTGGCGATCGGACTGAGCCTGGGTAGCGGGCAACCGGTCCCGGTGGTGATGACGTCGGGAACGGCGGTGGCGAACCTCGGGCCCGCGGTGCTCGAAGCGAACTACGCCCGGATCCCGCTGATCGTCATCAGTGCCAACCGGCCGTACGAGATGCTCGGCACCGGTGCCAACCAGACCATCGAGCAGTTGGGCCTGTTCGGGTCGCAGGTCCGCGCGACGATCAGCCTCGGGCTCGCCGAGGAAGGACCCAAGCAGAACAGTCAGTGGCGCAGCGCGGTCTCGCGGGTCATCGCTGCTGCGCGGGGTGCGCGCTCGGGCAACGCCGGACCGGTGCACTTCGACATTCCACTGCGTGAACCGTTGGTGCCTGCGATCGGCGATCCGGGGGCCCGGCCCGAAGGACGTCCCGACGGGATGCCGTGGACCTCGACCACCCAGGCGACCCTCGACGTGCCGGTCGAACTCGATCTGTCGGTCGACACCGTCGTCGTGTCCGGGCACGGCGGAGCCGTTCGTCCTGAGCTCGCCGGGCTGCCGACCGTTGCCGAGCCGACAGCGCCACTGCACGGAATTGCGTTGCATCCCTTGGCTCTTGCGCAGTTGAAGCCGCGTCAAGCCGTCATCACCGGTCGTCCGACACTGCACCGTCAGGTGTCGGCGCTGCTCGCGGATCCGGCGGTGGACGTCATCGCGCTCACCACCGGCCCGCGTTGGCCCGACGTCTCGGGCAACGTACTGGCCACCGGCACGCGTGCCGTGACCACCGGCGCACCCGATCCCGCGTGGATCGCACGATGCGCTGCCGTATCGGAACGCGCCGAAAAGGCTGTGCACCAACAACTTCGAGAGCATCCCAAGCTGACGGGGCTGCACGTTGCCGACGCGGTGATGTCGGCATTGCAGCCCGGAGATCAGCTGGTGCTCGGAGCCTCCAACCCCGTGCGCGATGCGGCCCTGGTCTCCACTCCGATCCCGGGCGTGAAGGTTCTGTCCAATCGTGGCGTGGCCGGCATCGACGGCACCGTCTCGACGGCCATCGGTGCGGCGATGGCCGGAAAGCGCCGCACCGTGGCGCTTCTGGGAGATCTGACGTTCCTGCACGACGCGGCCGGTCTGCTCATCGGCACCGGCGAGCCGCGTCCGGACGATCTGACGATCGTCGTTGCCAACGACGACGGCGGCGGCATCTTCGAGCTTCTCGAACAGGGCGACCCGCAGTACGCGGGTGTGTTCGAGCGGGTGTTCGGAACACCGCACGGAATGGACCTGGGAGCGTTGTGCGGGGCCTACCGCGTGGAGCACCACCTGGTCGACTTGGCCGATCTGGCCACCGAACTCACCGGCCATGCCACGGGAATCAGGGTGCTGGAAGTGACCACGGAACGGTCCGGGCTGCGCGACCTACACGCAGCGATCCGGGCCCGTCTCTAATTCTGTTGCGCAGCAACCCATTCGAGTGTTTCGCCGGTTTCCTGATCGATCATGTCCTTGATCATCTTGTTGATCAGGTCTTCGATCTTGCCGCCGACGAGCGGAATCTTGACCGTCGACTCACCCTTGACGACCAGTTTCGCTCCGGTGCCGTCGGGGCGAAGCGAGAGGGTGCCGTTCACTTTCGCGGGTAGACCCGTGGTGCCGCCGACCAGCGTGCCCTCGGCGTGGTCGCCTTCGAGCGGACCCCAGTGGTCGGTACGCGAGACGATCAGCTTGCCCTTGATGACTTTCGTGACGAACCCGGGCAGTTCGGACGTGCCGACCTCCTCGGTGATGTCCACGGTCAAGCCGCCGTCGTCGTGCTTGGTCATCTCGTACCCGTCCGTCTTCTTCGCCTTGGCGAAGCGAGCGGCCCACTGGTCTTCACTGGTGAGTGCGGCGTGCACGTCAGCGGGCGGATTGGACGATTCGACGGTGAACTCGAAGCTGCGCGACATGAGCACAGAGGCTACCGGAGCGGAGGCGAACCGGCCGCGAAGTAACCTGAATGCTGTGACCGACACCGAGAGGGGCAGCCGAACTCTGCACAGAATCCGGCTGGTCGTGCTCGTGGTCGCGGTTGCCATCTCGGTTCTGTCGGTCCTTTTGGTGGTCGGTGCCTGGCGAAACGACGTCACCATCGACTCCGACAAGGGCGTCGCGACGGCCGAGGTGCTGTCGGCGGGCAAATTGCGTTCGGCGGTCAGTTTCATCACCCCCGACGGCGTGACCCACAATCCCAGACTCGGCGTGCTGTACCCCACCAATCTCGTCGTGGGTCAGCGCATCGAGGTCGAGTACTACAAGGCGGACTCCGACGACAACGACAGCGACAGCGACCTGCTGGTGCGGGTAGCCGGCCGTGACGCCACCGTGGCCATCGTCCCCGCTGGATCGGTCATCGTCGTCACCTGGCTGATCGCCCTGCCGGCCCTGTTCTGGTTACGTCGCAAGGAGACCCAGCGTATGGGGGCCCAGCGCACGGAGGTACAGAATGCGTAATGCCAGGCAGTGGGTCATCGCTGCTGTCGCCGCGGTGGCCGGGTTCGCGTTGGTGAACTTCGGCAACGTCGCGTCCTCGATCGTGATCATGGTGCTCGTGGTGGTGTTCCTGCTCGTCCTGACGACTCCGGTGCTGTATCCCCGTTCTCTGTCCGACGACGCGTCTCGAGTGGCTGCGACCGAAAAATCGGTGCCGCTGATCTACTGGCGTCCCGGTTGCATCTTCTGCCTTCGGCTGCGGGTTGCGCTGTTGCTCCGCGGAAAGAAGGCCGTGTGGACGAACATCCGCGCAGATGCTGCTGCCGCAGCGCGGGTTGGGTCGGTGAACGACGGGAACGAGACGGTTCCGACGGTGTTCGTGGGCACCGAACACCGCACCAACCCGAGTCCCTCGTGGGTCGCCCAGCAATTCGTGTGACGTTGGCCCACACGTAACGTCGTCCATGCCTGGGCGACTGCGTGGCCACCCACACTGAGGACCGTGCGAGTAGCCATCGTTGCGGAATCGTTCTTGCCCAACATGAACGGCGTCACCCACTCGGTGATCCGTGTCCTCGAACATCTCGAGAAGACCGGGCACGACGCCATCGTCGTCGCTCCCGACAACCCGTCGGGACCGCGAGCGGCGACCTGGCACAACGGCGTCCCGGTCCACCGAGTGCCGTCCGTGATGGTGCCGAAGGTCAGCTCCCTGCCCGTCGGTGTTCCTGGCCTCGGGATGGTCTCGGCCCTACGGACCTTCGCGCCCGACGTCGTGCATCTGGCGTCCCCGTTCCTGCTCGGAGCGGGCGGCCTGGCCGCCGCCAACCGCCTCGACGTGCCTGCCGTCGCCGTTTACCAGACCGATGTCGCAGGATTCGCCGCGAGCTACGGCCTCGGCTTGACCTCGAAGGCCGCGTGGCGTTGGACCAGGAGACTGCACCGCGGAGCGGCCCGCACTCTGGCACCGTCCACCTCGGCCGTCGACGCTCTCGAGCAGCACGGCATCCCGCGCGTACACCGGTGGGCCAGGGGAGTGGACGCGGTTCGGTTCGCGCCCTCGGCCGCGTCGGCCACCCTTCGCGGCCGATGGGGAGCCGGCGAAAAGCTGATCGTCGGGTTCGTCGGCAGGCTCGCGCCGGAGAAGCACGTCGAACGGCTCGCCGTGCTGGCCACGGATCCGTCGATCCAGCTGGTGATCGTCGGTGGCGGACCCGATATGGCAGCACTGCAGGCGTTGATGCCGAACGCGATCTTCACCGGGCAACTCGGCGGCGACGAACTCGCGCAGGCCTACGCCAGCTTCGACATCTTCGTCCACCCCGGCGAACACGAAACCTTCTGTCAGGCAGTCCAAGAAGCCCTCGCCAGCGGAGTCCCCGTCATCGGTCCCGACGCCGGCGGACCCCGCGATCTGGTCTCGCACTGCCGCAACGGCTACCTACTGCCGGTCGACAAGTTCACCGAGCTGCTGCCCAGTGCAGTCGGCGCCCTCGCCGAACCCACCACCCGTGCCCGCTTCGGCAACGCCGCCCGCCGATCGGTTCTGCACCGCACCTGGCCTGCCATCTGCGACGAGCTGATCTCCCACTACTACGACGTGCAAGGCATCACAGCGCCACGGGTGACCGAAGCAGCCTGAGTAAGCTGGAGTTCGTGGCCACGACATCGCGCGCAACCCTGGAAAAAGAGCCCCACGAGGTGGCGTCGATGTTCGACGGCGTCGCCCGCCGCTACGACATCACCAACACCGTTCTGTCGTTCGGCCAGGACCGCAGCTGGCGCAAGCTGACTCGCCGAGCCCTCGATCTGAAGCCCGGCGAGCGGGTCCTGGATCTCGCCGCCGGCACCGGCGTCTCCACGGTCGAACTCGGACGCAGCGGGGCCTGGTGCGTCGCCACCGACTTCTCCAAGGGCATGCTCCGAGCCGGACTCTCCCGCGGAGTGCCGATGGTCGCCGGTGACGCGATGGCGCTTCCGTACGCCGACGCCAGTTTCGACGCCGCCACCATCTCGTTCGGCCTTCGCAATGTCTCCGACTTCGATGCCGGTCTGCGCGAAATCGCTCGGGTCACCAAACCCGGTGGGCGTCTTGTGGTCTCGGAATTCTCCACCCCGGTCTTCGGCCCGTTCCGCACGGCATACATGGAGTACCTGATGAAGGCGCTCCCCAAAGTCGCTCGCGCAGTGAGCAGCAACCCCGACGCCTACGTCTATCTCGCCGAGTCCATTCGCGCGTGGCCCACCCAGGAGCAGTTGGCTCAGCGCATCGCCGACGCCGGCTGGACCGACGTGCAGTGGCGCAACCTCACCGGCGGAATCGTGGCACTACACAAGGCAATTCGGCCCTGAGCCCGCGCGCGGCTACGAAAACGGCGGCCGCGAATCGATTTTCAGTGACGTGGTTCCTGCGGTTCGCCACGTACGAGCGACGAGGTCGCTGTCGGCCTCGGTGACCAGGTTGCCCATGCACCGGACGGCAACTTTCATCAGTGCCCGCGAGCGCATGCCCACCGGACCCGCTGCGGGCAGGAACCTCGGCACGGTCAGCAGTCCGGCGAGGCGTCGAGCAATGGAGAAGGCTTGACCGTAGTGCTCACGCAGCAGGGTCGGCCAGGCGTCGGTCAGGTCCGCGTGATCGAGAAGGTCGACGACCATGCGGCCGCCTTCGAGTCCGTAGTCGATGCCCTCACCGTTGAGTGGGTTCACGCACGCTGCGGCGTCGCCGATGATCGCCCAGTTCACCCCCGCGACGCCGGAGACCGCCCCGCCCATCGGCAGCAGCGCCGACCCGACCGACCGCAGCTCGCCGGTCAATTCCCATTCCGACCGCCGCTGCTGGGTGTAGAGGTCCAGCAGGGGACGCAGGGCTCCCGGTGCGGGCCGGGTGGCGGTGGCCAGCGTGCCGACGCCGATGTTGATGTTGCCGTCGTTCAGGGGGAAGACCCATCCGTAGCCAGGCTGCAGCGTGCCTGCGCCGTCGCGCAGTTCGAGGTGTGAGCTGATCCATTCGTCGTCGCTGCGCGCAGACGTGATGTACGCGCGGGCGGCGACGCCGAACGCGGTGTCGCGGTGCCACTGGCGTCCGAGTTGCTTGCCCAGCGTGGACCGGACTCCGTCGGCGACGATCAGAGTGCGGCACGCGATGTCGTGGCTGCCTTCGCCGGTCTGCAGCGTCACCGTTCGGACCGCATTTCCGTCGCGGGTGACGGACACCGCTTTGGCACCCTCGGCCATCACAGCCCCGGCCTCGACGGCGACGCGGCGAATACGGTCGTCCAATTCGGTTCGCGGGACGGCGCTGCCCACCGCCGGGAAAGATCTGCTCGGCCATTCGAGCTCGAGTTCCTGGCCGAACCCACTCAGGCGCAACCCGCGATTGCGCGCGGTACCGCGAACCCATTCACCCAGGCCCAACCGATCGAGTTCGGCGACCGCGCGCGGAGTCAGCCCGTCGCCGCACGTCTTGTCCCGGGGAAAGACGGCCGCGTCGGCGAGTACGACGTCGCGGCCGGAACGCGCTGCCCACGCTGCCGCGGACGATCCTGCGGGGCCCGCGCCCACGACCAACACATCGGTCGAGGAGGGCAGGGCCGGGTTGGATGAGGTCACAGATCCCAGTATCCCGATTGCCGCGGTGCTGCGCCGTCAGGGCCTTCGGTCGACCGTTGTCGAGGCCCTGCTCATCGGGGGTGTTCACCGTCGGAGCGGTGACGTCGTTCACTCATCGGCCCTGCAGGCCGCGTCGGGAAGCGACTCGGGCTCGGTTCGGTGAGGGAATAGTCACCTGTGGTGGGCGGCACCGTCGTGCGAGTGTGCACACTAGGTTCACTACGGTAGTACCCGAGCAGCAGTTTCCGTCATCCATCGCCGCTCGACGCCGACGACAGGACAGGGATCAACATCGTGAGTACAGACGACGCGACCGCAGTAACGGTCGTTGCCGGAGTCGACCTGGGTGACCCGGAGCTCGCTCGATCCGTCGCCGACGGTCTCGCGCGCGTCGAAGAGCTGATGATCAGCGAACTGTCCGACGGCGAAGAGTTCCTCACCGAGGCTGCTCTGCATCTGGCGAAGGCCGGCGGTAAGCGATTCCGACCCCTGTTCACCGTGCTGACCGGCCAGCTGGGGCCGTCGCCGACAGATCCGGCGATCGTCACCGCCGCCACCGTGGTCGAGCTGGTGCACTTGGCGACGCTCTATCACGACGACGTCATGGACGAGGCGTCGATGCGCCGCGGAGCCGAGAGTGCGAACTCACGCTGGGGCAACAGTGTGGCCATTCTCGCGGGTGACTACCTCTTCGCACATGCGTCGCGTCTGGTGTCCACCCTCGGACCCGACGCCGTCCGCATCATCGCCGAGACCTTCGCCGAGTTGGTCACCGGGCAGATGCGCGAAACGATCGGGGCCAAGAGCACCGACGATCCCATCGCGCACTACCTGAAGGTCGTGTGGGAGAAGACCGGGTCGCTCATCGCCTCCTGTGGGCGCTTCGGCGGCACGTTCAGTGGCGGCGATGCCGAGCACGTGGGACGCCTCGAGCGTCTCGGTGACGCTGTCGGCACCGCGTTCCAGATCTCCGACGACATCATCGACATCTCCTCGGCCACCGAGCAGTCGGGTAAGACTCCCGGCACCGACCTGCGGGAAGGCGTGCACACCCTCCCGGTGCTGTTCGCGCTCCGCGAGGAAGGTGCCGACGGCGACCGCCTCCGCGAGATCCTGGCCGGCCCGGTCACCGAGGATGCGCTGGTCACCGAGGCCCTGGAGCTGTTGCAGCGGTCACCCGGCATGGTCGCGGCCAAGAAGACCCTCGGCGAGTACGCCGACCGCGCCCACGCCGAGCTCGCGCTGCTGCCGCAGGGACCGGCCAACGACGCCCTGGGCCGACTGGTGAACTACACCGTCGAACGCGTGGGGTAGTCGCCCACGCAGTGGTCGGGAACTGCGCGTCGGGGTGCCGTCGTTGAATCGGGTAGGAACACCCGGTACGAGGAGGCACCCGTCACGATGAACAGTTACGCCAACGGTGCGAAGACATTCGGCCTGCTGGTCGGGATGTCTGCGCTGATCGTCTTCATCGGGTCGTTGTTCGGTAACTCGATGATTCTGATCGGGTCGATCGTGCTGGCCGTCGGCGTCAACGGCTACGCGTACTTCAACAGCGCGAAGATGGCTCTGAAGTCGATGCACGCGGTGCCGGTGAGTGAGCTCGAACAGCCGGCGATGTACCGGATCGTGCGGGAACTGGCGACAACGGCGCATCAGCCGATGCCCGCGCTGTACGTGAGCCCGACCAACAATCCCAACGCGTTCGCCACCGGGCGGAACCCGCGCAACGCAGCCGTGTGCTGCACCGAGGGCATTCTTCGGATCCTCGACGAGCGGGAACTTCGAGCGGTGCTCGGACACGAACTCTCGCACGTCTACAACCGCGACATCCTGATCTCGTCGGTGGCCGGTGCCATGGCCTCGGTCATCTCCGGCCTGGCGAACCTGGCCTTTTTTGCGAATGTGTTCGGTGGACGCGGCAACGGGGGACCGAACCCGCTCGCGCTGCTGTTGGTGTCGATGCTGGGACCCATTGCGGCCAGCCTGGTTCGCCTCGCGGTCTCTCGTTCTCGGGAGTATCAGGCCGACCAGTCCGGTGCCGAGCTGACCGGCGACCCGTTGGCTCTGGCGTCGGCACTGCGCAAGCTCGAGCAGGGGGTGCAGCTGGCACCGCTGCCGCCCGAGCCGCGGCTGGCCGCGGAGTCGCATCTGATGATCGCCAATCCGTTCCGCATCGGCGACAAGGCGGGCGCGCTCTTCGCCACCCACCCGCCGATGGCCGACCGAATCGAACGGCTCGAGCGGATGGCCGGCCATCGGCCGTACTGAGCGGAGCCTGCGGCATGTGAGTGGAACTTCGTAGTCTGCTACGAGGTTCCACTCACATGCGGCGCTCTACCGGTAGTTGACGAACTGCAGGGCGATGCCGAAGTCCTCGTTCTTGAGCAACTGTTGGATTGCCTGCAGGTCGTCGCGCTTCTTGCTGCTCACGCGCAGCTCGTCGCCCTGGATCTGCGCTTTGACGCCCTTGGGGCCGTCGTCGCGGATCTTCTTGGAGATCTTCTTGGCGTTCTCGGTGCTGATGCCTTGCACGAGTTTGCCGGTGACCTTGTAGACCTTGCCGGACGCGGCCGGGTCGTTGGTCTCGAAAGCCTTGAGCGATACGTCGCGTCGGATCAATTTCTCCTTGAAGACGTCCAGAGCTGCCTTGACCTTCTCCTCGGATTCGGACGTGATGACGATGGTCTCGGACTCGCCACTGCCGGACCACTCGATGCTGGTGTCCGATCCTCGGAAGTCGAAGCGGGTCGCCAGCTCCTTCGCGGCCTGTCCGAGAGCGTTGTCCACTTCCTGCCGGTCGACTTTGCTCACTACGTCGAAGGACGAATCAGCCACTTCTCACACTCCCCAGTCGAATCGAAAATTTGTTTCTGCGGTGGTGTCGGTCCACATCCCGCTGGGACTTTATCGGCCCGCTACCGACCGTATCCACCCGGTTTGCGTTCCGGGGGGACGTTCGTTGTATTCTTCTCACCGCGCCGAAGACCAGCACGGACTTCGATCGCAGCACGGCAGATTGCCCGAGCGGCCAATGGGAGCGGACTGTAAATCCGTCGGCTTATGCCTACGTAGGTTCGAATCCTACATCTGCCACACCTGGAACCCCGGCGAGAAATTTTCTCGCTGGGGTTTCCATGTGAAGAGGACATATCAGGGCCGCTGACCTCGCAATTTGGCAGTCGGTGCTCGGAATGTGTAACCTCTTGAAGGCTTCAGCGCACGGCTTGTTCGTGTTCTGAGGTGGAGCCTGCGGAACGAGAGTTCCCGTAGTCACCCGCCCCCTTAGCTCAGTCGGTAGAGCGTTTCCATGGTAAGGAAAAGGTCAACGGTTCGATTCCGTTAGGGGGCTCGCTGGATTGGATGGCTCGACGTCGCGCTCCCGTTCGTGGGATGGTGGACGATGAGCACCTGAGGCGGTGTAGCTCAGTTGGTAGAGCAAACGACTCATAATCGTTGCGTCGCCGGTTCAAGTCCGGTCACCGCTACACAGTAGGCAAGCACGGCAAGTAGCACGCATGAACAGTCCTGATTGACCCAGATCAGATTTACCCGAAAGTAGGCGTCCAGTGGCCTCCTCCACCGATGTGCGGCCCAAGATCACCTTGGCCTGCGAGGTTTGCAAGCACCGCAACTACATCACCAAGAAGAACCGTCGGAACGATCCCGACCGCATCGAGCTGAAGAAGTTCTGCTCCAACTGCGGCACGCACCGGGCGCACCGCGAGTCTCGCTAGGTCCAACTGCCCTTCTGTAAGGGTAGAAAAGGTCGTTTCCACCGTGTCACAAGCACCACACGATGCTGCGGCATCAGCTGAAATTCCGGCCATGGATGTATCCGCTCACGCGGCGTCCATGGTCGGTTTTCATTACCGCGTCGACGACTTCTACGAGGTCGGCCGCGAAAAGGTCCGTGAGTACGCGCGTGCGGTCCAGGACTTCCATCCCGCGCATCACGACGAGGACGCAGCGAAGGGCCTCGGTTACGACGGTCTCCTCGCGCCCTTGACCTTCATTTCGCTGGTCGGCATCATCGCGCAGACGCGGATGTTCAAAGAGGTCATCACCGGGTACGACCCGAGCCAGATTCTGCAGACCGATCAGCGGCTGCAATTTCATCGCCCGATTCAGGTCGGCGATCGACTGGTGTGCGATGTCCACCTCGAGTCGTTCCGTCAGATGAGTGGCAGCGACATCATGACCACCAAGAACATCGTCACCGACCAGAACGGCGAGGTCGTGCAGACGACGTGGACGACCATCGTCGCGCGTACCGGCGGCGAGGTCGACGAGAACATCGCGCACGCGGTCAAGGAAGTGATCATGCATGGCGCTTCGTAGCTTCGACGACGTCTCCGTCGGATACGAGTTGCCGGAGCGAGTCGTCATGCTCACGCGCGGCGATCTGGTGAACTACGCGGGTGTGTCGGGAGATCCGAACCCGATTCACTGGAGCGACGAGGTCGTCCGCTTGGCCGGCCTGGACAATGTGATCGCGCACGGCATGCTGACGATGGGCCTCGGTGCCGGGTTCGTCACGTCGTGGCTGGGTGATCCCGGTGCGGTCACCGAATACAACGTTCGCTTCACCAGCTCGGTCTACGTGTCCGAGGACTCCGCGGCTGCGGTCGAGTTCTCCGGCAAGATCAAGTCGGTGGATGCGGACGAGAGAACTGCCGTCATCGCTATCGTGGCGAAGTTCGAGGGCAAGAAGATTTTCGGGCGAGCGACCGCTACGGTTCGCTTGGCCTGATGATGGGTCGATCCGGACGGCCACCGAGCTGCCGGAACGACGGGATTTATCTGTTCCGAAGGGTGTGCAGTACACTGAGATTTCTGGGGTAATCCAGCGCTGTGCGCTGCCCGCGTCCTCCTCGGAGGTTGTGTGGGTTCGCGTGAATGCGTCGGGTGGACACCAGAGCGGCCGAGAAGTTTTCGGCCGAAGGGGCGTAGCTCAATTGGTAGAGCAACGGTCTCCAAAACCGTAGGTTGCAGGTTCAAGTCCTGTCGCCCCTGCCCAAGGTGTCAGCAACTGAGAGGAACGACGTGAGCGAGGAGCGCGGTAAGCGCGACGGTCGATCGGAGGAGTTCGAGAACTCCTCGGCTCCAGACGACGTCGCACCTGGCTCCGAGGGCCGTCTCTCCGATGCTGACACAACCGCAGATGATGCCGCTGCAGGCGCAGTGGCTCCAACCGGCAAGCGTGCGTCCGGCAGGTCCCGTGGCAGCGCTGCCGGCGTGTCGATGACGAAGGCCGCGCCCGCGAAGGCGGCTTCGGGCAAGGCTCGGTCCGGCAAGGCCAAGCTCGACAAGCGACCGAATGTGTTTCTGCGTCTGTTGCAGTTCTTCCGCGAGGTCGTCGCCGAGCTTCGGAAGGTCATCTGGCCGAACAAGAAGCAGATGGTCACCTACACCACCGTGGTGCTCGTCTTCCTGGCGTTCATGGTCGCGTTCATCAGTGGCCTCGATCTGCTGTTCATCAAGGGCGTCGGCTGGCTGTTCGGTTGACCGAACGCAGTTGCCGTGACTTTTCGACGATCGAACCGAGCAGGAACTAGAGAAAGGGTGCTGACGTGAGCACGCCGCACAACGACGCCACCGAAGTGGCCGCATTCGACGCCGATGTCGAGGCGACCAAGCAGGGCCTCGAAGCGGAGCAGGCCGCTCAGGACCGCGAGACGGACGAAGCAATCAAGGCCGACGTCGCCGCTGCCGCCGGGGACGACGTTCCCGCCGAAGGTGACGAGACATCCGAGGTCGCCGCTGACGTCGACGTCACTGCAGAGCCCGAAGACCCCGTTGCCGAGATGAAGGCGGCTCTGCGCCGCGCTCCCGGTGACTGGTACGTCATTCACAGCTACGCCGGCTACGAGAACAAGGTCAAGGCAAACCTCGAGACCCGCGTGCAGAACCTCGACGTCGGCGACTACATCTTCCAGGTGGAAGTTCCCACCGAAGAGGTCACCGAGATCAAGAACGGCCAGCGCAAGCAGGTCAACCGCAAGGTTCTGCCCGGCTACATCTTGGTCCGCATGGAACTCAACGACGAGTCCTGGGGAGCGGTACGCAACACCCCCGGTGTCACCGGTTTCGTCGGCGCGACGTCGCGCCCGTCGCCGTTGACCATCAACGAGGTCGTCAAGTTCCTCATGCCGCAGGAAGGTGCCAAGAAGGACGCGAAAGCGACCGCCGGCACCAGCGACCAGAGCGGCGACACCACGTCGAAGCCGACCATCGAGGTCGACTTCGAGGTCGGCGAGTCGGTCACCGTCATGGACGGCCCGTTCGCGACTCTCCCCGCCAGCATCAGCGAGGTCAACGCCGAGCAGCAGAAGCTCAAGGTGTTGGTATCGATCTTCGGCCGTGAAACCCCGGTCGAGCTCGGCTTCACCCAGGTCTCCAAGATCTAGAAGCCGCGCGCACAGACTTGCAGTAGCAACCGCAAGAAACCCGAGCGAATACAAGGAAAAAGAAATGCCCCCGAAGAAGAAGAAGCTAGCCGGGATCATCAAGCTTCAGATCCAGGCCGGTGCCGCCAACCCGGCACCGCCCGTCGGCCCCGCACTGGGCCAGCACGGCGTCAACATCATGGAGTTCTGCAAGGCGTACAACGCCGCGACCGAGTCGCAGCGCGGCAACGTCGTGCCGGTCGAGATCTCGGTCTACGAAGACCGCACGTTCGACTTCAAGCTGAAGACTCCCCCCGCTGCCAAGCTGCTGCTCAAGGCCGCAGGCGTGGCGAAGGGCTCCGGCGAGCCACACAAGACCAAGGTCGCCAAGGTGACCATGGATCAGGTGCGCGAGATCGCCAAGACCAAGCAGGAAGACCTCAACGCCAACGACATCGATCAGGCCGCGAAGATCATCGCCGGCACTGCTCGCTCGATGGGCATCACGGTCGAAGGCTGATTTTCAGCCTCTCAAGCATCACACGTGGGAGAGCCGGCCAGGCTCGTCAACCACTCTGAACTCGAACGAAGGACAGTAAGACATGGCAAAGCGCAGTAAGGCCTACCTCGAGCAGGCCGCCAAGATCGACCAGGACAACCTCTACTCGCCTCTGGAAGCCGCCAAGCTGGCCAAGGAGACCGCGTCGAGCAAGTTCGACCCCACCGTCGAGGTCGCAGTGCGACTCGGCGTCGACCCCCGCAAGGCAGACCAGATGGTGCGCGGCACCGTCAACCTTCCCCACGGCACCGGCAAGACCGCTCGGGTTATTGTTTTCGCCGCTGGTGAGAAGGCTGCTGAAGCTGAGGCAGCAGGAGCCGACGTCGTCGGTGCAGAAGATCTGATCGAGCGCATCCAGGGCGGATTCCTGGACTTCGACGCCGCTATCGCGACCCCCGATCAGATGGCCAAGGTCGGCCGCATCGCCCGTGTCCTCGGACCGCGTGGCCTGATGCCGAACCCGAAGACGGGCACGGTCACCAACGATGTGACCAAGGCCGTCAACGACATCAAGGGCGGAAAGATCAACTTCCGCGTCGACAAGCAGGCCAACCTGCACTTCGTCATCGGCAAGGCCTCGTTCGACGAGACCAAGCTGGTCGAGAACTACGGTGCCGCACTGGACGAGATCCTGCGTGCGAAGCCGTCGTCGGCGAAGGGTCGCTACGTCAAGAAGGTCACCGTTTCGACCACCACCGGACCCGGCGTCCAGGTCGATCCCAACCGCACTCGCAACCTCCTCGAGGACGACGCGAACGCGTAATTTCTTCAGCTCTGAACGAAGGCCGGTCTCCCTGTGGGAGGCCGGCCTTCGTCGTTCTGACCTGCCGAGATCTAGGCTGCGTTCGCGCGAGCGAAGTTGGCCAGCACGAGGCCGCTGATCCGGTCGAGCAACGCGGCCGGCAGGTCGTGTGCCATGCCCTCGATGAGGGTCAGCTCCGCGCCGGGAACCGCCCGGGCGATGGCCTTGCCACAGGCCGGCCGCACCAGTCGGTCCGCGGTCCCGTGGATGACGGTCGTCGGTGCGTCGATCTTCTGTGCGTAGGGCTTGAGGCTGCCGGTACCGGTGATGGCCGCCATCTGCCGAATGACGCCGGACGGGTTGTAGTTGCGTTCGTACATCACCTGGGCGATTTCGAGCTGTTCCTCGAGCGGGGTCCGGAACCCGGGGGAGCCGATCGTGGACAGTGTCTTCGCCGAATGCGCGATGATCTCGTCCTTCGTGGCGTCCTTGCTGACGCCACCGATCAACGGCAGTAGTGCCCGGGGATCCGGCGGTGGCAGGAATGCCTCGTTGGTGCTCGAGAACAGAATGGACACGGACTTGGTTCGCTGCGGGTAGCTACCGGCGAACACCTGCGTGATCATGCCGCCCATCGACGCGCCCACGACGTGCGCGGAGTCGATGTCGAGGTGGTCGAGTACACCGACCGCATCGGCGGCCATGTCGACGATCGTGTACGGGACGTCCGACGACATTCCCAGTTCGTGCCGGAGGAGCCGAAGAATCTGCCAGCCGTGCACCTTCCTGCCCGTCATCTTCGTCGACAGCCCGATGTCGCGGTTGTCGATGCGGATCACCCGATATCCGGCGTCGACGAGACGCGTGCAGAAGTCCATGGGCCACAGCGTCAGCTGCGCGGACAGACCCATGATGAGCAGTACAGCGGGGTCGTCGACCGATCCCATGTCCTCGTACGCGATGTCGATGGAGTTCGACGGCGCGATGCCTTGTTCGATTCTCATGTTCTCGTTCCTACCAGTCGGGGTCGCCCAGCACCGGAGCCACCAGGTAGCTGGGATCGTGTGGGTCGATCGCGATGTCCTGCGGTTTCAGTCGAGTGCGAACGATGTCCGGCAGGATGGGGATGAACCGTGGTGCGTCGGTGGCGAATACGGCCACCCGGAGGCGATGACCCGTCGCGATCACAGCTTCGGTGCCGAGAATGTCGATGTCGAGTGTGATGGGCTGCCCCACGGGTACCGGCAGCGCAGCGGCCTTGGTGAGCGGGTGGTACGGCCGGGTGTAGTCGCCGTTCGGTGCGAACAGTGATCGCTCGTCGTCCACGGCTCGGCGAGACGCGAGCAACGCCCCGTTGCTCAATACGGTCGACTTACCGTCGGGGGCGACGTCGCAGATCATGATCGCCCACAATGCTTCTCGGGCACGGCAGATCACGCGCAGATGCAGGTTCATCGGCCCCGACAGCACGGCGTCCGCGCGGGCGGGTTCGGTGGTGAACGTAGCGGCGGCGCCTTCGGCGAATCGGTTGTCGTAGGTGAAGCCGCCGCCCAGTAGAGCCGTGACACCGGCGAGAACCTGTGTGGTGTCCCGGGATACGACGGCACGCAGGGACGGACGCACGGTCAGCACGCCGGACGACGTGGACGGCTCGTAGGCGAGGCTGCCGTCGCCGGCGGCGTGGGCGGCGGTGTTCGACGCTTCGGCCGACAGATACAGTCGGCGGGACTGTGCCTGGGGAGCCGGAAAGCGGCCGTGCGCAGTCCAATTGCCGCCCTGTTGTCGTAGGGTGACCGGCCCGTAGTTCTCGATTCCGTTGTCGATGTCGCACAGCCACCTGTCGAACCAGGCTCGCTCGAGTACGTCCAGTCGTGGTGGGAATCCCGGTTCACCGAAACCGATTCCGGGATTGACGTGGTAGCCGTCGCCGACGAGTAGTTGTTTGGAGCCGCGTTCGAGAGCGAGTCGGTTGTAGATGTCCGGGGCCGAGCTGCCGAAGATGTCGTGCCAGCAGCCGTAGAGGAAGGTCGGTGCGGTGATGTCCTCGATGACGGCGTCGATGGTGTCGTAGTACGGGTCGTCGTAGATTCGTGGATCATTCCCCGTCACAAAGCCTTTGGCCAGATCGAACAGGTCGGTCGCAGGTGATCGGACGCGATCGCGAAGCCAGGCGAGGGTATCGATTCCTCTCACGGCAGGTGCCCATTTGAGTCCGTTGACAGCAGCGAGCCACAGGGGAATGAACGCCGAGGTCGCGCCTCCGGTTGCGAAGATCTCGCGAACGATGTCCACCGAACCTTCGACGGCGAATATCGCGTCGAGCCCGTCGGGTCTTTTGGCTGCCGCCTGCAGTGCGTTGATCGCAGAGTACGAGATGCCCGCCATGCCGATTCTGCCGTTGCACCAGTATTGCCGGCGCGCCCACTCGATCACCTCGGTCGAGTCCTGCTGTTCTCGGGTGCCCAGCACGTCCCAGGTTCCGGTGGAGCTTCCGGTTCCTCGAACGTCGACGATCATCTGGACGTACCCGCTACGGACGAGGTGGCGGTTGACCGACAACAGATCCGCGGCTCCGCCCGCGACCACACGGGTGATTTCGGTGATGCCGTCGAACGCGGTACCGGTCAGGTCGAATGCGGACGAGAACTTCCTGATGGCTCGGCCGAGTATCGGTGTTTCGAGGATCGTATCGATGCCTTTGATCAGGAGCTTGTTGTAGGGCGTCAGGTTCAGGACCGTCGGGAACGTCCCCGGTACCGGCTGCCCGGACGCATCGGCGGGGCGGAAGACGTATGCGCGTAGGGCCGCTCCGTCGCTCATCGGAATGCGCACGTCGGCCGAGACGGACACTCGTGGGTACTGCGGAGCCTGCGCCGTGATCGCTGCCCAGGCCTGCGCGGCCTCGCCGCCGCTGGGGTCGCGCGGGGGTCTCAGGAGGGGGTGGGGCTCGACGGCGGTCATGGAGAACGATTAGACCTTCGAGCGACCCTCTTTGTCCTGTGGAACGCGAATCGGTCGTGGTGTGCTCCAACGAGACGGCCTCAGTTCTGTGTTTTGTTGGGAACATTCTCAACGCCGGTTGAGCGTTGCTGTGGGGCGTACCAGACTTTCGAAACCAGCGACTACGACGCGCGCTGCGTTGTTAACGTCTGCCAGTCCGAGTGATGTGGGACACCGACCGTTGCAGGGGAGTACGAATGCACGTAGAAGCACTGTTCGGAGACGGATCGCAACGGCCTATCTGGCCGCACGCGGACGCACTGATCACCAGCGAATGCCCGGGGCTACGCTTTGCCGGCAAGTACGCCGATGTCGTTGCTCTCAGCAACGGCGATCCCACCGCGCTGCGGCCGTTCATCGACGAGGAGACCCGTCGCCGCGTCGCGAGCATGGCACCACCGCGTACCGACACTGCGCTCGTGTTCGGAGCGAACGGATTTCTCGGCGCGCATCTGATCGGCCGTCTCACCCGGGACTCCGCCGTCGACGTCGTGTACGCCGTGGTTCGTCCCACCGAGGAAGAGTCGGCTCGAGGGCGACTCCAGCGCACGTTCGATCAGTACGAGATCGCGGTCGATGCAGACAAGATTCGGATCGTCGAAGGCACGCCGACCTCGTTCCGCTTCGGTCTGGACAAGGCCGGGTACTTCGAACTCGCCGCCGGTGTGGGCCAGATCTTCAACTGCGCCAGCTCGACCGACTACACCGAGAGCTACGCCGAGCTGCGGGACGACTGGTTCGTCAGCGTGCTGCGCATCCTTGAATTCAGCATCACCTCGGCCCGTAAGCATCTGACCTACGTCGGCAGCATCGGCGCGCATCTCTATCAGAAGCCCGAGGACTTCCGTCGTCCCGACTCGTGGTGGTACTCCGGGTACGCCCAGATGAAGTGGGTCAACGCCACCTTGCTCGGGTGGTTGTCGATGTCGGACACGTATTCCGTCACGCTGGCCGAGGCCCCCTACATCCTCGGCAGTACCGACCTGGGCCTCGATCCGGGCCGCGTCTACAGCTTCTGGCGCATCGTGGAGTTGGCGATCGCCGCCGGCGCGATCTGGGACGGGCCGGGAATGAACTACGTCCCGGTGGACGTGATGTGCGACGTCATGGCCGGCAACGCACTGCGGAGCCACCCGCTCACCCGATTGTTGCCCAGCAACCCGACCGGTTACGGACACGACCTGTACGCCGAGCTCCTCGGCCTCGACCTGGTGAGCTGGGACGAGTTCGTCGAACGCGTCAGCGTCCGTATCTCGCCTCGGTTCGCCGAGACCATGCTCGCCGACAACATCGACAAGCTCATGCGGCTGGTGCACAAGCCCGAGGCCATCCTGCCCGTCGACCACGACACCTCCTGGTGCGATCACCGCAGGCTCTTCGAGCTGTACTTCGAAAAGGCCCAGCTCAAGACGCTCACCCCTGTCGTCAACTGACGTGGCAGACGGATTCGAGCCGACCTCGGTGCGGTTGCGGGAACTCTCCCTCGGCCACGAGGTCACCAATGCCGTTCTCTCCGTTGGCTTCTACGTCGTGTGTGCAGCTATCGGGCTGCTGCCCGGTGCGCTACGTCACCGGGCAGCCGACGCGTTCGTGACCTGGTCGGAGAGCATCGACGAACAGCGACATCTGTGATGTCGCTCGGACGAGCACTCGTCGGTGTGGGTGTCGCCGTGGCGGCGCCGTTCGGGCTGTTCCTGTACTGGCGCACCCGGTTCTTCTTCCGAGACCCGCATCGCGTTCCGCCGGCCGATCCGCTGTCGGTGGTGGCACCCGCCGACGGGTTCGTCACGTACGTCAAACGCGTCGACGCGGGTTCGACGGCATTCGCCGTCAAGAAGGGCAGAACCATTCCGCTCGACGAGATCGCGGGTGTGGCAGCGACCGAGAGCGGATACCTCATCGGGATCTACATGTCCGAATACTCCGTGCACCGCAACAGGATTCCGATCTCGGGCACCATCGGTATGCGGCGTCATCGCTCCGCGGCACCGTTCAACAAGTCGATGGCGCGAGTGGGAGCGAACCTGTTGACGCGGCGCACCCCGTACGACGAGGGGTGCGACTACATACTGAGCAACGAGCGGCTCACCATCTCCATCGAACATTCGTCGGGGTCGGTGGTGACGGTGACACAGATAGCGGATCTGTGGGTCGACCGGATCGTCGCGCACGTCGCCGTCGGCGACACCGTCGAACGCGGCGAGCAGTACGGGATGATCCGCTTCGGGTCTCAATGCGACGTGTTCGTCCCCGACGCTCTCGCCGAAACCATCACCGTCCGACCGGGCCAGTACGTGTTCGCGGGGGAGAGCGTCGTCGCCCGCTCACCGATCCCGGTGGCAGACAACACTTCATGTGAGAAGGAACGATGATCACTGTGGACCGGGTCGAGTCCACCCAGGACTGGAACGAATTCAAGGCTGTCACCGATCTCGTCTACCAGGGTGATCCGTACCGATTGCCCGACGAACCCATGGATCTCGATCGGATCCTGATTTCGCCGCCGGTCGCCATCGCGTCGACCCGCGATATCGCGGCCTTCCTCGCACGCGAGAACGGGGTCGTCGTCGGACGAGTCGTGGCCATCCACGACACGAGCTTCACCCAGTACACCGGTGAATCCATCGGCTTCTTCGGGTTCTACGAGGCCGTCGACGATCACGAGGTCGCCACCGGCCTGCTCGACGCCGCGGCGGCGTGGCTTGCCGCGCGCGGGCTCGGCGCGATGTCCGGGCCTTTCGGCCCGTCGATGTTCTACAGCGCGGGCATCGTCGTCGACGACGAGCCTGCCCTTCCGTTGGTGGGCATGCCGCACAATCCTCTGTACTACGCAGCCCATTTCGAGAAGTGGGGGCTCGTGGGGATCAAGGACTTCTACAGCTACCTGTTCGACGACCCGTGCGTGATCTACAACCGCCCCGAATATGCGCGGCACATGCAGATCTTCGAGAAGATCAAGGCGCGTTCGGAAGTGACGTTCC
This sequence comes from Rhodococcus sp. 06-1474-1B, assembly GCF_002258885.1. Classification (NCBI taxonomy): domain Bacteria; kingdom Bacillati; phylum Actinomycetota; class Actinomycetes; order Mycobacteriales; family Nocardiaceae; genus Rhodococcus; species Rhodococcus sp. 06-1474-1B. Next base: position 198,130 of record NZ_NOYR01000021.1, on the reverse strand, counting down.
GCTCGATGAAGTACCGAACGGTTCGCCGCGACGCGCGCATCGTGCGCGATCTCTACAACAAGACGTTCGTGAACTTCTGGGGCTTCTCACCACTGTCCTTCGTCGAACTGTTCGAGTTGCTGAAGATGATGCTGCCGGTCCTCGATCGACGGCTCACCCTGCTGGCCGAGTTGGACGGCAAGCCCGTCGGATTTCTGATGGGTATCCCGGACGTCAATCAGGCCGCGGCCAAGGCGGCGCACCTGAAGTCACGGTGGCTGCGAGACCTGGTGACGCTGTGGCACGTCAAGAAGCCGAGCCGGACGGACGTGATCGACGGGGTGCGGGTGGACATGCTGTTCGTCGATCCGGACTGCCCCGATCGCGCGGTGTCGTCGTTGCTGATCATGGAGTTGTCGGTGCGGATGCGCGATCTCGGCTACACCCGGGTGGAGGCAGCGCCGGTGCTCGACGACAGTCCCTGGATGAAGGGATCGGTGCTGACCCGCATGGAGCAGACTCCGCACCGGACGTACCGCATCTACAACTGCGATCTCGAGCTGCCTCGGCCATGATCGATCGGACGGTGGTGCTCGACCGTGCGCAGACCAGGCTCGGCATCGGTGACCGCTGGGGGCAAACGGTCGGCCGTCACAGGTGGCTCGTGCTGGCCGTCTGGCTGTTGCTCGCGGTGGGTTCTGCTGCGCTCTACCCGGCACTGCAGAACTCGTTGGTGGGAGCCAACTTCTCCGTCCCCGGTACCGAATCGAGTCGCGCCGACGCGCTCGTCGAACAGCACTTCTCCTCGTTCGGGTCCGAGCAGCTCGTCGTCACGTTCACGTCGGATCGGGTCCGCGTCGCAGATCCCGCTTTCCGCGAACGCGTCGGCGAGACCGTCTCTGCGCTGCGGCAATCCCCGGATGTGCTGCGGGTCATCGATCCCTACGAGACGGCCGGATTCGTGCCCCAGATCTCCGAGGACGGAACGTCGGCACTGGCTTTCGTCGGTGTCGGCGGCGACCCTCGCGACCGGATCGCGACAGCAGAACGGATGCAGAAGCTCATCGACGGGGCGTCCGCCGGCGGTATCGACGTGGCGGTCACCGGATACTCGCCGATGACCGTCGATCTGACGAAAGTCGAGTCCGACGACGCCGTGCGGGCCGAAAGTATCGGCCTACCACTGGCATTCGTGCTGTTGATCCTGGCTCTCGGATCCGTGGTCGCCGGCATCGTGCCGCTCGTCACCACGGGCATCGGAGTGTTGGCGGCGTTCGGGGTGTTCTCGCTGCTCTCGCACGTCATGACCTTCGACGTCCTCGTGACGACGGTGGCGTCGATGTTCGGTCTCGGTCTGGGCATCGATTACGCGCTCTTCATCGTCAGCCGGTTTCGAGAGGAAATGGACCGCACCACGCTGCCGGGGGGCACCACGGGCCAGGGGCGTACGAATGCGGCCGTCGGGGCCGCGATGGGAACGGCGGGCCACACGATCGTCATCTCCGGGCTGGTCGTGCTCATTTCGCTCGGGGCCCTGGCGATCGTTGATGTTCCTGCCGTGCAGAGTATTTCGTTCGTCGTAGCGCTGACGGTGGCGTGCGTCGTCGTGGTGGCCTGGACGCTGCTACCGGCAATTCTCGCGGTCCTCGGCCCGCAAATCTCGACACTGTCGCTACCGCAGAGGTTTCAGCCTCCGGCGGTCGGTGAGCACGATGCCGCGATACCCACGTGGTGGTCACGGTGGGCGCGACACGTCATCGAACGCCCGTGGCGCTACACGGCCGTCACCGCAGCCGTGCTGCTGGCCGCCCTGGTGCCGATCGGGACCATCCAGTACGGGGTGGACCTCGGAGCCGACGCCCTTGCCGCGGAGCCGAGCGGCCGGGCCAATACGGTCCTCACCGAGAAGTTCGCTCCTGGAACGATTTCGCCGATCACCGTCGTGTTCACCGGCAGTGATGACCGTCCCCTCGAACCGGCGCAGGCGGCCACCGTCGCGGCCTTCGCCGACGACATCCGAGCCGACGGTCGCGTCGATTACGCCCTGGCGCAACAGGACTCCGGTCGCACGCTGCTGATCGTGGTGCCCGCGGTGCCGATCGACTCGACCGAGGCCTCCGACCTGGTCGCGTCGATCCGGTCGCAGGCAGTTGTTGCCGCAGACCGCGACGGCACCACCGTATCGGTCGGCGGAACCACCGCCCTCGTCGTCGATGCCTCCCAGGAGATTTCGAGCAAATTCCTGTGGGTCGTGTTCGCAGTACTGGCATTCTCGCTGGTGTACCTGGGCATCGTCTTTCGGAGCGTGGTGATTCCGATCAAGGCGGTCGCCATGAATGTGCTCGTCACCGGCGCGGCGTTGGGTGCGACGGTGGCGGTGTTCCAGTGGGGATGGGGATCGGCGCTACTCGGGTTCGACAGTCCGGGCTACATCCAGGTGTATCTGCCCGTCACCGTGTTCGCCGTGGTCTTCGGTCTGTCGATGGATTACGAGGTGTTTCTCATCGGCCGGATGCGCGAGGTGTTCGTCTCGCATCGCAACCGACACAGCGTGACCAACACCAGTGCCAACGACACCAGTGCCAACGACACCAGCGCCAACGACACCGCGATCGTCGACGGCCTCGAGCACACCGCCAGGCCGATCACTGCTGCGGCCGCGATCATGATCGCCGTGTTCGCCAGCTTCCTCACTGCCGATGTTCTCGAACTCCAACAGTTCGGGTTCGCGCTCGCTGTCGCCGTTTTGTTCGACGCGGTTCTGGTGCGCATGATGATGGTGCCGGCGATGATGAAGCTGTTCGGCGAGCGAAATTGGTGGCCCGGATTGCGTTCCGAGACAAGCGTTCAGGCAGACGGCACCTGAGCCGACGCGAGTACGACTCCGTCTGAACCCCTGATCTCGATCTCGGCGACGTCGCCGCGCAGGACGGCGGCATTCATCCGGCACTCGATGGTGACGGTGCTGCCGAGGAACGTGCCGGACGGCCGGTCGACGCCCGATCGGTCGACGAGAACGACGTCGTACGGACCGCCCTCGGAGATGCCGTCCATTTCGAGGACGGTTTCCGTTCCCCACGTGTGGGCGACGAGACCGCCTTCGACGTCGACAGTCGGTCCGCTGGTGGTGAACGATATTTCCTCGTAGGCCCCGAGAGTTCCTGGTGGTCCGGTGACCACGACCTGGGGTTCACCGGGCTCGGAGCGGTATGCGTCGATGCCCAGTACTGCTGCACTGCCGACGACGACACCGACGAGCGCTGCGGCAGCGGCCAACCCGGCCGACCCGTTTCTGACACCGAACCGCGGCCTGGCGACCGGCTGCAATCCGGAGCTGTCCGAACGCTCAGGGGCAACCGTGTTCTCGGTGTTGTCGGCGTTCTGTGTGGCGGCCAGGATTCGCTCGCGGAGTCCGGGCGGCGGAGTCGAGTCGAGCCACGGCAGGTTCGGGCCCCGGCGTTCGAGCTGCTCCGTCGTCGCGCGCAGTGCAGCGATCTCGGTGTCGACCGTGGGGTCCGACGCGGCCAGCGCGCGAAGTTCGCCGGCTTCGGCATCGTCGAGATCGTCGCCGACTGCTGCAGCGATCAGCTCTGCTCGCCGATCGGGTGAGGCTGTCATCGGTCCTCCTTTCTGTCGAGGTTTCTGCGTAGTGCCTTCAGGGCGTAGAAGGCGCGGGTGCGGAGCGTGCGTACCGGCACTCCGGTCGATTCCGACAGTTCGGCGTAGCTGCTTCCGGATACGTGCACAGCCACGACGACCTCGCGGTGGTCGGGCGAGAGCTGTGCCAGTGCCGCGATGATGCGGAGCCGCTCGTCGGTGTCGGCGGTGGTGTCGCGCGTGACGGCGCTCGGTCCGCGTTCGTGCTCGTCGGGCCGGTCCGATGTCGTCGCAGGCACTCTCGCCTGGGACCGAACGAGATCGACGATGACGTTTCGCTCGATCGCGAAGAGCCACGTGCGAAGTGAACCTCGGCTCGGGTCGAAGCGCGCTCTGGCCCGCCAGGCCCGCAGGAACGTCTCCTGCACACAATCCTCGGCGAGGGCTCGATCGCGGAGGGCATTGACGGCGTAACCGAGCATCTCCGACGCGTGCTGGTCGTATGCGGCCGCGACATCGAAGTTCAGCTCGATCACGCTCCCGATGCTCATGACAGTGATTACGTCTGCGGCCCCGCAGGCGTTCATATCCAAGACTGGAATATTTCTTTACCGATATTTGAACATCTACGCGCCGACCGTCGTACACCGTGTACGGGCTCGCCTGCCCGATACTTTCATGGAAGGCACACGAGATGATCACACGTTCCACTACACGCCGGGCGGCGTCCGTTCGTAGATCCGCCACGGCACTCGTCGGCGGTACGGCCACCGCGGCGGCGCTGCTGCTGTTCTCGGCGGGCCCGGCCGCTGCCGACACCCCGGTCGCCGAACCGGACAGTTTCACCAGCGCATTCACCGCGATGGCCACGCCCGATCAGGTTCTGAACGGTGACGGCGTGGCCACTCCGGGTCAGCCGGGCGCGATGGGCACCTTCACGCTGCGGATCAATTCCGACCTCGACATCATCTGCTACGACATCTCGCTGAACGGTGTGACAGGTGACTACATGAGCCCGGCCAAGACGGCTACTCATATCCACCAGGCCGCAGCAGGTGCAGCGGGACCGCCGCGCCTCGCGTTCCCGAACCCGACCCCCGTCGGGGACGGCCCGCGCAACAGCAACGGCTGCATGCAGGGTCCGTTCACCACCGGTCTGACCCCGGCCGGTGCCGATGCAGACAGCGGTACCGGATTCACGTTGGACCGGATCGAAGCCGACCCAGCAGGCTTCGCGGCCGACACCCACACCGTCGACTTCTCGGCCGGAGCGGTCCGAGGACAGCTGACCCGGATTCCGGTCGGATCGGTAGCAACCGGAGGTGGCGGCGCGGCGCTCGCCGCGGCATCCGATTCGGCGACCGGTTCCGCAGCTCCCGTCGTCGGCGCGGTAGCCCTCGGCGCGATGGCTGTCGCGGGCGTGACGTTGGTGGCACGGCGCACCCGCGGGGTGCAGAGCTGAAGCTCCCCACGCGGGCTGCACTCGCGGCCGCGGTTCTGACGGCTGCGGTTCTGACGGCGGTGGTGACGGGATGTGGTGCGTCGCCACCGTCGCCACCGTCGCCACCGTCGTCACAACCTGAGCCGGCCCCGACGGTGTCCTCTTTGTCGCCCGTGCCCGTGCCCTCGCCCGAACTGTCCGGCGTAGTGGGGGATCGGCCGATCCCGATGCGCCTGAGCATTCCTGCCATCGCGCTCGACGAGGGGCTCGTCGGCCTGGGTATTGCCGACAGCGGCGAGATGGAGGTACCCACCGACTACGACGACGTCGGGTGGTTCACCGGCGGTGGCCGACCCGGTGGGATCGGCAGTCCGACGGTGTTCGCCGGGCATGTCGACTCGACTACCGGGCCTGCGGTGTTCGATCGGCTGTCGGATCTGAACCCGGGCGATATCGTCACGGTCGGCGACGAAGCAGGTGGCCGAGCGGACTATCGGATCGAGCGCATCGGCGACCACGGCAAGGCGGACTTCCCGACGGCGTCGGTGTTCGGCGCGGTGCCCGGCGACGAGATCCGGTTGATCACCTGTTCGGGCGATTTCGATGCGACCGTGGGCAGTTACGAACGCAACCTGGTCGTCTACGGGGTGCGGCAGTAGCCGATCGTTTTGGAGTTGACCCCCGAGGTGTTGTAGCCTGGTCGACGGTCCAGAAGGAATGTGCTCGCAGTGCGTGCATTTCTTTCGTTCCGCCCAATCAAGTTCTACCCAAGACCGTTGGTCACCGCCTTCTCGAGGGAAATTTCCTGACAGGTGTGCGGTTGAAGGTCCGAGATCGCTTCGGACGGCCCACGCAGGAGAACGCGGTAGGGAACCTGTCGTGCAGCTTCGGCTGCCACTTGTTCACGCCCCGTGTGCTTCCTGCACCGGGGCGTTCGTCGTTTTCCGGCCCTCTCGCGATCGACACAACTTCCCACGAGAGGAGGCGAAGTATGGCAAAGCCCGAAAAGGTCTCCGCAGTTTCGGAGATCACCGACCAGTTCAAGGGTTCGACGGCTGCCGTCGTCACGGAATACCGTGGCCTGTCGGTTTCCGGTCTGACTCAGCTCCGGCGTGCGCTCGGCGAAGGTGCCACGTACTCCGTCGCCAAGAACACCCTGGTCAAGCGCGCAGCTGCCGATGCCGGCATCACCGGCCTCGACGACTTGTTCGTCGGACCGACCGCCATTGCATTCATCAAGGGCGAGCCGGTCGACGCTGCGAAGGCCATCAAGGCCTTCGCGAAGGACAACAAGGCCTTGATCATCAAGGGCGGCTACATGGACGGCGCAACGCTGTCCGTGGACGAGATCAACAAGATCGCAGACCTCGAGTCTCGCGAGATCCTGTTGGCCAAGCTCGCCGGCGCCATGAAGGGCAACTTGTCGAAGGCTGCAGGCCTGTTCAACGCTCCCGCATCGCAGTTCGCCCGCTTGGCGTTCGCGTTGCAGGAGAAGAAGGCTGCCGGCGAACCTGCCGCAGCCGAGGCCCCTGCAGAAGCAGAAGCACCGGCGGAAGCTCCCGCCGAAAGCTGATCCGCTGGCATTAGCGAACAGCTCCACACCAACACCATGTCGCGGATCAGCGGCCAGGTACTTACAGGAAGGACCGCCACCATGGCGAAGCTCAGCACCGAAGAATTGCTCGACCAGTTCAAGGAGCTCACCCTCCTCGAGCTCAGCGAGTTCGTGAAGGCATTCGAGGAGACCTTCGAGGTCACCGCAGCTGCTCCCGTCGCAGTTGCAGCAGCAGGCGGAGCAGGCGCTCCGGCTGAGGCAGCCGAAGAGCAGGACGAGTTCGATGTCGTTCTCGAGTCGGCCGGCGACAAGAAGATCCAGGTCATCAAGGTCGTCCGTGAGGTCGTCTCCGGCCTCGGCCTGAAGGAAGCCAAGGACCTCGTCGAGAGCGCTCCGAAGGCAATCCTGGAGAAGGTCGCCAAGGATGCAGCCGAGGCTGCCAAGGAGAAGCTGGAAGCTGCCGGCGCAAAGATCTCCGTCAAGTAAGACCGCTTCACTGCAGTCGTACTTCGCGCTCTCCACATCGAGCGCACAGAAGGGGCCGTCCTCACTTCGGTGAGGGCGGCCCTTTTCTGTGTTCGGGGGAGGGCTGCTCCTGCGTTCGATGGAGCCTTCTCCTGTGTTCGATGCGGATCGCATCGCGCTGCGTTGTGACCGATCACGGAGTCTTCTCGATCCCGGGACATCGGCAACGCGTCACTGTTTACTCGTGAACGCCGAAGTCCGAAGCTTTCCGAATGGTCTCGGCCGGGTGCAGTTGTGTCTTGTCACAGAATCCGACGGCAGGGACTTGTCACAGTTCGGGCGACTTCCCGACCGGCTCGCGTGAGATGAGCCACACTGATGCAAGCTCTACAGCCTGACTCGGGGAAGTTCTTACTGGGCGGTAAGCTCCTGTGTCGGAGCGGACACGTGCATGGGATACAGTGACGCAACCCACATCCGGGTCGATGTGTATGAATTGTGGAGGTCAGCGTGGGAGTCGAGGTTTCGGTCGAAGGATTGACCAAGTCTTTCGGTGTACAGAAGATTTGGCAGGACGTGACGTTGACTCTGCCGAAGGGTGAAGTCAGTGCATTGCTCGGTCCTTCCGGTACCGGTAAGTCGGTCTTCCTCAAGTCGCTGATCGGTCTCCTTCGCCCCGAGCAGGGCAAGATTTTCATCGACGGAACCGACATCCTGCAGTGCTCCTCGCGTGAGCTCTACGAGATCCGCAAGCTGTTCGGAGTGCTCTTCCAGGACGGTGCCCTGTTCGGCTCGATGAACCTCTACGACAACGTCGCCTTCCCGCTTCGCGAGCACACCAAGAAGTCCGAGTCCGACATTCGCAAGATCGTCATGGAGAAGCTCGAACTGACGGGTCTGCTCGGTGCCGAGGACAAGCTGCCCGGTGAGATCTCCGGTGGTATGCGAAAGCGTGCCGGCCTCGCCCGCGCGCTGGTGCTGGACCCGGAGATCATTCTCGTCGACGAGCCGGACTCCGGCCTCGATCCTGTTCGTACGACGTACATTTCGCAGACATTGATCGACATCAACGCCAACATCGATGCCACGATCCTCATCGTCTCGCACAACATCAATCTGGCTCGAACGGTCCCCGACAACATCGGCATGCTGTTCCGTCGTCAGCTGGTCATGTTCGGCCCCCGTGAGGTGCTGCTCACCAGTGACGAGCCGGTGGTCAAGCAATTCCTGAACGGCACGATGATCGGGCCGATCGGAATGTCGGAAGAGAAGGACGAGGCGCAGATGGCGCAGGAGCAGGCCATGGTCGACGCCGGTCACCACGCCGGTGGCGTCGACGACGTCGAAGGCATCGTGCCGCAGATGAAGGCCACCCCGGGTACGCCGGTGCGCCAAGCCGTCGGACGCAGGCAGGAGCGGGTGCGCCAGATCATGCACACCCTGCCGCACAGCGCTCAGGTCGCGATCCAGGAGAGCCTCGACAGCACCGACTCGGGGCAGCGTTACCCGGCGTACGCAGACCAGCAGGGTTACGACCAGCAGGGCTACGACCAGCAGGGCTACGACCAACAGGGGTACGGCCAGCAGGGCTACGACCAACAGGGGTACAGCCAACAAGGCTACGACCAAGGACATGATCAGCAGGGCTACCAAGCTCCAACACAAGGTCGGGGTCAATAGCAGACATGGGGGGATCGAAGAAGTCCGCGTTCGCGCCCGCGAACGCCGCTCTGACACAAGCGGGCAATATCGTCGAACTGTTCGTCGAGGTGGTCCGAAACACCTTTCGTAGGCCGTTCCAGTTCCGCGAGTTCATCGAGCAGGCCTGGTTCATCGCCAGCGTGACGATTCTGCCGACGGCTCTGGTCGCCATTCCGTTCGGCGCGGTCGTATCGCTGCAGACCGGTTCGCTGATCAAGCAGCTCGGTGCCGAATCGTTCACCGGTGCTGCCAGCGTGCTCGCCGTCATCCAGCAGGGCAGTCCGATCGTGACCGCCCTCTTGGTGGCCGGTGCGGCCGGTTCTGCCGTCACCGCCGACCTCGGTTCTCGCACCATTCGCGAGGAGATCGACGCGATGCGGGTACTGGGAATCGATCCGGTTCACCGCCTCGTCGTTCCGCGAGTGCTGGCCATGATCCTCGTGGCGCTGCTGCTCAACGGACTCGTCTCGGTCGTCGGCATCGTCGGTGGCTACTTCTTCAACGTGATCCTGCAGGGTGGTACCCCCGGTGCCTACCTGGCGTCGTTCTCCGCGTTGGCTCAGCTGCCCGATCTGTATGTCGCAGAAGCGAAAGCGGCGATCTTCGGTCTCATCGCCGGCATCATCGCGTCGTACAAGGGCCTGAATCCCAACCCCGGCCCCAAGGGCGTCGGTGAAGCTGTGAACCAGACGGTTGTCATCACGTTCCTGTTGCTGTTCTTCGCCAACCTCATTCTCACCCTGGTCTACCTCCAGGTCGTACCAGCGAAGGGAGCGTAACCGCGATGACGATCGCCAGAGGTCGCGGTGACCGCACGCTGATGCGCGTCAAGCGCGTCGGCAATGCCCCGCTCAACGTGCTCGATCGCGCAGGCGAGCAGATGTCGTTCTACCTGCGGGCCATCGGGTGGATACCCAAGACCGCAGTCCATTACAAGAAGGAAGTTCTTCGCCTGCTGGCGGAGGTCACCTTCGGCAGCGGCGCGCTCGCCGTCATCGGCGGCACCATCGGTGTCATCGTGATGATGTCCGGCTTCACCGGCATCGTCGTCGGTCTGCAGGGTTACGCCGCCCTGGAACAGCTCGGCAGCTCGGTCTTGACCGGCTTTCTGTCGGCCTACGTCAATACCCGTGAAATTGCACCGATCGTGGCCGGGCTTGCACTGTCCGCCACCGTCGGTTGTGGTTTCACCGCCCAGCTCGGCGCGATGCGTATCTCGGAGGAGATCGACGCACTCGAAGTCATGGCAGTGCCCAGCGTGCCGTTCCTCGTCACCACCCGCATGATCGCCGGATTCGTCGCGGTGATCCCGCTCTACATCGTCGGTCTGCTTGCCTCGTACGTCGCTTCCCGCGGAATCAGCACGATCTTCAACGGGCAGTCGTCCGGCTCGTACGACCACTACTTCAACTTGTTCCTACCTCCAGAAGATGTGCTGTATTCCTTCCTCAAGGTGCTCATCTTCGCGTTCGTGCTGATCATGATCCACTGCTACTACGGCTACCACGCCTCCGGCGGACCGGCAGGCGTCGGCGTCGCGGTGGGTCGCGCAGTACGTACGGCGATCGTCACGATCGCGGTACTGGACTTCTTCCTGAGCCTCGCGATCTGGGGCACGACCACCACAGTGAGGGTTGCCGGATGATCGACTCGCCGTCGCGACTGAAGCGAGTACTGCTCGGACTTGCGTTCTTCTTGGTACTCATCCTGTTTCTCGGATGGAGCATCACCTCCTACAACAAGACGTTCAAATCGGTCGTCAACGTCAGCCTCGAAACCGACTCGGTCGGCAACGCTCTGCCGATGAACGCAGATGTGAAGGTGCGCGGCATGATCGTCGGCGAGGTGCGCTCGGCGTCGACCGTCGACGGCGTCGTCACCTCGCAGCTCGCCATCGATCCGGACAAGGCTCCGCTGATCCCGTCGAATGCCACTGCGCGGCTGCTGCCGAAGACCCTGTTCGGCGAGCGCTACGTCTCGCTGATCGTGCCCGAGAACGATTCGGCGTCGCCGATCTCCGACGGCACCGTTCTTCGACAGGACACCAGCGGCAACGCGATCGAGGTCGGGCAGCTGCTCGACGGGTTGCTGCCGTTGCTGCAAGCCATCCCGCCGCAGGACCTCGCCAATACCCTCGGGTCGCTGGCACAAGGCCTGAGCGGACGCGGCGAGCAGCTCGGACAGACCATCGACGACCTCACCGATGTCGTTTCCGGTCTCAACACCGAACTGCCGAACATCCAGCAGACGCTGGTGGGTCTCGCCGACTTCTCCCAGACCTACGCAGACGCGGCACCGGAGCTGATCTCGGCGCTGGACAACCTGCGTACGACGGGTAATACGGTCGTCGAGCGGCAGTCCAGCCTCGAGACGCTCTACGGCTCGCTGACGTCGGCATCGAACACGACCGCCGATTTCTTGCAGGTCAACTCCGAGAATCTGATCGGTCTCGCCTCGAACTCGCGAGAGGCTCTCGATTTGCTGGCCGAGTTCTCGCCGACGTTCGGCTGCACCTTCAGTCAGTTCGCCGAAGGTGCCAGGCGCGGCAAGATCGTCCTCGGTGAGGGCGACGAGTACCCCGGAATCAACGTGTCCGCATCGTTCGTCAACCCGAAGGGCCGTTACTTGCCGAACCAGGACGAGCCACGGCTGTTCGACGACCGCGGAGCCACCTGCTTCGAGCCGGCAGCACCGGGAGAGTTCTTCCCGCAGTACCCGGGAGGTTCGGTCAACGACGGGTCCTACCAGGTACCGACCCGTAATCCCGGCCCGCAGGAGATCCCCGGGCAGGGCCCACCGAAGTCGGCTCAGAGTTCCATCGTTCCCGCTGTCTCCGCGTCTGCGCAGCCCGCGAGCTACGAGGGCTCGGACTTCGAGCGTGACACTCTTGCCGTCATCTACGGACAAGCGAGTGGTGTTGCACCAGAGACTGTTCCGTCGTGGGCCGCCGCACTCGGCGCACCGGCATTGAGAGGAGTGGAGGTGACCGTGCCATGAGAGGCCTTCTCGCGCCGATCATCAAGTTGGTCGTGTTCGCCGTGATCACGATCATCGCCACGGCCACCCTGGCCTTCACCATCGCGAACTCGAGCGGTGGTGGCGGCACCAAGTTCTCGGCCTTGTTCACCGATGTCACCTCGCTCAACGAGGGTGACGAGATCCGAATCGCCGGCGTTCGCGTCGGGCAGGTCGACAAGATCGAGATCGCCAACGAACGAGAGGCGAAGGTCGACTTCACGCTGAGCAGTCGCGACTGGCTGCCGGCGAGTTCGACTGCCACCATTCGCTTCCGCAACCTGGTCGGTCAGCGCTACATCGCCATCGAGCAGGGTTCGGGCGATCAGGGCAAGAAGATCACCGGGGGAGCGACCATTCCTCTCGAGCGCACCAAGCCCGCGGTGAACCTGACGACTCTGTTCGACGGATTCCGCCCGCTGTTCACCACGCTCAGCGCAGATGACGTCAACAAGCTCTCGTACCAGATCATCCAGGTGTTCCAGGGGGAATCGGGCACCATCAACGAACTGGTCAAGAACACTGCGAGTCTGACCAACACCGTGGCCGACAAGGATCAGGTCATCGGTCAGGTCATCACCAACCTCAACAACGTGCTCGCCACGGTCAACCAGAACGACGGGCAGCTCGACAGCCTCATCGTCAACACTCAGCAGCTCGTGTCGGGCCTGTCGGCCGACCGCGACGTCGTCGGCTCGGCCGTGACCTCGCTGGCCGGACTGACCAACGCCACCGCGGACCTGCTCGAGCCGACACGGCCGTCGATCCAGGGTTCGGTCACAGCGCTGAACACGTTGTCGGAGACCATCAATCGACGCAGCGCCGACGTGGACGCGGTCCTCGGAAATCTGCCGGTCAAGCTCGACAAGCTGATTCGTACGGCTCAGCAGGGATCCTGGTTCACGTTCTACCTCTGCGGTATCGACATCGTCGCCGGACCGGGGTATTCGCCGAACCTGAATTTGCCGACCGGGCTTCCGACCGTCAATCAGCCCCTGTACACGAACTCGGCAGAGCGCTGCAAAGCTGGGGGGATCAAGCAATGACATCTCGACGTAGTCCGGCCACCATCGGGGCACTGGGAATCGCGATCATCCTGCTCGCCACGATGTCGGTCTTCTTCCTCGACCGTCTCCCGATCATCGGTGCAGGTTCGGTGTACACCGCGGAGTTCAGTGAAGCCGCAGGTCTGAAGCCGTCCAACGAAGTCCGTATCGCGGGGGTCAAGGTCGGCAAGGTCACCGACGTGCGGCTCGACGGCGACCGGGTGCTCGTGGACTTCACGGTGCAGGACGCCTGGGTCGGCAACGAGTCGCGAGCGGCCATCGCCATCAAGACTCTGCTGGGGCAGAAGTACCTGGCACTGGATCCGAGTGGCTCGGACACCCTGAGCCCGAAAGATCCGATTCCGTTGGCGCGCACCACCTCTCCGTACGACGTCATCGACGCGTTCTCGGCGGCGGCGTCGACGATCAACGACATCGACACCGACCAGCTCGCCACCAGCATGCGGACGCTGTCCGATGCGTTCTCCGAGACCCCGGCCAACATCAGAGCCTCGCTCGACGGCGTGACTCGGTTGTCGCAGACGGTGGCCAGCCGCGACGAGGAACTCAAGAAGTTGTTCGCAGCTACCGGCGAGACCTCCAAGGTGCTGGCCGACCGCAACGAGCAGTTCAACAAGCTCATCACCGATGCCGGTCCACTGCTCGAGGAGCTCAACAATCGTCAGCAGGCAATTTCGCAGCTGCTCACCGGAACTCAACGAGTGTCTCAGGAGCTGACGGGTCTGGTTCGTGACAACGAGGCAACCATCAACCCGATGTTGCAACAGCTCAACGGCGTCATCGACATCCTGCAACGCAACAACGACAATCTCGACCGGGCGCTGAAGCTGTACGAGCCGTTCATCCGGCTCTACACCAACGTGACCGGTAACGGCCGATGGCTCGACATCGTTCTGGCCAACCTCACCCCACCCGGAGTTCCGTTGATACCTGGTTACCGCCAGCCCGCGCTCGACACGTTGGCGGGGAACTGATGACAGAGACTCAGGCAGCACCGAGGAACAAGAACAAGCTCGCGCTGATCGCGGTCGTCGTGATCGTGGCGCTGGTTCTGGCCGTCGCCGGCTGGTGGCTGTTCACCAGGGCCGGTTCGACCAAGATCACCGCCTACTTCGACAAGTCGATCGGCATCTACTCGGGATCCGAGGTCAGAGTTCTCGGCGTCAAGGTGGGTACCGTCGAATCGGTCACGCCGTTGGGTGAGGACGTCGAGGTCGTCATGCGAGTCGATCGCGGCATCGACATTCCGGCCGACGCGAAGGCCGTCCAGGTCACCCCGTCGCTCGTCGCCGACCGTTACGTCCAGCTCTCGCCCGTCTACACCGGCGGCGACACCATGGCCAGCGGCACGACGATCGGCCGTGATCGCACTGCCACTCCCGTCGAGGTCGACGAGCTGTACAAGTCGATCAACGATCTGTCCACTGCTCTCGGTCCGGACGGCGCGAACAAGGACGGCGCTCTCACCGACCTCGTGAACACCGGTGCGGCGAACCTCGACGGCAACGGGGAAGCGTTGGGCAACAGCATCACTCAGCTCTCGGCTGCCGGCCGCACGTTGAGCGACTCGCGCTCCGATGTCTTCGACACGATCAAGAATCTGCAGACCTTCGTCAGTGCGCTGGCCGTCAACGATCAGCAGGTTCGCAACTTCAACAGTCAGCTCGCCGATCTGACGGGTTTCCTGTCGGGCCAGCGCGAGGACTTGGGAGCCGCCCTGCAACAGCTCTCGGTGTCCCTCGGTGACGTGGCGACGTTCGTGGCGGACAACCGGACCGAGCTGACCACCGCAGCGAACGGTCTGGTGGTCCCCACTCAGACCCTCGCCGACAACCGTGAGCAGCTCGTGCAAACTCTGACGCTGCTGCCGTTGGCCATCAGCAACCTGGTCAACGCCTACGACGCAGAATCCGGCACGCTGGCCACGCGTGCCAATCTGCAGAACGAGACCCAGGATCCGCTCGGAACCGTCTGCCGATTGCTCGACCTCGGCAAGCTGGTACCCGGTGACCCGCGTTTCGAGGCGCTCGGTGCGCAGATTCAGCCGATCATCGATCAGTGCGCCAACATCACCACCATGATCCAGGCTCCTCTTGCCGACCAGAATCGGCTTGTGTTGCCGTTCGGGGTTCTCACCAACGACATCGAGCAGAACGTGTCCGTGCCGGGCACCGTGCCGGGCAACGTCTCGCCGAGACTGGGGTCCACCACCATGCCAGGTCTCGAGCAGTCGCTCATCGGGGGAGGACAGTGATGACCTCTGTGAATCGGAATCGAGCTCGCGTGAAACGTTCGTTGACCCTCGGAGCCGGGTTGTGCGTGGTGGCGCTGTCTGCCGGCGCGTGCTCGTCGGCCGGCATCTATGCCATCCCGCTGCCCGGTGGTGCCGACGTCGGCGACAACCCGTTCAATCTGACGGTGCAGTTCGACGATGTGCTGGACCTGGTGCCGCAGTCGACCGTCAAGGTCGACGGTGTTCCCGTCGGTCGCGTCGACTCCATCTCGGTGCCGAACGACGGGTGGACCGCCGATGTCAACGTCATCCTGAACTCCGACGTGGATCTGCCGGCCAACGCGATCGCGTCGGTGCAGCAGACCAACCTGCTCGGTGAGAAGTTCGTGCAGCTCTCCGCACCTCCCGGTGACGAAGAGGCTGCACGTCTGCAGGACGGTGCCACGATCCCGCTCGATCGCACCCGCCATGCAACCGACATCGAGCAGGTACTCGGTGCCCTGTCGCTGCTGCTCAACGGCGGCGGCGTCGGGCAGCTCTCGCCGATCGTCAAAGAGCTGAGCACGGCGTTCGACGGTCGCGAAGGCAAGACCAAAGAGCTTCTGCAGCAGGCCAATACGTTGATCGACGGTCTCAATCAGCAGCGCGACGACATCACCCGCGCCATCGACGGTCTCGACACTCTCAGTGGTCGCGTCAACTCGCAGACCGACAAGATCGACGCAGTTCTCAAAGACCTGCCGATCGCGACGGAAGTTCTCGAGAAGCAACGCCCGCAGCTCACCGAGATGCTCGGGGCACTCGATCGACTCGGGGCCGTCGGCACCGATGTCATCGATCGCTCCAAGGACGACCTGATCGCAGATCTGCGTGCACTGCGTCCGACGCTGCAGGCCCTTGCCGATTCCGCGGACGACGTCGTCACCTCCCTCGCGGTGATCCCGACACTGCCGTTCGCGGACGGCACCGAGAAGATCATCGAGGGCAACTCGGCCAACCTGTTCCTCTCGCTGGATCTCTCGATCGGTACGGCGCTGCGGAACTTCGGTGTGGGAGAGGGCGATCCGGTCTACATCCAGCCGAAGTACGGCAACACGCTGCCGGTCGTGGATCCGTCGAATCCGTACTACAACGGAAACGGCCCGCGTCCGGGCTGGCCGACGATCTCGCTGCTGCCGTTGCCGCCCATCATTCCGTCGCCGGTTCCCGGACCGGGTGCGCCTGCGGGTGAGGCCGCCGGTGCTGCCGAGCCTGCACCGTTCGACCCGTTGGCTCCCGTGACCGATCTGCTCGAACGATTCGGAGTTGGACAGTGAGATCGAAGCTCGTTCGCTTTCAGTTGGTCGCGTTCGTCGTGGTCGCCCTGCTCGGGCTGATCTACGTCGGTGGCAAGTACGTCCGCCTGGACAACATGCTCGGGTTCGGGCAGTACGAGGTCGCACTGAACCTGGCCGACTCCGGCGGTATCTTCTCCAATGCCGAGGTGACGTACCGCGGTGTGCCGGTCGGAACCGTCGGCGATCTGCAGTTGACGTCGGACGGTGTCCGGGTGGCGCTCAAACTCGACAACGGTGGACCCGACATCCCGGCCGACACCAAGGCCGTCGTTGCGAACCGTTCCGCGATCGGCGAGCAGTTCGTCGACCTGCAGCCGCAGTCCGATCAGGGTCCGTTCCTGGTGGACGGTTCGGAAATCGCACAGGCCGACACCGCCACGCCGGTTCCGGTGGAGGACGTGCTCGCGAACACGAACACCTTGGTCAGGTCGGTGCCGCTGGACACGTTGACCAATGTGGTCAACGAGCTCGGTGTCGCGTTCGACGGCAAGGGCAACGACCTGCAGTCTCTGGTCGATTCGCTCGGGAACATCTCCGAGTCGGCCAACGAGGCTCTGCCGCAGACTCTGTCGCTGGTTCGTGACGCGGTGCCGGTGCTCGACACTCAATCCGAGCAGTCGGATCTGATTCGCGAATTCAGCACGAGCCTGGATCAGGTGACGGCTCAGCTGAAGTCGAGCGATCCCGATATCCGTCGTCTCATCGATACCGGAACTGCTGCCGGAGACCAGGTCGGTGGTCTCATCACCGATGCAGGCCCGGCGTTGACGACCGATATCAACAATCTGGCCCTGGTCGCGGCCCAGGCCGAGCCGCGTACGGTCGCGCTCCGTCCGTTCCTGACGTTCCTGCCTGCACTCGGTGCCGGTATCTCGACCATCGTCCCGAACGACGGCACTATCCATCAGGGTCTGTTGCTCGAAACCAACAACCCGCCGCCGTGCACCGTCGGCTACGAGGGCAGCCAGGCCATCCTGGACGAGGAGAAGCGGAAGAATCCGAACTTCGACGAGACTCGGGAGAACTACCCACTGAACCTCGACGCGAACTGCGCGACGCCGCAGGGCAGCGTCACCGGTGTCCGTAGCGCGAACCGAATCGTGTTCGCCGATCCGGACGTGCCGCAGCCGTGGGACCTCAAGCCCAAGGTCGATCCCGAGAAGCTCAACCTCAACCCCATCGCCACCCAGTTGGCACCGCTCCTCGGCGTCACGCCGAAGTAGCGGGACCGAAGGAACTGCTGCTCAGCACTACTATCGGGCCGAGAGCGGTTCGGCCGGATATTACCGAGTAGTAGGGTGACAGTGTGAACTCGAGCACCGAAACCCTGGAGTCGCCCGCGACTCCAGGGTCAAGCAAGACAGCAAAGATTCTGTTGGCCGTCGTCACGGTGATTGCCGTGGCGGCGCTCGCAGCGGCCGTGTTCTTCGGATACGGCTGGGGCACGGCGCTGTTGAGTGAGAAGCCCACCGCCGACACCCGCGATGCGGCGCTCACCGGCGCTCAGCAGGCTGCGGTCAACCTGAACACTGTGGATGCAGCCAACATCGACCAGTCGTTCGACAACATGAAGTCCTCGATCACCGGTGATCTGATGCTCAACGATCTGGAGCAGACCCGTTCGGGAATCACCGATCAGGTTCGTCAGTCCGGTGCCAAGAGCGAGGCCGAGGTGCTGCACGGCACCCTCACCGAGCTGAGCACCGACGAGAACACCGCAACGGCGCTCGTCGTCATCGCCACGACCACCACCTGGCCCGACCGGGTGGAGCGCAGCAAGCTGACCATGCGGATGGCCATGGAAGACGTAGACGGGGTGTGGAAGACCAACAAGGTCGATCCCATCGGTTCGCGGATCTCTCTCGACAACCCGAACACCAATCCCGTCATTCCGACGGAACCGGGTGGTCCCACCGACCCCAACGCGGTCGACCCCAGTACGGAAGCGACGCCGGCCCCCCAGCCGAACACCGGCGGCAACTGAGTTTGCCGGCAGCGCCGTCGTCCATCTGTACAGAAGTAAGCCTCGAAGGAGTTCTGCAGTGCCTCCCCAGCGTCGCAAGATCGTTCCCCCCACGACCACCAGCAAGGTACGGCGAAAGGTAGCCGGCACCGCCAAGCCCACGTCGGCCGAGACCGACGCACCGGCACCCGAGACAACGGCACCCGACACAACGGCTGCCGAGACAGCCGTCGGCACCACACCCGCGTCGGAGAAGCCCAGACTGGACAAGACAGATCCGGTCGAGACGGATACGGCCACGACAGCTCCGGCCACGACACAGCCAGCCGAGACGCAGCCCGTAGACACGCAGCAGGGATCGCGCCCGTCCAGGGCCGGGCTGAAGAAACCGGTCGCGCCCACCTCGACCTCGACCGAGACGACCGAATCGCCGAAATCGGCGTCGGGTATCGGGTTCAAGCACGTGATCGTGGTCGCGGTCATCGCCGTGGTTCTCGGTGCTTTCGCAGCCGTCGCTGCATTCAAGCCGTTCGCGACGATCGACAACAAGGCGTGGGTGGATTCTTCGGCGACGCAAGAGGTGACGTCGGCAGCTACCGACGCTCTGCAGACCCTGTACACGTACAAGGCCGAGACGATCGATGCAGATTTCGATGCGGCGCGGGCGGTGCTCAATCAGTCGATGCTCGACGAGTTCAACTCCACCGCCGACACCACCAAATCTGCTGTGGTGCAAACCGATACCGGCACCGAGGCAATGGTCACCGATATCGGCGTCTCGCGACTCGAGGACGACAAGGCCGAACTGATCGCGAACGTCAACATCAGCGCGACTCAGAACGGCGTTGCCTCCGGCAGTGCGGAAGGCCCTCTGACGGTCAACATGGAGAAGATCGACGGCACCTGGAAGTTGTCGGCGATCGACGACCAGTAGACCCTGGCTGGTCGATACTTCGGCCCCGTCCGATGCAGCGTCAGCGCTGCTCGGACGGGGCTTTTCGTTGTTTTCACGGTCACCGTCGGTGTCCCTGGCCAGGTCTACCATCGCGTTTGCGTCCTGGCTTGGGGCGAGCCCTGGTTGTTCGGGACAACCATTCGATGCTCGACGGCCAGGGATGGATCCGATGAAAACGGAGCATGCTGGTCATGACTGACACGACAATCGATGTATCTGTAGTACCCGAGCGGTCGGGTCGCTCGGGATTTGCGGGCAGCGTCAATCCCGAGTTGTACCGACTGCTGACTGCACTGAATCTCGATCGCGAGTACGTCCGCGGCGACGGCACCGTGCTGTTCGATTCTGCGGGCCGTCGGTATCTGGACTTCGCGGGTGCCTACGGGGCGCTGCCGTTCGGGCACGGGCCGACGCCGATCTGGCAGGCGATCAACGATGTTCGGTGCAGCGGCGAGCCCATCTTCGTGCAGCCCTCGGTGCTCACCGCCGCAGGTGAACTGGCCGATCGTCTGGGGAGAATCGCACCCGAGGGATTGACGCGTACGACGTTCGTCAACAGTGGCACCGAAGCGACCGAGGTGGCGCTGAAGATCGCGCGGGCCCATACCGGCCGCCTCGGGGTGCTGACGACCGGGAACAGTTTTCACGGCAAGACGTTGGGGGCGCTGTCGGCGACGGGAAATATCAAGTATCAGAGTGGATTCGGGGCCCCGGTATCGGGATTCGACCACATCGCGTTCGGCGATGCAGAGGCACTCGAGGCAGCTCTGGCGGCTGCGCCGGATCACTATGCGGTGTTCCTCGTCGAGCCGATTCAGGGTGAGGGCGGCGTGGTGTGCCCGCCCGACGGCTACTTGCGGCAGGTCCAGGAGATCTGCAACCGCCACGGTGTGTTGCTCGCGCTCGACGAGGTGCAGACGGGACTGGGCCGGACCGGCCGGATGTTCGCGGCGGAGCACGAGGGCGTGATTCCCGACATTCTGACTCTCGCGAAGGCGCTCGGCGGCGGGATCGTGCCGGTGGGCGCGGTGCTGTGCCGCCCGGAGTTGGTGGGGGAGAGTTTCGCTCTTCGCCACACGTCGACGTTCGCGGGCAACGCCTTGGCCGCACGGGTCGGTCTGGCCGTCCTCGAGGAGTTGACCCGAGACGACTGCGCGGTGGTCACCGGAGCTGCCGCGCTCGGACGACAGTTGAAGAACGATCTGGCCGGCCTGGCCGAGAAGTATCCCTCGGTGGTCACCGAGGTACGTGGTCGCGGATTACTGCTGGGAATCGAACTCACCGCGGATGTGAACTTCGTCGGACGGCAGTCTCTGCTCGGTTCGATCGCGGATCAGCACAACCTGTCCGCGGTGATCTGCTCGTATCTGCTCAACGTCGAGGGCATTCGCGTGGCTCCGACTCTGTTCGGCAACAGGGTGATTCGTATCGAACCACCGTTGACGGTTTCCTCGTCGGCATGCTCGCGTCTGGTCGCGGCCCTCGATCGCGCGCTCGGCTACGCGGCCGAAGGGGACATGGACGGATTGTTCGGGCATCTGCTCGGGCGTCCGACTGTCGCCACTCCCGCGGCGCTCACGGCATTGCGTCCGGGCCGTACTCCCGACATTGCGGTACGGCCGGGCGATCGACGCTTCGCCTTCATCGCCCATCCTCTCGATCTCGGCTTCTTCGCTGCGTTCGATCCTGCGCTCGAGGTGTTCGACAATGCCGAGAGACAGGACTTGCTGGAGCGATTCGCCGCGTCGACGTCCGAGCTCGATCCGGCCTCGTTCGTCATCGGCAGCGGGCGGGTGTCCGGATTCGGAGACGCAACTGCGCACGGCGACCTGATCGGGCTGCCGTACACCTCCCAGCAGCTGCTGCAGCTGCCGACCGAGCGTGCGCTGGCAGTGGTGGGCGGAGCCGTCGAACTCGCGATCTCGCGCGGGGCAACCGTGGTCGGACTCGGCGGGTACTCGTCGGTGATCACCGGAAACGGGCTGGGTCTCGGTGCGACATCTCGGCCGATCACGACGGGCAACACCTTCACCGCGGCCGCGAGTCTGCGGGCCGTCCGACGTGTGTGCCAGGAACGGGGCATCGATGTCGCTCGCGCTCGGGTGACGATTCTCGGTGCGGGTGGGGCGATCGGACGGACCATCGGCAAGCAATTGGCCGGTGAGGTCGGCAGTATCGCGTTGGTGGGCAGGCGCGGCGAGAACTCGGTGATCGCGCCGAAGTTGTGGGCTGCGGCGCAGGAGATGGTGGCGAGTGCCGGTTCGGGTTCGGGTGACCTGGCGGTGGCTGCCGCCGAGGTCGCCGGCGACCTCGACGATCTGATCCGTTCGCGTCACATCGAATTCTTCACCGATCCTGTTGCTGCTGTGCGGGATTCGTTGATCGTCATCGCGGCGACGTCGGCTCCGCAGTCGTTGATCGATCCGACGGACCTGATGCAGGGGGCCATCGTCTGCGACGTGGCGCAGCCGCCGAACATCGGCCGGGACGTCCGCGGTGAACGGCCGGACGTGACGGTGTTCGACGGCGGAATCGTGCGGGTGCCGTCGGGCTCGGATTTCGGTTTGACGTACGGGTTGGCTCCGGGGTTGACGTACGCGTGCATGGCCGAGACGATGCTGATCGCATTGTCGGGCGAATTCGCGCTGCGCAGCATCGGGACCACTCTGGACGGTGAGAATGTCGAACGGTTGGGTGCGCTGGCCGACGTTCACGGCTTCACGCTCGCCGAGGCCACCCGGTGGCGTCAGGACGCTCACTAGGTGACCGGGGCCGGAGGTCGCGAGAGCAGGTGGACCTCCGGTCCCGCCGCGCCGATGCGGGCGGTTCCCCATGGCACAAAGCCCATCGCCGTCCAGAATCCGAGGTTGCCCTCCTTGCAGATTCCGTACAGAGGTCGGCCCTCGCGATCGGTGCGCGCCTGCACGTGGGCCGACAGCGCAGCACCGACACCGGATCGGTGTGTGGACGGTTCGACGCCGAGGTAGACCCACAGCACAGCGTCGGGGGCGGGGGAGTTCTCGGTCAGGAGCCGATCCATCTCGATGCCGGCCCGGGTGCCGGAACCCATGGCCCACAACAGATGTGGACCGGACACCAGCTGCCGCCACCACGGTGGCGCGGGGGCGTCGTGTGGATGCCACAGTGACACTCCGACGATGCGGCCGTTCTCGACGGCGAGGTCGGCCCCACCTGCGGGAATGTAGCGGTGGCGGATCAGTGCGGCCATCATGCGCCGCTGTTTGCTCGGGCGGCTGGACGCGTCCGGGAAGAAGTATTCACTGACCGGGTCGTCGTCCTGGAAGGCGCGTGCCATCATCGCGGACATCTCCGTGATGTCTGCTGTGGTGGCCGTTCGGATCTCAATGGGCACGGCTGGTCTCCTCTGCGGGCGAGTGCGGACGTGGTGTGGCCTGCGGTCGCTCAGGGGTGGGGCGCAGCCACCAGTTGGCGTTGCCCATCGACGCGACGAGCGCGGGCACCAGCATCATGCGCACGATGGTGGCGTCGATGACGAGACCGACGATGATGCCGATACCCACGAGCCGCATCATGGCGAGTTCGGACAGCGAGAAGAATGCGGTGACGGTGATGAGCAGTAGCGCGGCGGCCGTGACGACGCGTCCGGTGTGGGCGGCACCGATGCGGACGGCGTCCCGGGTGGTGGCTCCTGAATCGTGTGCTTCGACGATGCGGGAGAGCAGGAAGATCTCGTAGTCGGTCGACAGGCCGAACACCACGGCCATGATGAGGATGCTCATCGTCGACTGCAACGGCCCTGGGGTGACGCCGATCCACTCGGCACCGTGGCCGTCGACGAAGATCCAGGTGAGCACTCCGAAGGTGGCACCGAGGCTGATCGATGCCATCGCAATTGCCTTGACGCTGAGCACGATCGAGCGGAACGCCACCGTCGTCATCACGAACGTGGCGAGAACCATGATGGTCAGCATCCACGGAAGCGTCGCGTAGATGGCGTCCATGCCGTCCTGGCTCTGCGCGGTGCGGCCGCCCACGCGCAGTGTCGTCCCGGTCGGGGCCGGGATCGACCGGATGGAGTCCAGTGTCTCCAGGGCACCTGCCGTGCGATCGGGTGAGCTCATGATGGCATCGACGACGGTCAGGTTGTCTACGGTTCGGCCGGGGACTGCTGCAACGACACCGAGTGACGCGTCGACCGCTCTGGTCACTTCGGCGACCGCTGCGGGACTCGGTGGGGAGTCGGTGTCGGATTCGACGAGGACGGTGACACCGGTGTTCGCGAGCGGGAATTCGGTGAACAGCTTCTCGGTGGCGATTTTCGCGGACGCGTCGGAAGGGAGGCCCGTGTGGTCGAGATCGCCCAACCGGGCACCGAGAATCGGCGCACTGAGCAGTGCAAGTATCGCGAAAATGGATACGACGACAAGCACCGGCCTGCGCATGACGCGGTCTGCGACCGTGCCCCAGAACCGTTGGGCGCGGGCGTCGCCTCGGTCGATAGCGCCTGTGCGCCAACTCCACGAGTCGATACGGTGTCCGAGGATCGCGAGCGCTGCGGGCAGTGCGGTCAGTGAGATGACGGCAGCAACGGCCACCGCGGCCATGCCGCCGAAGCCGAGAGACCGAATCATCGACTGCGGGAAGATCAGCATGCCCACGAACCCACATACGAGCAACAGGGCCGAGAACGCCACGGTGCGGCCTGCGGTGAACATCGTGCGGCGCACCGCATCTGCCGGGTCTCGGCCGTCACGTAGTTCCTCGCGGAAACGCGTGATGACGAACAGGCTGTAGTCGACGGCCATCCCGAGTCCGACGAGCGAGGCGATATTGGTGGCGAACACCGATACTTCGGTGACCTCGTTCAGTGCTCGCAGTACGGCGAGCGATGCCACGACGCTCATGCCGCCGATGACCAACGGCGTTGCGGCAGCGACGAGTCCGCCGAAGATCAGCAGCAACAGGACGAGCAGAATCGGGAACGTGATGGTCTCGGCCCGCACCAGATCCGCTCGCGCCTGCTCGTTGTAGGCGTCGGCGATGGCCGAGAAGCCGCCGAACTGCACGGTCGCGCCGTCGATCGTCAAATCCGCGCGCAGGTCCCGGTAGGTCTTGACGCGTCGGTCCTCGTCGCCGGTCAGTGTCAGGACCGCGAGTGCGGACCGGCCGTCGAACGATCGCAGACCCGACGCGAACGCGTCCGGCACGGTCCAGTAGGTGATGGGAGTGCGGGCGAGCAGTCCGTCGTCGATGTCGTCGAGGCGACCGAGAACGGTGTCGCCGATGTCGTCGATCGAGCGTCCGTCCGTCGGGGTGTAGACCACCGCGACGTCGGGAACCTTTCGGCCGAAACGCGATTCGACCAACGCGTCCACTTCGGCCGATTCACTGGCCGGGTCGGTGTACCCGCCCAGGCTCAGTTCGTCGACGACACCGATGCCCCACGCACCCGCGGCCAACACGAGCGCGACCACGGTGACCAGTACCCACCGCGCACGTTCGACGACGAAGTCGACCGGTCCGGTGCCGGTGGTCACGACGCACCCGGGGCGCCGACGCCGTCGACGAAGGACGCCAGTGCGGTCAACGCGGCGTCGATCTGTGCGTGCGTGTGTTCGCTCGAGAGGAAGAACCGAAGCCGTTCCTGGCCCACCGGTACCGAGGGATAGGTGATGGCGTTGACGTTGATGCCCTGGTGCAACAGTGCGACGCAGGCCAGTACGGTTCCTTGGGTGTCGCCGATGACGATCGGCAGAATGGACGTGCCCTCGGCGGTCCCGGTGTCGAACCCGTGAGAGCGTGCGCGGGTGAACGCATAGCGGCCGTTCTCGCGCAGGCGTTCGACACGGTCCGGTTCGGCGGTGAGCACGTTCAGCGCCATGTTCGCCGCTGCCACTGCGGACGGCGCGGGTCCGGCCGTGAACATGCTCAATCCCGGTGCGGAGTACTTGAATCCGCGGATCAGCTCGCGGGAGCCGGCCAGGAACCCGCCGACGCTGCCGAGGGCCTTGGACATGGTTCCCATCCACAGGTCGACGGCGTCGCCGGGCAGGTCGTAGAGTTCGCGGATGCCGAGGCCGCGCTGACCCAGTACGCCGAACGCGTGTGCTTCGTCGACCATCACGGCGCAGTCGTAACGCCGGGCCACGGCGATCAACTCGGGGAGTACGGCGACGTCGCCGTCCATGCTGTAGTGGCTTTCGAGGATCACCATCGCGCGTGCGAAACTACCGCGCGACATCTTCAGTATCGCCTCGAGTGCATCGGGGTCGTTGTGACGGAACAACACTCGTCGACACCCTGCCCATTCGGTCCCCGAGACGATGCTGCTGTGGACCAGGGTGTCGCACACTGCCAGGTCACCTTTGCCCAGCAGGTAGCCGACCGCGGCGGCGTTGGTGAGGTACCCGCTTGCGGTGATCACCGTGTCGTCGACGTCGTAGATGCGGGCGAGCGCCGACTCGAACTCCTCGTAGAGCGGAATCTGGCCGCTCACGATGCGGCTGCCGGACACCGAGGTTCCGTAACGATCGATCGCGTCCTTGGCTGCGTCCATCACGCGCCGGTCCGAGCTCAGGCCCAGGTAGTTGAAGCTGCCGAAATTGATCATGTCGCGGTCGAGCTGTCGGATGGTCGCTCCGGCCGTGCCGTCGTGCGGCAGGTACAGCGGGTTGGGCACACCGAGTTCCGCGAACATCCGGTCGACTCCGTCGAATTGCGCGGTGGTCGCCGCGACGTCGGGATGATCGGCCAGAGACCCGCTTCGCTGCCCCTTACCGTGCCCGGCGGCGGCAGGTTCGGCGGCAGTGGGTCCACGGCCGATCGACTCGGGGCCGGTGTCCACGTTCACCGTGGAGTACCCGCCGCGGGCGAGCAGCCTGCGAGCGATCTCTCGTGAATCGACGCTCATGGTGCGACCGCTTCCAGAGGGGCGGACGGGGGCACGGTGGATGCGGCGTTACCCGCGGCGGCATTCCTGGTGATGCTCGCAGCGAGTTTCGCTCCGATCGCGGCAAGGCCCTGACCACGCCCGAACTCGAGCACCGACATTTCGAGACCCACGGATTTGCCGACCCGAGCGGCGAATTCGACTGCCATCAGTGAGTCGAGGCCCAGTTCCGGTAACGGTGTCGAGGTGTCGACTGCATCCGGATCGATGCCCATGACGGCTGCGAGCTGCTCGGCCAGAACGAACGTCAACACGTCCGCGCGTTGGTCCTCGGGCAGCGCGAGTATTTCGGCGTGCAGTGCGGTGACGCCCGACCCTCCGGTACTCGCTGCGGCGATGTGCGCTGCGAAGCGTGGGATGTGCGCGGACGCGGGGTTGGCGATACCCCATTGTTCCCAGTCGATTCCGACGACGGCCACGTGCGGAAGGTCCAGCGTCAGGCATTCGCCCAGATAGCGGGCTGCTGCGTCCATGTCGACATTGCGGAAGCCGAGCATGTCGAGGTATCGCACCACCTCCTCCGCAGTTTCCGCCATGCCCCCTCCGCTCAGCGCGCCCCAACTGACCGTCAATGCCGACTTGCCGTGGGCACGCCGGGACCAGGCGAGTGCGTCGAGCACGGAGTTCGCGGCGGAATAGGACACCTGCGGGGTGCCACCGCTGAGGCTGCTCATCGAGGAGAACAGGACGAAGATCGCAGGATCGATTCCGGCGACGTCGAGTGCGCGATCGAGATTCAGTGCGCCGGTTACTTTGGGCGCGAACACTTCTCGAACGGACTGTTCGGTGATGTTCGCGACCGGCAGGTTGTCCACCACCCCTGCGGTGTGGAACACTCCGCCGAGCGGGGCGTCGGCGACGGTGTGTCCGATCAGTTCGGCCACTGCGTCGTAGTGCGAGATGTCCACGCGTTCGGCGACCACTCGTACTCCGGCTGCCTCGAATGCGGCGACTCCCGCGATGGCGGTCTCTGTGGTTGCTCCGCTGCGCCCGACGAGTACGAGGTGTCGTGCGCCCTCTGCGACGAGCCAGCGCGCGATCGCCATTCCGAACGCGCCGAATCCGCCGGTGACGATGTAGGCGGCCGTGGGATCGATGCGTACGGTCGGGACCTCGGGGCGGACCGAGGGCATGTCGTCGTCGAAGGACAGTACGACGCGGCCGGTGTGAGTGGAGCGCACGACAGCGTCGAACGCGTCGGCGACGCGAGCGAGCGGGTACGTCGTGTACGGCAGCGGTGTGTACGTGCGGTCCACCAACCCCGCGATGACGGCCTCGGTGACCTGCCGCGCCAGAGCCGGCTTGAACTCGAACATTCGGTCCATGTCGACGGCGAAGAAGGTGAGATTGCGATCGAACGGGGCGAGGTCCAGCACGCCGCCGAAGTAGATGTCGGCTTTCCCCAGCTCGACGATGCGGCCGAATTCCGCTGCCACATGCAGGTTCTGGGCCATGATCTCACCCGGCGAGGAGTTGTAGACGACGTCGACGCCTCGTCCGTCGGTCAGCACACGAATGTCGTCGGCGAAGTTCAGTGATCTGGACGCGAGCACGTGGTGAGCACCGGCCTCGGTTGCGACTGCCCGCCGCTCCTCGGTTCCTGCGGTCGCGATCACCACTGCTCCGAGCCCGCGGGCGACCTGGATTGCGGCCAATCCCAGTCCGCCCGCGGCACCGTGGATCAGGACGGTCTCGCCGGGTCGAACTCGGGCGAGATCGAGTCGGCCGAATCGCGCGCACATCAGCGGCAGGATCGACGAGCACCACCCGAACTCCCAGTCGGACGGTACCTTCGCCGAGCCCCCTTCGTCGGCGTCCAGGGTGACGAAGCGCGCCATGATGTTTCGTGAGCACAAGCCGATGTGATCGCCCGGTGCGATGCCGTCCACATCCGGTCCGACGCGCGTCACGACACCGAGTCCGCCGAGTCCGAGTGTCGTGCCGAAGTAGGTGCCCGCGAGTTCGCGCTCGGTCAGCACTCCCATGACCTTGAGCGGGTCCTTGTAGTTGATGTCGATTGCGCGGACCTGAACCTCGATCTGGCCGGGGCCGGGCTCCATGCGCGCTGTCGCGCGAAAGGCGATATCGGACAACATCTTCGATGCCGGAGCCTCGATCGCGAAGGACGCCTCCCGGTCCAGTAGCGGGGCGGGTGTATCGCGTAGCGCCAGGTGGTCACGCAAATTGCTGCGCAGCCTCACCGCCCATCGAGAACCCTGGCGCAGAGCCACCTCGTCGGCATCGTCGCCTGCGTAGGGCCCGAACGCGATCGTCTCGGTCACCACCTGCTCGACGTCGGTGTCGGCTTCGGTGTCCACCAGGCGCCACGCCGCGGGGGATTGTTCGTTGCGCAGTGACCGTCGGGCACCGACGAGGCCGGAGTGGGTCAGGTGCGCGCCGGCGGGATCGCCCGGCATGCAGAAGGCCTTCTCGGTCACGATCACCGCGGTGACGGACCCCGGCTCGGAGGCCGGCCCGTTCGAGTCGCCGTACAGCGCGTTCTGCACGGTGCGTGCGATGGTGGTCAGGGCGTGCACGGCCGACGCCGGGTCTGCGAACTCGCCGGCGACGGCGACGACGGTGGCGCGGTCGACACCGTCGGCCTCGAGGCCGGTACGCAGGATTCTGGTCAGGTCGGTGGCGTCGAAGGTGTTCTGCGCCAACACCACCGACGTTCGGCGGGCGCGGGCGATGGCCTCGGCGCGCGTGTGTGCTCGGCTGTCGGCTGCGGCGTCGCCCAGCACGACGACCAGAGCGAAGTCGCGATCGGTGTCTGCTGCGGGCATCGGAGCATCGCGGTTGTCCCGCAATTCCCACACCGGTTCGTAGAACAACCGGTCCAGTTCGGTGTGCAGCGACTGCGGCGGCGCAATCGGTTTGAACTCGACGCCGCCCAACGCGACCGCGGCCCGGCCCTCGTCGTCGGTCACCGTGATGTCGGCTCGCATCGGGTCGGATCCCGTCCGCCGCACCACGACGACGGCATGGTCGGGAATCGGTCCGTACCTGCGGACGGACGCGATGGTGGCCGGAACCACTGCGCCGCTGCGGTCCCCGGCGGCAGCCGACGAACCCAGCGCTGTTCCAGCCAGTGCAGCAGTTCCGGCCAGTGCAGCGACGCATTGCAGCGCGGTGTCCAGTACCGCGGGATGCACCAGGTGACGGGAGCCGGAGTGACGGCCGGCGTCGATGACAGCGACGACTGTGTCGGTGTCGATTCGGGCGGAGACGATGCCCTGGAAGGCCGGTCCGTAGTGCAACCCGGCCGCGGCGAGCAGCGGATACAGCGCGTCTCCGGTGATCTCGACGGCGGCATCGGAGATCTCAGCGGCGACGAACGGGGCGTCGAATCGCCCCTCCACGAGGCGGCCCGTGGCGTTGACGGTCCATTGGGTGTCGGCCGCCGGCCGCGAGCGCAGCACGAATCTTCTCGTCGAGTCCTCCACCGAGATCTGCAGAACGGGAACGTCGTCGGCGTCGATCACCAACGGGGCGACGAACTCCACGTTCTCGGCTGCGACCTCTGGATGTCCGGTCCGCGCGGCCGCGGCGCTCAGTGCGGCGTCGAGGTATGCGGTACCGGGTAGCAGCACGAGACCGTCGACGACGTGGTCGTGCAGCCACGGCAGTTGGGCAACGGCCAGTTCGACGCTCCAGTGGGAACCGGCCTCGTCGGAACGTTCGCCGAGCAGGGGGTAGGTGTCGGGGGCACCGAACCTGTCGAGAATCGAGGATTCGGGCTCGGACCAGCAGCGTGTGCGTTGCCACGGGTATGCGGGCAGCTCTGTGTGCGGCGATACGGCTGCCGGTCCGTCGAAGGAACCGCTCGCGTAGAGACCCTGGATTGCGGACGTCAGGCTCGATCGGTCGTCCGCCCCACGGACCAGCGTTCCGATCGATGTTCCGGTCTCGCCGGCTCGGATCAGGATTTCCCTGATGTTGCCCGAGAGCACCGGATGGGGGCCGACTTCGAGGAAGACGCGGTGGCCGTCGGCGATGAGAGCGGCCATCGTGTCGGCGAAACGCACCGGGCGTCGAACGTTGTCGCACCAGTAGCTCGAGTTCCATTCTGCGCCGGTGACTCGCTCTGCCGTGACCGTCGAGTACAGCGCGAGACCAGGGACCTGTGCATCTATGGTGTGCAGGGCCGAATCGATCTGCGCCAGAATGGGATCCATGAGGTGGCTGTGGTACGGCACCTCGACGTGCAGCATCTTGGCAAAAACGCCGCTGCCGGTGAGTGTCTCGGCGAATGCTGCCAAGGTTGCCGTGTCGCCTGCCAACGTGACCGCGGTCGGGCTGTTGATCGCGGCCACCGAGATCTCCGCGGACACGCCGTGCTCCTGGATCCGGGCCATGGCATCGTTCTCGGACAATCCGACGGCCAGCATGCCGCCGGAGCCTGCGGTGGTGGCCTGCAATCGGGCGCGGTGGTAGCTGACGAGCAGGGCGTCGTGCAGGCTCAGTGCTCCGCTGATGTAGGCGGCGCTGACCTCGCCGACGCTGTGTCCGACGACCGTGGTCGGTGCTATCCCGAGGGAACCGAGCTCGGCGACGAGAGCGACCTGGACGAGGAAGTTCGCCGGTTGCGCGATCGAGGTATCGGTGACCCGGGATACGTCCTCGTCCCGGGTCAGTTCCTCGATGATCGACCAACCGGCGATGTCGACGAACGCAGCATCGACGAGCCGTGCGACACGGGCGAATTCGCCGTCCGCGAGCAGCAGTTCGCGGGCCATGGCCCACCACTGCGGGCCCATGCCGCTGAAGACGAACACCGGCGCCGCGCTGTGGCCGACGACGGTGTGGGCGGTCGACCCACTGCCGCCCGCGAACGAGACCAGGGCGCCGAGCAAGTCGTCTGCATCGGTGTAGGGGAGTGCGGCCCGGACAGGGTGGTGGGCTCGACGCGACCACGCGGCCGAGGTGAGCGCAGGTAGTTCGTCCGCGCGGCCGGAATCGATCAGATCCTGCACCGTGGTTCCGAATGCCGCGGCGGACGCACGTGCGGCCGTGTCGGTCCGTCCGGAGACGGGGAACAGCCGAAGTTCGACGGTGTCGTTCGCAGGTCCGGTGGCCGGCGCGTCGGGCTGGGCCGGTGCCGCAGACATCACGACGTGCGCGTTGGTACCGCCGTATCCGAAGCCGTTGATGGCCACGTACGGGTCTGCATCGGCGAAGGGTTCCACGGCCACCGGAATGCGAATGTTCAGCTCGTCGAACGGGATTGCCGGATTGAGCGTGTGCAGCCACGCCTGCGGCACGATGGTCCGATGGTGCAGCGTCAATGCCGATTTGATGAGGCCGGCGATGCCCGCGGCCGCTTCCGTATGCCCGATCGCGGCTTTGATGGAACCGACCACCAGCGGGCTCTCGCGTCCGTCGACCACGCCGTAGGCTCCGCCGAGCGCCTCGAGTTCGAGTGGGTCTCCTACTGCGGTTCCCGTGCCGTGCGCTTCGACGTAGCCGACCCGTCCGGGTTCGATTCCTGCTTCCGCGCACACTCGGGTGGCGAGTGCGTGTTGCGAGACGGGATTGGGGACGGGAATGGCGATGGTGCGCCCGTCCTGGTTCACGCCGGAACCTCGAATCACCGAATAGATCCGGTCCCCGTCCGCGATCGCATCCGCCAGGGGGCGGAGCAGCACCATGCCCGCGCCTTCGCCGCGGCCGTATCCGTCGGCGGCGGCGTCGAAGGACTTCGATCGGCCGTCGAACGAGAGAAACCTGCCCTTGCACATCGAGACGAACGTCTCGGGGCGGAACATCGCATTGGCTCCGCCGACCAGGGCCATGGTGCATTCGCCGCGCTCGAGTGCTCGGACGGCCTGGTGGACGGCGACGAGGGACGACGAGCATGCGGTGTCGATCGTCATGGACGGTCCGACGAGATCGAGCGCGAACGAGATGCGGTTGGAGAGCAACGTATGCGAGGAACTGGTGGCGCTGTGCGAATTGATCTGGGCGCGTGCGGAACTGGATGCGCGCAGCCCGGCCGAGTCGTTGGTGAATCCGCCGACGAACACTCCGATCGGTTGCCCGCTGACCCGGCCTGCGTGCCCGGCGTCGTCGAGCGCTTCCCAGGCGACTTCGAGTAGGAGACGTTGCTGAGGGTCGGTCACCGAGGCCTCGCGAGGCGACATTCCGAAGAATTCGGGGTCGAAGTCCCACAGCGACTGGGTCAGGAATCCGCCGCGTCGGGTGTAGGCGCGTCCCGGCGCGTCGGGATTGGGGTCGTAGAAGCGATCCGCGTTCCACCGATCCGCAGGTATGTCGACGATGCCGTCGCCCTTGTCGAGCATGAACTTCCAGAAGCTGGGGCCATCGTGTACCCCGCCTGGGAATCTGCATCCGATTCCGACCATTGCCACCGCGACCATGCTGTCCCCCCGAGAGACAAAGAGTTGTGTTGTGCGAATGCGTTTGTTGCGCAAAAGAAAAGACGCGCGTCGACGAATCGAACCCCCCTCGTCGACGACCCCCGTTGCGACAAAGTGAATACAATCAGACCGCGGGCCGGATTTCCATAGCAACCGAGGGGTTGCGTCGATCGGGTCGGTCTGCATGGTCGATCACGACTCGACCGTTGTCGTTGCAAATGAAATGCGTGTTCCACCAATATCTTTCGTGATTGCCGCGAAAGATCTGGAAGCTCACGCGGAATCGCGGTCCGCAACTCGGCTCGGGTCGCAGTCGCCGGAGCCCCGATCCGACGAATGTCGATCAGCAGATCCCTCGGTAGCGATTCGTCCGGGTCGCCGCGATCGGCGGGATGAACGGCAGAGGCGAACAGCTCGAGTGAACTGCAGGGGTGATCAGCTTCCGTGTCGGTCGGGGAGGACCGACAGAATCGCGTCTGTGCCAGTCGTCACATCGGTCGCCTCGGGCGGGGTCGATGCGCCGGTTTCCCGCGGACCTCTTGACGAAGGGAGGCGCAAGGTTCACTCTTGTCGTCAGGAGCACCCCCTTGCGGTATCGGGCGCACACCTGTTCGAGACGGCGTGGCGACACGCTTTCCTCGACTCGGTGCGAGAACGGACCTCGGGTGTTACTTTTGATGCCCCCGTTGCGCCTTGCGCACATTTGGGGTACCTTTGGACGTTGCGCTGGCTGCCTCCTGTCCACCTCTCGATCGCTGTTTCCCGAAAGCACGTTTTCGGGCCGCTGTGATGGGGATTCGGTCTGGTTGCGACCAGCCGAAATTCGCCCCACATATAGCAAACAGATACAGCGGCGGTCGCCATGTCGTTTCGGTTGACAGAACGGCGCGACCCGCGTGAGGTGCTGGAAGGACGCATCTTGGCAGTCTCTAGCCAGACCAAGGCAGTTGTCGGAACACCGGGAGCCCCGAGGAGGGTTTCGTTCGCGAACATTCGCGAGCCGTTGGAGGTACCCGGTCTCCTCGATGTACAGACGGACTCGTTCGAGTGGCTGGTAGGTGCGCAGAGTTGGCGCGACCGTGCCGCCGCCCGTGGAGACAGTGGTGTCTCCGGCGGACTCGAGGACATCCTGACCGAGCTCTCTCCGATCGAGGACTTCTCGGGCTCGATGTCGCTCTCCTTCTCCGACCCACGATTCGACGAGGTCAAGGCCTCGACCGATGAGTGCAAGGACAAGGACATGACGTACGCGGCTCCGCTGTTCGTCACCGCCGAGTTCATCAACAACAACACCGGCGAGATCAAGAGCCAGACGGTCTTCATGGGTGATTTCCCGATGATGACCGACAAGGGCACCTTCATCATCAACGGCACCGAGCGCGTCGTCGTCTCGCAGCTGGTGCGTTCTCCGGGCGTCTACTTCGATCACTCGATCGACAAGACCACCGAGAAGGACCTGCACAGCGTCAAGGTCATCCCCGGCCGCGGTGCTTGGCTCGAGTTCGACGTCGACAAGCGCGACACCGTCGGTGTCCGCATCGACCGCAAGCGTCGTCAGCCCGTCACGGTGCTGCTGAAGGCTCTCGGCTGGTCCACCGAGCAGATCACGGAGCGCTTCGGCTTCTCCGAGATCCTCATGGCCACGCTGGAGAAGGACAACACCGCCGGTACCGACGAGGCTCTCCTCGACATCTACCGCAAGCTGCGTCCGGGCGAGCCGCCGACCAAGGAGTCGGCGCAGACCCTGCTGGAGAACCTGTTCTTCAAGGACAAGCGCTACGACCTCGCTCGCGTGGGTCGCTACAAGATCAACAAGAAGCTCGGCCTCAACTCGGGTCAGCCCATCGTGGCGTCGACCCTCACCGAGGAAGACATCGTCGCGACCATCGAGTACCTCGTGCGTCTGCACGCAGGTGAGACCTCGATGACCGCACCCGACGGCGTCGAGGTTCCGGTCGAGGTCGACGACATCGACCACTTCGGCAACCGTCGTCTGCGCACCGTGGGCGAACTCATCCAGAACCAGATCCGCGTGGGCCTGTCCCGCATGGAGCGCGTCGTGCGCGAACGTATGACGACTCAGGACGTCGAGGCGATCACGCCGCAGACCCTGATCAACATCCGTCCCGTCGTCGCTGCGATCAAGGAGTTCTTCGGAACCTCCCAGCTCTCGCAGTTCATGGACCAGAACAACCCGCTGTCGGGTCTGACGCACAAGCGTCGCCTGTCGGCACTGGGACCCGGCGGTCTCTCTCGTGAGCGCGCCGGCCTCGAGGTCCGCGACGTGCACCCCTCGCACTACGGCCGCATGTGCCCCATCGAGACCCCGGAAGGCCCGAACATCGGCCTGATCGGTTCGCTCTCGGTGTACGCACGCGTCAACCCGTTCGGCTTCATCGAGACCCCGTACCGCAAGGTCGTCGACGGCAAGGTCACCGACGAGGTCGATTACCTGACCGCCGACGAGGAGGATCGCCACACGCTCGCGCAGGCGAACTCCCCGGTCGACGATTCGGGTCACTTCATCGAGGACAAGATTCTCGTTCGTCGTAAGGGTGGAGAGGTCGAGTTCGTCTCGTCCGACGACATCGATTACATGGACGTCTCGCCTCGTCAGATGGTGTCCGTCGCCACCGCGATGATTCCGTTCCTCGAGCACGACGATGCCAACCGTGCCCTGATGGGCGCGAACATGCAGCGTCAGGCTGTCCCGCTGGTCCGCAGCGAGGCTCCGATCGTCGGTACCGGCATGGAGCTGCGTGCCGCTGTCGACGCCGGTGACGTCGTCATCACCGAGAAGACCGGTGTCGTCGAAGAGGTCTCTGCCGACTACGTCACGGTCATGGCCGACGACGGATCGCGCAAGACCTACCGGATGCGCAAGTTCGCGCGTTCCAACCAGGGCACCTGCGCCAACCAGCGTCCGATCGTGGACGAGGGACAGCGCGTCGAGTCCGGCCAGGTCCTCGCCGACGGCCCCTGCACCGAGAACGGTGAGATGGCTCTCGGCAAGAACTTGCTGCTGGCGATCATGCCGTGGGAGGGCCACAACTACGAGGACGCGATCATCCTGTCGCAGCGCCTCGTGGAAGAGGACGTTCTCACCTCGATCCACATCGAGGAGCACGAGATCGATGCTCGCGACACCAAGCTCGGTGCCGAAGAGATCACTCGCGACATCCCGAACGTCTCCGACGAGGTCCTCGCGGACCTCGACGAGCGCGGCATCATCCGTATCGGTGCCGAGGTTCGTGACGGCGACGTGCTGGTCGGAAAGGTCACGCCGAAGGGCGAGACCGAGCTGACCCCCGAAGAGCGCCTGCTGCGCGCCATCTTCGGTGAGAAGGCTCGCGAAGTTCGCGACACCTCGCTCAAGGTTCCGCACGGCGAGAACGGAAAGGTCATCGGTATCCGCGTCTTCTCGCGCGACGACGACGACGATCTGCCTCCCGGCGTCAACGAGTTGGTCCGCGTCTACGTGGCTCAGAAGCGCAAGATCCAGGACGGCGACAAGCTCGCCGGCCGTCACGGCAACAAGGGCGTCATCGGCAAGATCCTCCCGCAGGAGGACATGCCGTTCCTGCCCGACGGCACCCCGATCGACATCATCCTCAACACCCACGGTGTTCCGCGTCGTATGAACATCGGTCAGGTCCTCGAAACCCACCTGGGTTGGATCGGCAAGACCGGTTGGAACGTGCAGATCGCCGCGGACGGCAGCAAGCCCGATTGGGCCGAACGTCTGCCCGAGGAGATGCTGGCGGCTCCGGCCGACAGCAACATCGCCACCCCGGTGTTCGACGGTGCCAAGGAGAATCAGCTCGCCGGCCTGCTGGAGAGCACGATTCCCAACCGCGACGGCGAGCAGATGGTCGGATCCGACGGAAAGGCCACGTTGTTCGACGGCCGCTCCGGCGAGCCGTTCCCGTACCCGGTGTCGGTGGGCTACATGTACATCATCAAGCTGCACCACTTGGTCGACGACAAGATCCACGCTCGTTCGACCGGGCCGTACTCGATGATCACTCAGCAGCCCCTCGGTGGTAAGGCTCAGTTCGGTGGACAGCGCTTCGGTGAGATGGAGTGCTGGGCCATGCAGGCCTACGGTGCCGCGTACACGCTGCAGGAGCTTCTCACCATCAAGTCGGACGACGTTGTCGGCCGCGTGAAGGTGTACGAGGCGATCGTCAAGGGCGAGAACATTCCCGAGCCCGGTATCCCCGAGTCCTTCAAGGTGCTCCTCAAGGAGCTCCAGTCGCTGTGCCTCAACGTGGAGGTGCTGTCCTCGGACGGCGCTGCCATCACGATGGCCGACGGTGACGACGAAGACCTCGAGCGTGCCGCAGCCAACCTGGGAATCAACCTCTCCCGCAACGAAGCTGCCACGGTCGACGACCTCGCTCAGTAGTTCTGTGGTCTCCGGGCCTGCGTCACTGCAGGCCCGGAGGCGTTTCTCTCATTTGCTCTTCCAGCACAACACCCATAACGGGGAAAGGAAGTTACGTGCTCGACGTCAACTTCTTCGATGAACTTCGCATTGGCCTTGCCACTGCGGACGACATCCGTCAGTGGTCCTACGGCGAGGTCAAGAAGCCGGAGACCATCAACTACCGCACGCTCAAGCCCGAGAAGGACGGCCTCTTCTGCGAGAAGATCTTCGGCCCCACCCGGGACTGGGAGTGCTACTGCGGCAAGTACAAGCGCGTCCGCTTCAAGGGCATCATCTGTGAGCGTTGTGGCGTCGAGGTCACTCGCGCCAAGGTGCGTCGTGAGCGCATGGGCCACATCGAACTGGCCGCTCCGGTCACGCACATCTGGTACTTCAAGGGTGTGCCGTCGCGTCTGGGCTACCTGCTCGACCTGGCTCCGAAGGATCTCGAGAAGATCATCTACTTCGCTGCCTACGTCATCACCACGGTCGACGACGAGCTCCGTCACAACGAGCTCTCGACGCTCGAGGCCGAGATGGAGGTCGAGAAGAAGGCTGTCGCAGATCAGCGCGACGCCGATCTCGAGGCTCGTGCGCAGAAGCTCGAAGCCGACATCGCCGAGCTCGAAGCCGAGGGTGCCAAGTCCGACGTGCGTCGCAAGGTCAAGGACGGCGGCGAGCGCGAGATGCGTCAGCTCCGTGACCGCGCGCAGCGTGAGCTCGATCGTCTCGAAGAGATCTGGACCACGTTCACCAAGCTTGCTCCCAAGCAGCTCATCGTCGACGAGCTCATCTACCGCGAGCTCATCGACCGGTACGGCGAGTACTTCACCGGTGCCATGGGTGCCGAGTCGATCCAGAAGCTCATGCAGACCTTCGACATCGATGCCGAGGCGGAATCTCTTCGCGAGACCATCCGCAGTGGCAAGGGTCAGAAGAAGCTGCGCGCGCTCAAGCGTCTGAAGGTCGTCGCTGCGTTCCAGGCCGGCCGTAACTCGCCGATGGGCATGGTTCTCGACGCTGTCCCGGTCATCCCGCCGGAGCTTCGTCCGATGGTGCAGCTCGACGGTGGCCGTTTCGCGACGTCCGACCTCAACGACCTGTACCGCCGCGTCATCAACCGCAACAACCGCCTCAAGCGTCTGATCGATCTCGGTGCTCCCGAGATCATCGTCAACAACGAGAAGCGGATGCTGCAGGAGTCGGTCGACGCCCTGTTCGACAACGGCCGTCGTGGACGTCCGGTCACCGGACCGGGTAACCGTCCGCTGAAGTCGCTCTCCGACTTGCTCAAGGGCAAGCAGGGACGATTCCGTCAGAACCTCCTCGGCAAGCGCGTCGACTACTCGGGCCGTTCGGTCATCGTCGTCGGCCCGCAGCTCAAGCTGCACCAGTGTGGTCTGCCGAAGCTGATGGCACTCGAGCTGTTCAAGCCGTTCGTGATGAAGCGTCTGGTGGATCTGAACCACGCGCAGAACATCAAGTCGGCCAAGCGCATGGTCGAGCGTCAGCGTCCGCAGGTGTGGGACGTTCTCGAAGAGGTCATCGCCGAGCACCCCGTGCTGCTGAACCGTGCACCCACCCTGCACCGGTTGGGCATCCAGGCGTTCGAGCCGCAGCTCGTCGAAGGCAAGGCCATCCAGCTGCACCCGCTCGTGTGTGAGGCGTTCAACGCCGACTTCGACG
Source organism: Rhodococcus sp. 06-1474-1B (assembly GCF_002258885.1). Taxonomy (NCBI): domain Bacteria; kingdom Bacillati; phylum Actinomycetota; class Actinomycetes; order Mycobacteriales; family Nocardiaceae; genus Rhodococcus; species Rhodococcus sp. 06-1474-1B. The sequence continues at coordinate 159,396 of NZ_NOYR01000021.1, read as the reverse complement.
GTGACCAGATGGCTGTCCACCTCCCGCTGTCCGCCGAGGCTCAGGCCGAGGCACGCGTGCTGATGCTGTCGTCGAACAACATCCTCTCGCCGGCATCGGGCCGTCCGCTCGCCATGCCGCGTCTGGACATGGTGACGGGTCTGTACCACCTGACACGTCTCGATGCCGGTGCTGTCGGCGAGCGCGTCGACGCATCGACCGATCAGGCCGAGTTCGGGGCGTACTCCTCCCCGGCCGAGGCTCAGATGGCCGTCGATCGTGGATCGCTGACCGTGCAGTCGCAGATTCGGGTTCGTCTCACCACGCAGCGCCCGCCGCGTGACATCGAGAACGAGTTGTTCCCCGAGGGCTGGAACCGCGGCGATGCATGGACCGCGGAGACCACTCTGGGACGCGTGCTCTTCAACGAGCTGCTTCCGGCGGACTACCCGTTCGTCAACGAGCAGATGCCGAAGAAGCGTCAGTCGACCATCATCAACGATCTCGCCGAGCGTTACCCGATGATCGTCGTCGCGCAGACCGTCGACAAACTCAAGGACGCAGGCTTCTACTGGGCCACGCGTTCGGGTGTCACCATCTCGATCTCCGACGTCCTCGTGCCGCCGGAGAAGCCGCAGATCATGGAGACCTTCGAGGCTCAGGCCGATCAGATCGAGAAGAAGTACCAGCGTGGCGCACTCGACAAGGTCGAGCGCAACTCCGCACTGGTCAAGATCTGGCAGGACGCGACCGAGCAGGTCGGTAAGGCCATGGAGGCCCACTTCCCCGACGACAACCCGATCCCGATGATCGTGAAGTCCGGCGCAGCCGGAAACATGACTCAGGTTCGCTCGCTCGCCGGCATGAAGGGCTTGGTGACGAACCCGAAGGGTGAGTTCATCCCGCGTCCGATCAAGTCTTCCTTCAAGGAAGGCCTGACGGTCCTCGAGTACTTCATCAACACGCACGGTGCTCGTAAGGGTCTGGCCGATACGGCGCTTCGTACCGCCGACTCGGGCTACCTGACGCGTCGTCTGGTCGACGTCTCGCAGGATGTCATCGTTCGGGAAACCGACTGTGGCACCGAGCGCGGCATCGTCACGACGATCGCCGAGAAGACCGCCGACGGCAAGATGATCCGCGACGCTCACGTCGAGACCAGCACGTACGCCCGCACCTTGGCGAACGACGCTGTCGACGAGAACGGCACGGTCATCGTCGCTCGTGGACACGATCTCGGTGACCCGGCCATCGACGCGCTGCTCGCTGCGGGCATCACGTCGGTCAAGGTTCGCTCGGTGCTGACCTGCACCACGGGAACCGGCGTCTGCGCCACCTGCTACGGCCGTTCGATGGCCACCGGCAAGCTGGTCGACATCGGTGAGGCCGTCGGTATCGTTGCCGCACAGTCCATCGGTGAGCCCGGAACCCAGCTGACCATGCGTACCTTCCACCAGGGTGGTGTCGCCGGAGATGACATCACCGGTGGTCTGCCTCGCGTGCAGGAGCTGTTCGAGGCACGTGTGCCGAAGGGCAAGGCTCCGATCGCGGACGTGTCGGGACGCATCCAGCTCGAGGACGGCGATCGTTTCTACAAGATCACCATCGTCCCGGACGACGGCGGCGAAGAGGTTGTCTACGACAAGCTCTCCAAGCGTCAGCGTCTGCGCGTCTTCAAGCACGACGACGGCACCGAGCGCCTTCTGGCGGACGGTGACCACGTCGAGGTCGGCCAGCAGCTCATGGAAGGTGCTGCCGATCCGCACGAGGTCCTGCGCGTGATGGGTCCCCGTCAGGTGCAGATCCACCTCGTCAACGAGGTCCAGGAGGTGTACCGGTCGCAGGGTGTGTCGATTCACGACAAGCACATCGAGACCATCGTGCGCCAGATGCTCCGTCGCGTGACGATCATCGACAGCGGCTCCACCGAATTCCTGCCCGGTTCACTCACCGAGCGCAGCGAATTTGAGTCGAGCAACCGTCGCGTCGTCTCCGAGGGTGGCGAGCCCGCAGCCGGACGTCCGGTCCTGATGGGTATCACCAAGGCGTCGCTGGCCACCGACTCGTGGCTGTCGGCTGCGTCCTTCCAGGAGACCACTCGTGTGCTCACCGATGCGGCGATCAACTGCCGTAGCGACAAGCTCATAGGTCTCAAGGAGAACGTCATCATCGGTAAGCTCATCCCGGCTGGTACCGGCATCAACCGGTACCGGAACATCACGGTGCAGCCGACCGAAGAGGCACGTGCCGCGGCATACGCGGTGCCGTCGTACGACGATCAGTACTACAGCCCGGACGGCTTCGGCCAGGGAACCGGTGCTGCAGTGCCGCTCGACGACTACGGTTTCTCCAACGAATACCGCTAGAGCGACTCCGTCGCATGTGACTGGAACTTCGTAGCCCACTACGAGTTTCCACTCACGACGACAGGGCGTGACCAACAAAGCCCCGCATCGACTTCGGTCGGTGCGGGGCTTTGTTCTACGTGGAGGGGGCGCGGTGAGTTTCCCGCGGCACTCGAGTCGGTACCGGTATGACCGAACAAACACCCGGCACCATCGTGAACATCAGCGTGGCCATGTTCACCGTCGCCGATCAGGACGCAGCCCTCGATTTCTACTCCCGCGTTCTCGGGTTCGAGATTCGCGGTGATCTGCGCTTCGGTCCCGAGAGCGAATACCGGTGGTTGGAAGTGGCCCCGCCGGGTTCGACGGCGCGGCTCGCCCTCAACCCGCCGATGGGAGGTACGCCCGGTGGCGGGTCCATCGGTGTCGAGACAGCTGACGTCGCGGCCGAGCACAAGCGGCTCACTGCTCTCGGCGGCGTCGATCTCGACGACTTCATGGAAGAGGTGGACGGCGTGCCGCCGATGTTCGCCTTGCGAGACCCCGACGGCAATTCGATCTGGGTCGTCCAGACCTGATCAGGTCAGCCGACGACCTACGCGCGCTGCGATCGCGCCGCCGCTGCAACACCGATGAATGCCAGCGCCGCAAAGGTGAACAGCAGCAACTGCGCCGATCGCAGCGTCGACGGTTCTCCGAGGTTCACCAGGACGCCCGCCAGAGCTGCTCCGAAGGCGTTGGCGATCAGCTGAACAGTGTTGATGGCGGCCGAGGCTCGTGCGCCTTCGCCCGGTTCGGCGACCGATGTCATGGCACCGACGGCCAAGTGTGGCCACGCGATTCCGATGCCGACGCCCGCGACGAGCAGACCCACTACCCACGTAATGATCGAACCGGGACCTGCCTGGTCGGTGAGAAACGCTGCCACGATGCACAATCCGGCGGCGACGAGGATCGGGCCGGCGATGACGATGCGTCGCACGACGCGTGGAGCGGTGGCCGACGCGCTCGGTATCTCGCCGAGGGTCCACCCGAGCGCCAGTGCGGCTCCGAGGAATCCGGCGGCCAGCGGTGCCAATCCGGCGAGACGTTGGCCGAACAGTGGGATGAAGGTCTCCACCGTGGACGCGACGGCAAGGACGACGATGGTCAGGTATATCCATTTCAGCGCGGACGCGCCGAAGGTCGACGGGGGGAGTACGCCGTGCGCTGCGCGACGGTCGGCGGCCACGAAGGCGATCAGCAGCAGTACTCCTCCCAGGACCATTGCCGCGGTGATCGCGAGGTTGGAGACCACGCCGGCGATGCTCACCAGCAAGGCAGCCGTGGTGAGCAGGGTCAGCGACAGTGTCGGTACCGGGCTGGGTTCGGTGGCCTCAGCGGTGTGGGCGGGCAGTGCTCGCGGGACGAGGGCAGCCATGGCCAGAGCTGCGAGAACGAGCACACCGAAGGCCATTCGCCAGGCTCCGAATTGCGCGAAGATGCCGCCGACGGCCGGTCCGGCGAACGTTCCCACACCCCACATGGCCGAGACCAGAGCCGCACCTCGCGTCCAGAGATGTTGCGGCAGTGCGGCATTGATGACGGCGTAGCCGAGTCCGGCCAGTAGGCCACCTCCTGCGCCCTGAATTGTGCGCCCCACCAGTAAGAGTTCCATCGTGGGGCTGACGGCACACACGACGGTGCCGAGAGCGAAGACCGTCAGGCCGATCAGGTAGGCACCGCGAGGTCCGCGGGCGGCCAGAACTTTGCTGACCAGCATCGACGAGATGACGGACGCAACTAGGAAAACCGTTGCAGTCCAGGCGTAGTAGCGCTGGCCGCCGATCTCGTCGATGGCCGTGGGGAGCAGGCTGGTCGTCAGGTAGACGTTCGTGGCGTACAGCGCGACGCCGCCGGCGAGAACGGTAGCGGTGCCGAGGTAGCGAGCGCCGAGCAGCTGTCGCCAGGTTCCGGTCGTGGATTGGGTGGGGGAGTGCATGGTGTTTAAGGCTAGGATCTCGAGTGCACTTAAGATCAACTCGTCGTGTCGGTTGGGAGGCAGTATGATCCGTATCAGTGGCGAACTGTTGTCCATCGGGGAGGTCGCGGCCAGAACCGGTGCCGCAGTGTCCGCGGTCCGGTATTACGAGACTCTCGGGCTCGTGCCCGCCGAGCGGACGGCGGGCAACGTCCGAAAGTTTCCCCGTCACGCGATTCGGCGGATCTCGCTGATTCAGGTGGCGGTGCGGTTCGGAATACCGCTTGCCGAGGTGGCCGAGGTCTTTGCGTCCTTACCGTCGGGGCGCACCCCGAACAAGCGCGACTGGGCCAAGATTTCGGTTGCATGGAACCAGCGGTTGGAGGATCGGAAGCAGTCGATTGCGCGGATGCAGGAGCAACTCACCGGCTGCATCGGCTGCGGATGTCTCTCCCTCAACAAATGCAGTCTGCTCAATCCAGGCGACGAGCTGGGCAAGGCGGGCCCCGGGGCGCGGCTCATCTGACGCGTACGTCGGCGGTGTCGAGTCTTGTGGGTGGCCGGCTATGGCTGGTCGATGAACGTGTACAGCTCGGTGATCAGGTTGTCCTTCACGACGACGAAGTCCTGGCCCGAGACTACGGCGGGGGCGTCGGGCGGCGACAGTGCCCAGGAGATTCGGGCGACGTTGCCCAGGGCCGTGGGCTCGGCGGTGACGGCGAATGTCAGACCCTCGGAGGGCCCGACCAGCGCTCGAATCGCCTCGATGACCGACTCTCTGCCGTTGGCGGTGTTCTCGGCGTCGTAGAACACCGCGTCCGGGTGATACATGGACTCGATGAGTTCGCGTCGTTTCGCGTCGTCGTTCGTGTTGAATACTTCGACGACGTTGCGGCGTGCCAGCTCTGCAGGAGTGCTGCGATCCATGGTGTGCCCCTAGGGTTGGTGGTCGGGGTTCGGTGCGCCGGTGCCCCCGGACCCAGCATCGCGGAAAGTACGTGACATGTCACCCAGTAACCCCGAAAGCGCTCCGTGGCTGACGCCCATCGAGGAATCGGCGTGGCGCGCCTACATGGGTTTGTCGCTGCAGATGACGTTCGAGATGAACCGGCAGCTGACCGAGGAGCACGGTCTTTCCCTCGCCGACTATTCGGTGCTGGTCGCACTGGCGGACAGTCCCGACGGTCGTCGCCGGGTGACCGAACTGGCCGCCGAAATCGGCTGGGAGCGCAGCAGGGCCTCCCATCACCTCGCGCGGATGTCCGCGCGAGGGCTCACCGATCGCGCTGTCTCGACTACCGACGGACGGGCCACGGATGCAGTGCTCACCGATGCAGGGAGGGCTGCTCTGAACGCATCGGCGGCGGGGCACGTCGACGTCGTGCGTCGCCTGTTCTTCGACGCGCTCGCACCCGAGGACGTCGCCACTCTCGAACCGCTTCTCACTCGTCTGCGAGTCCACGTGCGAGCCAACGGGACACTGCCGCGGCCGCAGTGAGACACCTCCACCTCGGATGACGGCCGGGCGTTCATCCGTGGTGACACACGGCCTCGAGGTCGATGCCGTTGAGGTCCCGCACGAAGGATCCGTAGTAGGTCGCGTGGTATTCCGGCTGTAGTCCTGGAGGCCGGAGTTCGGTCGCGCCCGCCGACAGTGCTGCCGCGTGGAATGCGTCGACTGTGGTGCGGTCCGGTGCGCTGAACGCGAGATGGGTGTGGGGGCCGATCGCCGACCCCGGCGCGTCGACGATCCAGAAGAAGGGCTTCACCTGCGCCCAGCCGAATGCGACCATGGCGAGCTGGTTCGCTTCGGGTGTGTGCGGCACGCGCATGATCTCGGTGATGCCGAGCGGTGCCAGAGCGGCACCGTAGAACTCGGCACTGGCGGCGAGATCGGCGACGCCGATATTGAGGTGGTCGATCTGGGATCCTGTGCGGTCGATGTTCGTCATGCCCTGACGATTCCCGAGATCGCGGACGGTTACGGTCCTGAATCGAATGGATCTACCGTGTTCATTTCTGCGTCGAATCGATGACGGATGTAGTTTGCCCGGGCACGAGAGTCTCGGGCAATGGTGAACCGAGGTAGCGACGTCAGGATCGGTCGCGACATTTCTCTGCGGGCCGGGGCCACACGTCGACAGTTTCTGACGTGGAGTGCGTTGGTGGGGGCGCTGGCCTTCACGCCCGAGCTCGCGGGGACATCCGCGACTGCAGGTGCGCAGTCGGTGATCACCCCCGACTATCCCTTCCGTCTCGGTGTTGCCTCCGGCGATCCGTTGCCCGATTCGGTGGTGCTGTGGAGCAGACTCGCCACCGATCCGTTCGCCCCGCTGGGCGGCATGACGCCCGGCGTGGTGCCGGTCCAGTGGCAGATCGCTGCCGATGAAAAGTTCGGGTGTATCGCAGCGCAGGGGGTCGAGCTGGCAACCGAATTCGACGGTTGGTCCGTTCACGTCGATGTGCGCGGGCTCGAGCCGGCGCGCGAGTATTTCTACCGTTTCCTGGTCGGCCCACATGCGAGTCCCGTCGGTCGCACCAAAACTGCACCCGCACTTGGGCAGCCGCTGAGCACGCTCGATTTCGCCTGGGCTTCGTGCCAGAAGTGGGAGGACGGGTTTTTCGGCGCGTACCAGGACCTGGCGGCCTCGAATCTCGATGTGGTGTTCTTTCTGGGCGACTACATCTACGAGTACGCGATCAAGAACGAGGGTGCGCGGGCGGGCGAGCCGCGCACCGAGTCGGCGGCCCGAGAAACCATGGTGCTGGCCGATTATCGCGATAGGTACGCCCTGTACAAGGCAGACGAGAATCTGGCTGCGGCACATGCGTCGGCACCGTTCGTCTCGACGTTCGACGACCACGAGGTGGACAACAACTGGGCCTCGCAGATCAGCCAGGACAACGACGATCCACGAGAGTTCCTGCTACGCAGGGCCGATGCGTTCAAGGCGTGGTGGGAGAACACTCCGGTGCGCGCGAACCTGAAGCCCGTCGGCCCGGACATGAAGGTCTATCGCCGGTTCTCGTTCGGTGATCTGGTGGATTTCTCGGTGCTCGACACCCGGCAGTACCGCAGCGATCAGGCTCATGGAGACGGTGAGCACGCGCAGGACGCCGAGACGGCGGATCCGGCGCGCACCATTACCGGTGCGGCACAGGAACAATGGATCCTCGACGGATTCGCGGCGCCGTCGAGGTGGAACTTCCTGGCGCATCAGACCGTCATGTCCGATCTCGCGCAGGGGCAGGGCAACGACCGCAAGGTCGGCATGGATCCGTGGAGCGGCTACGAAGCGTCCCGGCATCGAATTCTCGACGGAGCCAGGCATCGTGGCACGAAGAACGTGGCGTCGATCGTCGGCGACATCCACCGGACGATCGTCTCGGAGTTGCGACGCGACTACCAGGATCAGGTCTCGCCGTTACAGGGAGTCGAGATCGCCACCACGTCCATCGCGTCGGGCAAGGACGGTGCCGACATCGACAAGACCGGTGCTGCGATCGCCGACGGTTCACCCCACGTCAAGTACGGAAATGCCCGTCGCGGCTACCTGCGCAGCACCCTGACACCCACCGAATGGCGTTCGGAGGTAAGGGTTCTCGATGCCGTGTCGACGCCGGGTAAGCCGGTTCGCACGGCCATGACGGTCACCGTTCCCGAGGGGCGGCCGGAGATTCAGCTGGGGTAGCGCCTGGTGCCGCAGGCTCATCCCGTGCCGAATGTTCGGATCATGGACCACACCTCGGGCCCCTCACTCGGTGTGGCGTGGCTCGAAACACGGAACCCGGCCCGCTCGTACAGGCGAACGTTGCGCAGATCCGATGTGTCCAAGGCCAACCCGGAGGCACCACGTTGCTGAGCTTCCTCGACGGCCTTCTCGAGCAGTAGTCCGCCGATCCCGTGCCCTTGCCGATGCGGTTGCACGCCGAGCGTTTCCAGTGTCCATGACCCCGGTGCCGCGTCGCCGGAGGACAGTCGGTCGATCCGATCTCCGTGTAGCTCGATGATCCGCGCGATGGATTCGTCATCGGGCGGAGGGGCATCTGCGGGCAGTAGTGCAGCGACCCCGGCGTAGTCGGCGGTGAGCAATACGATTCCGTGTCGATGCGCATGTTGTAGGTACAGCTGCTGGAGTTCCTGCAGCGTGGCCAGGTAGTCCTCGGCCGGGATCACCCATCGCGTCCATGGGTAGTCGGCAAATGCGTCGCGCAGTGTGTCGGCCGCTGTTGTCAGATCGTGGTTTTCGGCGAGTCGGGTGGCGGGATGGTGCATGAGTAAACCTCTGGAAAGACGGCTCAGCGCCCGTCGGCGATGATCTGTGCGACGTTGCGTTCGGCGAGTGCGGTGATGGTCAGTGATGGGTTGGCGGCACCGGTGCTGCCCGGGATCAGGGCACCGTCGACGACGTAGAGCCCGGGGTGGCCCTTGACGCGACCGTAATCGTCGGTGGCGTCGCCGAGTACTGCGCCGCCCAGGGGGTGCGCGGTGAAGGTGTCGTCGACATCGCGGGTGAACGGTTCGGCGGCGACGATGGTGCCGCCGGCCTGCGCCATTCGATTCTGCACGGCGCGTAGGGCTTCGACGGTGTCGCGGCTGCCACCCTTGGGCCAGTTGAGGGTCAATCTGTTTGCGGCGGAATCGAATCCGAAGTTTCCGCGCAACGGGTCGATGGTCATACCGAGTGAGCCGAGGAAGCCCATGTTCACGGGAACGCCTGGGGTGTACCAGTTCTCGACGGTCAGGGGCAGTCCGGAGTCGTCGACGATGCGGGATGCGCAGGGTGCAGCCTGAGGGCCGGCAGACATCGGTCCGAGGGATCTCGTCATCGAGGCGTCGCCGTTGGTGCCCCAGCCGGTGCCGACGAATTCGTTGAGGTTCGACAATGCGCCGGTGGTGCGTGCACGCATCAACAGTTCGGTGGTACCGATGGATCCGGCCCCGAGGACGAGGGTGTTGCACGTGAGTGTCCGGGTCTCGACGATGTTGCCGAACGGGTCGAGGCGTTCGATGTCGACGCGATAGCGGCCGCCGGATTCGCTGCCGATCGCTGCGACGCGGTGGCTGTGGCACACCGTTGCGTTACCGGTGGCTTCGGCTTGGGGGATGTAGTTCTGGGTCAGGTCGTGCTTGGCGCCGTTGGAGTTACCGAAGGTACTTTCCCCGACGGTCGCGGACGGTCGGGAGCGGCCGGCGATCTCGTCGCGCACGACGTTCCAGTTCCAGTTGCCGTCGACTGCTTCGGGGCGAAAGCCTGCGCGGCGGGCGTGATCGTCCCAGGTTCGTGAGTGAGAAAAGTTGGGGCTGTTGTAGACGTCCTCGGGCATCGCCGACGGCCGGAGCATGGAACGGGCCTTGGGATACCAGGTCGCTGCCATCTCGTCGTAGTTCAGGCGTCCGCCGAACGAGAGGTCGAAGAATTTCTTGTTCGGTGCGATGGTGACGCCGGTGTACACCACGGATCCGCCGCCGACGGCCGCGCCGCGCCAGACCGAGAGGTTCTCGTAGCGGGTGGTGTCGAGGACGCCGCCGAAGAGGTCGACCGGTCCGACAGGGAGACCGGTGATGTTGGTGAACGAGGTCTGCTGCCACAGTCCGCGGCCGTCGGCCGTCATGTCCGCCGTGAAGATTTCGCGCCAGGGGTCGCGCGGCCAGCGCAGTCCGCGCTCGAGAACGGTCACCGCAGTGCCGGCCTGGGCCATGCGTAGGGCGGCGGCGCTGGCTCCGAAGCCGGAACCGATGACGATGACGGGCGAGTGGTCCGGTGGCCGGGGAGGGTCGGCGAACAGTTCGGGTACCAACGACCGGATACGGTCTGCTCCGATCGGCAGAGCGCCGGCGACGGAGGATCCGGGCAGTCCGGTCGAACTCAGGACCGGGGCTGCAGCGGCGCCGAGCATTCCGGCAGCGGCCAACCGCAACAGTTGCCTTCTATTCACGGCAGTACTTCCCCCTCGGACACCTCGCGGACAGCGCTCCCGATTCTGTCGTGTTTGCGACAAGAAAGCCAACGGTCCGGTCGTATTTCGGGACGGCTCCCAGCTCGGCCTCAGGTTTGCCTGCCAGACTCCGCTCATGGTGTCGGCATCGGTGGCTGTATTACTGCTCGTCGTAGCGGTCACGGGGGTCGTCGCGCACCTGTTCGACGGACGTGGGCAGCCGTTGGCGGTCGCTGCGGCTTTGGCACATGTCCTCATGCTCGCGGCTGTGCCCGGAACCGTGTTGGCAGGTGTGGCCTTCGGTGGGTGGGGGCTGGCGGCAGGATCGGCGGTCTCTGCCGCAGCGGTCGCGACCCAGTTCCGGCTCCGCTACCGCCGCGTCGCCCGGAGGCCGAGCGAGTCGGACCTGACGGTGTTGCACGCCAACATCTGGCTGGGCCAGGCCGATCCGGATGCGTTGATCGCGCTCGTCGAACACCATCGGCCGGACGTGCTCACTCTCGTCGAGCTGACGCCCGAGGCAGATGCGAGTCTGCGACCCAGGCTGTCCGAGCTGTTACCGCACGCCCACGTCAGCGCTGGACCCGGAGGGAACGGAACCGGCATCTACAGCCGATTCCCACTCGCCGACGAGCAGCGGCACGACGGCTTCGTGACGGAACTGCTGTCGGCTCGGGTACAGATGCCGGGCCGGCCGCTGGTGTTCGCGGTGCATCCTGTTCCGCCGTGGCCGCGGGAGCCGTCCGAATGGGTACGTGAGCTCGGGCTGCTTCGGCAGCTGCTGGCCAAGATCCCCGCCGACGACGGACCCGTCGTGGTGGCCGGGGACTTCAACGCCACGCAGGACCACCGGCGCTACCGCGACCTGCAGGACGGCCGATTCGTCGACGCCGCGGTGGCCACGGGAGCAGGCATGCTCAGGACGTATCCGGCGCACACCTGGCACCCGCCGGTCATTGCCATCGACCATGTTCTGGTGGCAGACATGGGGGTTCGTTCGGTCGAGGCCGTGACCGTCCCCGGCTCCGACCACCGCGGCATCCTGTCGCGATTGGCTTTCTTACCGAACTAGGGCTTTCCGAACTAGGGCTTTCCGAACTAGGGCTGGGCCGGCAACTGCTGCAGCGACCACTTGTTGCCGTCGGGGTCCGCGAAATACACGAATGTTCCCCAGCCCTCGTCCTTTGGCTCCTCGACGGTCAGGCCCACCGCGGTGAGGTGGTCGTAGGCCTCCTGGGCACTGTCGACAACCATCAGAATGCCTGCGCCGGCACCGGGTTCGGCGTCGGTGATGCCCTCGCCGATGGCGATGGAGCACGCCGATCCCGGGGGAGTGAGTTGGACGTACCGAATGCCTTCCCATGGGCGTGCGTCGTGGTCGGCATCGAACCCGATCGAGGTGTAGAACTCCTTGGCGCGGTCGACGTCGGTGACAGGGACGGTGATGAGTTCGATCTTCATGGTGAGAGTCATGAAGCAATGATGAGCCCCATTGCGGACACATTCAGTCCGCGATGAGCAGGTCGTTCCGAGAAATATGCCCGACGCCCCGCCGGTTGCAGCAGATGTGTTCTTCTCACTGCTCGACCGATCCCGCACGAGGGCAGGCGTCGACGACGCCGCAGCGCTCCGTCACACCGTCGAACGCGGCGTGCACGCCGAAAAGCTCGGGCTGCACCGGTTCTGGGTGGCCGAGCATCATGCGGTACCCGGCATCGCTTCGGGTGCGCCTGCTGTTCTCGCAGCGGCGGTGGCGTCGCAGACCTCGCGCATTCGCGTCGGATCCGGCGGGGTGATGCTGCCCAACCATCAACCGCTGATCGTGGCCGAGCAGTTTCTGATGCTGGAGTCGCTGTTTCCGGGTCGGGTAGACCTGGGCGTCGGGCGGTCGCTCGGGTTCACCGAGCCGGTGCGCGCTGCCCTGCGTCGAGACCGCGACGCTCCCGATACTTTCGAGGCCGACGTCGCCGAAGTGCGTTCGTATCTCGACGGGTCTGGTCCTGTGACCGCGCGGCCGGCAACCGCGCCGCCGCCGATGTTCGTGCTCGCGACCGGTGCCGGTCTCGAGGTCGCCGCCCGCGCCGGGCTACCGGTGGTCATCGGTGGTCCGGTACTGCGCGGGGACGACCCACTGGCGCTGTATCGCAAGCACTTTCGGCCGAGTTCGCAACTGTCGGATCCGTACGTGATCGTCTCGCTCGATGTGACGATCGCCGCGGACGCGGCAGACGCGCGCCGTCTCGCACTCCCGGAGGCATGGGCGATGGCGCGATCGCGGCGCGAGGGCGAATTTCCGGCGCTCGAACCCGCCTCGTCGATCGACGAAACGCGGTGGACGCCGCGCACCCGAGATCGGATCGAATCCTCGTTGGACGCAACCATCCTCGGCACGGCCGAGCAGGTTCGGCCCCGGCTCGACGAGCTGATCGAGCGCACCGGCGCGGACGAGGTCATGGCCTCCACGTCGACGTTCGACCGGGCCGAACTGTTTGCGGCGGACGCCGCTTTCGCTCAGCTCTCCTCCACTGTTTCTTGAACCGGAGCTGTGGGCTGAACCGGAGCTGTGGGCTGGGCGGGTGCCGTATCGGCCAGCGCGGCAACCAGATCGCGTTGAATGTCGGTGGCCGGCACTGTCGCGTCGACCACTGCCGATACCGGTAGTCGCAGCCGACGGTCGGCCTCGGTACGAAACACCAGGCCGGTTTTGGGTGTGCTCTCGGCCGTGCTGGCGTAGAGGATCGACCAACACTGCGGGTGGTTGAGCAGTTCGGCGCTCGCGGTGTGATCGGACGCCACCGGCGGTCCGAAGGTCAGTGGAAGTCCACTGCGTTTCATCTCGCGTTCGATGACGCGGTGCAACAGGATCTGCTCGCTTCGTTTGGGCAGCAGCAGTGGGTATTCGGCGAGTTGGCTCAGGCTCGGGTTGGGTTCCCCGGCCAGGGGATGGCCCTCTGCGAGGACGACGACGAGGTCCTCGGTCCACAGTTCGGTGACGTGCAGACCGGAGCGTTCGACGCTGCCGCGGATCAGTGCCACCTGGCAGTCGCCCGATGTCACCGCTTCGATCTGTTCTGCGAATCGTTTGAGAACGAAGTCGATCTCGGCGTCGGGATGGCGTTCGCGTACCGCGACGATTGCGGAGATGGCATTCGCGGCGAACGTCATGTTTCCGGTGAGGCGGAGTTGGTTTCGACGCCTGGTCGTGAGCGCCAACGCTGCCTGTTCGAGCTCCACCATGTGGCGGGCGATGGACACCAATTGTGCTCCGACGACGGTCAATCGGACTGTGCGTGAGGTGCGCTCGAACAGCGGCTCACCGATCTCGCGTTCGAGCTTGGAGATCTGCAGACTGATCGCCGATTGCGAGACGTAGCACCGCTCGGCGGCACGGGAGAAGTTGAGTTCTTCCCCGACCGCGAGGAAGTACTTCAGTTGCCGCAGCTCCACGCCGACCTCCATTCATGAGTTCTGCTCATGGATGCTATTTCAACTTTCGCGTTGATAGCGCAGGAACGGCGGAGTTTCATGGAGGTAGTTCTTCGATCTACAAGAAATGTGTGCTCGGAAAGGGAAGTGCTGTGAAAACGTACGACGTCGTCATCGTGGGTTCGGGATTCGGAGCGTTGGCCGCGGCCAAGGCTCTGGGCAAGGCCGGTGTGACGTTCTCTCTGATCTCCAGCACCACCGAGCACCTGTTCCAGCCGCTGCTCTACCAGGCAGCCACCGGGATGATCTCGACAGGCGAGATCGCCCCGCCGATCCGGCGCATTCTGGCGCAGTACGACTCAGCCGATGTGCGTCTGGGCCGAGTGGTCGACGTCGACCCCGAGAGCCATCAGGTCACCTACGTCGGTGGCGGCGAACGCCACACCATCGGTTTCGGTCGCCTGATCGTCGCAACCGGAGCCACTCAGGCCTACTTCGGCCGCGACGAGTTCAAGGACCGCACCTTTGCGCTCAAGACCGTCGACGACGCAATCGCCCTGCGTGAGCAGATTCTGAGCTGCTACGAAAAGGCGCACCAGACCACCGATCTCGACGTACGCAAGGAGCTGCTCAGCTTCGTGGTCGTCGGTGCAGGCGCGACCGGCGTCGAACTGGCCGGCCAGATCCGGGATCTCGCGCACCGCTACTTCGCAGGCTCGTTCCCCGATATCGGACCCGACGACGTCACGGTCACCCTCGTCGACGGTGTGAAAGAAGTACTCCCCGCTTTCGGCGGCAAGCTCAGTGCCTATGCCCGCACCAAGCTGGAGAAGTCGGGCGTCGACGTCGTCACCGGTGCCATGGTGACCGATATCGCCGACGACGTCGTGACCGTGCAGGACGTCGACACGAAGACCTCGCGCACCTACCCGGCCAAGACCGTGATCTGGTCGGCCGGCGTTCAGGCCAGTGAGCTGGCGGCGACGATCGCCGAGCGCACCGGGTGCGAGACCGATCGGGCCGGCCGGTTGCTCGTGCACGACGACCTCACCGTCGGTACCGCGAAGGACATCTACGCGATCGGCGACGTGACCTCGCTGCACAAGCTGCCGGGACAGTCGCCGGTCGCGATGCAGCAGGGTCGCCACGTAGCCAAGACGATCATCGGAAAGGTCGACGCGGGAACGCCGTTCAAGTATGTCGACAAGGGCAGCATGTCGATCGTGGGCCGATTCAGTGCGGTGGCTCGACTGTTCGGCAAGGTCGACATGTCCGGACCGATCGCTTGGTTGATGTGGCTCGCGGTGCACCTGATGTACCTGGTGGGCTTCCGCAATCGTTACGTTGCAGTGGTGTCGTGGATGACGTCGTACATCGGCGACAAGCGACCGCACTTCCAGTACACCGACAAATCCGGGTCGATGCTGGAACTTGCCGACGAGACATCGGACAGCGAGACATCTGACGACGAGGAACGTTCGGCGGCTTAGGATTCGGATAGAGCTAGCTGCTCACCAGACCGTTGCGGTAGGCCCAGATCACCACGTGCACTCGGGTGCTGACCTCGAGCTTGCGGCAGATGTTGCCGATGTGGGTCTTGACCGTACTCTGCTCGAGTCGCAGTGATCGGGCGATCTCGCTGTTGCCCAGCCCTGTCGCGAGCAATTGCACCACCTCCATCTCCCGGAGACTCAGGTCGTGTTGTGGGGCAGTGCTTCTCGCCGATCGCTGTGGTGCCCCGCGTCGCGCGAACTCCGCCATCAACCGCGGAGTGACGCGCGGCGACAGGGCCGCTCCGCCGGCGGCGACGGTCGTCACGGCGTCGGCGAGCTCGTCCGGATCGGCATCCTTGAGCAGGAATCCGGATGCACCGCTGTCGAGTGCGGCGAACACGTACTCGTCGAGATCGAAGGTGGTGACGACGATGATGCGAACATCGTCGAATCGCGCCAGGATTTCCCGTGTCGCGGTGAGTCCGTCGCCGTTCGGCATCCGAATGTCCATCAGTACGACGTCGGGCTGCAGCGTCGAGACCTGTTGAACGGCATGACGTCCCGACGAGGCGTGTCCGACGACCTCGATGGCGGAGTTGCCGGCCAGGAACAGCTCGAATCCCTGCCGAACCACGGGTTGATCATCGACGATCAGTACTCTGATCATGCCGATACCCCGTCGGGACGCGAGATTTTGCCGTCGACCGGTAGTTGCGCGCGCACCACCCAGCCTCTGCCGTCGGCGAGCTCATTCGGCCCGGCTTCCAGCGTCCCGCCGAACAGGGCTGCTCGCTCCCGCATGCCGGGAATGCCGAATCCCTGACCCGAGGAATCGTCATGACCGGAGGTGGGGGAGGCAATCGTGTTGGAAACGGTCACCTCGATATTCGAGGCTCCAGTGCTGACCTGGACCAGCGCGGCGCAACCGGGCGCGTGGCGTCGAGCATTGGACAGTGACTCCTGCACGATGCGAAAGCACGTCAACTGCACCGCGCTGTCCATGCGGGCTGCGTCGCCGGTGACCTCGAAGTCGATGGAGGCGAACGACATTCGAGACTGTTCGACGAGGTCGGTGATATCGGAGATCATGGGCTGTGGTGCGCCGCCGTCATTGTCGGTCGGGCGCAGGATGCCGACAATTTGGCGGAGACTGTCGAGGGTGCGTTGACCGTGTCCGATTGCGCCGGTGAGTAGTTCGCGTGCCTGCTCGGGGTCGCTCGTGATGAGAGTCTTCGAAGCCTTGGCCTGGATGAGCATGCCGGTGAGGTGATGGGCTGCGACGTCGTGCAATTCGCGTGCCATGGTGCGCCGCTCGTTGTCCAGAGCTGTCTCCAGGCGTTCCCGGTGCGCCGATTCGGCCCGCCCCAGTGCCGCCTCGCTCTCCAGTTCCTGGGCCCGGCCACGTGCGATGTATTTACCCAGCGCGATGAGCACCGTGTAGTTGATGGCCAGGTTGGCGATCTGTTCGGCCACCACTCCGACGCTGCCGCCAGGTCCGGCTGCGGCGTCGGGAAAGGACAGGCGTGTATCGACGCTGACCAGGATCTCCAGTATCAATCCTGCGCCGAGGGGAACGAAGAGTCGCGGGCCGCTCACGCGAATTGCCAACGCGGCGATGGCGAACCAGTACAGGGGAGTGAAACCCAAAGTGCGCTCGGGTAATACGAGGATGAGTGCCACGCTGATCGCGACCACAGCCGAGTACGAGAAGACAGGGTAGGTCCGGCGGACGCAGGTCGCCGCTGTCATCGCCAGTACTGCGACGACACTTACCGTGATCAGGGCCGGGCTCTCGACGAGTTCGTCTCTGGTGTCGCCGACCATGCCCGTCGAGAGTTGGAATGCGGCGTAGACGACGGTGGCCAGCAGCATCTCGACGGGCAGGACCACCGGATTACGCGGCCGCCAGGAAGGGCGGAACGTGTTCGGTATCCGGGACCTGCCCATCATCAGCGTCGACTCCGTTCTCCTGCAGTGTCTTTCGAGACTACTGCAGTATCTTTCGAGCGCCCATGGCTCTTGGTTCCCACCACCCACAGCGGTCCGGTGACGAACCAGAAGAACGTGATGACGCCGAGCGGTTGCACCACTGTTTTCAACGCTGCTGCCTGCTCCGAGTCTGCCACGGTGGCTGCCAGCACGTAGGTGATAGCCAGTGCTATCGCGGCAGCGCACAGCCATTTCGCGAATCCTCGGATCTCGTTGCGGTAGGCCTGCGGTCCGGTCTTGGGTGGCGTGGACGGTGCCGGTCCACCCGCAAACCTGTGGGCGAAGCGCACGTCCAGCCAGGCCACAGTGGAGTGTGCGAACACGAGGGTCCAACCGAGGTAGATACCGGCGAGACGGTGAGCGAACTCGACCTCCCCACCGCGATGCAAGTCGACGGCGACGGCAGCGACGAGGACGAGGTCGAGGACCGGAAGCAGAGCCAGCACGACGGTGCTGGCTCGCCGCATCCTAGCCAGGTAGCGCAAGCACAGGCCGCCGAGGACCAGTACCCAGAAACCGACTTCGCAGACGGCGATGGTGAGCAGAATTGGATTGTCCATGGGCCGATCTCACGCGAGTCGACTCTGATGCGGTATCCCGCCGAGGCGTCGTAGCTGGTGATTCCTACCGACGTACGATGCGGCAGTCCACCGAAAGTCGTAGTAGGCCGCGCTACTGTGGAAATTACGCATACGGGACACGAAAAGGGAGTCGACGATGGCAGGCAAGAAGATCGACAGAGTCCATGCACAGTCCGCGCTGGAAACGGTTCGCGAGAATCCCGGTATTGCATTGATTGCCGCCGCACCTGCATTGGTGGTGCTCGCGGTGGTGTGGTGGCTTCTCGGATTTCCCGCCGCGCTGATTCTGCTGATCGCCGCAGGCGGTGCCGGCTACCTGTATCTCCGGAACCGTTAGTCGGGTCTACGCGCCGTCGGAATCGGCGCGGGGGATGCAGAATTCGGTGATCGTGGCGGTACTCGCTGCCAGCTCGGCCCAGCTGCATTCGGTGGTCAGCACAGCGATCGCCGAGGTGGGGAAGCGGTGTCGCACTTCGCGGGCCACGTCGGTGTCGTCGTCGACGGCCAGTTCGAGTGCCGTCCACGGAATTCCGGGCTCGTGCCCGACGACCAACAGTGTCGAGACGGTCACGTCGTCGAAGTAGGTGTCCGCCAGTTTGATTTCGTCGATGATTTCGTCGGCCGAACCACCGTAGATGTCTCGCTCGAAGCGGGTGGGTGCATCGCCGAGGCCGGTGGCGGCCAAGGTCTCGCGAGTCCGCAGAGCCGTCGAGCACAACACGGCGTCTACGACGCCGACGTGCTCGGTGATCCAGGCTCCCGCCAGTCCTGCTTCCCGTTGGCCGCGTGGAGCCAGTGGCCGCTCGTGGTCGGGCACGCCGTCGGGGTAGCCGGATTTTCCGTGCCGCATCAGCACGAGGGTCCTAGTGGTCGCCATGCCGTCCACCGTAAACGGTCAGGGCAACCTCGTCGGGAACGACGTTCACCGGCTCGGGGAAAACGAACTTGCGCATTGCCCACCACCGGAACGCGGTTGCGAGCAGGGTGCCGACGATGGATCCACTGACGAAGTCCGCGATGTTCTCGGTGATGAAAGACACGTTGGGAGCGCGCAGATCCAGCACGTAACTCGACACCCAGAGCGGCAATTGGTTGATGGCCAGACCGGTCCCGGCGACGGCGAAGAACAGCGCTGCTTCGTGATGGCGACGTCGTCCGCCGCGGGCAGTGAACGACCATTCCCGGTTGAGAACGTACGACACGATCGTCGCGATCAGCACGGCCAGAACATTGGCTGTCACCGGCTTGTCCTGCAGGATCGTCCACTTCAAGCCGAAGAACAGCACGACGGTGACGACGAAGGTGATTGCTCCGACGATGAGGAACTTCAGAGCCTCGGCGTGCTTGACGAGGGGCGCGAGCCAACGTTCGGGAACGTGGTCGGTGAGGCGGTCGGACACATGCATCCCATCGACGTTACCTCGAGTAACGGGTTGGGTAGTCCCATCAACGATAGGCTCGCGGCACTATGGGCCGCCCGAAAACCAGTGCTCGCTTGTCCGTTCTGATCGTCTTCTTCGTCAACGGCGCGGTGTTCGCCAACTGGGCACCCCGCATTCCCGAGATCCAGAACTCGTTGTCCATCGATGTAGCCACGCTGGGTCTCGCTCTCGCCGGGGTCGGTGTCGGCGGGCTTGCCGCAGCACCCGTTGCCGCCGTGCTGGTACACCGGTTCGGCAGTCGGTGGGCTGTTCTCGGGTCGGGACTCTTGTTGTGCGGTGCGTTCGTGCTCCCCGCTGTGGCGGTGTCGTGGTGGACGCTGCTGGCAGCTCTGGTCCTGCTCGGCGGGGCCGACGCGGTGATGGACATTTCCATGAACGCCCAGGGAGTTCTCGTCGAGGAGCGGGCCGGTCGGTCTCTGCTCAGTGGCTTTCATGCCGCGTGGAGCGTCGGGGCGGTGGTGGGCGGAGTGACGGGTTCTGCGGCCGCGGGTGCTCGCCTTCCGGTCGTGGTGCACTTCGCCTTCGTGGCAGTGGTGCTGGTTCTTGCGCTCGCGGCGGTCGGCCGGGGTCTGCTGGGTCCGGACACAAGGCCGGACGAGTCCGCCGACGGCCCAACTCCTCAGCCGGCCGTCGGCCGGCCGATTGCGGCGCTGGCCATGCTCGGCGCGGTGGTTCTGCTGGCCGGCCTGATGGAGGATTTCCCGCAGTCCTGGAGCGCGGTGTACATGACGGCCGAGCAGGGTGCCGGTCCTGGCGCTGCCGGTCTGGCGTTCGTCGCGTTCTCGGTGGCCATGTTGGTGGGACGCCTGGTGGGTGACCGGATCGTCGATCGGTTCGGACCGTCGTCGGTACTGACGGGTGGCGCAGCGCTGGTAGCGGTCGCGTTTGCGGGCATCGCGGGGCTGTCGGTGCTCGCCGTCGACGTGCCTGTTCTGGTCATTGCCGCGTTCGCGGTCGCCGGCCTGGGGTCGAGTCCGCTGTTTCCCATCGTGTTCAGCCTGGCCGGACGGCTTCCCGGTGTGTCGTCGGCTGCGGCGATCTCGACCGTCTCGCTGATCTCGCGTGCCGGATTTCTGCTGGCACCGTTGGTGGTCGGGCGGGTCGTCGAGGCATCGGGCTTCGGGTCGGTATTGGCCGCGATCGCTGCCGCGGGTGCCGTCGTCGCGATGATCGGGTGGCTCTACGGCCGCAAATGTCCCGTGGACTCGGCTCAGGACTGCGGCTCCAGATAAGTGCGCAACAACCGACGTACCTCTTCGGCCGTGAGTTGCTCGGGATACGTCACCGTGAGTGCGCGGTACTGAATTCTGGCCTCGTGCGTGATAGACAAGTCCGGAGTTTACGGTCTCGGTGGTGTGAGAGGCCCGTTGGCAATAGCGAGACGCAGGGCAGTATGCGGCGATGAGTGAATGGTGGTGACTTGATGGCGACCGATGCCGACTCGGGTCTCCGTGACGAATCACGCAGGCGGGCGCTGTCTGTCACCGGTACGGCTGCTCTGGCGCTCGCTCTGGTGGTCGGGTGGGTCGTCGTGTATTTCATCGGCTTGGTGGGTGCGCTGTGGCGTTTTCGTGAGCCGCATGCGCCGGCACCGATCCTCACGATGCACGATCAGTGGACCGATCTCGCGGTCGGCGCACTGCAGGTCGTTGTGGGGGCGATCGCGATCGGCGCGGTGCATCTCGCGCGGCGACGGACTTTGCCGGCGGTGCTGCCTCTGCGGCATGGCTCCGCGCGCGAGGCTGCGTTGACTTGGTGTGCTGCGATCGGCGCGGCGTCGGCGATAGTGCTCGTATTGTCGCGACTGAATATCGTCCGGTTTGGGTTCTCTATCCCTGCCTCTGTCGAATCGGATTGGCTTGCAGTCGTTTCCGCGCTCGCTGTCGGTCTGAGGGAGGAGCCGATTCTGGTGGCTCTGCCGGTTCTGCTGTTGGTGGGCAGGATGCCGATCTGGGCGATCATGGGGTTGTCGGCAACGTTGCGGGGCTTCCTGTACCTGTATTTCGGCGGCGGCGGATTCCTGTGGGCAGCCATATGGGGCGCGGCGGCGGTGTGGGTGTATTACCGATATCGGCGATTGTGGGTGCTGATCCTCATTCATGGATTCGTGATGAACATCCAGGTCTTCGACCGGGTGATTCCGTCCGACAATTCGGCGACGGTGCTGCAGTGGATCAACATTTTGATCCTGTTCGCGGCCCTGCTGTGGTGGATCACGCCCCGCGCCCTCGATGCGTTCCTGCCGAACACGGTGGCTGTCCGTTCCAACGATCGGGCTGTCGACACGACGCCTGTGGTGACCGACGTCGTGCTGAATCCCGAGAACGTGAACCCCGACCGATCCAGAAACGAACCACCCGTCAAACCCTGACCATGCGCGCCTCGTGGCATTCCCACGTCGGGTCGAAGCGGGCTTCGCCGTCCAGCTCGAACCCGTTCTTGCGATAGAAGGCGATCGCGCGCTCGTTGGCCGCGGCCACCCACAGATACGCAGCGGGAGTGTCCTCACCTAGTGCGTTGTTCATCAACGCCAGTGCAATGCCGGTGCCGTGGTGTTCGGGCAGAACGTTCAACGACCACAATTCCCTGTGTGCAGGCGGATTTTCGTCGCGCGGGGGTCCTCCGGTCGCGAAGCCGACAATGCGTGAGTCGCCAACGTCGACTGCACATCGGGTGCGAACTCCACGCGCCGACGACTCGTCGCGATGGGCGATGATCTGCTGCCACCGTTCGATGCGGTGCGCGGGCCTCATCGCATCCAACTTCGCACCGTTGATCATTCCCGCATACGTTGCCTTCCAGATCGCAACGTGTGCTGTACCGATTTGCTGCTCGTCGCCGGGCCGGATGTCACGAATCGAGTAGCTGCGCATGGTGCCGTTATACCGGCCCGAACTCGGTGACCGAATCGAATTTTCTTGTCGGACCCCTCTCGTACTATCGAATACATGTTCGATATCGGGGGTGGGGAGCGGTGGAGACGCCGTCGGTCGATGACTGTATTGCGGGGTTTCTCGATGTCATCGCGCTCAGCCGTGTCCAGGAGAATCTTGCCCGGGCGGGGACCGTCCTGGCGTACTGCGACGTGCTCGAAATGCGGTTGGAGGCTGCCGAATCCGACGGTGGGGACCCTGGCGAGACCGTTCGCGGCGCTTTGTGCGACTTGGCCGTGACGATGACCGGCACGCGTCGCGATGCGTCGGTGACGCACGATGTCGCCGAGCGTTTACATCGAATGCCGTTGACGGCCTTGCGTTTCGTGACCGGCAGCTTCGACTGGTCGACGGTGGTCACCATCACCTCGGTGTTGCATCGCGCCAGTGACGAGACCATCTCGACAATCGAATACGAGGTCTGCGCCGCAGGGGGCCGAATGCGTCCGCAGGCCTTGCGGAACCGAATCTGGCGGTTGTGGATGAGGGCCGATCCGGACGGCGCTGCGCAGGCTCGCGAGACCGCGAAGTCGGAGGAAGTCGGAGTGCGGATCGACCGCACCGGTCCCGGCGGTATTTCGTCGCTCATCGCAAAAATCACGCATCTCGAGGCGGCCGAAGCGGATGCGCTCATCGTCGAGATTGTGGGGACTGTCTGCAAGGACGATCCGCGGTCGACGGGGATGCTGCGGGCGGCGGGACTGATGGCGTTGCTACACGGCGAACATTCGCTGGCCTGTCAGTGCGATCTGGGCGACGACTGCCCGGTTGCGGGTGGCACCGATGATCTCCCTCCTCGGCGCGGGCATCTCCTTCAGATCGTGGTGGCGGTGGAGACGCTGCTGGGACTGTCCTCGGATCCCGCGTCCTTGGCGGACGGGACGCCCATCGATCCGGAGGTGGCGCGCATCGTCGCCACCGACGCGAAATGGCAGGCCATGCTGACCGAGTTGGTCGACATGCTCAAACCCGAGGGAAACAGTTCCGACGACGACGATGACGACGGCGACGACGGCGAGGGCGGCGAGGGCGACGACGGCCCTGAGGGCGGTGAGTGCGGCGACGACGACGAGGGCGACGACGGCCCTGAGGGCGGTAACCCGAAAGGTGGCGGACCGTCTGGCAGAGGGCCGGATGGCGGTGACCCGAACGACGTGAATCCTGATGGCAAGTCCGGCCCTGACGGCGATTCCGGTCCCGACGGCCATGGCGGTTCCGAGGGCGATTCCGGTCCCGACGGCGACGCGGGTCCAGGCGCCGGCGACCAGGACGACCGTCGCGGAAGAGGCCCGGACGGCGTTGGAGGCTCGCAGCGCGGTGAGTGCAGCGGTCGAGACCCGGGCAGCAGTAAGCACCCGGGTAGCGGTCAGGACCCAGGCTTGCGGTTGTCGACCGGTTTGTTGCTACGTCGAGTGGTGGGCATCGGGCGCGTGCGCGCTGCCGGCGAGCTTCCGTCGATACGCGGGTCAGGTGACTGCGCGAATTCACCCGCCGTCCCTGTGCTGGGGGAGGAGTCTGTCCGCGATGGGCTGGTCGCGCGGTGGCTCGCATGGATTGCCGAGAAGCCCGAGCGTGCTCGGGGCATCTTTCCCGACGGCCACGGCGGGGAGCGCAGTCCATCTCAGGCTGCGGTGACCTATCGACCCAGTGCCCGCGTCGCTGCTGTCGTTCGGGCCGCGTATCGCACGTGCACGTTCCCCCGTTGCGACGTGCCGTCGGCGCGGTGCCAGATCGATCATCTGGTGCCGTTCGACAAAGACGATCCGCGGCGGGGAGGTTGGACCATCGTGACCAATCTTCAACAGGTGTGCGTGTTCCATCATCAGGCGAAGACCTCGAAAACGTGGTCGGCGGCGATGGTGGCCGGAGGGGTGATTCTGTGGTCGAACTCGCTCGGGCTGCGCTCGATCACGTTGCCGAACTTCTCGATCGGATCGCACGCGGGTCGCAGCCGACGTCGGAAGCGGTCTTCAGGGAAGGAGACGTCCCTGTCCGAACCCACCCGATGGGAACTCGATTACAGCGGGTCCGCAGCCCCAACGCTCGCGGATTTCCGTGCTGCCTCGACGGACATGGCGAGGAAGCGGCTCGCCGAGAAGAGGCGGGCCTATCTCGAACATTGCCGCGTTGTACACGCACGCATACGACAGGACTGGAGTCGATACGATCCCGCGCCCTTCTGACGCCGGGACTGCCGGTGCCCGATAGGTGGTCAGGGCCACGCACCTGCTACCTTGAACGCCGTTCAAGTATCTGGGGCAGGTGACCGCCCCTTCCTCGAGGAGCCACCGTGTCAGGTATCGACAGCAGTACTCGCCCGCCGAGCCGTAAGGTCGGTCGAATGAACGTCTCCGCCCGCGACATGGCGCAGATCGCGGTGTTCGCGGCGCTCATCGCCGCGCTCGGACTACCGGGATCGATCACGGTGGGCTTCTCCGGAGTCCCGATCACCCTGCAGACCCTCGGCATCATCCTGGCCGGCGCAGTTCTGGGACCACGCAAGGGCACGGCCGCAGTACTCGTGTTCCTCGCCCTGACAATGATCGGCCTACCGCTGTTGGCGGGCGGACGCACCGGCCTCGCGGCGATGGCCGGCCCCACCGTCGGATACCTGATCGGCTGGATTCCGGCAGCGCTGATCATCGGTTGGCTCACCGCCCGCATCCTGCCGAAGTACTCGATCGTGCTCGGACTGCTGATCAACGCCGTCGGCGGAATCCTCGTCATCTATATCTTCGGCACCGTCGGATTGCTGCTCCGCACCGACGTCGGGCTCTGGGCCGCGATCACCACGAACGGACCGTTCCTGCCCGGCGACATCGCGAAGGTCGTCGTCGCCACGGTCGTCGCCAAGAGCGTGCACCGCGCTTACCCGGGACTGATCAAGAGGTGACTTTTTCGCTGGGAGGTCGAGACCAGGATACCGCCATCGTCTGGCGCGGTCGCAGTCTCACCTACGCCGAACTCGACGCCGCCGTCGAGCAGTGGCCTCACCTCCCGGCACACGCCCAATCTCACGACGCCCAATCACACGACGCATCAGCACTGGATCTGCCGGACGCGTTGGTCTGTGTTGTCGCGGCGGCTAGGCAGGGGTGCGCGGTGCGAGTCGAGGACCCGGCCGCCAGGCCCGAACGCAGCGGCGACCCCGACCCCGACGCCTTCCTTCTGATTGCGACCTCCGGTTCCACCGGCAGGCCCAAGCCGCTCGCGCGGACCGCGGCGTCGTGGGTCGACAGCTTCGCCGAGTTCACCGACATCACCGGCATTCGTCCCACGGATTCGGTAGCGATCACCGGACCCCTGCACGCCACGATGCATCTGTTCGCGGCGCTTCATGCGCTGTGGCTCGGTGCCTGTGTCACCGACCACCGTGCGCGAGCCACGGTGGTACATGCGGTCCCCGCTGTGTTGCGGGACGTCGCCCCGCAGATGCCGCACCTTCGGATCGCGGTCGTTGCTGGAACGATGCTGGACTCCGTTGCAGCTCGGTCTGTTCCGGACAGTGTGAGACTGGTCGAATATTATGGGGCCGCCGAGTTGTCCTTGATCGCAGCGAGGGTGGTGGGTGAGCAGCCGTCACTGGCGCTGCTTCGCGACGTCGAGGTGCGCACCGACGACGGTTACCTGTTCGTGCGGTCCCCCTACGCAGCCTCGAGTGCACGTGATTGGTTCGCCGTCGGCGACCTGGCCGACGTGCGTGGCCGGGAACTCGTCGTCCACGGGCGCGGAGATGCGGCGATCAACGTCGGCGGCACCACCGTGATCGCCGAGGACGTCGAGCGAATACTGGTCTCGATCGACGGCGTCCTCGCCGCCGCGGCAATCGGGACCCCGCACTCCGTTCTCGGCGAAACCGTCTCTGCCGTCCTCGAACTCGACGGTTCACGCGATCTGGACGTGGTGCGCGCCGATGCCCGAGCGATCATGACCAAAGAGGCACTACCGAGGCGGTGGACGGTGGTACAGCAGTTGCCCCGCACCGCCAGCGGAAAAATCGCACGAGGAGCACTGGCGTGACGCCCACACCCGTTGTTGTCGTGGGTAAACGGACCGCCATCGGTATCGCAGGGCATGGGTTCGCCGATGTCACGGCACCTCACTTGGCGGTACCGGTTCTGGAAGCTGTTGCTGCAGAGATCGATCCGCTCGGTGTTCCGATCGACGACGTGATTCTCGGCAACTGCCTCGGCCCAGGCGGTGACGTCGCCCGAGTGGCGGCGTTGGGTGCCGGGCTCGGGTTCGCTGTCCCCGGGGTCACCGTCGATCGCCAGTGTGGATCCGGGTTGGACGCGTTGGCCCAGGCCGCGTCGCGCATCCGGAGCGGCGAGGAGACAATGATTCTGGCCGGGGGAGTCGAATCTGCGAGTACCAGCCCGTGGCGGTTCTGGCCGCCCGTCGGCGACGCGGAGCCGGTCCGCTACACTCGAGCGCCGTTCGCGCCCGACGGGTTCGACGACCCGGACATGGGTGTAGCGGCGGATGATCTCGCGCGGCGTCGTGGGATCGGTCGCGAACGCCAGGATGCCTATGCCGCACGGTCTTTCGCCCGAGCGGCAGCGTACGACTTCTCCGCGGAAATCGTGGCTGTGAACAACATGGCTACCGACGAGCGCATTCGGCCCAACATGACGGCGCAGCGCCTGAGCAGGTTGCGCCCCACGTTCAGCACGGACGGGACCGTGACCGCCGGTAATTCGTGTGGAATCTCCGACGGCGCAGCCGTTCTGGCGGTCACCAGCCTCGAGCGAGCCGCAGGCATGCCGGCGCTGCGCATTCTCGGCAGCGCTGTTGCCGGGTCCGATCCTGCCCTTCCCGGGCTCGGACCGGTACCCGCGATCGACAAACTGCTCGCCCGCACCGGGGTGGCGCTGAGCGACATCGAAACAGTCGAGATCACCGAGGCCTTCGCGTCGGTCGTGCTTGCCGTCGCAGACGAGCTCGGCATCGACGAGGACCGCATCTGCCCGGACGGTGGTGCCATCGCAATGGGGCATCCGTGGGGAGCGTCGGGCGCAATATTGTTGGTGCGGTTGCTCTCTCGTATGCTGCAGCCCGGAGGCCCTGCGCTGGGGCTGGCGGCCTGCGCTATCGGCGGCGGGCAGGGAATAGCAATGCTGGTGGAGAGAGTGTCATGAGTACGGTCGCCTTCGAGAACATCTCTCACGCATTCGGCGAGCGGCAGGTGTTGCGCGGCATCGATCTCGAATTCGACGAACGCCGCATCGGCATCATCGGGTCCAATGGATCGGGAAAATCCACGCTTGCCCGCATGATCAACGGATTGATCAAGCCCGATACCGGCCGGGTCACGGTCGACGGAATCGACGCGGCCAAGAAGGGCGCGCAGGTACGCAAGAAGGTCGGCTTCGTGTTCACCGATCCCGACTCTCAGATCGTCATGCCCACCGTCGCAGAGGATCTCGCGTTCTCGCTGCGGAGGTCCGGGCTCAGTAAGACCGAGGTGGCCGAGCGTGTCGACGAGATGCTCGTCCGGTTTCGACTCGATCGGCACCGCGACCACCCTGCTCATCTGCTGTCCGGTGGACAGAAGCAGTTGCTCGCCATCGGGGCCGTCCTCATCCGGCGGCCGGAGGTGATCGTCGCGGACGAGCCGACGACGTTGCTCGATCTGCGTAACGGCCGCGTCGTCGCAGACGCCTTGAATTCGATGGACCAGCAGGTCATCGTCGTGACTCATCAGCTGGCATTGCTGGACGGTTTCGAGCGCGTCATCGTCATCGACGACGGGCGAATTGCATTCGACGGCACCCCGGCTGCCGCGGTCCCGGCCTACCGCGAGTTGATCGGATGATCGGTCTTTACCGCCCCGGTGATTCGTTGCTGCATCGGATGAGTCCGGGATCGAAACTGCTGGCGCTGATCGTTGCCATTCTGGCGACGGTGATTCTCGCACGCACACCGCTCGAGGTCGGCGTGGTTGCCGTGATGGTCGCAGTACTGTTCGCGGTCGCCCGCATCCCTGCGAAAGTAGCGCTGGCGCAACTACGTCCGGTGCTGTGGATGCTGCTGATCATCGGGGTGTTCCAGGTGATCATCACCACCTGGCAACGCGCAGTGGTGGTCTGCGGAGTGCTGATCGTCTCCGTCGCGTTGGCCGCATTGGTCACGCTGACCACCCGGATCACCGACATGCTCGATACCGTCACCCGAGCACTCGGTCCCGTCCGCCGTTTCGGCGTCGACCCGGATCGAATCGGTTTGCTTCTCGCCCTTGCCATTCGCTGCATACCGTTGTTGGCGTCGATCGTGCAGGAAGTGTCGCAGGCCCGGAAGGCCCGCGGCCTGCAGTGGTCGATGACGGCCCTGGCCACACCGGTGTTGGTGCGTGCGCTCCGTACCGCCGATGCGATGGGCGACGCTCTGGTGGCGCGCGGTGTGGACGACGACGGTGTGGACGACGACGGTGTGGATGACGACGGTGCAGATGACGAGTGATCTTCTCACCGCGCGGATAGCGCAGCATTGCGACCGGGCAGACATCGCGATCGTCGACGCGACCGGTCGGATCACGTACCGGGATCTGTGGCGTCGGGTGGAACGTGCGGCCGGGTCGATGGCCGGGATGCGTCGCATCGCGGTGTTGCCGACGTCGGACATCGACTCGCTGGTCGTCGTCGCGGCCGCGATGCATGCCGGCGTGAGTGTCGTTCTGCTGCATCGGCATCTGCTACCCGGCGAATTCGTCGACGCGATGTCGGTCACTGCACCGTCGCTCATCGTGGCGCATCCGCGTCAGCACGCACGATTGCACAGGTGGGGTGCCGACGCGGTGCTGGCACCCGAGCAGCTCGCCGGCGACCGTGTTGCGCGCGTCGATCCGCCGGCAGGCAGCGCCGAACTGCTCGTGGGCATCACCTCCGGAACCACCGGCCCACCGAAATTGTTCGTTCGTGATCAGGCGTCCTGGGCGGCCACGCTCGACCGTTCCGATTCTCTGTTCGATCTCGGTCCGGGCGACAGAGTGTCTGCATCGGGAACTCTCGATCACACGCACTTTCTCTACGGTGCGTTGCACGGGCTTACTCGCGGCGCGACGGTGGACCTGCGCTCGGCGGCTGCTGCTCTCGAAGATGCTCCGACACATCTATATTCGGTACCGACTATCGCCTGGGACATCGCGCGGTCGCACGTGCAGTACCCCAGCGTCCGCGAGGTGCTGTCGTCTGCGGCGCGATGGCCGCAGTCGGGTCGGGCGGCACTTGCCACGGTGCTACCGAACGCGACCATGACCCACTTCTACGGCGCGTCGGAATTGAGCTTCGTCTCCTACGACCGTCGAACGTCCGAGGGCGCAGGGATCGAGGGGGTGGAGATCGAGGGAGCGTTGTTCGACGGCGTCGAGGTGGAGACCAGGGGAGAACTGCTGCACGTGCGCAGCGACATGCTGTTCGACGGCTATCTGAGTCGGGTGGGTGAGCACACCACCCTGACGGACGGACCGGTCGACGGGTGGATGACGGTCGGTGATCGCGGCAGCGTCGACCAGGGCCAGCTGACCTTGCTCGGCCGCGGCAGCGAGACGATCGTTCGAGCCGGCCTCACGGTCGAGTTGCCCCCGATCGAGGCGGCGCTGTTGTCGGTCCCCGGTGTTCTCGATGCCGGAGTTCTGGCCCTGCCCGATGACCGAGCAGGAGAGATACCGGTCGCCGGAGTGGTTGTAGCACAGACTGATTCACCGACGGTGGCGCAGATACGGCGGCACCTGCGTTCGTTGCTCCCCGACCCGAGTCTGCCCGTCGTCATCGCGATCGTCGACGGTTTGCCGCGTACCCCGCGCGGCAAGCTCGATCGTCAGGCCTTGGGTGCAACCTTGGCGACGGTCCGGACCGTCGGTTCGCCCGAGGCTCCGGTGACGACGAACCAGACGGTCAGCGCTCCACCCTCGTAGCGGTGACGCAGCGTCACGCGTTCGTTCGCCAGTACCGGCGTGAGGTATTCGATGACGGCGCGGTGGGGCGCTGCGGCCAGGTGCGGCAAGTCCACGAGCAGTTCTTCGACCGCGTGCCAGTACGCCGCGTTGTTGAGGTGATTGAAGGGGTCGATATCGGTTGCGCGCAGGGGGAATTCGATATCGTTCTGGGATTGCGACGGTACCGGTTCGGTCAGCCACGCCTTCCAGCGCAAGCGGTGCTGATCGGTGGTCTTGGCCAGCATCTCCAGTGCCCCGTCGCTGATGCGCGTCGGCATGCCGGTGTCCTTGCTGATGTTGATCCAGAAGCCCTCGGTCTCGATGCGACCGCCCTTGGGGGTCGTCACCGCCACCCGCATGTTGGACCAGCGCGTCGACATCGAGGAACACCAGCGCCGCAGGCGCACGCGGTCGGGAAAGTGGATGGGCTCGAAGACGTCGATGACGGTGCGTCGCACGATCCACATCGGGTCGGTCTTACCCAGAGGGGTGGCGTCGAGATTGTCGGTGCCGATGTCCTGGAGGTAGCGCGCGACACCGTCGAACCGCAGTCGGTTGTTGGGGTCGATGTCGCCGGTACGTACTGGCCAGCTCGTCTCGAAGCCTTCACCGGGCGGCGGCTCGGGTGCCAGTTCGTCGTCGAAGCCGGCCGGTTCCACGCGTGCATTGGTCACGTCCGCACTGTACGCGGGTGGACCCACGTGATACCCGTCAGAGGATGTGGCGGGCTCGCATCCCGTCGAACACCGGTGCCACCCGCACCACGTCACCGGTGGTGGGCGCATGCACCATCTGCCCGTTGCCCATGTAGATCGCCACGTGTCCCGGGCCCGCCGCGCCCCAGTTGCCGAACAGTAGATCGCCGGGCTGGGCGAGGGCCATCGGCACCTCGGTGCCCACGTTCCACTGCGTCTCCGACGTACGCGGCAGGGTGACCTTTCCGCCCGAGGCCTTGAACAGTGCGTAGGACGTCAGGCCCGAGCAGTCGAATCCGCCGCCGGACGGTCCGTTGATGTTTCCGCCGCCCCACACGTACGGCAGGCCTAGGTAATCCATCGCCAATTGCACTGCCCGCCCGCCCATTCCGGTGAGGTCGAGCCCGGCGAACGGAGTGAGGATGGCCGCGAACTGGGCCTCGGTGGCCCGGATGCGCGCTACGTAGGGCTTGGTCTGAGTCTCGTAATCAACTGACCCCGAGGGCATTCCGCCCGAGCGCAACACTGCACCCGCTCCGGCGTTGTATCCGGCGAGGGTCAGGTCCGTTGTGTCGCCCGAGACCTTGCCGTCGCGCTTCCAGCCGTCGACCTGTCCGTAGATGTCGCACAGCATCGTTCCCGACGCCATGACCGAGTCGCCGATGCTGTTGACGTCGACCACGCCGTTGCCGTCGTAGTCCTTGCCGTAGGTTGCCCAGGTTCCCGGCATGAACTGGCCGGGTCCCTGTGCGCCGGTGCTCGATACCGGAGCTGTCGGACCGTATCGAAATCCGTTCTCTGCGGCATAGAGCGCGGCAATCGTTGTGGCTTTGACGCCGCCGCAGATGTTGCCTGCCTTCTGCAACCACGGAACGAACGCGGTGATCGCTCCCACCGCGCCCAAACCGATAGGACCGACATTGATGCCGGTGAACGTGATGGGTAGACCGGGGAACAGTGCTCGCCGAATAGCTTCGGCCGACGCCATGAACGCCGTCTGGGTCGCGATGTCGGCGGCGGTGTACGTC
The DNA here is from genome assembly GCF_002258885.1 of Rhodococcus sp. 06-1474-1B. Classification (NCBI taxonomy): domain Bacteria; kingdom Bacillati; phylum Actinomycetota; class Actinomycetes; order Mycobacteriales; family Nocardiaceae; genus Rhodococcus; species Rhodococcus sp. 06-1474-1B. Next base: position 127,652 of record NZ_NOYR01000021.1, on the reverse strand, counting down.
CGGCCGGCGAATTGCAGGGCACCGGTGGCGAGCCCGGCGACGGCGCTGGATGCCGCATTCGACGAAAAAACACTGAAGGGTAGCGGGGCGCTCGGCGTGATCGCCGCCGGTGTGAGACCCGCAGCCATTCCCACTGCGGGCGAGGCTGCTGTGGGCGTCACTGCTGTGGGCGCTTCCGGCGTCTCGATCTCGGCAACCGTGGGCATGTCCGGAAGCATCGGTTCGACGGCGGTGTGCAGTCCCTCGGCGGCGTCGTTCAGGGTCCGGTCTGCGACGTCAGCGGCGGGTTCGGGCATGGTGCCCATCAGGTCTGCCCATTGGTCGGACATCGTTTTGCCCTGGTCCTCGGCAGCGGCAGCGACCGCGGCTGCCTGATCCTTCACCGCCTGATTCTGCAGTGGAGCTGGGGCGTCCGTTCCGGCGACTGCGCCTGCGGCAGACACGATGACGGCAACGATGACTGCGAAGGGATCGCCTGCCATGCTTCGACTCCTGTTACTCGATCGTTCTTCCCCGAGCCAGGAGCTGTGATCAGACTCACCCGGGTGCTGCAACCATCATGCACGGTGCAGCCGATCGACTCATGAGTTTTGCGAAACTGTCAGAGCAACGAGGCCCAGTAGTCCGAGAACCGGATTCCGATGAGCGCGACGACGATTGCGTACCACACGGCAAGTAGCGTCCACCGCCACTCCAGAAGAAGACGGCCGATCGTTCCGGTGGTGTTCGAGCCGGTACTGATCAGTCGGCTCAGAGCCAGTACGAACAGTGGCATCGTCACCGCCCACACCACCATGCAGTACGGGCACAGGGCACCGATCTCGTAGAGGCTCTCGAAGATCAGCCAGTGCACGAACACTTCGCCGAGCAGCAGACCGGCACTGAGTCCGAGCCAGAACCAGTGCGGGAGTTCGACGCGGCCGAGCCACAGGATACCGGCGACGAGGGCGACGGAGAACGCCACGATTCCGAGTATTGGATTGGGAAATCCGAACAGCGCGGCTTGCTTCGTGACCATCACCGACCCGCACGAGAGGACCGGATTCAGGCTGCACGACGGAACATAGGACGCGTCTTCGAGGAGCTTGAATCGTTCGATCGTCAGGGTCAGTGCGGCGAGGAGCCCCAGTGCGCTGAAGAGTGTGAAGACTGCAGCGCCGGCGCGAGTTCTCATGTTCGGTTACCGGTTGCTGCTCAGTTTCCGGCTGCCGCGGCGGCAGCGAGGATGTTCTCGGGTGTCGGGGTGGCGACGTCGGTGCCGTTGACACGGACGCTCGGCGTTCCGTTGATGCCCTCGCCGATGACGGTCTGCGTCTGGGTGGTGACCCAGTCCGTGTAACTGCCGTCGGTGATGCACGACGCGGTGGCGGGGGAGTCGGCACCGGCTGCGGCAGCGATCTCGACGAGCTTGTCGTCGGGCAGACCGTTGCCGTTCTCGGCGGGCTGCTCGGCGAACATCGAGTTGTGCCAGTTCATCCAACTGTCCCGATCGTTCTCGGCGACGCAGATCGACGCACTCGCAGCACGGGTGGAGTACATCGTGCCGTTCGAGAAGCGATCGAGAATGGAGATGGGACGGTAATCGACGGCGACGTTGCCTGCGTCGGCCAGCTGCTGCAGAGTCGATCCGCTGACCGACTCGAATGCCTTGCAGGCCGGGCACTGGAAGTCCTCGACGACGCTGACGACAGTGGTGGCATCGGGGTTGCCGAAACGAATGGCACCGTTCGCGGTGAGCGACGTGGGCGTCAGCTGCGGGCCCGATGTGGAACTGGCGTCGGGAGATGCCTCACCCGACGTCGAATCCTTGTTGACGATGAACAGAGCAATGGCTGCCACGAGCGCGATGAGAACGACTGCGACGACGATCTGGATCAACGTTCGACGATTCTTGTCGCCGTTCTGCATTGCCCGGATGTCCTTGGACGCTCTGCCGTCTCTCGATGCCTTGTTGCTGGTGTTCACGGCGACCAGTTTATGCAGGACAACCTGAGTGTCAGATGAGAGCTGTGTCGAAGAAGTGCAGTATCAGATAAGAGCAGTATCAAATAAGAGCAGCGAGTCGTTCGATTGCGAATCGGTATCCGTCGATGCCGAGTCCGGCGATGACTCCGCTGGCGATCGGAGAGACGTAGGAGTGGTGCCGGAACTCCTCGCGGGCGTGCACGTTGGAGATGTGCACCTCGATGATCGGGACCTCGGGGATGACGAGTGCGTCACGCAGTGCCACCGACGTGTGGGTCAGTCCGCCGGGGTTGATGACGATGCCCGACGCCACCCCGCGTGCCTCGTGGATCCAGTCGATCAACTGTCCCTCGTGGTTGGACTGCTCTGCTTTCACGTCGAGTCCGTGTGTGGCAGCGGTTTTCTCGCACAGGGCGACGACGTCGACGAGGGTGGCGCTGCCGTACACCTCGGGCTGGCGGGTGCCGAGCATGTTCAGGTTCGGACCGTTGAGCACCAGCACTTGCTTGGCCATGACGTCACTCGCTTTCCTGCTCTACGAACTACCGGGTCCGATCATTCCACAGCGTGGTTGACACAATTGCCCCGTGAGCATTGGGAAGACGGTGAGTACGGGGAGAACCGTATGGGTGGTGTGGGGCATCGGCGTCTTCGCGTATGTCATCGGGGTGCTGCATCGGACGGCCTTCGGGGTCGCAGGGCTGAGCGCTGCGGACCGGTTCTCGATCTCCCCGTCTCTGCTGTCCTCGTTCGTGGTGCTGCAGGTGGTCGTGTACGCGGCGATGCAGATTCCGGCCGGAGTGCTGCTGGATCGGATCGGTTCGCGCAAGATGATTGCTGCCGGTGCGCTGGTCATGGCGTCGGCGCAGATCACGTTGGCGCTCACCGAATCGCTGCCGGTCGCGGTGGCGGCACGTGCATTCGTGGGCATCGGCGACGCGCTGACGTTCATCTCGGTCCTGCGTCTGGTGCCGCGTTGGTTCTCGCCGCGGCGGGTGCCGATCGTGTCCCAGTTGACCGGGCTGCTGGGTCAGCTCGGGCAGGTGCTCTCGGCCGTGCCGTTTCTGATTCTGTTGAACGGGCCGGGGTGGACGTTCGCTTTCGGTAGCGCGGCGGCACTGGGTTTGCTCGCACTCGTCCTCTCACTCGCTCTGATTCGAGATCGTCCCGACGACAGCACTGCTCCGGAACCGGAGCCGACGTCGTTGCGGCAGACGCTGGACTCCATCGGCGAGGTGTGGCGACGACCGGGGACCCGGCTCGGATTCTTCTCGCACATGGGGACCCAGTTCTCGATCACCACGTTTGCCCTGTTGTGGGGTGTGCCGTACATGACCACCGCTCAGGGATTGTCGGCGTCGACGGCCGGAGCGCTGCTGACGTTGTCGGTGCTGTCGGCGGTGGCGTCGGGCATCGTGCTCGGTTTGCTCACCGGGCGCTACCCGATGCGTCGGTCCTGGCTGGTGCTGGCGATCATGGTCAGCAACGCCACGATGTGGGCCATCGTGCTGTCGCTGCCCGGACCTGCGCCGCTGTGGCTGCTCGTTCTGCTCGTCGTGGTGATTTCCGTGGGTGGGCCCGGGTCGGTGATCGGATTCGACCTCGCCCGCACGTTCAATCCGAGTGCCAATCTGGGGACGGCTCAGGGGATGGTCAACATCGGCGGCTTCCTGGCATCGCTGTTGGTCATCGCGGCGATCGGGTGGATTCTCGACGCCATGGGCGGTTACGACTTCGACAGTTTCCGGGTCGCGATGCTGGTGCAGTTTCCCGTGTGGATCATCGCGATCATCGGGGTGCTGGCGACGCGGCGCAAGACGCGCAAGGTGCTCGCGGCCGACGGCATCCACCCGCACACGATGCGTGAGGTCCGAGACCGGATGCGCCGCAAATAAACCTTTGCTTAGTCGGCTTTCTACGAGCATGCTGGTGGTCCGAATATTGTTGTAGGACACAAGCAAACGTTACGTAAAGGTGCAACAAAGAGATGGTAAGCGAGCCTGAAGTGACCGCCGAGCGTGAAGTGACTCCCGTGAGTGGCGAGTACTCGCACCGCGAGATCATGACCATTCTGTCGGGTCTGATGATGGGTATGTTCCTGGCGGCTCTCGACCAGACGATCGTGTCCACGTCGGTACGTACCATCGCCGACGACCTGAACGGGTTCTCCGTTCTCGCCTGGGTGACAACGGCATATCTGATCACGTCCACTGTCTCGACTCCGTTGTACGGCAAACTCTCCGATCTCTACGGGCGCAAGCCGTTCTTCATGACGGCCATCTCGATCTTCGTCGTCGGGTCCATGCTGTGCGGCATCGCGACATCGATGTACGAGCTTGCAGCTTTCCGGGCCGTCCAGGGGTTGGGTGCAGGTGGCTTGATGTCGATGGCGTTGGCGATCATCGGCGACATCGTGCCCCCGCGTGAGCGCGCCAAGTATCAGGGTTACTTCCTGGCGGTGTTCGGTACGTCCAGTGTGCTCGGGCCGGTCATCGGCGGTCTGCTGGCCGGGCAGTCGTCCATTCTCGGCATCACCGGCTGGCGCTGGGTCTTCTACATCAACGTTCCGCTGGGCATCATCGCGCTCGTCGTCGTCTGGCGGGTGCTGAACCTGCCGGTCTACCGCCGCGAGGCCCGCGTCGACTGGTGGGGCGCAGTGCTTCTCAGCGTCGGGCTCGTGCCGCTGCTGATCATCGCCGAGCAGGGCCGCGTCTGGGGATGGAGTTCGCCGCGGGCACTGCTGTGCTTCGGGATCGGCATCGTGGGCGTCATCGCATTCGTTCTCGCCGAGATCAAGATGGGCGACGACGCCTTGATCCCCATGCGGTTCTTCCGAAACCCGTTGTTCTCGTTGTGTATTGCCGTCAGTGTCATCGCAGGCGCAGCCATGTTCGGCGGCATCTCGTTGCTGCCGCAGTACCTGCAGGTGGTCAAGGGTTCCTCGCCGACTCTCGCCGGTTATCAGACCTTGCCGCTCGTCGGCGCTTTGATGATCGCGTCCATCGTGTCGGGTTCGATCATCTCGAAGACGGGGCGATACAAGATCTTTCCGATCGTCGGCACTGCGCTGATGGCGATCGCCATGTTCACGTTCCACTACGTGCACGCCGACACTCCGTTGTGGCAGACGATGGTCGTGATGGGTGTGTTCGGTCTCGGTCTCGGTTCGATGATGCAGCCGCTCACGTTGGCCATCCAGAATGCGATGCCGCCCAAGGACATGGGCGTCTCCACCTCGGCGGCAACCTTTTTCCGTCAGATCGGTGCGACAGTCGGCGTGGCGGTGTTCCTGTCGATGCTGTTCACGCAGCTGACGCCCAAGACCGGCGATGCGTTGGTCGCCGCGAGTTCGACGCCCGCGTTCCAGCAGGCCGTGCAGAGCGCGGCCACCAGTGCCGATCCGTTGGAGTCGGGGTTCGCGAAGGCCATCGCCTCGGGTGATGCATCCGTTGCCGGTAGTGCCTTGCAGGACAGTTCGTTCATCCAGAAGCTCGATCCCGCGCTCGCCGAGCCGTTCCGCATCGGCTTCTCCGACGCGATGGACTACGTGTTCCTGGCCGTGTCGATCCTGATGCTCCTCGGATTCGTCCTGGTGCTCTTCCTCGAGGAGGTGCCGCTGCGCACGATGTCGGGTCTGGCGGCAGCTCAGCAGGAGCGCGACGAAGAGCGAGCGAACGACGTGGGCACGGGTCTACATTGATGGCGTGAATTCGGAGAACTGGGTTCGGCTCGGCTCGGTGGACACCTGGTACGCCGAGGTGGGCGACGGGGAACCGCTGGCCCTTCTCCATCCTGGGGGCGCTGATGCGCGAGCGCTGGATGTCACTGTCGCCGGGCTGTCCTCGGCGTTTCGGGTGCTCACCCCCGAACGTCGAGGGCATGGCCGCACCCCGGATGTTTCCGGGCCTGGTCTCTCCTCCGAGTTGACGTTCTCGGACATGGTCGACGACACCATTGCGTTCATCGAGCAGGTCGTCGGGCGACGGACGCGGTTGGCCGGGTGCAGCGACGGCGGTGTCGTAGCGCTACTGGTCGCACTGCAACGCCCGGATCTGGTGGATCGTCTCGCCTGCGTCGCGAGTGTCTTTCATCGCGATGGTTGGGGCGGCGGGCAGTCCGGACTCGGCGACGCCGACCGTAGCGATTTCGTACGCCGGCTCGACGATATGCACAGTGCAGATCCCACACTTACTGCGAGCGATCTCGCCGCGTTGTCGGTGCGCACTCTGGTGATGATCGGTGACGACGACGAGGTGAGCATCGAGCATGCTGCCGAGTTCTACCGAGGTATGCCGGTCGCCGAGCTGGCAATTGTCCCGGGTACCTCGCATGGTGTGTTGGTCGAGAAGCCCGCGTTGTCCAATGCGATATTGCTGGACTTTTTCACCCGGGATGCAGTGCAGACGTTCGCGCCCATTCGCCGAGCCTGATCCGTGGTCACGGTGTGTGACGCAGGCCGTCGAACAGGGCCTTCAATCCGCGATCGAGCTCGCGGGCACCGTCGTATGCGGTGATGAGTGGCGGCAGTACGGACATGATCGGGAAGTCCTCGATCGGGAGTCTGCGCAACGCGAGGCTGAGTCTGTCGACGGTCTCGTCCGGGTTGTCCGTCGTCTCCTGCGTTTCACTGAGCACGTGACCGCGGAGCATCGACATCAGCAACCGGTAGGCCGAGAGCGCCTCGGGGACAGTAAATCCCGCGGTGGCAAACAGGCTCAATATGCCTTCGAGTGACATCAGGGACCTGGTGGTGCCCAGGCCCAGCGGAGTGGACCGGGGCCGAGTCGCCAGCAAAACGGCCGCGCGCGGGTGTGCCAAGGCGAGTTCGCGATAGTGCCGGCCGAAGATCGTCAGCTGACGTCGCCAATCGGTGTCCGATCCGTCCACCGACACGAGGTCTCCGAGAATCGAATCGGCAACGGCGTCGAGTAGTGCTTCCTTGGTGGCGACGTACCGGTACACGGTCATGGGGTCGCGATCGATCGAGACAGCCAGGCTGCGGATGGTCAGGCTGTCGAGTCCGGTGTCGTCGATGATGGCGAGGGCGGCCGACACGACGAATTCGTGGTCGATTCTGTCCCTAGAGTTGTGGCTACTGCGATCCGAGGGGGTCATCACATTGCTCCGCCGATGTCGGTATTCGAGTAAGCGGCACGCCGATCGGCTTTCGGTCGACAAACAATCTTATTGTTCACCAACGCTTTTCGCTTGACCCCAGACCTTACACATGGTGTGCTGTAGTTCTACACCGTAGAGATACGGGGAAACTCGCTGTTGCGGAGTGGGCCACGAGCCTCCGCGCCCCCTCTACTCATGTCGCGCAGTTGAACAGCCAGCCGGCGACGCCACCGATCTACGGATTCCGCGAGACCTCGACGCCCCTGGTGAATTCCAGTGACCATCGTCGACCGTCGCGTGACATCTTAAATTCTGTCGAATCTCGTCGGGGGAATCGATATTCATAACGCGTTGTGCGGCAACAAGCCTCGCACGCATCTCCTCGAGCAGATCGGTACACACCATGTACTCTCCGCAACACCGTCCTGCGCCGTCCACATCCCGACGCAAGGGCTCGGCGTTGATTCCCCTCGTCGGTACCGTCGCACTGGCAACCAGCGCGCTCATGCTGGTCAACGCCTCTTCGGCCGACGCTCAATCACCTGCTGTCGTCGTCCCCACCGTCGGTCTCGGTGCCGCAGATCCGTACGCAATTCTTGCCGGCTCCACCGTGACCGATGCGGGTGGATCTGTGATCAACGGCTCCGTGGGTGTGAGCCCTGGTGACGGGAATCCTTCGAGCGTCAGCGGACTGCTGCAGGGCCAAATTACCAACGGCGTGATCGATGACAAGAACGAACGAGCATTGAATGCGAAAGCTGCTCTGCAGGTTGCATACACCGACGCTGCCAACAGGTCGGGTCCTGAATTGGTCCCCGTCGAGCTGGGCGGCACCACTCGGTATGCCGGTCTGTACAAGGGCGACACACTCGGACTGACCGGATCTCTGCCTCTGACGCTCGATGCGCAAGGCAATTCCGCTGCGGTCTTCATCTTCCAAGCCGGATCCACTCTCATCACGGGCTCGAACAGCAGTGTCTCACTGATCAACGGGGCCAGCCCGTGCAACGTGTTCTGGCAGGTGGGAAGCTCGGCCACTCTCGGCACCGGCACCGATTTCGTCGGCACGGTCATGGCGCAGGCGTCGATCACCGCGACGACGGATGCCGATGTGCGGGGACGACTCCTGGCTTTGACCGGCGCAGTCACCCTCGACTCGAACACGATCAGCAACGCAGAGTGTGGGATCACCGAACCGCCGGTCACAACCACGAACCCTCCGGTCACGACCACGACGCCTCCGGTCACGACGACCACACCGCCGGCGCCTACGACAACGACACCGGCACCCACGACAACGACGACCGCCCCGGGTGGCGGCGGCGGTACGCCGGGTGATGGTGGCGGAACGCCAGGTACACCGGGTGACGGCGGTGGTGGCGGTACGCCGCCGATCGTCATCGAAGTACCCCCGATCCCGGGTCTGCCGCCGATCCCCGGCATCACGCTTCCGCCGATTCCGGGTATCCCGAACGTGCCGGACAACCCGAACACGCCGGATCAGCCGAACACTCCGGACCAGCCGCGCACTCCCGATCAGCCGAACACCCCGGACCAGCCTCGGACTCCGGACCAGCCCAACACCCCGGACCAGCCGCGCACTCCGGATCAGCCGCGCACTCCCGATCAGCCGGGTACATACAACCCCGGTGGCCAGATCACACAGATTCCCAACGGTGGAGTCGAAACGGGCGATGGCAGCACCAGCGTGCGGCCGAGCGCGGCGTCGATGACGTCGATGTGGGCTGTGCTGTTGGTACTCGCTGCAGGCGGGGTCTCCGCCTTGGCGCTCAGCCGTCGTCGACGCTGAGTAACACGTGACCACTGAGATCGATACTGCTGCAGAAGTTTCCCGCACTGTGACCCGTCACCGGGTTGCAGTGCGGGCTGCGGCAGCAGCCTGCCTGATGGTGGTGGCCCTCGTGTCGGGGTGTGCGACACCCGTCGATGAACCCGCTCCGACTCGAACGTCAGCGGCGACATCGGCTGACGTTGTTGCTCAACCCAATTCGATCCCTGCCCAGGGCGGTGGTTCGGCCGAGGATGTTGCGTCTCCGCCCGAACGTATCGAGATCGACGCGATCGGTGTCGATTCCGATGTGATGGACCTCGGGTTGAATCCCGATGGAGCAATGGAAGTCCCGCCGGGCGGTTTTCCCGCAGGCTGGTACACCGGATCGCCGGTCCCCGGTCAGCTGGGACCGTCCATCGTTGCCGGCCACGTGGATTGGGCCGGTAGTCCAGGTGTCTTCTACCGACTCCGCGAACTGGAGCAGGGAGACGATGTGTCCGTCACTGCCGAGGATGGAAGTACGGTCCGGTTCGTCGTCAGCGCTGTGGAGCAGTATCCGAAGGATGCTTTCCCCACCCAGAAGGTGTACGGCGATCTCGACCACCCAGGGTTGCGTCTGATCACATGCGGTGGCCAATTCGATTCGGATGTCGCCAGTTACGAGGACAACATCGTCGTCTACGCGGATCGGGTCTGACGCGCTACCTTCCTAGCCCGGCTCGAGTTCGAGGTCGATGAATCTACCTGCTGTTCCGCGCCTTGGGGTCTGCGGTAGACGGTCGGTAGGTGGCCGCAATCGGCGAGCTGCGTTGTTGCAGGCACGGTGACGGCAGTGGTGCCGGCATTGGAGACCCAGAATTCGACGCCATCAGCAAGGATGACCGGAGTCCACAGGCCCGCGGTCTTCAGGCTGTGGTGACAGCGGCACAGGCAGACCTTCATGCCCGCTCGAATCGCTCCAGCACCACCTGAGTGTCGTCGTTCACCGTGAAATTCGGATTGCCCAGCTCCTCGCGGACTTCGACGGACTGCCAGAATCGTTCGTGTCCGGCACGCCACTGCGCCACATCGGTGTAACCCTCACCCTCGTCGAGCGCATGCTGCAGCGGAACATCGCTCAGCGCAACGACATCGACGGCCGTGGTCTCGATGACCCCGACCACGGCACCCGTCGAATTCACCACCGCACCGCGTTCACCGACCCTCGGCAGCTCCTCGTCGGTGTACTGAGCCAACAGGCTTGCCGTGCTGGTCTTCGCTCCGGACAGCACGGCCGCAACCAGCGTGTCCCGTAGTGGGCCCGGGTAGGCGAACTCGACAATCGGCAGATCGGTCACTCACGCATCATATTTCGAGGTCTACCCACACCAGTCTGTGGTCCGACGGGTGCTCGGCCTGATCGGGCCAATACACCTGCGAGTCGCGCACGGTCAGATCGTCCGACGGCAGCACGTAGTCCACCCGAAGGTCACCCGGCGTCGGATCAGCGAAATCGGCTGTGTCCGTTCCATGTCCATCGGACGTGGGTGCCGGATCTCGAACCCGCGGAAGATCCAGAACCTGTGCGATGGCACCGGCCACGGAGTCGCCGTCGACCGGATCGCTGTTCTGGTCGCCCATCATCACGAACGACGCTCCCTCGTCGAGTCCGCCTCGCACGCCGTTGTCGTCGTAGAGGTAGTCGGCACCGGAAATGTAATCGGCGCTCAACCGGATCTCGTCGTGATTGCGCTTACCGTTACGGTCCTCGGGTCCGTCGAAGGACGGGGGAGTGGGATGCGAGGCCAACACGTGCAGCGTCTTCCCGTTCACGTCGACGGGCACGTCCCAATGAGACTTGCTGGACAGTCGAAGCGCGTCCGCGTTCTCTCCGTAATAGTCGCGCGGTAACAGCGAGTCCGGCATGTCCTTCCACAGAAAGTTCTGGAACGTGCGTACCGAACCGGTGTCGATCGGGAACTTCGAGTACACCACCATGCCGTACTGGCCGGGAAACTGTCCGAATCCCCAGGCGTCACCGGGGCCACCGAGTGCGCCGTCCCCGTCCAGGTCGAGTCCCGAGTCGACGCCGGTGTTCACCGGAGCAGTGAAGAAGAACGGGTACTGCCCGTCGAGGTAGTTCTCGTTGAAGAGGGTCGGGCCATCGGACCCCGAATAGTCGAACTCGTTGACCAGCAACACATCCGGAGAGTTCGCGGAGATCACGTCGGCCACTGCGCGAGCCTGGGCGTTCTCTGCGCTCAGGTCGGTGACCAACTGTCCGGCCGCGGACCGATTGAGACTGGCGTTGAACGTCGCCACCCGGATGCTCGACGGTTCGTCGGGGGTCGGGTCTGCAGCAGACGGGTCCGTGGTGGAGCAGCCGACAGCCATGACGGCGAGGGTAACGGCGACGGCCACAAGTCTCGACGTTTTCACGTTTTTGACCGTAGAGACGGTAAGCGAACGTAAGGTTACGAATTAACAAGCAAGCGTGCTTGCTTTTTTCTCGTGCCTTTGTGAAGCTGGTCCCATGGCAGACCTCGACTCACTCGTCGGCGATCTCCGTGCCGAGGGTAACGACCTCGACGCGCTGGTGGCCGAGCTGGCACCCGAACGCTGGGCGGCACCTACTCCGGCGGCGGGCTGGACGATCGCACATCAGATCGCGCACCTGTCGTGGACGGATCACGTCGCGGAGCGAACCACATCCGCAGCGTCCGGTGATACCGCGGCCGAGGAGGAGTTCGCCCGCACGCTGAAAAAGGCCTGGGAGAACCCCACTGGATTCGTCGACGACGCCGCCGAGGAGGAAGCCGGCAATCCGGAACTGTTGAGCGCCTGGCGAACCCGCCGCCACGCCATGACGGACGCGCTGAAGCAGGTCCCGTCGGGCGTCAAGATCCAGTGGTTCGGGCCGCCCATGAGTGCCGCGTCCATGGCCACCGCCCGTCTCATGGAGACGTGGGCCCACGGACAGGATGTCGCCGATGCGCTGGGCGTGACCCGCGTGCCGACCGACCGAATCCGCGGAGTCGCACACATCGGCGTGCGGACACGGGATTTCGCTTACGCCGTCAACGAGCAGACTCCGCCGGCGGAACCGTTCGGAGTCGAGCTCACCGCACCCTCGGGCGAAGTGTGGACGTGGGGTCCCGACGACGCAGAACAGCGTGTCACCGGATCTGCACTCGACTTCTGCCTTCTCGTCACTCAGCGCGCACACCGCGACGATCTGGACGTTCGAGCCGACGGGGCCGACGCCGCACACTGGCTCACCATCGCCCAAGCCTTCGCAGGCCCTCCCGGACAGGGACGAGACAAGGCAGGACGCGAGAAAGCATGACCGTACGTATAGGCAACTGTTCCGGTTTCTACGGAGATCGACTGTCCGCGATGCGAGAGATGCTCGAGGGAGGAGACCTCGATTACCTCACCGGTGACTACCTCGCCGAGCTGACCATGCTCATCCTCGGACGCGACCGAATGAAGGACGCGACCCGTGGCTACGCCAAAACCTTTCTGCGGCAGGCCGAGGACTGCCTCGGACTGGCACTCGACAAGGGCGTGAAGATCGTCGCCAATGCCGGCGGACTCAATCCGCGCGGACTGGTCGAGGCGTTGGAGAAGCTCGATTCCGGCGCAAAGATCGCCTACGTGGACGGCGACGACCTCCTCGGCAGGGCAGGCGAACTCGGCCTCGGGAGCCCGCTGACGGCAAACGCCTACCTCGGTGCGTGGGGAATCGTGGAATGCCTGAACTCCGGTGCCGACGTCGTCGTGACCGGTCGCGTCACCGACGCCAGTGTCATCGTCGGCCCCGCCGCCGCTCACTTCGGTTGGTCGACAACCGATTACGATGCATTGGCCGGCGCGGTCATCGCGGGCCACGTCATCGAGTGCGGTACTCAAGCGACCGGCGGTAACTACTCGTTCTTCACCGAGATCGCCGACATGTCCCGTCCGGGGTTCCCCATCGCCGAGATCGAAGCCGACGGATCCTCCGTCATCACCAAGCACGAGGGCACCGGCGGTGCCGTCAGCGTCGGTACCGTCACCGCGCAACTGCTGTACGAGATCACCGGTGGCCGATACGCGAACCCCGACGTCACCGCGCGCATCGACACGGCGGTCCTGGCGCAGGAGTCCAGCAACCGAGTATCGATCAGCGGGGTCACCGGAGAAGCGCCGCCGCCCACCTACAAGGTCTCGCTCAACGCGCTCGGCGGCTTCCGCAACGAGTTCACGATGGTGTTGACCGGCCTGGACATCGAGGCCAAAGCCGAACTGGCGCAACGGCAGTTCGAGTCGTGGTTGCCCGCCCGGCCGACCGAGTTGGACTGGACTCTGGTGCGTACCGACAAGCCCGACGCCGAGACCGAGGAAACCGCAAGCGCGTTGCTGCGCTGCGTCGCCCGCGACAGTAACCCCGACGCGGTGGGACGCCAGTTCTCGGCTGTGGCGGTCGAACTCGCACTTGCCAGCTACCCGGGCTTCTCGGTCACCGCACCGCCCGGAAACGGAGCCCCGTACGGGGTGTTCACCGCAGGTTTCGTCGACGCACACGACGTACCGCATACGGCCCACCTGGCCGACGGCACCGAACGCAGCATTGCACCCTCAGCACAGACGCGAGTCCTGGAATCGCTGGTCGAACCGAAGCTGCCGGCACCGCGAGCCGCCGAGGACACCATCCGACTACCACTCGGCACCATCGCCGCCGCCCGTAGCGGAGACAAAGGTGGGAGCGCGAACGTCGGAGTGTGGGTGCGCACCGACGACGAATTCGCCTGGCTTGTCCACGCATTGACCGTCGACACCCTGAAAACGATGCTGCCCGAGGCCGAGCACCTCACGGTCACGCGCCACGTGTTGCCCAATCTGCGGGCCATCAACTTCGTCATCGACGGCATCCTCGGCCAAGGTGTGGCCTCGCAGGCCAGATTCGATCCACAGGCCAAGGGACTCGGTGAATGGCTGCGGTCGCGGCACATCGACATCCCCGAAACACTCGTGTTCACAGGAGTGGAGCCTGCGGAACGACCCGACAAGAAAGCAGCACTCATATGAGCATCTGGACGACGCCGGAGCGTCAGCAGCTGCGCAAGACCGTTCGCAGTTTCGTCGAGCAGGACATTGCGCCGCACATGAATCAGTGGGAGACCGAGGGTGAGATCCCGCGCGAGCTGCACAAGAAAGCGGCCGCTCTCGGTTTGCTCGGCGCAGGGTTTCCCGAGGACGTGGGCGGCGACGGCGGTGATCTCGCGGACGCGGTGCTGATCTGCGAGGAGATGCACCAGGCCGGCGCGTCGGGCGGACTGTTCGCTTCTCTGTTCACCTGTGGAATTGCGTTGCCGCACTTGGTTGCCGCGAGAGATCCTGAGCAGATCGACAAGTGGGTGCGGCCGACGCTCGCGGGGGAGAAGATCGGCTCGCTCGCGATCACCGAGCCGGGCGGCGGCTCCGACGTGGGTCATCTGCGGACCAAGGCGGTCAGAGACGGCGACCATTACGTCGTCAACGGGTCGAAGACCTACATCACCTCGGGGTGCCGTGCGGACTTCGTCGTCACCGCGGTCCGGACGGGAGGCGAGGGGGCAGCCGGAGTGTCGCTCCTCGTCGTCGAGAGGGGCACACCGGGATTCGAGGTCACCAGCAAGCTCGACAAGATGGGGTGGCGCGCCTCCGATACTGCCGAACTCTCCTTCGTCGACGCACGGGTTCCGGTGGCCAACCTGGTCGGTGCCGAGAACAGTGGCTTCGTCCAGATCGCGCAGGCATTTCTCACCGAGCGTATCGCTCTCGCCGCTCAGGCCTACGCCAGCGCGCAGCGGTGCCTCGATCTGACGCTGCAGTGGGTCCGTGATCGCGAGACCTTCGGAAAGCCGCTCATCGCACGGCAATCCGTACAGAACACCGTCACCGAGATGGCGCGCAAGATCGACATCGCTCGCGTGTACACGCGCTCCCTCGTCGAGCGGTCCATGCAGGAGGACGGTGACTTCATCGCCGAGGTCTGCTTCGCCAAGAACACCGCCGTCGAGTCCGGAGAGTGGGTGGCCAATCAAGCCGTCCAACTCTTCGGCGGACTCGGGTACATGCGCGAGAGCGAGGTCGAACGGCAATACCGCGACATGCGCATCCTCGGTATCGGCGGCGGAACCACCGAGATTCTCACCGGCCTTGCCGCAAAACGATTGGGGTACCAGGCATGAGCGTGCTGAAGTCCACTCTCGACACCGCATCGGAGCAGTACACCGGTGCCACCGAGGCCATGCACACCAAACTGGCCGAGATCGACGCCGAACACGACAAGGCGTTGCTCGGTGGCGGTCAGAAGTACGTCGATCGCCACAAGAAGCGTGGCAAGCTGCTCGCCCGTGAGCGCATCGAATTGTTGATCGACGAGGATTCCGCGTTTCTCGAACTGTGCCCACTTGCGGCGTGGGGCAGCGACTTTCCTGTCGGTGCCAGCACCGTCATGGGTATCGGTGTCGTGTGCGGTGTCGAATGTCTCATCGTGGCCAACGATCCCACGGTCCGCGGCGGGTCCAGCAACCCGTGGACCCTGAAGAAGGGGTTCCGCGGCAACGACATAGCCACCCAGAACCGACTGCCGGTGATCTCTCTCGTCGAGTCGGGCGGTGCCGACCTGCCCACGCAGAAAGAGGTGTTCATCCCCGGCGGGCGCATGTTCCGCGATCTGACGCAGCTCTCGGCGGCCGGTATTCCGACCATCGCCCTGGTGTTCGGCAACTCGACTGCGGGCGGTGCCTACGTTCCCGGCATGTCCGATCACGTCGTCATGATCAAGGAACGATCCAAGGTGTTCTTGGCCGGGCCGCCCCTGGTGAAGATGGCCACCGGTGAGGATTCGGACGACGAGTCGCTCGGTGGAGCCGAGATGCACGCCCGGAAGTCCGGTCTCGCAGACTACTTCGCCGTCGACGAGCAGGACGCCATCCGTATCGGACGCAGCATCGTCTCCCGGTTGAATTGGAAGAAGAAGGGGCCCGAGCCACGGGCCGAGGTCATCGAGCCACTCGCCGATCCCGAGGATCTGCTGGGCATCGTCCCCACCGACCTGAAGATCCCGTTCGATCCCCGTGAGGTCATCGCCCGCATCGTCGACGGTTCCGACTTCGACGAGTTCAAGCCGATGTACGGCGGCTCGCTCGTCACCGGTTGGGCAGAGCTGCACGGCTACCCGATCGGCATCCTCGCCAACGCACGCGGCGTGCTGTTCAGCGAGGAATCGCAGAAGGCGACGCAGTTCATCCAGCTCGCCAACCGGTCGAACACGCCACTGTTGTTCCTGCACAACACCACCGGCTACATGGTCGGCAAGGAATACGAGGAAGGCGGCATGATCAAGCACGGATCGATGATGATCAACGCCGTCTCCAACTCGAAGGTGCCGCACATCTCGATCCTGCTCGGGGCGTCCTACGGAGCCGGCCATTACGGCATGTGCGGCCGTGCTTTCGATCCGCGCTTCCTCTTCGCCTGGCCGTCCAGCAAATCCGCCGTCATGGGTGGCGCACAGCTGGCCGGCGTCATCTCCATCGTCGGACGCGCCGCCGCAGAAGCTCGCGGTCAAGCGTTCGACGCGGAGGCAGATGCCGGACTGCGCGCGATGATCGAGAATCAGATCGAGGCCGAATCGTTGCCGATGTTCCTGTCCGGACGCCTCTACGACGACGGCGTCATCGATCCCCGTGACACCCGCACGGTAGTGGGAATGTGCCTGTCGGCCATCGCCTCTGCCCCGATCGAAGGCACCGCGAACTTCGGTGTCTTCCGGATGTGATGCCCGCATGCTGAACAAAGTCCTCGTGGCCAATCGCGGCGAAATCGCCCGACGCGTCTTCACCACCTGCCGCGCGGAGGGCATCGATACCGTCGCGGTCTTCTCCGACGCCGACGCGGCATCTCCCCATGTGCGTGAGGCGGACTCCGCTGTGTGTCTGCCTGGGCAGAGCCCGTCCGAGACCTACTTGCGCGGAGAATTGATCATCGCCGCCGCGGTGCAGGCCGGAGCCGACGCGGTGCATCCGGGATACGGATTCCTCTCCGAGAACGCCGAATTCGCCCGGCAGGTACTCGACGCCGGGTTGACCTGGATCGGACCGCCCGTCAAGGCCATCGAATCGATGGGCTCGAAGGTCGAGTCCAAGAAGATGATGGCCGACGCCGGAGTGCCGGTGTTGACTCGACTCGATCCCGAGTCGGTCACCGAGAACGAGCTACCGGTACTGATCAAGGCCTCCGCGGGCGGCGGCGGTCGGGGGATGCGCATCGTCCGCAGTCTCGATGCACTGCAGTCGGAGCTCGAGGCAGCCGGACGAGAAGCCCTGTCGGCCTTCGGCGATGGAACGGTGTTCATCGAGCGGTACATCGAAACCGGACGGCACATCGAAGTTCAGGTCATGGCCGATCGATTCGGCACGGTGTGGACGGTGGGCGAGCGTGAATGCTCGATCCAACGCAGGCACCAGAAGGTCGTCGAGGAAGCTCCGTCGCCGCTCGTCGAACGCATCGACGGCATGCGCGAGAAGCTTTTCGAGGCAGCCACACTGGCATCCGAGGCCATCGGCTACGAGGGTGCAGGGACCGTCGAATTCCTCGCCGACGAAAAGGGTAGCTTCTTCTTCCTCGAGATGAACACCCGCCTGCAGGTGGAGCATCCGGTCACCGAATGCACGACGGGTCTGGATCTCGTTGCGCTGCAGATCCAGGTTGCGGCGGGGGAGCGGCTACCGGCCGAACAGCCCACGACACGGGGACACTCGATCGAGGTTCGGCTGTACGCCGAGGATCCGGCTCAGGACTGGCAGCCGCAGAGCGGTGCCGTGCACCGATTCGAGATCCCCGGTGCGCAGTTCGAGGTGTCGGACAAAGCTGGATACATCAGAGTCGATTCCGGCGTCGAGACGGGCAGCGTGGTGGGAACGCAGTACGACCCCATGCTCGCCAAGGTGATCTCCTTCGCCCCGACGCGGGACCGAGCGGCGACTCTGTTGGCGAAAGCGCTGCAGAACGCCACCATTCACGGCCTGAAGACCAATCGCGATCTGCTGGTGAACATTCTGCGCCATCCGGCGTTCCTGGCGGGCGACACCGATACTGCCTTCTTCGACACGCACGGCCTCGATGTCCTGGCTCAGCCGTTTGCGCAGGGCCGGGCCGAGGAACTGTCGGCGCTCGCGGCTGCCTTGGCCGACGCGGCGAGCAACGTCTCGCGAGCTCGGGTGAACCGGGGTCTACCCGGCGGCTGGCGCAATCTCCGGTCGCAACCGCAGCGCAAGACGTACAACGACATCACCGTCGAATACTCGATCGGACGCAGCGGACTCACCTCCTCGGTGGAGGGTGTCGAACTGGTGGAGCACACACCGACCTCGGTGACGCTCGACGACAACGGGATTCGTCGTATTTTCGCAGTGAGCACCTACGGGTCCGACGTGTTCGTGGATTCTTCCCTGGGCCCCGTTCGATTGGCTCGGGCACCGAGGTTCACCGACCCCACCGACGAGGTGGCGGCCGGATCACTGCTTGCGCCGATGCCGGGCAGCGTCATCAGAATTGCTGCTGCGCAGGGAGATACCGTCACCGCGGGCCAGCCCATTCTGTGGCTGGAGGCGATGAAGATGGAGCACACCGTGACTGCACCCGCCGATGGTGTGCTCACCGAACTGAACGTGCAGCAGGGTCAGCAAGTCGAGGTAGGACAGGTCTTGGCAGTAGTCACCGACACGCCAGTCGTCACCGATAACGGAGTGGAGCAACCATGAGTTTCATCGAAACCGAAGAGCAGAAGGGTCTGCGCAACGCAGTCTCGTCACTGGGCAAGCGCTACAACTACATCGATTACGTGCTGCCCAAGGCGCGTAAAGGTGAGCCACTGACCGAACTGTGGAACGAGGCGGGAAAGCTCGGCTTCCTCGGCGTCAATCTGCCCGAGGAATACGGCGGCGGAGGCGCAGGCATCTACGAACTCGCGCTCGTGCAGGAGGAGTTGGCCGCGCACGGTGCCGGTCTGCTGCTCGTCGTCGTCAGCCCGGCCATCTGCGGCACCATCATCGGCAAGTACGGCACACCGGATCAGAAGCAGGAGTGGCTCACCGCCCTCGCCGACGGTTCCAAGATCATGGTCTTCGGCATCACCGAGCCCGACGCCGGATCGAACTCGCACCAGATCACCACCACGGCGCGTCGCGACGGTGACGAATGGATCTTGAAGGGCAACAAGATCTATATCTCGGGCGTGGATCAGGCCGACGCCGTGTTGATCGTTGCGCGGACCGAGGATTCCAAGACCGGCAAGCTCAAGCCGGCGCTGTTCATCGTGCCTACCGACGCTCCGGGACTGCAGAAGACGCAGATGGAGATGGACATCGTCGAGCCCGATCACCAGTTCGTGCTGTTCCTCGACGACGTCAGGCTCCCCGCCGAGGCCCTCGTCGGTGAGGCCGACGCCGCCCTGATGCAGCTGTTTGCCGGCTTGAACCCCGAGCGCATTCTCGGTGCCGCAATGGCTGTCGGTATGGGCCGGTACGCCATCGACGCGGCGGTGAAGTACGCCAAGGAGCGCACCGTCTGGAAGACGCCGATCGGTGCGCACCAGGGCCTGTCTCATCCGCTGGCGCAGTGCAAGATCGAGCTCGAATTGGCGAAGCTGATGATGCAGAAGGCTGCGGTGCTCTACGACTCCGGCGACGATTTCGGAGCGGCAGAAGCCGCGAACATGGCCAAATACGCTGCGGCCGAGGCCAGCATCAAGGCACTCGATCAGGCGATCCAAACCCACGGCGGTGCCGGGTTGAGCAGTGAATACGGATTGGCTGCAATGCTCGGAGCCGCCCGTATCGCCCGCGTCGCTCCCGTGAGCCGGGAGATGATCCTGAACTTCGTGAGCCAGCACTCGCTCGGCCTGCCGAGAAGCTACTGATGGCCGTTCTCGTCGAGTCGGGCAAAGACACAGCGTATTTGACGTTGGATTCGCCGCAGAACCGAAACGCGCTTTCGTCGGTGTTGGTCGAGGAGCTGACAGCGGGCCTCATTGCTGCGGCGCACGACGACGACATCAGGACGATCGTGCTCGGTCACACCGGCACGACGTTCTGCGCCGGTGCCGACCTCAGAGAGGCCGGGGCGTCCCCGGAGCTTCGGACTCGGCAGATGCTGGATCTGATGCGGCTGATCATCGACACCCCGAAACCCGTCGTCGTACAGATCGACGGTCATGTGCGGGCAGGCGGGATGGGGCTCGTGGCGGCGTGCGACGTCGCCATCGCCGGACCGGAAAGCTCGTTCGCGCTGACCGAGGTTCGCCTCGGACTGGCGGCGTCGGTCATCTCCGTCGCCGTGCTGCCGCGATTGACCTCCCGGGCCGCGAGTCGATACTTCCTCACCGGGGAAACGTTCGACGGTGCCACGGCCCAGGAGATCGGGCTGGTCACCGTGGCCGACGCCGTTCCCGCGGCCGCGGTGGCCGACTACATGATCATGTTCAGGAAGTGCTCGCCGCAGGGCTTGGCCGAGTCCAAACAGCTCACCACCGCTGCGATCCGGCGCGAGATCGACGAGCGCGGAACGGCCGTCGCCGAGCAATCGGCCAGGTTGTTTGCATCGGAGGAAGCCCGAGAGGGGATGATGTCCTTTCTGGAGAAGAGGCCGCCGTCCTGGGCTGCCGAAAAGTAGGTCGAGAAGGAGCAGGGAGATGGTGATGGCGCGCGAACCCAAGCAGGATCGCAGCAGGGTGACGCGTCAGCGACTCCTCGAGGCGACGATCGACTCGCTCGCCGAGCAGGGCTGGAGCGCAACGACGGTCGGGGTCGTCGCCGAGCGCGCCGGCGTCTCTCGCGGTGCCACCCAACACCATTTCCCGACGCGTGAGGACCTCATCACCGGGGCACTCGAGTACATGTTCGACACTCGGATGGACCATGCTCGCCGCGAGGCACAGGAGATTCCGCCCGGACCCGGCCGAACGAAACTGGTGGTGGAACGGCTCGTCGAGTACTACACCGGACCGATGTTCAAAGCGGCACTGCAGGTCTGGACAGCCGCGTCGGCCGACCCCGAGCTACGCGATCGGATCGTTCCTCTCGAAGAGCGATTCGGTCGTCGAGCACACACGATGGCTGTCGAGAACCTCGGAGTCGACGACAACGATCCCGTCACCCACCGTCTGGTCCAGGCGACGCTCGACCTGGCGCGTGGGCTCGGTCTCGCGGACGTCCTGACCGACGACGCGCGTCGCCGCGTCGAAATCGTGCGAGCCTGGGCCGATGTGCTCGATGCCTCGCTGAACGCGCGGCTGTCCGCCGTAGGAGCGGTAGCGCACTAGACGCGCACGATCTGCAGTTCCGATCCACCTGTGCTTGAGTCTGCTCGTGACTTCCGATTCCGCACGCGTCCACCGTGGCCATATCTTTCACATCGCGGGCTCGCCCACGGTGCTCGAGGCCGCAACCGCGTTGGTGTCCATTCCCGACGGTGCCCTCGTGGTCGGCGGCGACGGCAGGATCGAGTACTGCGGCGAGTTCGATTCTCTATCAACGCACTACGCCCATTCGGATGTGTTCGATCATCGGCCCGGCTTCCTACTGCCTGGATTCGTCGACACGCACATCCACTTCCCACAGACCTATGCCGGCGATTCCTACGGCGGCGGGCAATTGCTCGAATGGCTGAACACGTGCATCTTTCCGTCCGAAGCACGCTTCGCCGATCCGGAATTCGCGGCGGGGGCCGCGCGCGACTTCTGCGCAGCACGCATTCGCGCCGGGACGACGCAGGCCATGGTGTTCGGGTCGGCATTCCCGCACGCACAGGATTCTTTGTTCTCCGAGACGCTCGAGCACGGACTGCGCATCGTCAGTGGCCGCGGGATCCAGACCACCGGCCCCGCCTCGGCGCACGCACTGATCACCGGTGAGGACGAGGCGATCCGCCTGGTGTCCGAGGAGATAGAGAAGTGGCACGCCGCCGATACCGGCGACGTCGACACGGCGATGCTGCACGTCGCCGTCGTACCGCGTTTTTCTCTGTCGGTGACGACGGAAACGCTGAGGAACCTCGGCGAGCTCTACGACTCCGTACGCGGCAGAGGCGTCTACTTCCACACGCACCTCAACGAGAACAACCGACCGGGCACCGGCGAGATCGACGCCACCAAGGGTGCGTACCAGGTCGAGAACTACCTCGATACCTACGACGGCAAGTTCCTGCCGGGCTCGAAAGTAGGGGGCAAGAGCCTGCTGGGTCGACGGTCGATCCTTGCGCACGCGGTGCACTGCGAGGACGCGGAACTGACGAGGTTGGCCGAGACGGGTACGTCCATCGCGCACTGTCCCACCTCGCAGCAGTTCCTGGGCTCGGGCACGATGCCGTGGAAGAGAACCGTCGCCGCCGGGGTCACCATCGCCATCGGGTCCGATTTCGGTGGCGGTGACGAGTGGCTACTACCGCAGGTACTGGCCGACGCGTTCAAGGTGCACATCTCCGAACCGGGAGACGCAGGCCTGTCGTTGCATCCGGCCGAACTGTTGTTCACCGGAACGCTCGCCGGGGCACGTGCTCTCGACATGGAGGAGCGCATCGGCAACTTCGACGTGGGGAAAGAGGCGGACTTCGTCGTCGTCGATCCCGACGCGTGGCCGCAGCTGGCTGCGGCCGTCGACCACGGCGTGCGCGCCGAGGACCCCGAGCTGGCCCGCGACCAGACCCTGTTCGCCCTGCTGATGGCCATGCGTGAGCCGGCCATCGTGGGTGTGTACGTCCAAGGACGCGCTGTGCACGGCACATGACCGCTGCCCTGTTCGGTTGGTAGGTTCGGTGCGACGCGAACTGCAGCATCGGACCAGCACGCGAAGGACGGCATGAAGCGAGTGACACTGGTGATCACCGCGGTCGCCGCGCTGATCGCAGGTTGCGGTGGCTCGGATACCGACGCCGCCGATACCGCGCCCGAGCCGTCGACGAGCAAGGCCGCGTACGAGCCCGGCCCGTTCTTCGGCGAATGCGGATCGATCAGCGACGCCGAGGTGCAGGCCGCGTTCGGTGCCGGACCGTTTGCCCAAGTCACCCGCAACTCCGTCGGCTGTCAGTGGGAAACCGTGGCCATCAGCGGACCGAGTGTCAGCTTCTCCTGGTATCGCGGCAGTCCGATCGGCCGCGAACGCGCCGGGTCCGAACTGATCGGCCGTCCGGCCAAGGACATCGCCATCGACGGCAACCCCGGATTCGAAGCCGAGCAGGGCCCGTTGTGCGAGATCGGTGTGCAATTCGGCGACGACTTCTTCCATTGGTCGGTCACCTACTCCGAACAGATCCCGGCGCGCCCGCCGTGCGACGTCGGGAACGAACTGGCGAAGCTGACCGTGGAGCGTAAGCAATGAAATCTCGAGCAAGTACTTCGAGACGGGTTTTCGCCGCCGCCGCGACCCTGCTGCTCGCGGCCGGTTGCTCTCAGTCGGTCGAGGGCACGCCGCGGCCGGCGAGCTTCGCCGGCTCGGGCAACCAAGAATTCACCAAGTTGTTGACCGAGTGCGATGCCGTCTCCGACGACCAGATTGCCGATGCCACCGGAGCCGACGAGATCGCTCGCGGCTTCTTCGGAGCGATCTGCCGATGGGATCTGATCGGTTCCGCGGGCATCGTGAAGGTGACGTTCAACTGGTTCGAGTCCGGCACCCTGGCCGCCGAGCGGGCAGCCGACGAGAAGATGACGTACACCGTCAGCGACACAACGGTGCAGGGACGCAAGGCAATACAGGCCCAACGGCCCAACGACCCGGACTCGTGCGGAGTGTCGGCCGGAGCGGACCAGGCGGGCATCTTCGGGTGGTGGGTGCAGTACCGTCCGGGCGTCGCACACCCCGATCCCTGCCAGGCGGCAGCGAAGCTGGCAGACCTCACACTCAACCTGAGCAGATAGGTTGCGTATCAGAGCGAAGGGTGTTTTGACCCGAGGCCGCGCCGCCGGGTATCGTTATGGGTCGTGTCCGGCCTGGCCGGACCGTTTGTGTGCCTATGCGAGGTACAGCCGTGCGCACGTTCGTCTCGAGAGCGCGCAACCGGCTGGACGTGTGGGGGTATGCGACACACCCGACCGCGGGGTGCAAGAGACCCGCGGAGACGTCATGGGTGAGGAGCAGTGTTCTCTTGCTCCAACTGCTAGATCCCTGTTTATCGACACGAAGAAAGCCGGTTTATGCCAACGATCAACCAGCTGGTCCGTAAGGGTCGCACCGACAAGGTCGCGAAACTGAAGACCGCTGCCCTCAAGGGCAGTCCCCAGCGCCGTGGTGTGTGCACTCGCGTGTACACCACCACCCCCAAGAAGCCGAACTCCGCTCTCCGTAAGGTCGCGCGCGTTCGCCTGACCACCTCGGTAGAGGTCACCGCGTACATCCCCGGTGAGGGCCACAACCTGCAGGAGCACTCGATGGTGCTCGTTCGCGGCGGTCGTGTGAAGGACCTCCCGGGTGTGCGTTACAAGATCATCCGCGGCTCGCTCGACACCCAGGGTGTCAAGAACCGCAAGCAGGCTCGCAGCCGCTACGGAGCCAAGAAGGAGAAGAGCTGATATGCCACGCAAGGGCCCAGCACCCAAGCGGCCGCTGATCAACGACCCGGTCTACGGATCGCCGTTGGTCACGCAGCTCGTCAACAAGATCCTTCTCGACGGCAAGAAGTCGACCGCAGAGCGCATCGTCTACCAGGCGCTCGAGCAGGCTCGCGAGAAGACCGGCACCGACCCCGTCGTCACGCTCAAGCGTGCACTCGACAACGTCAAGCCGGCCCTCGAGGTTCGCAGCCGACGCGTCGGCGGTGCCACCTACCAGGTGCCCGTCGAGGTTCGTCCCGGCCGCTCCACCACGCTGGCACTGCGCTGGCTGGTCACGTTCTCGCGCGCTCGTCGTGAGAAGACCATGGTCGAGCGTCTGGCGAACGAGTTGCTCGACGCCAGCAACGGCCTCGGTGCCGCTGTGAAGCGCCGCGAAGACACTCACAAGATGGCCGAAGCCAACAAGGCGTTCGCCCACTACCGCTGGTGATCTCCTCGCTCGGGCGGTATTCGGAACTATCCGATACCGCCGGAGCGTTGATCAGCTCAGGCAATACCTCTTCCAACACCAAGGCGGGTTAACTCGTGGCACAGGACGTGCTGACCGACCTCAACAAGGTCCGCAACATCGGCATCATGGCCCACATCGATGCCGGCAAGACCACCACTACCGAACGCATCCTCTTCTACACCGGTATCTCCTACAAGATCGGTGAAGTTCACGATGGCGCAGCCACCATGGACTGGATGGAGCAGGAGCAGGAGCGTGGCATCACGATCACCTCTGCTGCCACGACGTGCTTCTGGAACGACAACCAGATCAACATCATCGACACCCCCGGTCACGTCGACTTCACCGTCGAGGTGGAGCGCTCGCTCCGCGTCCTCGACGGCGCTGTCGCAGTGTTCGACGGCAAAGAAGGTGTCGAGCCGCAGTCCGAGCAGGTGTGGCGTCAGGCCGACAAGTACGACGTGCCGCGTATCTGCTTCGTCAACAAGATGGACAAGCTCGGCGCGGACTTCTACTACACCGTGCAGACCATCATCGATCGTCTCGGTGCCAAGCCGCTGGTCATCCAGCTGCCCATCGGTGCAGAGAACGAGTTCGAGGGCGTCATCGACCTCGTGCAGATGAAGGCTCTCGTGTGGAGTGGCGAGACCAAGCTCGGCGAGAAGTACGAGATCCAGGAGATCCCGGAAAACCTCAAGGAGCGCGCAGACGAGTACCGCACGCAGCTGCTCGAGACCGTGGCCGAGTCCGACGAAGCGCTTCTGGAGAAGCACTTCGGCGGCGAAGAGCTCACGATCGACGAGATCAAGGGCGCCATCCGCAAGATGACGGTCAACAGCGAGCTGTACCCGATCCTGTGTGGATCCGCGTTCAAGAACAAGGGCGTTCAGCCCATGCTCGACGCGGTCATCGACTACCTCCCGTCTCCCCTCGACGTTGCCGAGACCATCGGACACGCCGTCGGCGACGAGGAGAAGGAGATCACTCGCAAGCCGTCCGCAGACGAGCCGTTCGCAGCTCTCGCGTTCAAGATCGCGACGCACCCCTTCTTCGGCAAGCTGACCTACGTCCGGGTGTACTCGGGCAAGGTCGACTCCGGCGCTCAGGTCATCAACTCGACCAAGGGCAAGAAGGAGCGTCTGGGCAAGCTCTTCCAGATGCACTCCAACAAGGAGAACGCGATCGCGACCGCGTCTGCCGGTCACATCTACGCCGTCATCGGCCTCAAGGACACCACGACGGGTGACACGCTCTGCGATCCGCAGAACCAGATCATCCTCGAGTCCATGAGCTTCCCGGACCCGGTCATCCAGGTCTCGATCGAGCCCAAGACCAAGTCCGACCAGGAGAAGCTGGGAACAGCCATCCAGAAGCTCGCCGAAGAGGACCCCACGTTCTCGGTGAAGCTGGACGAGGACACCGGCCAGACCGTCATCGGCGGCATGGGCGAGCTCCACCTCGACATCCTCGTCGACCGTATGCGTCGCGAGTTCAAGGTCGAGGCCAACGTCGGCAAGCCGCAGGTTGCGTACCGCGAGACCATCCGCAAGACGGTCGAGAAGCACGACTACACGCACAAGAAGCAGACCGGTGGCTCCGGCCAGTTCGCGAAGGTCATCATCAAGCTCGAGCCTTTCGAGGGCGAAGATGGCGCGACCTACGAATTCGAGAACAAGGTCTCCGGTGGTCGTGTGCCCAGGGAGTACATCCCCTCGGTCGACGCGGGTGCACAGGACGCCATGCAGTACGGTGTTCTCGCCGGATACCCCCTGGTCAACGTCAAGGTCACACTGCTCGACGGTGCGTACCACGACGTCGACTCGTCGGAAATGGCCTTCAAGGTCGCCGGCTCACAAGCGTTCAAGGAAGCCGCCCGCAAGGCCAGCCCCGTCATCCTCGAACCCGTCATGGCCGTCGAGGTCATCACGCCCGAGGATTACATGGGTGAGGTCATCGGCGACCTGAACTCCCGCCGTGGTCAGATCCAGGCCATGGAGGAACGCAGCGGTGCCCGTATCGTCAAGGCACTGGTTCCGCTGTCGGAGATGTTCGGCTACATCGGAGACCTTCGGTCGAAGACGCAGGGCCGCGCTAACTACTCCATGGTCTTCGATTCGTACGCAGAAGTTCCCGCGAACGTAGCGAAGGAAATCATCGCGAAGGTCAACGGAGAGTAATTCTCTTCGTTTGCTGGACCACGCTCGACCTGTAATAAGTAACAACACATACGCGTGCTTGCCCCGCAGGGGCGGGCACAGATCAGTCCAGGAGGACACACAGTGGCGAAGGCGAAGTTCGATCGGACGAAGCCGCACGTCAACATCGGCACCATCGGTCACGTTGACCACGGTAAGACGACGCTGACGGCTGCAATCACCAAGGTTCTGCACGACAAGTTCCCGGACCTGAACGAGGCCTCGGCTTTCGATCAGATCGACAAGGCTCCGGAGGAGAAGGCTCGTGGTATCACGATCAACATCTCCCACGTCGAGTACCAGACCGAGAAGCGCCACTACGCGCACGTCGATGCACCGGGTCACGCCGACTACATCAAGAACATGATCACCGGCGCGGCTCAGATGGACGGCGCAATCCTGGTCGTGGCAGCAACCGACGGCCCGATGCCGCAGACCCGCGAGCACGTGCTGCTCGCTCGCCAGGTCGGCGTGCCGTACATCCTGGTCGCACTGAACAAGGCCGACATGGTCGACGACGACGAGATCATCGAGCTCGTCGAGATGGAGGTCCGCGAGCTCCTCGCTTCGCAGGAGTTCGACGAGGACGCACCGGTCATCAAGGTCTCCGCACTCAAGGCACTCGAGGGTGACGAGAAGTGGGGCGAGTCGGTTCTGGAGCTCATGCAGGCCGTCGACGACTCGGTTCCGGACCCCGTCCGTGAGACCGACAAGCCGTTCCTCATGCCCGTCGAGGACGTCTTCACCATCACCGGCCGTGGCACCGTGGTCACCGGACGTATCGAGCGCGGCTCGGTCAACGTCAACGAAGAGGTCGAGATCGTCGGCATCCGCCCCGGCTCGACCAAGACCACCGTCACCGGAATCGAAATGTTCCGCAAGCTGCTCGACTCGGGCCAGGCAGGCGACAACGTCGGCCTCCTCGTTCGTGGCATCAAGCGCGAAGACGTCGAGCGTGGACAGGTCATCATCAAGCCCGGCACCACGACTCCCCACACGGAGTTCGAGGGCAACGCCTACATCCTCTCGAAGGACGAGGGCGGCCGCCACACGCCGTTCTTCAACAACTACCGCCCGCAGTTCTACTTCCGTACCACGGACGTTACGGGCGTTGTGACCCTTCCCGAGGGCACCGAGATGGTCATGCCCGGTGACAACACCGAGATGTCCGTCACGCTGATCCAGCCGGTCGCCATGGACGTCGGCCTGCGTTTCGCAATCCGTGAGGGCGGTCGTACCGTCGGAGCCGGTCGCGTCACGAAGATCATCAAGTGATCTAGCTTCACCCAGTTCTACGACAGCGGCACCCACCTTCTGGTGGGTGCCGCTTTTGCGTGTGCACGCGACCTCCTCAATGTGCGGCCTCCCTTGTGTGGCCCCCCCCGTTGGACGGCCCTCCCGTCGGACGGCCCTCCCGTTGGACGGCCCTCCCGTCGGGATCAATGTGGGTTTCAGTCGCTCAGACTGCAACAAAGTCGCATTGATCCGGCGGGTAGAGGGGAGTACACGACCGAAAAATGGGACGCATCGGACGCGGCTGTCCCGTAACGTCGCTGCGGTGCTACTGACCGTGACTGCAAATGCCACAACCGATTTCCCGGGCGCCTCCGATATCGGGTATTTGTTGCACAAGCACCCCGATCGCGTCCAGACCCGCAACCTGCCGATGGGTGAGACCACGGTGTTGTATCCCGAGGTCTCGGCGGAGCGGACAACCCTCGCAGTACTGCTCCACGCCACAGACGGCAAGAGTCCGGCCGCGTCAGGGCTTGCTGTGGCGTTGTCTCGCCTGTTCAAGCAGACGCTGGCAGGCGTCTGTACCACAAGGACCGAATTGGTCTCTGCGGCAATCGATTTGATCGTCACGATGCCGGCCGCGCCGTCGCGCGGTGCGACTGATCTTGCGCCTCGGCTGTTCGGACCCCTCGGATGGAATGTAGAGACCACCCCGATCCCACTGGATTCGACGCAGCCGAACTGGGGCGACTCCGAATACGTGGATCTGGTACTCACCGGCACCTTCACTCTGTCGGCTGCGCTGCGGCACCTGTACGTACTGCTGCCAGTGCTCGACGACACCAAGCACTACTGGGTCGGTGAGGACGAGGCGGACAAACTCGTTCGGGCAGCAGGGGATTGGCTCGGTGATCATCCGGAGTCGGCGCTGATCGCCTCCCGATATCTGGCGCACCGTCGGGAGCTCGTCGAGTCCGCACTGGATCGTCTGGTCCCGGTTGCCCCCGAAGAGGTTGTCATCCCACGGGATCCGACGTTGGCCGAGCAGCGAGTACATGCGGTGCTGGCTGCACTCGGTGATGCCGGTGTGAAGTCGGTCGTCGACATGGGGTGCGGCGAGGGTCGCCTGTTGCGTGAGTTGCTTGCGCACAACACAATCGAGCGGATACTCGGTGCCGACGTGAGTGATCGTGCGCTGGCGAAGGCGCAGCGCAGGCTCCGGCTCGACGAGATGTCGGATCGGCAGCGTGGACGCATCGAACTGGTCCAGTCGTCGGCGACCTATCGCGACGTGCGGTTGCAGGGATTCGACGCGATGGTGCTCATGGAGGTCATCGAGCACATCGACCTCGAACGCCTTCCGGCGTTGGTGCGCTCGGTCTTTCGAGAGGCCCGTCCGAGGACGGTGCTCGTCACCACGCCGAACTCGGAATACAACGTGCTGTACCCGGGCCTCGACGCCGGGGCCTTTCGGCACGTCGATCACCGATTCGAGTTCACCCGTGCCCAATTCGAGCAGTGGGCAACGTCGGTGGCGGACGCACACGCCTACACCGTTCGCTTCGACCGCATCGGACCCGTCGACGACGTGCTCGGCAGCCCTACCCAGATCGCGCTATTCACCAGAGAGGAGCAGTCCCAGTGAGTACCTACGAGATTCCGGACCTGTCCCTCGTCGTCCTCGTCGGCATCAGTGGATCGGGGAAGTCCTCCTTCGCTGCAGACCGGTTCGGCCCGTACGAAACCGTGTCGAGTGATGCCTGTCGAGGGATGGTCAGCAACGACCCCAACCTGCAGAGCGCCACGAAGGACGCGTTCGCGCTCCTGGAATTTCTCGTCGCAACCAGGCTGCGGGCCGGTCTGCTCACCGTCGTCGACGCCACCAACGTGCAACCGGCGGCTCGCAAGGCCCTGATCGCCTTGGCTCGTGAGCACGATGTCCTGCCGGTTGCCGTGGTGCTCGACGTGCCGGAACCGGTCTGCGCACAGCGCAACGCGGACCGCAGCGACAGGACGTTCGGCCGAGACGTGCTGCGCCGCCAGCAGTCCCAGTTGCAGCGCTCGATGCGAGGGCTGTCCAAAGAAGGCTTTCGCTCGGTTCATGTCCTCGACGGTGTCGACGCGGTGGCGTCGGCGACGTTCGTTCGTACCCCGCTGCGTAGCGACCGCCGGGAGCTTTCCGGGCCTTTCGATGTGATCGGCGACATTCACGGATGTCTGTCGGAGCTCGAAAGCCTGCTCACGACTTTGGGTTACACGCTCGAGCGCGACGCAGACGGTAGGGCAGTCGGTGCAACGCCGCCGGAGGGTCGAACGGCGGTGTTCGTCGGGGACTACGTCGACCGTGGGCCGGATTCGGTCGGTGTGCTGCGGCTCGTGATGGGGATGGTGGCAAACGGCGCAGCACTGGCAGTTCCGGGCAATCACGAGAACAAGCTCGTCAAGGCGCTGCGAGGTCGGAAAGTCACTGCCTCACACGGTTTGGCCGAGACACTCGAGCAGCTCGACGGCGATACCGACGAGTTCCGCCGCGAGGTGCTCGAATTCTGTGATGGTCTCGTCGCACACCTAGTGCTCGACGGCGGAAGACTCGTCGTTTCGCACGCGGGGTTGATCGAGAAGTACCACAACCGCGCGTCGGGCCGAGTGCGCAGCTTCGCCCTGTACGGCGACACCACCGGCGAGACCGACGAATTCGGGCTGCCGGTGAGGTATCCGTGGGCTCAGGACTATCGCGGGTCGGCGACTGTGCTGTACGGACACACTCCCGTGCCGGAGGTGCAGTGGGAGAACAACACTGCGTGTCTGGACACGGGGTGTGTCTTCGGCGGCAAGTTGACGGCGCTGCGGTATCCGGAGCGTGAGGTCGTCTCGGTGCCGGCGGAGCAGGTCTGGTACGAGCCGACCCGGCCGCTGGGCGGGTTCGTTCGGGAGTCGTCGTCGCTGGATCTGTCGGACGTCATCGGACCGACCGGAGTGGAGACTGCGCTGCGTGGGCGTGTGTCGATTCGGCCGGAGAATGCCGCGGGCGCATTGGAAGTGATGAGCCGGTTCGCCTTGGCTCCGCAGTGGCTGCACTACCTTCCGCCGACGATGGCACCGAGTCGTACCTCGGAACGAGAGGGTTATCTCGAGTACCCGACGGAGGCATTCGACGCGTATCGGGCGCTCGGTGCGTCGACGGTGATCTGCGAGGAGAAGCACATGGGCTCGCGGGTGGTCGTCGTGGTGTGTCGCGATGCCGACACCGTTCGGGCGAAGTTCGACGCTCCCGACGGTGTCCTCGGCACCGCGTACACGCGGACCGGTCGGCCGGTGTTCGACGAGACCGTGACCGGGGTGCTGATCGCTGGGGTGGCCGACGCTCTGGAGGGGGCCGGCGTGTGGGACGAATTGTCCTCGCACTGGCTGGTTCTCGACTGCGAACTGATGCCGTGGTCCGCCAAGGCGGAGGGCCTGATCAAGTCCGAGTATGCGGCACCTGCGGCCGTGTCCCGGGCGAATCTCGAGGCCGAGGAGTCGGTGCTCGCTCGGGCGGCCTCGCGCGGCCTGGCCGTGTCCGAACTGCAGGAACGGAACGTGATTCGGCAGCGCAACCTCGCCGAGTTCACTGCTGCGTATCGGCGGTACAGCTGGCCGACGGATGGACTGGCAGGCGTCAGTCTCGCCCCGTTCCAGCTGTTGGCCTCCGACGCCGGCACGTATGCGGACCGCCCGCACGAATGGCACCTTGCACTGGCCGATCGACTGGTGGCCACTGCGCCGAAGCTGTTCACGACGACGCGTCGGATCGAGGTCGATCTGTCGTCGTCGGATTCGGTTGCGGCAGGGGTGACATGGTGGGAGGAGTTGACGGCACAGGGCGGTGAGGGCATGGTCGTCAAACCGGCGGCCAACATGCCGCGCGGAAAGATGCAGCCCGGCATGAAGGTTCGTGGCCGGGAGTACCTGCGACTGATCTACGGTGCGGACTACACGGACCCGAATCGACTCACTGCACTGCGTAACCGAAACGTGGGACACAAGCAGTCGATGGCGCTGCGCGAATATGCGTTGGGAATGGAGGCACTGGACAGATCAATTCGCGGTGAGCCGCTGTTTTCCATCCACCAAGCCGTGTTCGCGGTACTCGCACTGGAATCGGAGCCGGTGGACCCGCGGTTGTAGGTGCCTCAGGCGTTAGTATGCGGCGATGACCATCAGACTCGTTGTATCCCTGGAGACGAAGACCGGTCTCGGCGAACGCCAGGTTCAGGCGTTCGCCGAGTTGGCACCACTGGTTCGAGTGGAATCGGGTTGTCTCCAGTACGACCTGCACCGAGTCGTCGGCACCGAGGATGAATTTGTGATCCTCGAACACTGGGAGTCAGCGGAGGCCTTAGCAGGCCACGACGATGCGTGGCACATGGTCGAGGCGGATGCCGCGAACAAACAGTTTCGGGCGGGTCCTGCTCGAGTGCTGATCATCGAAGGCGCGGCAGTCCGTTAGACCGCGAGTGCTGCGCCCGCCGCGGCTGGGATCAATGTAGATTTCAGTCACTCAGAATGCAACAAAGGCGCATTGATCCGAACGGGGGAGGGCTACGGCACTAGTTTCGGGGCGATGAAAACGGAGTGATTCCGGCACCGATGGGTGCGGCAATTGCCGCGGTCACCGCTATGGATGCCCAGAAGGTGGTCGAGTCCAGCATCACGCCTCCGGCAAGTCCGCAGACCGCGACCACGATGCCGCATCCGGTCAGCAGTGCTGATCCGACAGCGGCGTGGAGCAGGCCGGTTCGATCGGGGGTACGACGGGCGTTGAGCCAGATCATCGTCCCAGTCGTCGCGAACACCAGAGGGACGTAGAAGTAGAGGGAACTGTCACCGAGTTTCGATGCGAACGCGACGATCACCAGTACCGCTCCGAATGCCACCGGGACAGAGAGGGGCATTCCGCCGGACCATCGCTCGAATCTGCTGCGCGTCGATGCCGTCATGGATCCACCGTAACGTGACGTCAGGTCCGTTTGTCGATGTGCAGTTGGACGCGTGTCGCCACGTCCGCGCCGCCCAGCGACCGTGCCACGAACGCGGCGCGGGACTCAGTTTCGGCGGTGAAGCCGACGACGTCGAAATCGGCTGCAGCATAGACTGATACGGTGATGGTGGGCATACCTCGGTCGTCGATGGCAGTTCCCCTGGCCCGTCTGACGCCAGGGAACTGCGCCAACTCCGCGGCCACGCCCGACGCGATCGCACTCAGGTCCACATGCGCCGAGAAGTGTGGCTCCTCGATAACGCTCGCCGTTCCGGTCGTGCGTGGTGAGAAGTTGCCGATCAACAACACCAGCGCCGCGACGACGGTCACCGCGACGACGATTGCCAGAGTCGGTACCCACCAACCCTGCTGCGGCAGTTCGGCAATACGAGCACGCTCGAAGCGAGAGAGCGTCTCCCGTGCCCACGGAACGTCGTAGTGCCACGCAAGTGCGAAGCCGCCACCGGCGAGGAGAGTGGCTCCCGCGATGACGGCAACGAGTCGATCCACCCCTGCGACAAAGGTTTTCACTACGACACCCGTGTCGGTTGCGACACCGAGTGCTGCACCGTCAGACGCCGCCCACCCGCGGCGACGGACAGTAACGGACCGAGGGCAGCGCGCACGGCAGCGTCGGCACTGTCCGGAGAAACAGCTCGATCTCGCTGCACCCGGACCTCGATCTTCCTGCGTGTGACGACGGTATGCGCGTCCACGACTCCGCGGGTGGACTGCGCTGCAGCACTGCACAATCGAGCGATGTCGGTCGGTGTGGCCCAGACGGTGGGTGTCGGGCCGCCCAATTCCGAATGAGTTCTCGTCCGAGGTTTGACGCCCGCAAAGACGAAGAGCGCACCGACGACGATCGATCCGACGGCGGGCGCGATCATCCACCCCTGCCAGTGCAGTTGCGAAACCCAGTGCACGGCATCGGCGACCCATGGACTGCCGTCCAGGTGTCCCTGAGCGATGAAGAATTCGCGACCGGCCACGAACGCCACGGCGAGGAGGGCGAACCCGAACACCAGCGCCACGGGCATGGCCGCAGGACCGGCCGTGGGTGGTCGAGGTGAAACCACCGCAGCAGCAACATCATCGGCAGCAACATCATCGGCAGTAACATCATCAGCAGAACCGCGCGCCGAACGGTCCAGCGCGGTATCCGACACCAGCACGTTCACCCGATGCACGTGCACGCCGGTCATCGTCGCCAGTGCGGCCTCGACGGTGCGGTGAACCGACTCGGTCACGTCGGTGATCTGCGAGGGCCAGCGCACTCCGATGTAGAGGTTGACCGAGACGGTGTCCTCTCCGAGGGTGACGTCGGCTCGGGGAAGTTCGCGGCCGGTCAAACGCGACATTCCGCCGGTGGTGCGGGTGACCCGGGGGTCCTTCGATGCCGCCGCGATGGCCGTTCTCGAAAGCGCACGGTGTTTGATCTCCAGACTTCCGCGCGACTCGTCGTGGGCACTGTGGTGTTGCACTCCACAACTGTAGTGACGCGGTGCACCTCGGCCGGATCGGCGGCGCAATTCTTCCTGGCATACTGCGGTTGTGTCGGAAATCGTTCGGGTGACCACGTCGGATATTGCCTCGGCCGAGGCGTTGCTGGAGCCGGTCATGCGCCGGACGCCGGTGGTTGCGTCACGGATTCTGTCCGACCTGACCGGTCACGAGGTGCGCCTCAAATGCGAGAACCTGCAGCGCACCGGATCGTTCAAGCCGCGCGGGGCGTACAACCGGATCGCCCGACTCGACGCCGACCAGCGCGCCCGAGGCGTGGTGGCGGCCAGCGCAGGCAACCACGCTCAAGGTGTCGCGTGGGCCGCGTCGCAGGTGGGGATCACCTCGACGGTGTTCATGCCGGTCGGAGTGTCGCTGCCCAAACTCGTCGCCACCAAGGCGTACGGCGCGACGGTTCATCTGGTGGGCAATACCGTCGACGAGGCTCTGACGTCGGCACGGGAATTCGCCGACCGTACCGGTGCCACGCTCATCCACCCATTCGATCATCTCGATATCGTGGCCGGGCAGGCGACGCTCGGAACCGAACTGCTGCAGCAGATGCCGGACGTCGGCACCATCGTGATTCCCACCGGCGGCGGGGGACTGTTGGCGGGTGTCGCCGCTGCGGTGAAGCTGACGAGACCGGACGTCAGGGTTATCGGCGTGCAGGCCGAGGGCGCGGCCGCGTGGCCGGCGTCGTTGAAGGCGGGCCACCCGATCGCGCTGACGTCGATGTCGACGATGGCCGACGGCATCGCCGTCGGTCTCCCCGGGTCGGTGCCGTTCGATCATGTGCAGGGCTGGGTCGACGACGTCGTGACCGTCAGTGAGGACGCGCTGTCGCGCGCCTTGGTGCTGTGCATCGAGCGAGCGAAGCTCATCGTCGAACCGGCGGGTGCCGCTGCGGTGGCAGCGCTGATGACGCACTCGGCCGAGGAATTGGGTCTGACTGGGTCGGTGTGCGCGGTGCTGTCGGGCGGAAACATCGATCCGCTGCTGCTCACTCATGTCATCACCCACGGGCTTCGGGCCGGTGGACGTTATCTGGCCGTGCGGGTGACGATTTCGGACAAGCCCGGCGGACTCACCGGTGTCCTGGGCGTCGTGCGCGACGCCGGTGCGAGTGTCGTCGACGTCGTGCATTCCCGCACCGGGGGACGTCTGGGTCTCGAGGAAGTCGACGTCATGTTGACCGTCGAGACACGCGGACCCGATCACCGCGGCACGGTTCTCGACGCCCTGGGTGCAGCGGGATATGCGGTGCAGGTCGAGAACTGACGGCCGGGTTCACACAGGTCGCACTGGTACCTTGATCAGCGACCTGGACCAGGACATCGGTGGGAGAAGTTTGCATGGCACGGCTCGTCGCGATCGTTTCCGCACTGGTGGGAATCCTGCTGACGATCTCGATACCGCTGTTGCCGATCGAACAACAACAGTCGTCGTTGACCTGGCCGCAGAGCGAGACCGTCGGCAATGTCGAGGCTCCGCTCGTCGGCTACACCCCGATCAGCGTGGACGCGACCGTTCCGTGTGCTGCCGCGGCTGATCTTTCCGACGGCGGCCTGTTGCTGTCCACGTCGCCCAAGGGATCGCCCGACGCCTATCGCTACGGTCTCGTCGCCGAGGTGACCGGCGGCGAGGCGTCGCAACTGAAGGTGACGTTGCGCGATTCGGTCCTGCTCGAGAAGCCGGTCGCGGAACTGAGCCCATCGACTGCGGGCGACTGCTCGTTGACGATCACCTCGAACGGCACCGCGACAACGGTCGGATTGACCGGTGACGACACCGTCTCCCGCGAGGGCGACGTGCGGCCCCAGCTGGTCGGAGTGTTCAGCGATCTGCAGGGCAACGTTCCCGGTCTGCAGCTGCAGGCCGAGCTGGACAGTAGGTTCTCGTCCACGCCGAGTGCGCTCAAGTGGTTCGCGATGATCGTCGGAGTGCTCGCCACGGGAATCTCGCTGGTGGCTTTGCACCGCCTCGATCTGTCCGACGGTCGTCGCGCCCGACGATTCCTGCCGCGGCGCTGGTGGAGCTTCGGGCCGGCCGACGCGGTGGTGATCGGGACGCTGCTGGTGTGGCACGTCATCGGCGCGAACACCTCCGACGACGGCTATCAACTGGGCATGGCACGCACGGCCGACCACGCCGGATACATGGCCAACTACTTCCGTTACTTCGGGGTGCCCGAAACACCGTTCGGCACACCGTTGTACGACATGTTCACCCTCCTCTCGCACGTGTCGACGGCCAGTGTGTGGATGCGGATTCCGACGTTGATCTGCGGCGTCGTCGTCTGGCTCGTCCTCAGTCGTGAGGTGATCCCGCGGTTCGGTGCCGCTGCCCGCGCGTCGAAAACTGCGCTGTGGACCGGCGGGCTGGTGATGCTGGCGTTCTGGTTGCCGTACAACAACGGTCTGCGCCCGGAGCCGTTCGTGGCTCTGGGCGTGTTGCTGACGTGGTGTTCGGTGGAGCGGTCCATCGCGACACGGCGGCTGCTGCCTGCGGCAGCGGCGATTCTGATCGCTGCGTTGACGGTCACGTGCGCACCGTCGGGCTTCATCTGTTTCGCGCCACTGATTGCCGGTGCCCGACCTGTGATTCAGATCGTCGTCGCCCGCGCCCGCGCGTTCGGCACCACAGCATGGGGTGCACTGACACTGCTCGCGCCGTTGATCGCGTCGGGCACCGTGGTACTCGTCTTCGCGTTCGGGAATCAGACCGTGGCCGGGATGCTCGAGATGCAGCGGGTGCACACTGCGGCCGGGCCGAGCCAGGCATGGTTCGAGGAGTACCTGCGCTACCAGTGGCTGATGAACATGGACATCGACGGCTCGCTGGCGCGCCG
Organism: Rhodococcus sp. 06-1474-1B; assembly: GCF_002258885.1. NCBI lineage: Bacteria > Bacillati > Actinomycetota > Actinomycetes > Mycobacteriales > Nocardiaceae > Rhodococcus > Rhodococcus sp. 06-1474-1B. The sequence continues at coordinate 89,905 of NZ_NOYR01000021.1, read as the reverse complement.
CTTCGGGGTGTTCGTCATGGTCGTCTCGCTGATCGCGGTGGTGATCGCGATGCTGCGCAAGGGCGGCAAGATTCCCGGCACCGCCACCGGCCCCGCTCGACGCATCGTCGGCATCACCGTCGGGGCCATGGCATTGATGATGATCACCCCCACCAAGTGGACGCATCACTTCGGCGTGTTCGCCGGGCTCGCGGCCTCGGTTGCGGTGCTCGCGGCCGTGGCAACCGGCGCAGCGGTGCTCCGTTCGCGGCGCAACCGGTTGCTGTTTGCGGCGGCCGTGTCGTTCCTGACGGCGGTCGCCTTCACCGGAACCAACGGCTACTGGTACGTCTCGGCGTGGGGAGTTCCGTTCTGGGACAAGCCGATTCTGGTGGCCGGTCTCGGCATCTCGACGATGTTCCTCGGCCTGACGGTACTGCTGTTGCTCGCCGCTGTGTGGTTCCATCTGCGTGCGCCGTACGTCCGCGCCGACAAGCCGATGGCGCGATGGTGGTCGGTGCCGCCGATCGCCGTGGCCGCAGGGCTGATGGTGCTGCTGGCCGTGGCATCGATGGCCAAGGGTGCGGTGGCTCAGTGGCCGTCGTACTCGGTCGCGAAATCGAACCTGTCGGCGCTGGCCGGCAACACGTGTGGACTCGCGAACGACGTGCTGCTCGAGACGAACCCCAATGCCGATGTGCTGCAACCGGTCAGCGGCGACGCCGTCGCCGCTCTGGGGGCCGAGAACGACGGGTTCACCCCGGACGGGGTTGCGCGGGACCTCACCGCAGACAAGGAATCCTCGGCGTCGGGCACCTCGAACACCGTCGACACCGAGGATCAGCAACAGCCGACGTCGACCAACGGAGCCGGAACCGGGGGCAGTGCACTGCCGTACGGCCTCGACCCTGCAACCGTGCCGGTACTGGGATCGTTCGGATCGGACACTCCCGCCACCCTGACCACCGGCTGGTACGCGCTGCCCGCCGATCCCGGTCAGCTCGTCTCCATTGCCGCGGCCGGACGCATCCGCTCGGTGAACTCCGACGGCATCGTCACCTACGGCCAGAACCTCGAACTCGAGTACGGAGTGGACGGCCGGGCGCAGGGGCGGGTGACGCCCATCGACATCGGCCCGACGCCGTCGTGGCGCAACCTGCGGGTGCCGATGGACCTGATTCCCGCCGGCAGCAACATGATTCGTTTGGTATTGAGTGACACCGACCGCGACCCGGACCAGTGGCTCGCGGTCACCCCGCCGCGGGTGCCGCGTACCCAGACGTTGAACGAGGTGGTCGGGCGCGAGAATCCGGTGCTGTTGGACTGGGAGGTGGGCTTCAACTTTCCGTGTCAGCATCCGTTCGATCACCGACTCGGGGTTGCCGAAGTTCCGCAGTACCGGGTGTTGCCGGACCGCAGCGGTGCCGTCATCACCAACGCATGGCAGGACCATTTCGGCGGCGGCCCGCTCGGATGGATCGATGTCGTTGCCTCGGCCCGCACCATCCCGTCGTACCTGGACGGGGACTGGGATCGCGACTGGGGATCGATCGAGCAGTACACACCGTACGACCGATCGGCTGAGCCGGCGAAGATCACAGCAACCGAGGTCCAGCGTTCCGGCCTGTGGACGCCCGGTCCCATCAAAACCGGTTAATCTCTACGCGTTCGGAAGTCCTTATACCGACAGTGGAAGAAACGGGGAGAGGGCCATGGCGAACGCTATAGAAGTAGAGAACCTGGTACTTCGGTACGGGAAGAACGTCGCGCTCGACGGGATCGATTTCACGGTGCCCGAGGGCACGGTGCTCGGTGTGCTCGGCCCCAACGGTGCGGGCAAGACGACGGCGGTGCGGATCCTGGCCACTCTACTGCAGGCAACGTCCGGTTCGGCGCGGGTGTTCGGGCTCGATGTAGCGAAGCAAGCCAACGAGGTTCGGGGGACGATCGGCCTGACGGGCCAGTTCGCGGCTGTCGACGAGTATCTGACGGGGTACGAGAATCTGGAGATGGTCGGCAGACTGTTCGGGCTGCGCAAGGCCGAAGCCAGGAAGCGCGCCGACGAGCTGCTGAGCAGGTTCGACCTCGAATATGCACGCGACCGCACCGCCAAGCAGTACTCCGGAGGTATGCGTCGTCGACTCGACATCGCTGCCAGTCTGATCGGCAGGCCACGGGTGGTGTTCCTGGACGAACCCACCACCGGTCTCGACCCACGCAGCCGAATCACGATGTGGGAGTTCATCGCAGATCTCGTCCGTGACGGAACGACGATTCTGTTGACGACGCAGTACCTCGAGGAGGCGGACCGGCTCGCCGATTCGATCATCGTGCTCAACAAGGGCAAGATCATCGCGCGCGGCACCGCCGACGAGCTGAAGGCCCAAACGGGCGGCGAGCGAATCGAATTCGTACTCACGGACCGATCTCAAGCCGATCGCGCCAAGGAGATCCTGACCCCGATCGGCGTCGAGCCGCCCACCCTGGACGAACAGGTTGGACGGATCGTCATGCCGGTCAACGGTGGATCGAAGGATCTGTCCACGGCGTTGAGTCGTCTGGAAGCTGCGGGAATCGGGGTGGTCGACGTCGGTCTGCGACGGCCGAACCTCGACGATGTGTTCCTGTCTCTGACCGGTCAGACCACCGGCGAGCCCGAGGCTGCGGAGGAAGAGAAATGAGCAACGTTCTCCTGGATTCGGCGATCATCACCAAGCGAAACCTGATCAAGCTCAAGCGAGTTCCCGATCTGCTGTTCTTCGCAACGCTGTCACCGATCATGTTCGTGCTGTTGTTCGCCTATGTCTTCGGCAGTGCCATCGACGTACCCGGCATCGACTACAAGAGCTTCCTGATGGGTGGCATCTTCGTTCAGACGATGATCTTCGGTGCGTCCATCACCGGATCCTCACTGGCCGAGGATCTGCAGAAGGGCGTCATGGATCGCTTCCGGTCCCTGCCGATGGCGCGATCTGCCGTCGTCATCGGGCGGACGGCCGCCGACGTCGGCAACAACGTCGTCACCATCACGATCATGTCCATCACCGGACTCATCGTGGGCTGGCGCATCACGTCGTCGTTCTTCGACGCTCTGCTCGGTTACGTGCTGTTGCTTCTGTTCGCGTACTCGATTTCGTGGGTGATGGCTCTGGTGGGACTGATCGTGCGCTCCCCGGAGATCTTCAACAACGCGTCGTTCATCGTGATCTTCCCGCTCACGTTCATCGCGAACACCTTCGTGCCGATCGACAACTTCCCGAGCGTGCTCAAGACAATCGCGGAATGGAACCCCATCTCGTCGGTGACCCTGGCCGTGCGTGAGCAGTTCGGCAATACCAATCCGATGGCCCCACCGCCCGAGGTGTGGCCGTTGCAGAACCCGGTCCTGTACACGTTGATCTGGGTCGTGGTGATGCTCGTGGTGTTCGTGCCGCTGTCGGTCCGCAAGTACCAGAAGACGATGACTGCCTGAGATCGTCCGAAACGACAACACCCCCGGCCGCTGAGCGACCGGGGGTGTTGTTCGAGAAAAGGCTCGAATCAGGTGTGGTACGGCTCTGCGCTGACCAGCGTGACCTTCATGGTCTTGCCGTTGGGCAGGGTGTACTCGCGGGTGTCGCCGACCTTCGCGTCGATGAGCGATCCACCCAGCGGGGACGCGGGGGAGTACACCTCGAGCTTGCTGTCGCGGGCACCCTCTTCGCGGGTGGCGATCAGGAAGGTCTCGGTGTCGGACTCGTCGCCGTCGTAGTAGACCTTGACGACGGATCCGGGCAGAGCCACGCCCGACTGGGTGGGCGCCTCGCCGACCTTCGCGTTGTTGAGCAGTTCCTGCAACTGACGAATGCGTGCTTCCTGCTGGCCCTGCTCCTCGCGCGCAGCGTGGTAGCCGCCGTTCTCCTTCAGATCGCCCTCTTCGCGACGCTCGTTGATCTCGGCGGCGATGACGGGGCGATTGGAAATGAGCTGGTCGAGTTCGCTCTTGAGCCTGTCGTGTGATTCCTGGGTAAGCCAGGTCACCTGGGTCTCGGTCATCTCGATCACTCCCTCGTAGTCGGAATCTCGAGTTCGATTCCGGTTTCTAGGCGGTAGGGCACGCAACGAAGAGGGGACTCCAATGGATGGATCCCCTTGGTCGGCCCGCATCCTGGAGCCGTCGACATCGTTGACGCAGGTAACCCTGCCCGCAATGCAGCAATACACGGCACCTGTGCGGCAGCCGTGTACGACCCGAGCTTACCACGAACAGGCTCTTCGCCTATCGGGCTCGTAAATACTCGGGAACATCGAGGCTGCAGCCGTACACGTCTCCGACGGCGGGTGGGGAGGACGTCGTCACGTCGGTGGTGAGCTCCACCGTGGTCGAGGAGGACTCCGGTGGGATGTACACCTCGCGCCGTCCGGTCTCGGAACCGTCGCGAGATCGAGCGCGGACGATGCACACCGCCGGTTGCTCCGGGTTCTCCCGGGTGACGCTGAATCGGATCGACATCGTGCTTTCGTCGACGATGTCGAACGAAAGCTGGCTGCCTTCGACGGGCTTGACCGAGAATTTCGTGTACGCGTAGTAGGCCACGCCGAGCCCGACCAGCAGGACCAGTGCCACCAGTGCGATCTTCGTCGCACGTTTCGGAGCTCGCCGAATGCCGCTCGGACCGGAACCCGACGGGTATCTACCTGCGGGAAGTGCGTTGGTCATGTCAGCTCTCGGAGTGGAATCGGGGGTGCCGCTGGGGGCATGTCGGCGTCAGGTGGAACTATAGGGCAGGCAAGAACAAGGCGAATCCGAGGTGAGGAAGAACGTGTCCGGACTGCGGCTCATGGCAGTGCATGCCCATCCCGACGACGAGTCCAGCAAAGGTGCTGCGACCACGGCCCGCTATGCGGCCGAAGGGCACGACGTTCTGGTCGTCACGCTCACCGGCGGCGAGCGAGGGGACATCCTCAATCCGGCGATGGACATTCCGGGCGTCCACCAACGGATCCGGGAGGTTCGACGCGAGGAGATGGCCGAGGCGGCGCGCATCCTCGGGGTACAGCAGACGTGGCTCGGATTCGAGGACTCGGGACTCCCCGAGGGCGATCCGCTGCCGCCGCTGCCCGAGGGCTGCTTCGCGCTGGTGCCGTTGGAGGTGTCCACCGAGGCGTTGGTGAAGGTGGTTCGAGACTTCAAGCCCCACGTCATCACCACGTACGACGAACGCGGCGGCTACCCGCATCCCGATCACATCCGCTGCCACGAGGTCTCGATGGCCGCGTGGGAAGCCGCGGGCGATCCCGAGCGTTTCCCCGATGCGGGTGAGCCGTGGACTCCGCTCAAGCTCTACTACTCGCACGGTTTCCTGCGTAAGCGCATGCAGCTCTTCCACGACTGGTTCATCGATCGCGGCGAGGAAAGCCCGTTCGTCGACTGGCTGAAGCGGTGGGACGGTCAGCGCGACGAGATCATGGAGCGCATCACCACGCAGGTCGACGTGGGCACCTGGTTCGAGCAGCGCGACGACGCACTGCGAGCCCATGCGACGCAGATCGATCCCAACGGAGCGTTCTTCGCGGTGCCGGTGGACGTCCAACGCAAGTTGTGGCCCACCGAGGAGTTCGAGCTCGCCCGCACCCGCGTGACCACGTCACTGCCCGAGACCGACCTGTTCGCGGGAATAGAAGAGACCGAACAATGATCGTGTCGATCCTCGCCCAGCAGCCCACGGGGCCCGAGTTCGGCAAGTCGTCGCCGATCGGTCTGGTGATCCTCGTGGCGTTGCTGGTCGGAACGGCGCTGCTGATCTGGTCCATGAACAAGAAGATCAAGCGTCTGCCCGCGACGTTCGAGAAAGAAGATCCCACGCTGGATCAGGCGCTCGACGAGGGCACCGATCGTGGGGGCATCACGCCGAGCCCACAACCGGACACCAGCCGTCCGAAACCCGCTGTCTCCGACAAACCCGCTGTCTCCGACGAACCCTGATGCTCGACGCGAACACGCTGGGCGAGTCGACCAGTCCGTATCTGCGTCAGCACGCGGACAATCCGGTGCACTGGCAGCAGTGGGGACCGCAGGCACTGCAGTCCGCGCGTGATCGCGATGTCCCGATCCTGTTGTCCATCGGGTACTCGGCGTGCCACTGGTGTCATGTCATGGCACACGAATCGTTCGAGGACGAGGCCATCGCGGCCCTGATGAACGAGCACTTCGTGTGCATCAAGGTCGATCGGGAAGAACGCCCCGACCTCGATGCGGTGTACATGAACGCCACTGTCGCGATGACCGGTCAGGGCGGTTGGCCGATGACCTGTTTCCTCACACCCGAGACCGAACCTTTCTACTGCGGGACGTACTACCCACCGGCCCCGCGCCAGGGGATGCCCTCCTTCGAACAATTACTGACCGCAATCGCCGATACCTGGTCCACCCGGCGACAGGAGGTGTTCGACGCGTCCGCGGCCATCGTCACCGAACTGCGCAAACAGAGTTCCGGTATTCCGGCCGGCGGACGACCGATGGACGCCGATTTTCTGGCCGCGTCCGTCGCGGCGGTCTGCGCCGACGAGGACACCACGTACGGCGGCTTCGGCCGGGCACCGAAGTTTCCACCGGGTGCACTGCTGGAGGGTCTGCTCCGGCACTACGAGCGCACCGGCAACGGTGAGGTGCTCGACGTGGTTCGACGTACCGCGTCGGCGATGGCGCGCGGAGGCATGTACGACCAACTTGCCGGCGGCTTCGCGCGGTATTCGGTCGACGCCGAATGGATCGTTCCGCACTTCGAGAAGATGCTCTACGACAATGCGCTGCTGCTGCGGTTCTACGCGCACGCCGCCCGGGTGGACGACGATCGGCTGGTGCGTCGGGTGGCGTCCGATACCGCACGATTCATGCTCGGTGAATTGCGCACGGCCAACGGCTGTTTCGCGTCGGCGCTCGATGCCGACACCGAAGGAGTCGAGGGTCTGACCTACGTGTGGACGCCGGAGCAGCTGGTCGACACCCTCGGTTTCGAAGACGGTGTATGGGCTGCGGGTCTGTTCGCGGTGAATTCCGCCGGCACGTTCGAGGCCGGTATGTCGGTGCTGCAACTGCCCGCCGAGCCCGAGGACTACGACCGGTTCGCCCGCATCCGGAACGCGTTGTCGGCGGCTCGAGCGTCGCGGCCGCAACCCGGTCGAGACGACAAGGTGGTCACCGCGTGGAACGCACTGGCCATCACCGCGTTGGCAGAGGCCGGAACCGGCGCGAACGAACCGACCTGGGTCGACGCGGCCGTCGAATGCGGCGAGCAACTGTTCGCCACTCACGTCGAATCGGGACGTGTCCGGCGGGCGTCCCTCGGTAGCGCAGTGGGTGAGGCCACCGGAGTGCTCGAGGACTACGCCTGCCTCGCCGTGGCCGCGGCCACGCTGTTCCAGGCCACCGGCGACGCGGTCTGGACCCGGCGGATGACGACGATCCTCGACGCTGCGATCGAGCACTTCGCCGATCCCGACGACGCCGGCAGCTGGTTCGACACCGCCGACGATGCCGAGACCCTGGTGACCCGGCCGCGGGATCCGATCGACGGTGCGACTCCGTCGGGAGCGTCGACGATGGCCGAGGCGCTGCTCACCGCGGCCGCCCTCGTCGATCACGAATCGTCCGCACGGTACGCCGAATTGGCCGCTGCTTCGCTCGCACGAGCGGCGGCCATCCTCGAACGCGCCCCGAGGTCGGGTGGTCACTGGCTGGCCGTGGCCGAGGCGTCGGTGCGCGGCCCGATTCAGATCGCCGTGTCGCTCGCACCGGGCGGTGAGTTGCTCGCCGCCGCGCGGTCGCTGGCACCCGGAGGTTCCGTGGTGGTCGCAGGATCGGCCGACTCGTCTGCGCTGCTGACGGGCCGACCGCCCGTCGACGGGCAGGAAACGGCGTACGTGTGTCGCGGATTCGTCTGCGACCGGCCTGTGACGTCGGTCGAGGATCTGGCGGCCGCACTGCGGAAGTGACGTCGCCGACGCGGTGTTCCGAGCCTCCCGACGCGTCGTCAGAACAGGACGAGCCACACTGCCACGAGGTGGCAGATTGCCGCCAACACCGTTGCTGCGTGGAAGAACTCGTGATGGCCGAATGTCGTGGGCCACGGATTCGGCCACTTGGTGGCGTAGAGGATCGCCCCGCCGCTGTAGAAGATGCCGCCGACCAACAGCAGCAGGAACGGTGCGAAGCCGACGTGCTCGATCAGGGTGGGAGCGACCGGCACGATGGCCCAGCCGAGCACGAGATACAGCGGTACCCCGACCCAGCGGGGAGCGGTGGGCCACAGCATCTTCAGAGCCACCCCGCAGATCGCTCCGATCCACACGACGATCAACAGAGTTCGTCCCGTCGCGGCCGGCAGACCCAGTACGGCGAACGGGGTGTAGCTACCGGCGATGAACAGAAAGATCATCGAGTGGTCGGCGCGTTTCATCCAGATCTGCGACGCGGTGGTCTTCCAGTGCACGCGGTGATAGGTGGCGCTGACGCCGAACACCCCGCACACGGTGATCGAATAGATGCCCGTCGCGAGGCCTGCACTGACCGACACCAGGCTGAACGCCATCGTGACGAGGGTGATCGCGCACACCACCGCGACGCCGAAGGCGTACAGGTGAATCCAGCCACGCATGCGTGGCTTGACGGGTATCTCGTCCAGTCCGAACATCGTCATGAAAGATGACCTCCCGTTCCGCCGTAGTGAACCTACGCAACCGTAGGTTCGGACGCTACTGTACCGGCCGCCCGCTCGAAGACGTCGGCGTAAGGTGATCCTCCGTGGTGATGAGAGCAGCGGTGACGAAGTAGTGGTGATCATTCCGCAGAAGGTGCGCGGCGTTCTCTACAACGTGTACGAGCGGCGTTTGTTGAGTCAGCTCGAGGGTGTGCAGCACCCGCGGCACGTCGCGGTGATGTGTGACGGCAACCGGCGGTGGGCACGGGAGAACGGGTTCACCGACGTCGCGCACGGCCACCGCATGGGGGCGCTCAAGATCGCCGAGATGCTCGGCTGGTGCGACGCTGCCGGAATCGAGATGGCCACCATCTATCTGCTCTCGACCGAGAACCTCCGACGGGATGCCGACGAACTCGATTCGCTGCTCGACATCATCACCGACGTCGTCGAGGAGATCTGCGGACCCGAGATGAACTGGGGTGTCAAACTCGTCGGCACTCTCGATCTGCTGCCTGCATCGACCTCACGCCGGCTCAAAGAGGCGGCTGCGCGCACCGAGGGCCGAACCGGAACGCACGTCAACGTCGCCGTCGGATACGGCGGCCGTCAGGAAATCGCCGACGCCGTGCAGTCGCTGGTCACCGAGAAAATCGCCGAGGGCATCACCGGGGACGAGTTGGTGGCCTCCATCAACGTCGACGGTATCGACAGTCACCTATACACCTCGGGTCAACCCGATCCCGATCTCGTCATCCGCACCTCGGGAGAGCAACGCCTGTCCGGTTTCCTGCTGTGGCAGAGCGCATATTCGGAGATCTGGTTCACCGAGGCCTATTGGCCCGAATTCCGTCGCGTCGACTTCTTGCGGGCACTCCGCGACTTCGCCGCACGACACCGTCGGTTCGGTATCTGACGTGCACGGCTGGACCGTGTGGTCATTCCGCAGGCTCCACTCCAGCTCGTAGCCTGCTACGAACTTCCACTCACGACCTGGACCTACAACTTTCGCAGGCGCAGCCGGTTGATCGCATGGTCGTTGTCCTTGCGTAGCACCATCGTTGCTCGCGGACGAGTCGGAAGAATGTTCTCCACCAGGTTCGGCAGGTTGATCGAATGCCAGAGATCCTCGGCCGCGATCTGCGCGTGATCGTCGGACAGTCCTGCATAGTGATGGAAATGCGAGGACGGGTCGGTGAACGAGGTCTTGCGTAGCGCCAGGAATCGTTTGACGTACCAGCTCTCGATGTCCTCGATCCGAGCGTCGACGTAGATCGAGAAGTCGAACAGATCCGAGACCATCAGCCGAGGTCCGGTCTGGAGTACGTTGAGCCCCTCCACGATCAGGATGTCGGGCTGGCGAACCATGTGGTACTGGCCTTTGACGATGTCGTACGACACGTGCGAATAGACCGGCGCGCCCACCTCTTCGGTTCCGGACTTGACCTCGGTGACGAACCTGAGCAGCTTGCGTCGGTCGTAACTTTCGGGAAAGCCCTTGCGGTGCAAGATTCCTCGGCGCATGAGCTCGGCCGTCGGATACAGGAAACCGTCGGTGGTGACGAGGTCCACGCGGGGATGGTGATCCCACCGGGCCAGGAGTGCTTGCAGCACACGGGCAGTGGTGGATTTACCGACCGCGACGCTGCCCGCTACGCCGATGACGAACGGAACCTGTCGATCGGGATGTTTCTCACCGAGGAACGTGGCCGTTGCCGCGAACAACCGCTGGCGCGCGGCCACCTGGAGATGAATCAGCCGGGCCAGCGGCAGATAGACCTCGGCCACCTCGTCCAGATCGATCTGCTCACCGAGACCGCGCAGGCCGACCAGTTCTTCCTCGGTGAGTACCAGCGGTGTGGATTGACGCAGCGTGCGCCACTGCACACGGTCGAACTCGACGTACGGACTGGACTCGCTCACGCACGCCACCTGAGCATCGGAGCTGCTGAGGATTCGGCGGTGCTCCTGTCGGGCGCGAGTCGCATGGTTCCAGATTGTGCTCGGTGCCTGTCCACCGCGCACGGGCGGGGTCGTTCGCCGTACTAGGGTTCGGATATGGATGCTGCTTCCCTGGTTCGCGAATACCTGTTGCTGGGCCTGAGTTTCGACCGACTCGAAGACGGTTTCGTCGACGCGTACACCGGTGATCCCGAACTGCGTCGAATCACCGAGAACGCCCCGGCGCCGGAGCCGCGTGAGCTCGTCCGTCGAGCGCAGACACTGCGCGCCGAGCTCGGCAACGTCGAGCTGACAGCGGAACGCCGGACGTTTCTCGACGTCCACCTGCGGGCGTTGGAATGCTCCGCGCGCAAGTTCGCAGGCGAGAACATCGGCTTCGTCGACGAGGTCCACGCCTACTTCGACGTTCGAATCGCACCGGGGGATCAGGACCAGTACCTGCAGGCGCATCGCAAGATGGACGAGGTGCTCCCCGGACCCGGCTCATTGAGCGAACGGTTGATCGCCCACCGCCGCGCCGACGTCATTCCAGCGGATCGACTGCAGGACTGCGTCGAGGCGTTCTCGTCCGCATTGCGCGACCGCGTCCGCGCCGAATACTCGTTGCCCGAGAACGAGAAGGTGACGTACGAGGTAGTCGGCGACAAGCCGTGGTCCGGCTTCAACTACTACCTCGGTAACTTCCAGTCCACCGTCGCGATCAACTCCGACATCGAACAGCAGATGGCCAACCTGCCCCACCTGATCGCGCACGAGTCTTACCCCGGCCACCACACCGAGCACTGCCGCAAGGAGACGGGGCTCGTCGGCGCAGGACAGCTCGAGCAGACGTTGTTCGTGGTCAACACTCCGCAGTGCCTGATGGCCGAGGGGCTCGCCGACCACGCTCTCGGGGCGATCGTCGGCGAAGGCTGGGGCGCATGGGCGCAGGAAATCTACGCCGACCTCGGACTGCGATTCGACGGCGACAAAGCCGAGCGACTCTCGGCGGCGTCGAGCCAACTGCTGGGAGTTCGCCAGGACGCCGCGCTGTTGCTGCACGATCAGCACAAGAGCGAGGACGATGTGGCCGCCTACCTGGAGCGATGGTCACTTGCCTCGCCGCAGCGCGCACGGCACAGTCTGCGCTTTCTGTCCTCGCCGCTGTGGCGGGCGTACATCAGCACCTACGTCGAGGGCTACAAGCTTCTCGCCGGCTGGTTGGACCAGGGTGAGACCGCCGGCGAGCGGGCACAGCTGTTCGGCAGACTGCTCGACGAGCCACTGACACCGGGCGCAGTACGCGTCTCGTAAACTGGCCCAGGTCCGTTGTTTATTGATGCCCCCTTACTCTGCTGTCCCTTGGAGACTCCTGTTATGACTGACGTCAACAACCTGTCACTGGCCGAGCTCGATCCCGAGGTCGCCGCGGCGATGGCAGGTGAACTGGGACGTCAGCGCGACACCCTCGAGATGATTGCCTCGGAAAACTTCGTGCCCCGCGCGGTTCTGCAGGCCCAGGGCAGCGTCCTGACCAACAAGTACGCCGAGGGATACCCCGGACGCCGCTACTACGGCGGCTGCGAGCACGTCGACATCGTCGAGGACCTCGCCCGTAATCGCGCCAAGGAACTCTTCGGTGCCGAGTTCGCCAACGTGCAGCCGCACGCCGGTGCGCAGGCCAACGCCGCGGTACTGATGGCACTGATCAACCCGGGCGACAAGATCATGGGCCTCGACCTGGCCCACGGCGGCCACCTCACCCACGGCATGAAGCTCAACTTCTCGGGCAAGCTCTACGAGGTCGAGTCCTACGGGGTGTCGAAAGAAGATCACCGCATCGACATGGACGAGGTGCGCAAGCAGGCCATCGCCGCCAAGCCCCAGGTGCTGATCGCCGGCTGGTCGGCCTACCCGCGCCACCAGGACTTCGCTGCGTTCCGTTCCATCGCCGACGAAGTGGGCGCACTGCTCTGGGTCGACATGGCGCACTTCGCCGGACTCGTCGCCGCAGGCGTACACCCCTCACCCGTGCCCTACGCAGACGTCGTGTCCTCCACGGTGCACAAGACCCTCGGCGGACCGCGCTCCGGCATCATCCTCGCCAAGAAGGAATGGGCCAAGAAGCTCAACTCCGCCGTGTTCCCCGGCCAGCAGGGTGGGCCGCTGATGCACGCCATCGCCGCGAAGGCCGTCGCCTTCAAGATCGCTGCGACGCCGGAGTTCAAGGAACGTCAGGAACGCACCCTCCTCGGCGCGTCGCTGCTCGCCGAGCGTCTCACCGGTGCCGACGTCGCCGACAAGGGCGTCTCCGTCCTCACCGGCGGCACCGACGTGCACCTCGTCCTCGTCGACCTCCGCAACTCCGAGCTCGACGGCCAGCAGGCAGAAGACCTCCTGCACGAGGTCGGCATCACCGTCAACCGCAACGCTGTGCCCTTCGACCCACGCCCGCCCATGGTCACCTCCGGCCTGCGCATCGGCACCGGCGCACTCGCCACCCGAGGATTCGGCGAAGCCGAGTTCACCGAGGTCGCCGACATCATCGCAACCGCCCTGGCCACCGGGCAGGCCACCGACGCCCTCAAAGAACGCGTCGTGAAACTGGCACAGAGCAAGCCGCTGTACGAGGGCCTCGAAGACTGGGGATTGCTGGGCTGACCCTGGCTTTCCTGCCCACCCCGGTCGCGTCAATGGACCATTGCAGCGTTCGGACGTCTGCAGTGGTTCATTCACGCTGGTCCCCGGTAGGATCAATGTGGCTATCAGTCGATCTGAGTGCAACAAAGCCACATTGATCCGACGGGGGAGGGCGGTCTCGGCACCGAACGTCCCGCCGACCTGGGGCGAATCGGCCGTAACGCGTTGTTCACCGACACGCCAGACTTCCAGCGAGCCGATACCGGATTTCGGCGGTACCGTCGGCAGTAACAGGCAGCGGGGAAGCTGCCTGTGCGGGAGGTTCTGATACGTGACTGCGCTAGTGAGCGCGAGAGGGCCGGTACCCGGTCCTCGTGTCACCTGACACATCGGACCCGACCGGCCGAGCGACAGAGTTTGCGCGGTGCCGCGCAAACGTAGGAGCCCCACGTGACCACTTCACGCTCCGTTTCCGCCCCTCTTCGGACATTCGTGCTCGATACCTCGGTCCTGCTGTCGGATCCGTGGGCAGTCATCCGGTTCGCCGAGCACAATGTGGTACTTCCGTTGATCGTGATCAGCGAGTTGGAGGGCAAACGCCACCATCACGAACTGGGATGGTTCGCGCGGGAATCCTTGCGCATGCTCGACGACCTTCGCGTAGAATTCGGCCGACTCGATCAGCCGGTCCCCATCGGAACGTCCGGCGGCACACTGCAAGTCGAGCTCAATCACACCGATCCGTCGGTGCTTCCCGTCGGATTCCGTACCGACTCCAACGATTCTCGAATCCTCGCCTGTGCCCTGAATTTGGCGGCTGAGGGCAAAGATGTGGTGCTGGTCAGCAAGGATATCCCGCTGCGCGTCAAGGCCGGTGCTGTCGGGCTCCCCGCCGACGAGTACCACGCTCACGACGTCGTGCCGTCCGGATGGACCGGTATGACGGAGCTCGAGGTGCCCTCCGACGCCGTGGACACCCTGTTCAACGACGGTGTCATCGATCTCGTCGAGGCCCGAGACTTGCCGTGTCACACCGGAGTTCGACTGCTTGCCGGACGGCAGAGTGCGCTGGGGCGCGTCACGCCCGACAAGCAGCTTCAGCTCGTGCGCGGCGAGCGTGAGGCGTTCGGCCTGCACGGTCGTTCGGCGGAACAACGTGTGGCGCTCGATCTTCTGCTCGACGAGAGCATCGGCATCGTCTCGCTCGGCGGCAAGGCCGGCACCGGTAAGTCCGCACTGGCTCTCACTGCCGGACTCGAGGCCGTCCTCGAACGTCGCTCGCATCGGAAAGTTGTTGTCTTCCGGCCTCTTTACGCCGTCGGTGGTCAGGAACTCGGCTACCTCCCCGGCAGTGAGAGTGAAAAGATGGGCCCGTGGGGCCAGGCTGTCTTCGACACCCTCGAAGGGCTGGCCAGCCCGGAGGTCATGGAGGAGGTCATCGCCCGCGGCATGCTGGAAGTGTTGCCGCTGACGCACATTCGCGGTCGCTCGCTCCACGATTCGTTCGTGATCGTCGACGAGGCGCAGTCACTCGAGCGCAATGTGCTGCTCACGGTCCTGTCACGACTGGGGTCGGGCTCACGCGTCGTGCTCACCCACGACGTCGCGCAACGAGACAACCTGCGGGTCGGACGACACGACGGCGTCGCTGCCGTCATCGAAAAGCTCAAGGGGCACCCGCTTTTCGCGCACATCACCCTCACTCGCAGTGAGCGTTCACCGATCGCTGCACTGGTGACCGAAATGCTCGAGGAATTCGGTCCGTCAGGGGCCTGACGCCCCTCGTGAGTGGAACTTCGTAGCCTGCTACGAAGTCCCACTCACATGGGTCACCGGCCCACCGCAGCCCGTAGTACTCCTCGCACAACGCCTTGGAGGAAATCGACGTTGTCGAAATAGTCGCGCCACACAGCTACTTTGCCGTCGCGCAGCTCGAATGTTCCGCACACCCAGAACTCGACACGAAGCCGACGCCAGATCAGGACGTCGGTGCGCTCGGTGAGCACGACATCTCCGTCGGCCGCGATGTTGTGCACGACGACGTCGAAGCCGTAACCCGGCTTGGCCAGCAGCGTCAGAAATCTGCCTACGTTCGAGATTCCGCGCACCTTGGGAAGCCCGACGTTGTGCCACACGATCTTCTCGTCGAGAAGCGCCAGCGCGCGATCGGTCTCGCGAAGCCTCAACGCGTCGAACAGGTTTTGCACGCTGTCGGTTGCTTGTCGGGTGTCAGTCACTTGGTGAACCGTCCTAATCCATCGCCGTCGAAGAACTCGAGTGTGACCGTGTTCCCCTCGAATGTCGCCTGAGAAATCGTTCCGTCCGGTGCGTTCTCACCGGTCGGCTCGAACGCGAACGTATCACCGTCCCAGTGCGACAACTCGTAGGAAGTCGAGTTCGGTCCGAGGGTCAACACCAGCCTCCCGTCGACCTCCGCGACGGTCGCCGGCCCCCAGTAGGCGTTCTGGTACACCCCGGTGTACGACGTGAGCGGTTGTGGCGCAGCGGCATTCGTCGGAGCGGTCTTTCCCGCGAGCTCGCCCTCCGGCTCGCTCATACCGGCGAAGGCATTCTTGTACAGCGTTCGCCAGTCCTCGCGTACCTCGCCGAACTGCACGAGGTCGGCGAACTCGGCCGTGACCGTTTCTGCGATGCCGAGTGGCGCGGCGTTGGTCAGTACGACGATGGCGACGTCGAGCGACGGGATCCAGAGAAAGTTCGTGCCCGCCCCGAGCGCGAACGCTCCGGAATGGCTGACGGTCGTGCGGCCGGCTGCACTGGTGGAGACGTTGAATCCGTACCCGTAGAAGCCCGCGCGCGAATCCGCCGTCGTCGACGGGCTCGAGACGATCTGCGCGCTGATGGCAGGAAGGAGGGCCTCGGGATCGACGATCTGTTTTCCGTCGTGGGTGCCGTCGGCGATGAGCATTGTCAGCCACCTGGCGAGATCGTTCACCGAGGAGCTGACGCCACCGGCCGGCGTCTGCGGATCGGGTTCGCGTTGGTATCGGGCCTGATACTCGCCGTCCACGAGGACGTGAGGTACCGCTCGGTCGGCGCGGTCGATGTAGTCGGAGAACGACGAGCTGGTCGAGGTCATGCCGAGTGGACCGTAGATCGTGTCCTGGCTGAGGGTGTCCCAATCCTTGCCCGAGGCGGCAGCAACGGCCTCGGCCGCGGCTGTGATCCCGAAGTTGGTGTAGTGATACGTGGATCGGAACGGATCGAGGGGCACCTCCCGAAGGCGCTCGAGGATCTGTCTGCGGTCGTAGCCGAGGTCTTCGAGCAGATCGCCTTCGTGCTCTGGGAGTCCGCTTCGATGCGCGTAGAAGTCGCCGACCGTGATGTTCTGGGTCACCCATGGATCGTCCAGCGCAAACCACGGCAGCTCGGAGACCACCGGCGTCGACCAGTCGATGACACCCGCTCCCACCTGTGAGGCGACGACCGTCGCACCTACCGACTTGGACAGCGAGGCCAGCTGGAACACGGTGTCGCCGTCGATCGGGTCGTCCTTCCCCATTTCGCGAACGCCGAAGCCTTTCGAGTAGACGACGTCCGAACCGTGCACGACGGCAATGGCCATACCCGGAATGGTCGACGACGCCATCAGCTCGTCGGCGATACCGTCGAGCTTGCCGACCGCATCGTCGACGCGACCGGCCGGAACGTCGACGCCGGCAACCTGGCCGGGCGACAGATCCTCGGTCGGCACCGGCTCGGACGCCGGTGGACTGTCTGCGGTGGGTGCGTCTTCGGAGCACCCTGCCAACAGAACCAGAGAGCACACAACAGCAAGACACAGAAAAGTTCGACCCGACCGCATCATGAGGAGTCCTCACATCGATGACTGGATGCACCTGAGGATAGACCCGCAACGACCTGGCGTTAGGAGAATTCACAGAGGTCAGGGGCGCGACGTCGGACGCTCGGCGGCAGGCGCTACGGTTACCGCATGTCTACGAACCTGTCCGACGGTGATCTGCTGGTCCGTTTGGAGCCCGCGGTCGAAGAGAATCTACGACGCCATATCGAGGCAGCGAGTGATTGGCACCCCCATGAGCTCGCGCCGTTCGACGACGGCAAGAACTTCGCGTTCCTCGGCGGCGAGGATTGGTCGCCCGAGCAGTCGCACCTGAGCGACGTCGAAATTCTGTCCGCCACGGTGGGCGTGTTGGTGGCCGACAACCTCCCCGCCTACCACCGGGAACTGGCCCACGCCCTCACCGGCCTCGGTGCCTGGTGGAAGTGGACGGGCCGCTGGACGTCGGAAGAGAACCGACAGTCGATCGTGCTGCGCAACTTCCTGGTGCTCACCCGCGCTGTCGATCCGGTCGCCCTCGAGCGAGTGCGGATGGAACACATGACCCTCGGATTCGACGCGCCCAGCCAGCGGCTGCTCGACATCCTGGCGCACTTCGCCATCGAAGAAGCTGCCGCCGCCTTGCGTAACCGCAACACCATCGCCCTCGGCAAGGATCCGGTACTGGCCACCATCCTCGGCAAAATTGCCGACGACGACGAGCTGCAGTCGGCATTCTTCGCCAGCATCCTCGACGAGGCATTCGCTGTCGTACCCGATCAGGCTGCGCGCGCAGTGGCCGACCGTATCAACGGCTTCAAGATCCCCGAGATCGAGCTTCCGGACCGCGGCAGCAGCATCGCCGCCCTCGCCGAAGCCGGCATCTACGACGCCGACCAGGAACGCGACAAGGTGTTCAAGCCGTTGCTCGCAGGCTGGAAGATCTTCGACCGCACCGATCTGGGTGAGGACGGCCTGAAGGCACGCGAAGAACTCGCGCACCTGGCCTGAGGTTTCGGCCCCTTTCGAAAGCGCCCCGCCCCCGGTCGGATCAATGCGACTTTGTTGCAGTCTGAGTGACTGAAACCCACATTGATCCAACCGGGGGCGGGCGCGTTCAAGGGTGCAGCGGGTCCTGCGGGTCCGGCGGGTAGAGCAGCGAAACTAGTCCTTGACCTTCGCCATGGCCAGGACGTCGAGGCGCTTGTCCAGTTCGGCTTCGCTGAGCTTGTCGCCGATCAGTCCGCGGTCGATGACGGTCTGGCGGATTGTCTTCTTTTCCTTGAGGGCCTGCTTGGCGACTGCGGCCGCTTCCTCGTAGCCGATTGCGGAGTTCAGCGGCGTCACGATGGACGGCGAGGACTCGGCGAGGGTCTTGAGGTGCTCGACATTGGCTTCGAGGCCGACGACGCACTTGTCGGCGAACAGCACCGAGACGTTGGCGAGCAACTTGAAGGATTCGAGAACGTTGCGGGCCATCATCGGGATGTAGACGTTGAGCTCGAAGGCACCCGATGCGCCGCCGAAGGCCACTGCCGCGTCGTTACCGATGACCTGTGCGGCGACCTGCGTAACAGCCTCGGGGAGAACGGGATTGACCTTGCCGGGCATGATCGAGCTGCCGGGCTGCAGGTCGGGGAGTGCGATCTCGCCGAGTCCGGTGAGCGGCCCCGATCCCATCCAGCGAATGTCGTTGGCGATCTTGGTCAGTGACACTGCGATGGTGCGCAGTGCGCCGGATGCCTCGACCAGTCCGTCACGAGCGGCCTGCGCCTCGAACGAATCCTTGGCGGCGGTGAGGGCGTCGATGCCCGTCGACTTCGCCAGAGCAGCAACAACTTTCGGGCCGAAGCCGTCGGGTGCGTTGAGGCCGGTGCCGACGGCGGTGCCGCCGATGGGCAGTTCACCCAGACGCGGCAGGGTGGCTTCGACGCGCTCGATGCCGGCCTCGATCTGCCGGGCGTAGCCGCCGAATTCCTGACCGAGAGTGACGGGGACGGCATCCATCAGGTGGGTGCGTCCGGACTTCACGACGTGCTTCCACTCGGTGGCCTTGGTCACCAGAGCCTCGTGCAGGTGCCGCAGCGCGGGCACCAGGGAGGTGACGGCTGCTTCGGTAGCGGCGACGTGCGTGGCCGTCGGGAACGTGTCGTTGGAGGACTGCGACATGTTCACGTGGTCGTTGGGGTGCACCTCGACGCCGTTGGCCTTGGCGATCGACGCGATGACCTCGTTGGCGTTCATGTTGGAGCTGGTGCCCGAGCCGGTCTGGAAGACGTCGATCGGGAACTGATCGTCGTGCTTGCCCTCGGCGATTTCGTTGGCGGCCGCGATGATCGCGTCGGCCAATGCGCCGTCGAGCAGACCGAGATCCTTGTTGACCTGCGCGCAGGCTGCCTTGAGCAGGCCCATCGCGCGGATCTGGGTGCGCTCGAGCGGGCGGCCCGAGATGGGGAAGTTCTCCACCGCACGCTGCGTCTGGGCGCGCCAGAGCGCGTCGATGGGGACGCGAACCTCTCCCATGGTGTCGTGTTCGATCCGGAACTGCTGTTCGTCTGTCTGCGTCATGAGCCTTACTTTGCCAGTCGTGGTTTCGGGGATCAGAAGGACGGTGCCTGGCCGGATTCGTCGGCGTCGAAGTCCACCGAGGAGTACTCGCGCAGCTTCTCGAGGCGGTGGTAGGCGTCGATCATGCGCACGGTGCCGGACTTGGAGCGCATGACGATGGACTGGGTGTGGGCTCCGCCGCCCGCGTAGCGGACGCCGCGCAGCAGGTCGCCGTCGGTGACGCCGGTGGCGGTGAAGAAGACGTTCTCGCCCGAGACGAGGTCCTTGGTGTCGAGGACGCGATCGAGGTCGTGCCCGGCGTCGATGGCCTTCTGCTTCTCGGTGTCGTCCGTGGGTGCCAGACGGCCCAGGATCGCGCCGTCCATGCAGCGCATCGCGGCGGCCGCGATGATGCCCTCGGGCGTTCCGCCGGTGCCGATGAGCATGTCGGTGCCGGAGTCGGGACGAGCGGCGGCGATGGCACCGGCGACGTCACCGTCGGAGATCAACCGGATGCGTGATCCGGCGTCGCGCACCTGCTGGATCAGTTCGGCATGCCTGGGGCGGTCGAGGATGCACACCGTCACGTCGGAGGCGGAACCCTTCTTGATCTTGGCGATGCGGGCGATGTTCTCGGCGACGGGGACGGTGATGTCGATGACGTCGGCGTAATCGGGTCCGACGGCGATCTTCTCCATGTAGAACACGGCCGAGGGGTCGAACATCGCGCCGCGTTCGGCAACGGCGAGTACCGAGATGGCGTTGGGCATGCCCTTGGCCATCAGGGTGGTTCCGTCGACGGGGTCGACGGCGAAGTCCACCTCGGGTCCGTTTCCGTTGCCGACCTGCTCGCCGTTGTAGAGCATCGGCGCTTCGTCCTTCTCGCCTTCGCCGATGACGACGACGCCGCGCATGGAGACCGAGCTGACCAACTGACGCATCGCGTCGACGGCTGCTCCGTCGCCACCTTCCTTGTCGCCCCGACCGACCCAGCGACCCGAGGCGAGCGCACCGGCCTCGGTGACGCGGACGAGTTCGAGTGCGAGGTTGCGATCTGGCGCCATGGCGCGAGTGGACTCGGTGCTGGCCGTCATCGGTTTGTAGCCTCCTGGTTGGTGGGGTGTTACCCAGGCAGGATTATCTCACTTCTGTGATGCCCGCGGTGGGGTCGGGTCGACTGTGAGGTACGCGCCGACCGAGCACTGCCGCACAGAGGGGATACTGGAGATGTGGCAAACAGCAAACCTCGGATTCTCAACAACAACCGCGACATGGTCTGGTCGCTGATTCCGCTGGTCATTGCGTGTTTGTTGATCGCAGGCGTGGCCAGTCAGTGCTCGTTGAGCCCGGGTGGACCCAAGCAGGGACCCATTCCCAACTTCGACGTGAACTCGGCACTGCAGTACGACGCGGCCGAAATAGGGTTCCCGGTGCGCAATCCGGTCGTTCCCGAGGAATGGACGCCCAATTCGGGCAGCCGCGCGACCATTTCCGGTGACAGCGGTGGAGCGGCGTCGACTGTCGGATACATCACCGGATCGGGTGCGTACCTGCAGTTGACTCAGACGGCCGCGTCCGAGGAACTGGTGGTGCCGTTCGTGGCCGGGGAGACGGTGTACGTGTCGGGCGCGCAGAACGTCTCGGGTCGAGACTGGGTCGTGTACGGCGAGGAAGGCTCGCGCACCTACTGGGTCTCGGACTTCGGTGACGTGCGAATCCTGTTGGGCGGCACGGCGAACACCGAGGAATTCACCACTCTCGCGGCTGCGGTCGAGGCCACCGAACCGCTCGCGCCCTAGCTGTCGTTCTCGGTGCTCGCCAGCGCGGTCTCGATGCGCTTGCGGGCGCCCGCCAGTTGTTCTTCGCAGCGCGTCGCCAATTGTTCGCCGCGCTCCCACAGGGCCAGGGAAGCGTCGAGGTCGAGCCCGCCCTGCTCGAGGATCTTCACCACGCCGACCAGCTCGTCGCGGGCTTCCTCGTAGCCCAGTTCGGACACCGGCTTGTCTTCGTTCTCGCTCATCGAATCTCCCTCTGTCATTTCACTCGGCCCATTACTGCGGCGGTGACGGCACCGTCGGCCACCCGCACCCTGATCTGTGTACCCGGCGGCGCGTCCTCGACCGAACGCAGTACCTCGGGATCTGCACCCGGCACCACCCGCTGTACGACGGCATAGCCCCGGGCAAGTGTGGCAGCAGGCCCCAGCGTCGACAGTCTCGCCCGCAGATGTTCGACGAGCGTGTCCTGGGTGGTCAGCTCGCGTTGCACGTCGCGTCGAGCTGCATCGGCGAGTCGCCGAACTTCCTCGCGACGCTGTTCGAGGGCCGCCAACGGATCGGCCAACACGGGTCGATGCCGCAGCATCTCCAGCCCGCGCGCCTCCCGTTCCACCCAATTGCGGAGCGCTGCAGCGCTTCTGGCCTTAAGCTCCGCGACCAACGCTTGTTCGGCGACGGCGTCGGGCACCACGAGCTTGGCGGCATCGGTGGGGGTGGCGGCGCGCAGGTCGGCGACGTGATCGCTGAGGGGACTGTCGGGTTCGTGTCCGATGGCGCTGACGATCGGCGTCGTCGCCCGTGAGATGGCTCGGCACAGTGCCTCGTCGGAGAACGGCAACAGATCCTCGACGCTACCGCCGCCGCGGGCGAGAACGATGACGTCGACGCGCGGGTCGTCGTTCAGATCCTTCAACGCGTCCAGGATTGCCGGCACCGATTGTGGACCCTGAACCGGAGTGTTCCGTACCTCGAACCGCACTGCAGGCCAACGCCTCTGCGCGACGGTGAGGACGTCCTTCTCGGCTGCGCTGGCGCGAGCGGTGATGAGCCCGATGGTGCCGGGCAGGAACGGCAGCGGACGCTTGAGTCGCGGGTCGAACAGTCCTTCGGCCGCCAGCAGAGCCCGGAGCCGTTCGATGCGGGCCAGTAGTTCGCCGACACCCACAGCGCGAATATCGGTGGCGCGCAGCGAAATGGTGCCACGGCCGGTGAAGAACGACAGCTTGCCGTAGAGGATGACGCGCGCGCCCTCGGTCAGTGGAACGGGCGAACGATCCAGCAGCTGCGGCGAGCAGGTCACCGACAACGACATGTCCGCCGACGGATCACGCAGAGTCAGAAATGCCGTGCGCGTGCCGGGGCGGGCGTTGATCTGCGTCAGCTGACCCTCGACCCAGATGCTGCCGAGTTTGTCGATCCACCCGGCGACCTTCATCGCGACGGTGCGCACCGGCCATGGTTGTTCGGCGGTGCTCGCACCGGATGGGGCGGGGCCGGACTGAGTGGGGGGAGTGCTCACTTCGCCTTGGCGGTGGTGATTCGGTTGGCGAGCATGGTCTGGAACGGTGCGCGAGCCGACGTCGCGTTCTCGTACTCGAGCAGGGTTTCCAGATCCTCGATGGACAGCGTGCGCAGCCGTGCGCGCAACTGAGCCAGGGCAAGAGTGTCGAAGTCGATCATCTCGACGATCTCGGGCTTCGTCGCAGATGCTGCGGGCTTCGCCGACGTGTCCTGCACCGGTTCGTCCAGCGGAGGCGTCGAGTACAGAGCAAATCGTCCGTTCGCGGCGATGGGCTCGGCCACCGGTGCGTCGGGAACATCGACGTCATCGGTGACTGCTGCGGAGTCGAACCTCGACGTGGCCGGGAACGCGTCGTCCTCGTCCTCGTCGAAACTCGCCCACGACGGCTGCTCCTCGCGCGGAGTTCCGATCACCGGCAGAGCCGAAATGACCAGATCGCCCTTGATGGCGAGGGCTGTCACCTGCTGCTGAAGCCGCATGCCGCGCGCCAACGCCTCGCTGACGACGGTCATCGGCAACATCAACGCGGAACCGGGAAGCTTGCGGGCCTCTTCCACGACGGTCACGGCGACGCCTGCAGCCACCCGCGCCGCAAAGGGGAGTCGAGTCATGCACACCAGACTGCCCGAAGTCGTCGTCTTTGGGTAGCCGACAGGCCAGGGCCTGCGGAATGACCCGGTTGCTGCGATACACGTATCCTGGGAGGTATGTCTTCGGCCGTTCCTTTGAATCTTGGTATCGCACACTCCGCCGGCTCGCACACGACCGCGCATGCCGGGGGTAAGCGAGTGCTTCTCGCCGAGCCGCGCGGCTACTGCGCGGGCGTGGATCGCGCCGTCGAGACCGTCGAGAAGGCTCTCGAACAGCACGGTGCGCCGGTGTACGTGCGCAAGGAGATCGTGCACAACAAGCACGTGGTCGAGACGCTGTCCGATCGCGGTGCGGTGTTCGTCGAGGAAACCGACGAGGTGCCCGAGGGTTCGCTGCTGGTGTTCTCGGCGCACGGTGTCTCGCCTGCGGTCCACACTTCTGCCGCCGAGCGGAACCTGCGGACGATCGACGCGACCTGCCCGCTGGTGACCAAGGTGCACCAGGAAGCCAAGCGGTTCGCCCGAGACGACTACGACATTCTGCTCATCGGCCACGAGGGCCACGAGGAGGTCGAGGGCACCGCAGGTGAGGCACCCGAGCACATCCAGCTCGTGGACGGCCCGGAATCGGTGGACAGCGTCACGGTGCGCGACGAGAACAAGGTCATCTGGCTTTCGCAGACCACGCTGAGCGTCGACGAGACCATGATGACGGTCGCGAAGCTGCGTGAGCGGTTCCCGACCTTGCAGGATCCGCCGAGCGACGACATCTGCTACGCCACGCAGAACCGTCAGGTCGCGGTGAAGGCGATGGCACCGGAGTGCGATCTGGTGATCGTCGTCGGCTCGAAGAACTCGTCGAACTCGGTGCGCCTGGTCGAGGTCGCCCTCGGTGCCGGCGCACGGGCCAGCTACCTGGTGGATTACGCGAAAGAGATCGACCTGGCGTGGCTCGACGGCGTCGAGACCATAGGCATCACGTCGGGAGCGTCCGTGCCGGAGATCCTGGTTCAGGGCGTCATCGACCTGTTCGCCGAGCACGGATACGCGGACGTGCAGCCCGTCACCACCGCGAACGAGACCCTGGTCTTCTCCTTGCCCCGCGAGCTGCGCCCCGCACGCTGACCGGTCCATGACCCACCGGTATCGGTGGGGTCAGTCGTCGGCGTGGCGGTCGCGGTACCGAACCTGCGGCACCGGATGCGGAGGAATGTCGTCACGGCGCACGTTCGGCGGCGCGTCGTTCACAACCGGTTCGACTGTGTGCCGAGCGCTGCTGGAGTACGGATCGACGGCGTCCCGCGGCGGCTGAACCCGAGGTGAACGCTCCCGGCGAGGTTCCGTCGAATACGGTGCCTCGGACGGCTGGGGCCGCGACGGGCGCGCTACGCCGGGTGGGGGCGTGCGATCCTGCGGGTACTGGGCGCGTGATCGGGAGGGCCGCTGGTACTCGGGCTGCGGACTCGCCTGACGTGCGTATCCGGGCGTCGCCCCGGGGGTTGTTGCCGACCTTCGTGGCGCGGCACCGGAGTCGGTTGCGGCGCGAGAAGTTCCTCGGCGGCCCACGTACGGCTCGGGCACGATGTCGGTGGCCTCGACCGCGGACACGTCGTCACGGTCTGCCGCAGCTCGACGGCTACGAGCGCGCGACGGACGGTCTTCCTGCGCTCGCCGCTGTGCCCGGGTGAGTGTGTCGTCCTCGGAGGTCGGGCTCCGGCGAGCGGAGTCTCCGGCCTTGGTGCTTCGACGAGGGGCGTCTTCCGATTTCGTGCGACGCCGAGGTGTGTCGGCGGTCTTCGTGCTGCGTCGAACTGCGGGCGCGTGCGTGTTCTGCCGCTTCAGCACGATGCGTACGGCACCGAGGCCGACGGCCACGAGGGTGCCGAGCAGCATCAATGGAAATCGGTTGACCAGCGGAATCGCCACGTTCAGGATGATGTCCTTGAGGCTGGTGCCCGCGTTGTCGGTGAAGTACTGGTACGACAGCGGCACTGCCACGAACAGAATCAACGGGGCTTGGACCATCGCGGTGAACAGTCCGCGGTAGCGGACCAGCAATACCGCCGCGATGCAGCCGAGGATGTAGAGGAACGCGAACGCACCGGTCAGCTCGGTTCCACGCGCGGCGTCGATGAGAAATCCGAGAAAGGTCAGCCCTGCGGCGATCGCAACGGCACCCCACGCTGGTACGCCGGGCAGGGTCGCGAGGATGGATCGGTGATCCAGCGGTACCCCGGATCGGGCACGTTGGGAGGTAGACACCCCTCGAGGTTAGCCGTAGTTCAGCCCGCTGCATCGCTGACATGACCGAAGTCGTGCCGGTAGCGGGACGAATCGGACAGCTTGGGACGCTCGTCCACGCGTGCGATCTCCACCGGTTCGGCGTCGAACAGCTCGAGCTCGTGCAGCTTGCGGGCGGTGACACCCACCCTGCTGTCGACCGACCCGACGGTGGAGTTGAAGGACTCCACGGCCTTGCCGAGGTGGGCTCCGAGCTTGTCGAGATGTGTCGAGACGATTCCGATGCGGCCGTACAGTTCGCGGCCCAGCTGGTGGATCCGCGCCGCGTCCTCGGCGATCGACTCCTGCTTCCAGGTGTACGCGACGGTGCGCAGCAGAGCGACCAGAGTGGTCGGGGTGGCAAGAATCACGTTCCGGCCGAAGGCGTACTCCAGCAGGCTCGTATCCGACGTCAACGCGGCGTCGAGAAACGGGTCGCCGGGAACGAACAGGACGACGAACTCCGGCGTCGGCTCGAACGCCTCCCAGTAGGCCTTGTCGGCCAGTTGATCGATGTGGGTGCGCAATTGCTTGGCGTGGCGGCGCAGATGCTTGTCGCGAGCACCCGGTTCTTCGTCCTGCGCGGCGTCGAGGTAGGCAGCGAACGGCACCTTGGCGTCGACGACGATCTGCCGATCGCCGGCGAGGCGAACGATCATGTCGGGTCGAAAGCCGTCCTTGCTCACCTGAGTGTCGAAGTCGCAGTGCTTGACCATTCCGGCGAGTTCGACGACCCGTTCGAGCTGGATCTCGCCCCACCGACCTCGGATCTGCGGTGCGCGCAGTGCGGTGACCAGTTGTCCGGTCTGCATGGAGAGCTGCATCGACGCGCGATGCATTCCGGTGACCTGTTCCGACAGGCCCGCGTACGCCCTGATGCGGTGGTGCTCGACTTCTCGAACGTGCTCGGCCAGAGCATCGACGGCGTCGTGCAGTGGCTCCACCAGATGGGACACCTGCTGGCCGATGACCGTCGAATTGCGCCGCGCGGAATCCTCGTTCACCGCGCTCAGCGACTGGCGAAGCAGCGCCTCGTTCTGGCGTAGAGCCGCCAGCTGGGCCTCCGCTCGTACGGCCCGATCACCCACCCGAGAGGCATGCAACAGCCACCCCACCACGCCGCCGATGGCGAGGGCGACGAGCAGGCCGAGCGCGGTGAGAATGTTCATGGTGCCGATGATGCAGCACGCCACCGACAAGTTCGGGCGAGACGAGCTGTGGGTCGATGCTCACGCCCGACAGGCCGACGAGCCTCGAATAGTTTGTCGGTGGTTGCCGATAGCGTCGTGGACATGAGAATCCTGCACACCTCGGACTGGCACATAGGTCGCACCTTTCACGGTGTCGACCTGTTGGCCGATCAGGGCGCAGTGCTCGAGTCCATCGCGGAACTGGTTGCCGCACAGTCGATCGACGTGGTCGTCGTCCCGGGTGACATCTACGACCGCGCCGTGCCGAGCGCGGATGCCGTAGTGGTGTGCAATCGCGGACTCGAAGCGATCAGAGCCGCCGGAGCCGTCATCGTCGCGACGTCGGGTAACCACGATTCACCCGCTCGGTTGGGTGCCGGAGCTGCGTTCGCCTCGGCCGGTGGACTGCATCTGATGACCACGGTCGGCAGCGTCGCGACCCCGGTGGTCGTCGACGACGAGCACGGATCGGTTGCGTTCTACGGCATTCCGTACCTCGAGCCCGAGACCACCCGAGTCGAACTCGACGTTCCGGCGGCACGGACGCACGCCGAGGTGCTCGATGCTGCCATGGACCTGGTGCGCGCCGACCTCGCGGCGAGAGACGAAGCAGGGCAACATGTTCGGTCCGTCGTCCTCGCGCATGCGTTCATTGTCGGCGGCGAAGCGACCGGTTCGGAGCGATCGATTTCGTCCGGGGGAATCGAAACCGCACCGGCATCGGCATTCGACGGCGTCGACTACGTGGCCCTGGGTCATCTGCATTCTCCGCAGACACTCACCGAGCGGGTCCGGTACTCCGGCTCCCCGTTGCCGTACTCGTTCGGCGAACGCTCGCACCGTAAGGCCGTGTGGATTCTCGAACTCGACGCCGACGGGCTCGGCAGCGTCGATCGAGTGGACTTGCCGGTGGTTCGCGGTCTCGCCCGCATCGAGGGCACGGTCGAGGAATTGACCACTCACGCAGCCTTTTCCGAATACGAGGACCACTACGTCTCGGTGGTGCTGACCGACGAGGTACGTCCCATCGATGCAATGCGGTTGCTGCAACAGCGTTTTCGGCACGCGATCCATCTCGAGTGGCGTCGACCCGAAGACGACGGGGGGCTTCGGTATCGCGATCGTGTCCGCGGCCGCAGCGACCTCGAGATTGCGACGTCGTTCCTGACGGACATGCGTAGCGCGCCCACCGCAGCCGAGTCCGCACTCTTCGAGCGCGCACTTGCTTCCGTGCAGCGCGAGGCCGAATCCACGCGCACACCGGCGAGCACCGTCGACCGCGGCGCTGCATGAGGCTGCACTCACTCGAGATCACCGCCTTCGGCCCCTTCGCGGGAACGGAGACGGTCGATTTCGACGCGCTGGGAGCCGACGGGTTGTTTCTGTTGCACGGCCAGACCGGAGCCGGGAAGACGACAGTGCTCGACGCCGTTGCCTTTGCGCTCTACGGCACCGTTCCCGGAGCGCGGCGGGAGGGCAAGAGGCTGCTGTCCGACCACGCCGCGACAGGTGCCGTCCCGCAGGTGACCCTCGAAGCAACGCTCGGTGGGCGACGAATCAGGATCGTGCGCAGTCCGGAGTTTCTGCGCCCCAAGCTCAGGACTGCAGGCACCACCAAGCAGCATGCCAAGGCGAGTCTCACGTGGCTCGATGGGCGTGGGCAGAACCTGACGCGGCTCAACGAGATCGGCGACGCGGTCAACGGGTTGCTCGGAATGAGTGCCGATCAGTTCTTTCAAGTGGTGTTGTTGCCGCAGGGCGAGTTCGCGAAGTTTCTGCGAGCAGACAGCGACGAGCGAGGAAACCTACTCGAAAGACTTTTCGACACAGGCAGATTCGGCGACGTGGAGGAATGGTTCGCTGAGCGGCGTCGAGAATTGGCCGCCGGTCTTGCCGACGCCGACCAGGCCATCGACATCATGCTGGGCAGAGTGTCCCAGGCCGCGGGCGTACCCGAGCCGTCCACCGACGACGCCGCGCCCGGTGAGCAGGCCCAGGATCCGCTCGAATGGGCGGCACGAGTTCTGGACGGTGCACGGCAGAACAGAACTCTCGCTCAGGGTCGTGCGGTGCTGGTCGACGCGGCGGCCGGGCGTGCGTCCGCCGCGCTGGCCGAGGCCACCAGCGCCCTGGACCTGCAGCGCCGACGCGCCATCGCCGAAGAGCAACTCGCGCAGTACCGGGACGGCGAAGCCGCCCGAGCAGCGCGACGCTCGGAACTGGCCGACTCTGCTGCTGCGGGTCCCATCGCCGACGCTGTCGCCGATCTTCGCCTTGCCGCCACCACCGCAGATGCGGCCACCACAGCGCTGACCGCCGCGGAACAGGCACTGCCGACGTCCGCAGAGGGCAGGCGCTTCCACGACGCACTGCAGTGGCCGCCGCTCCGAACCGATCCGGCCGACGAGCGAGCAGTGGTTGCCGAGTTCGTGCGAGCATGGACCACCGATGTCGCACGGCTGCAGTCGCTGCTCGGAACAGCCCGTGAGGCCGACCGGCTGGACGCCGAGCTCGCAGAACAGCGCGCACAGCGTGCCGAGACCGTTGCTGCCATCGAACGCACGGCGACGAAACAGGCGACACTTCCCGAGACCCTCGCCGCTGTGGAAGCGCGGGTGGCGCGCGCAGCTGCGGCCGCTGCCGAGCTTCCGGGACTGGACGAGCGGTGCGCCCGCGCTCAGGCGGCCGCCGAGTCGGCCCTCGAATTGGTGCGGACCCGAGCTGTTCTCGTCGAGGCAGAACGCGTCAGGGACCGTGCTGCAACCGCGCGCAACAGCGCCTGGGAGCATTTGCTCGAGCTGCGCGAACGCCGCATCGACGGCATGGCCGCAGAGCTGGCTGCTCGCCTCGAGCCCGGTGCGCCGTGTGTCGTCTGCGGGTCGGCCGAGCATCCGAATCCGGCAGCTGCCGCCACGTCGACGGTCACGAAAGCGCAGGAGGACAAGGCCGCTGCCGCGGAGCGAAAATGCGCTGCCGAGCTGGAACGGTCGATCGCGGCCGTCGCCGACGCCAGTCGTGCGGTCGATCTGCTGCACGACCGGACGGGCGGAGCCTCCGCCGCGGAGCTTGCTCACACCCTCGATGCGGCGACGACTGCCGTCCGAGACGCCCGAGCGAGGGCCGCCGACCTCGACCCGGCGACGACCGAGCTGCGTCGGCTGCGCGCCGAGTCGGATGCGCTGGCGGTCACGCTGCAGGATCTTGTCGCCAGGCGCAGCGCGCTCGACGAACGCATCGCAGCCACCGAGCGATCGGTGGCGCAGATGCGAGCGTCGGTAGCCGAGGAAATTGCCGAAGGCACATCGTTGACCGAGCGAATTGCCGAGTGCGAGAAGCTGATCGACGGTGCCCGCCGACTGCAGGAAGCGCGAATCGCCTGGCTCGATGCCAGCGAGCAGCACGCCGCGCTGCGCGGCGAACTGGATCGACGGGTATCGGCATCGAACTTCGATTCCGCCGATGCAGCAGCAGATGCCGTTCTCACCGAAGACCGCGTCGAGCAGATCGAGACCGAGCTTCGTCTGGCAGAGGAGCGTCGGGCACACGCCGAACACGTGCTGCTCGAACCCGGCATCGTCGCCCAGAGCGGGCAACCGCCGATCGACCTGGATCCGCTGCGTGCCCGGTTCGCCGAATTGGACGGCGAGGCGAAGGTCGCCGCGGGGGAGGTGGCCGAGTGTCGCCGACGCGCGGACGATCTCGAGCGGTTGGTCGCCGAACTGTTCGTCGCGGCTGCGGCCATCGCGCCGCAACGCGCCGAGTTCGACGAGCTCGCCAACCTGGCGGATGTGGTCGCCGGGCGTGGGCAGAATGCACGCAAGATGTCGCTGCGGTCCTACGTGCTTGCGTCCCGTCTCGAGGACGTCGCCGAGTCGGCATCGGCACGCTTGCGTCGGATGTCCTCCGGTCGTTACGAATTCGTGCACTCCGACGAGGCCGGCGTTCGCGGAAAGCGGGGTGGACTCGGTCTCGACATCCGCGACGACTACACCGGTGTGGTGCGGTCGGCCAAGACGTTGTCGGGCGGCGAGGCGTTTCTGGCGTCGCTCTCGCTCGCGCTGGGTCTCGCCGATGTCGTGGCCGCCGAATCCGGCGGGGTCGTTCTCGACACCATGTTCATCGACGAGGGGTTCGGCACGCTGGATGCGGACACGCTGGAATCGGTGATGGCCGTGCTCGACGAATTACGTGCGGGCGGCCGCGTCGTCGGAGTCGTCAGTCACGTCGACGAAATGCGTCAGCGCATTCCGAGCCGCCTCTACGTCAAGCGTGGACGCGCGGGCTCGACACTGCAGGTCGTCGCGTCCTGATCGGAGC
Organism: Rhodococcus sp. 06-1474-1B; assembly: GCF_002258885.1. NCBI lineage: Bacteria > Bacillati > Actinomycetota > Actinomycetes > Mycobacteriales > Nocardiaceae > Rhodococcus > Rhodococcus sp. 06-1474-1B. The sequence goes on along the minus strand of NZ_NOYR01000021.1, from coordinate 58,641 downwards.
TACTTCTTCTCCGTCGTAGCCTTCTCGTCCTCGTCCTCATCTTCGAGGCCGGCCTGTTCGTCGGTCAGTCCCTCGGGTGCGGGGATCTGATCCTCGAGCTCGTCCTGATCGGGCTCGTTCGATCGCTCGTCGATCTGTTCGGAGACGTAGCGAATCAGCACAGCAGCCACCGCCGCGGCGGGCACTGCGAGGAACGCGCCGATGATCCCGAACAGCGAGCTACCTCCGGTGACGGCGAGCAGCACGATCGCTGGATGCAGATTCATGCTGCGGCTCTGCAGGATCGGCTGCAGCACGTTGCCTTCGAGCTGCTGCACCGCGAGGATGATCGCGAGCACGATCAACGCGGTCGTCAGACCGTTGGCTACCAATGCGACGAGCACAGCGAGAGCGCCCGCGACGAACGCACCGACGATGGGGATGAAGCCACCGAGGAACGTCAGGGTGGCGAGCACCAATGCCAGCGGGACACCGAGGATCACCAATCCGAGCCCGATGAAGAACGCGTCGATGAAGCTGACGATGGCCTGGGTCCGGATGAAACCGCCCAGCGTCACCCACATGCGGGAGAGGACTTCGCCGAGATGGCGTCCCGCGCGGCCGCCGGAGAATCCGTGCAGCCACGGCAGGAACTTCGGGCCGTCCTTGACGAAGAAGAACGACAGCACGAGCACCAGGGCAAGGGTCACGAGGATGGAACCGGCTGCCGAGACGCCGCTGAACACGCCGGTCGCGATGACGTCGCCGCTGTCTTGCAGCCGCGAGACGATTGCCGATACCGCATTGTCGATCTGGTCGTCGCCGATGTTGAGCGGAGGTCCCTTGAGCCAGTCCTGCACCTGACCGATGCCACCCGACGCCTGATCGACCAACTCGGGAGCCTGCTCGGCCACCGACGGAATGATCAGAGTGATGACCCCGCCGATCACGACGAAGAACACCACGAGCGACACGGACGATGCCAACGCAGGCGGAAAACCAAGGCGCATCATCAATTTCGCAGGTGGCCACAGAACCGTGGCCACGATCACCGCGAGTAGAACCGGTAGCAGAATCACCCAGAGATGACCGATCAGCCAACCGAACACCCACGCGCCGGCCGCGATGGAGATCAGGATGAGCGACCATTTCGCCAGCCAGAGGCCACCGGTTCCGATGAGGTCCCCGCGATCTCGTCCGGACTTCGCGGGCTTCGCAGTACTGCCGGGAACTGCCGATTCGGTCACGGTGGGTCCTCACATTCGGCGGGTGGCGGTTCGTGAAGAACCTTAACGTCCCACTCCGACGCGGTGTCGGTCAGAGCGCCTCGTGGGCCAACAGCCACTTCTTCGTCGGCAGTCCCCAACGAAATCCACCGAGCGCACCGCCGATCCGAACCACTCGGTGGCACGGTACGAACAGGGCGGCGGCATTGCGCGCGCACGCCGATGCGGCACCGCGAATCGCCGTCGGCCGTCCGGACAATTCCGCGAACGCGGAGTACGTCACCGGCGCTCCAGGTTCGACAGTGCGCAGCACGTCCCAGGCGTGCATCAGGAATTCGCCCGATCGTTGTGCGACGTCGATGTCGTCGATGCGGTCGACGTCGCCGCGGTGGTAGGAGTCGACAGCTGCGGTGACGGCACCGAGGTCGGCCGCCGAGCGGACATCGGTAGGTCGCAACGTCGGATGGATCAACACTCGGAGTTCCTCGACGTCGGCGGTCCAGCCCGACGCCAGCACACGCTGATCGGCGTCGACGATGGTGGTGAACGGACCGATAGGGGTGTCCTGCGTTGCGGAGGTGGCCATCATGCCTGCCTTCTTTCCAGTGCGGTGATCCACAGGTGCATCGAGACGTACGAACGCCACGGTGCCCAGCGTTGGGAGTTCTTCAACGAAATGTCCAGCGCCTGTGCGCCTTGCCGGACGACGAGATCGGTGTCGAGCAGAACGTCGGGGTCACCCAGCAGTCGCATGACGACATAGCGGGCTGTCCACGGTCCGATTCCCTTGAGCGCGAGCAGTTCTCGTTCCAGATCGGGACCCTCCCGCGCGGGGTGCAATGTCACCGTTCCCGACGCGATGGCGTCGGCGACGCGGATGACGGTCTGGACCCGAGCCGCCGGGCCGGTGAGGACCTCGTGGCCGCGTTCGGCGATGACGGCAGCGTCGGGGAACAGCCGTCCGACGCGTCCGTCGCCGAAATCCAGTGGTGCCCCGAGCGCGTCGACGAGCCTGGCGGTGTGGGTGGCCGCTGCCTTCAGCGAGATCTGTTGCCCGATGACGGTGCGCAGCAACATCTCCGCCCCGTCGACGACCCCGAGGGCCCTGATGCCCGGATGGGCCTCGACGCTCGGCGCGAGCTGGGGGTCGGCGCGTAGGGCTTCGTCGACGGCAAGCGGATCGGCGTCGAGATCGAGCAGGTGTCGAATCCTGGCCACGGCCGGAGCGAGATCGCGCATGTCCTGCAGAGTCAGTGCGGCGCTGACGAATCCGTCCAGGATGCGCAGTGCCACCAGTCCGGCAGCGTGCGGTAACTGCAGTGAACGCACGTATTCGCCGTCGTCGGAAAACGATTCGATGCCCTCGACCACATGGCCTCGCAGGAACCACTCGACCCAGCCGCGGTCCAGCGGCGGGCGGTAGGGCAGTCGCAACGTGACGGTGCCACCCGCAGTAGGTACGGCCGAGCGGTGCGCTTCTCGCCGCAGGGTCGTCGGATCGACGGCGAAGACCTCTTTGACGGTGTCGTTGAACTGGCGGACGCTCGAGAAGCCGGCGGCGAAGGCAATGTCGGCCATCGACATGTCGGTGGTCTGGATCAACGTGCGGGCGGTATGCGCGCGATGGGCGCGAGCCAACGCGAGCGGCCCGGCACCCACTTCTGCCGTCAGAACGCGAGTCAGTTGGCGGCTCGAGTAGCCGAGGGTGCTGGCGAGGCCGTCGACGCCCCCGCGCTCGACGGCTCCGTCGGAGATCAGCCGCATCGCACGAGAACTGAGATCCGAGTGGATGTTCCATCGTGGGGAACCGGGGGTGGCGTCGGGCTGGCAACGGCGGCAGGCGCGGTAGCCGGATTGTTGGGCCGCTGCTGCCGTGGCCAAAAACGAGACGTTGCCGGGCTTGGGGGTGCGCGCCGGGCAGGAGGGTCGACAGTAGATGCCGGTGGTGGAGACGGCGGTGAAGAACTGGCCGTCGAACCGTGCGTCACGCGAGGAGACCGCGCGATAACACCGATCGAAGTCCAGTTCTTGCACCTGCCGTTCGCTGCTCATGCTCCTACTGTGTCAGCGCGATCCCGCCAGTGCTAGCGGAAATCGGACGCGGCTGCGGTCGTGCGCGTTTTGCGTACCTGGAGGGGCGCAAAACGCGCACGACGGCGAAGCCCTAACAGCAGCGAGCTCCCGGATTTCGGTCCGCCTCCGCGTGCCGGTCTTTCCAGTACTGCCGCACGGTCGGTGGCTCCTGGCCCGGGTGGTGCCGGGCCAGATGCGCGACGTAGCGGTCGTAATCGTGATCACCCATCACCGAGGTAATCCACCACCACAGCCCGCGCATCTAGTGCGCCGACCCGGGGCGTCGAACGGTGCCCGCATCGATCAGTTCGTCCCACTCGGCCTGAATCTGCTTCTCGGCGGGGGTGAGGACGAATCCGGCGGGACCGAAGATCTTCGACGGCACCTCCGGCTCCTCGTTGTCCGGCAGATCAGCACCGCGAACGGCTCTGACGCACACGATGACTCCGGCGATGACGACGACCAGGACGAGTATCGCGAAGATGATCGACAGCGTGCCCTGGATGAACGTATTGCGAATGACCGCGTCGATGGCCTCGGGGGTCTTCGCGCTGCCGAAGCTGCTCAGGCCCTGCTCCTTCGCGTCACGGAACTGAGAATGCTGCGTCCAGTAACCGATGGCCGGGGTGGAGGAGAAGATCTTCTGGTACGAGGCCGTCATCGTGACGATGAGGTCCCAGGCAAGTGGAATGCCAGGGATCCAGGCCCACTTGTAGAGGCCTCGTTTGACGACGATCACCATGACCACCGTCAGGGCGATGGCGGCGAGCAACTGATTGGCGATACCGAACAGCGGGAACAGGGTGTTGATGCCGCCGAGCGGGTCGGTGACTCCCATGAGAAGGATTGCGCCCCAGGCTGCGACGACGATCAGCGAGCAGATCCATGCTCCGGGACGCCACGACGGGTCCTTGAACTTCTTGGCCGAGGCTCCGGGCAGGTTGCCGATGCTGTCGGAGAGCATGAAGCGTGCGACGCGGGTGCCGGCATCGACCGTGGTGAGGATGAACAGTGCCTCGAACATGATCGCGAAGTGGTACCAGAACGACTTGAGCGATTCGCCGCCGAACACCTGATGCAGAACCTCGGACATGCCGAACGCGAGGGTCGGTGCGCCGCCGGTGCGAGAGATGATCGATTCCTCGCCCACATCGGTTGCCGCCTGACTCAATTCGGCCGCCGAGATGTCTCCGCCGCTCAATCCCAACCCGTTGACGTACGTCGCCGCAGTCTCCGGGGTGCCGCCGGTCAGAGTGGCCGGAGCGTTGAGTGCAAAGTAGATGTGCTGATCGAGAACGCAGGCGGTGATGAGCGCCATGATGGCGACGAACGACTCGGTGAGCATGCCGCCGTAGCCGATCATGCGCATCTGCTTTTCCTTCTCCAGCAGCTTCGGCGTGGTGCCGGAGGAGATCAGAGCGTGGAAACCGGAGAGGGCGCCGCAGGCGATGGTGATGAACAGGAACGGGAACAGCGATCCTGCGAATGCCGGTCCGTTGCCCTCGGTGGCGAAGGTGGTCATCGCGGGCATCTGAATCTCTGGACGGGCGATGAGAATGCCGACGGCCAGCAGCGCGATGGTGCCGACCTTCATGAATGTCGACAGGTAGTCGCGCGGGGCGAGCAGCAGCCACACCGGCAGGATGCAGGCGAGCAGACCGTAGCCGATGAGCAGCCAGGCGACCGTCACCTTGGAGAGGGTGAACCAGTCTGTGCCCCATTCGGTTTCGGCGACCCAGCCGCCGGCGACGATGGCGAGCAGAAGTAGGACGACACCGATGAGCGAGACCTCGGTGACGTTGCCCGGCCGCAGGTAGCGCAGGTACACACCCATGAACAGGGCGATGGGGATGGTCAGCGCGATGGAGAACACGCCCCACGGACTTTCGGCGAGCGCGTTGACGACGACGAGAGCAAGAACCGCGATCAGGATGATCATGATGACGAACACCGCGATCAGCGCGGCCGTTCCGCCGACTACTCCGAGTTCGTCACGGGCCATCTGGCCGAGGCTGCGGCCGTTGCGACGCGTCGAGATCCACAGCACCAGGAAGTCCTGGACGGCCCCGGCGAACACGACGCCGATGATGATCCACATGGTGCCGGGCAGGTAGCCCATCTGGGCAGCCAGAACCGGTCCGACGAGGGGGCCCGCTCCCGCGATTGCTGCGAAGTGATGGCCGAACAGCACCCGACGGTCCGTCGGCATGTAGTCCTTGCCGTTCTCCAAGATCTCGGCGGGCGTGGCTCGGTCGTCGCGAGGAAAGACGATCTTGCGTTCGATCAGTCTGGCGTAGAAGCGAAACGCGAAGATGTAGGTACACACCGCGGCGATGACGAACCAGACTGCGTTGGGATTCTCGCCGCGGACGATGGCGATGATCGTCCAGGCGACGCCGCCGAGCAGGCCGATAACGACGAGCATCAGACGCTTGATCGGCGTCATGGGATGGGAATCGACGACTCCGACAGGTGGTAGGTCGGGGTCTGTCTTCAGCAATTCGACGTGTGGATCGTCGGCCGCTTTCAGTGACATGTGTGGGGTCTCCATGGTCGCAGGTGTGACTGCGATCACCCTATGCGTGACGCACTTGCACGTCCTCGAATCGACACTTCGCGATGCGCCCGGCGGTCACTCGTGTGCGCTGAGTGGCGGCGGCCTGGAACCGGATGGTGCTGGGCTGCGTCGTACCGGGTGTCATCACTTCATTCATTCGGGGGGAACACCACATGTCGGGACCATACGAGCAAACTCATCAGCAGAACTTTCCCGCGGCGCAGCCCTTCGCGCCGGTGCTGCCGGCGTCGAACGCAGGTTGGGCAGTGGTGGCAGTCATCTTCTTCTGGCCACTGGCCATCCCCGCGTTCAATCATGCGTTGAAAGTCCATCCACTGTGGTCGATGGGCGATGTCCAAGGCGCGCAGTACTCGTCGCAGCGCGCGGCGTTCTTCGGAAAGCTGTCCCTCATCATCTTCGGCGTCTTCATCGTTCTCTACCTGGCGTTCATCGGCTTGGTCGTCTCGAACATGTGATGCGTCGACGGCGGTGTGCTGATCACCCGCGGGTGACCGAAATACCGCCGTCGACGTAGAGCGTGGTTCCGTGCACCATCGCGGCATCGTCCGAGACCAGGAACAGCACACCGTCGGCAATGTTCTGCGGCGACAGCACTGTGCCTGCCGGGGTTCCGGCCGTCATGGCGTCGAGTACCTGGCGTGCATCCTCGTTGCCCGGAGTCAGAGTGGCTCCGGGCGCGAGGGCGTTCACTCGCACACCGCGTGGACCGAACTCGGCGGCCCAGCTGCGAGCGAGCTGCTCGTCGGCGGCTTTGGTGGCGGAATACATCGCAGCGAACGGACTGCCCATCGTGGCCATCCACGACCCGATGTTCACGATGGCACCGCTGCCGCGCTCGGCCATGCCCGGTGCGAGCTCACCGACGAGCACGTGCGGTGCTCGGACGTTGACGGCGAGCATGGCGTCGAGCTGGTCGTCGGGAAGATCGGCTGTCGCGGTGGCCGGATAGATACCGGCGTTGTTGACGAGAATGTCGACGCGCCCGCCGAGGGCGTCGGTAGTGCGGGCGGCGAACTCACGAAGTTCGTTGTAGCTGCCCGACAGATCGACGTCGACGAATGTCGCTGTGCCGCCGGTTTCCGAGATGCGGGCCGCCAGGGCTTTGCCGCGCTCGGCGTCGCGGCCGCTGACGACCACCTTCGCCCCGTGGGCGGCGAGGGTGAGCGCGATGGCCGCACCGATCCCACTGGTCGATCCGGTGACGACGGCGGTGCGTCCATGGAGTTGTGTGGAACTGGGAGATGTCATGACGCCATGTCTACGGTCGCCGAATCGAGCGGACCAGGCGTCGTTCGACCTAGGTCTGTCATGACCAGGTTGGCGATCGCTTGCGTGACTACTGTGGATTTCGTGAACAACGACAGGTCGGCGCTGAGTGCGTTTCTGCGTGATCGACGCGACCGCATCACTCCCGCCGAGGCGGGAGTACCGACCTATCCCGGTGCGCGACGGGTACCGGGCCTGCGGCGCGAAGAGCTCGCAGCGCTGGCCGGAGTGAGTCCGGATTACTACAGCAAGCTCGAACAGGGTCGCCAGGCCAATGTCTCATCCGAGGTGCTGCGAGCAATTGCTCGGGCGTTGAAACTCGACCGGGTGGAGTCCGCGCACCTGCTCGATCTCGCATCTCCAGCTGTGCCGGTCGACAGCGCCCCGGAGCGACCGGATCCGGGATTGCTGCAGGTCATGCGGGCGCTCGATCACGTGCCGGTGCTACTGCTCGGGCGCTCGGGAACCATCTTGGCCAGCAATGCGCTGGTTCGTGCGGTGTTGAGTCTGCAGTCGTCCGCCGGGGATTCGCTGTTCCACTATCTGTTTCGCAATCCCATCGCGCGGGAGCGAATCGTCAACTGGTCGCAGTTCGCGGCTGCCTCGGTTGCCGCGCTGCGCCGCGATCTTGCTCGTCGACCGGGCGATCCGACCCTGACCGCGCTGATCGACGAATTGCGTTCGTCCGAGCCTTGTTTCGAGCAATGGTGGAGCGATCACGAGGTCGCCGAATTCGCAGGTGCAACCAAGATCATCCAGCACCCGGCGGCGGGCACCCTGCAATTCGGAATCGAGTTTCTGACCTCGCCGAGCGCGCAGGATCAAAGTCTGATCGTCTATACCGTCGAGGAAGAATCGAGCACCGCGAAAGTCATGCCAATCCTGGCGAGCTGGGACGCAAATTCGGCGATCACCTCTTGACCTGAACAACGCTTCAGGTTTTAGCGTCGCAGCCATGGACACACTGGGGCTCGGCGCAATCGGCATTTCCATCGACGTGGCACCGTCCTACCTCGACGACGCGCGGGAGTTGGAATCACTCGGATTCACCTCGTTCTGGCTGCCGGGCGGGCAGATCGATCGGCTCGGCAGGTTGGCCGATCTGGTCCACGCGACCGAGACCGCCACCGTCGTTCCGGGGATCGTGCCGATCGATGTGTACTCACCTGCACAGACCGGAACACTGTTCGACGAGCTTTCGGACACCGGTCGATTCGTCCTCGGTCTCGGTGGGCCGCAGAGTGCTCGACCTCTCGCTAAGTTGCATAGATACCTCGACGAACTCGCCGTACCAGCGGATCAGACGCTGCTCGCGGCGCTCGGGCCGAAGAAGTTGGAGATGGCTCGCGACCGCGCGGCCGGCGCGATCGGGTTGCTCGTGGCGCCCGAGTGGACGTCGCAGGCGCGCGGTGCGCTCGGTGGGGCGACGTTGGTGGTCGACCAGTTCGTCGTGGTCGAGTCCGATCCGGATCGAGCACGCGCTGCAGCTCGGGAGCCGCTGAGCTTCCTCGCAACCGTTCCCGGCTATCGGCAGAACTTCCTCCGCATGGGGTTCACCGACGCGGATGTCGAGGATCTCAGCGACCGTCTGGTCGACGACCTGGTGGTGTGGGGGAGTGTCGACGACATCGCCGAGCGGGTGGCCGCTCACCACGCTGCCGGCGCGGATCACGTAGTTCTGGCACCACTCGGTGCATCGAGTATCGACGCTGGCCGGGCACTGTCCGAGCTGGCCGTGTCGTCAAAGTAGACTCCATAGACCGTGAGCCTCACCCTCGGAATCGTCGGACTGCCCAACGTCGGCAAGTCCACCCTCTTCAATGCACTGACCAACAACGATGTGCTGGCCGCGAACTATCCGTTCGCGACCATCGAGCCCAACGTCGGCGTGGTCGCGCTGCCGGATCCCCGGCTCGAGAAGCTGGCCGAGGTGTTCGGTTCGGAGAAGCTCGTGCCCGCACTGGTGTCGTTCGTCGACATCGCCGGCATCGTCAAGGGTGCGTCCGAGGGCGCAGGCCTGGGCAACAAGTTCCTCGCCAACATCCGTGAGGCCGACGCCATCTGCCAGGTCGTTCGCGTCTTCGCCGACGACGACGTGGTCCACGTCGATGGTCGCGTCGACCCGACCGCGGATATCGAGGTCATCGAGACCGAACTCGCGATCGCTGATCTGCAGACCCTCGAGAAGGCGATCCCGCGCCTCGAGAAAGAGGTGCGGATCAAGAAGGATCGCAAGCCGGCGCTCGATGCGGCTCTGGCCGCGCAGGCTGTGCTGAACGACGGCAAGACGCTGTTCTCGGCGAAGGCCAAGCTCGACTTCGAGCTGCTTGGTGAATTCCAGCTGCTCACCACCAAGCCGTTCCTGTACGTGTTCAACGCCGACGAGTCGGTGCTGACCGACGACGCGAAGATCGGCGAACTGGCTCGACTGGTCGCACCCGCCGATGCGGTGTTCCTGGATGCGAAGATCGAGTCGGAGTTGCTCGAACTCGACAAGGAATCGGCAGCCGAGTTGCTCGAATCCGTCGGTCAGACCGAGCCCGGTCTCGACGCGTTGGCGCGCGCCGGCTTCCACACCCTGGGCTTGCAGACCTACCTCACCGCAGGCCCGAAAGAGGCCCGTGCGTGGACAATTCACCGGGGTGACACCGCACCCCAGGCCGCGGGCGTCATTCACACCGACTTCGAGCGCGGCTTCATCAAGGCCGAAATCGTGTCCTTCGACGACCTCGTCGCCGCAGGTTCGATGGCCTCGGCCAAGGCTGCTGGCAAGGTGCGCATCGAGGGCAAGGACTACGTCATGTCCGACGGCGACGTGGTGGAGTTCCGCTTCAACGTCTGACGGCCGTCGATCCGCAGATCGCCTACGGTCCGGGTGACCAGTAGCCGCCACCGTTCGCGCCGTCGGAGACGCAGAACATGTCGAATCCGTCCGGCGACACCGCAATCCCTCTCGCTGCGGGGTCGCATTCCGACCCTGGCTCCGCATTGCCGTCGATGATCGGTGCCGACTGCACCCAATGCGCGCGAGTCGACCCTGCATAGGTGCACTTCAGGAACGTGCCATCGGCGGAGGTTCCGTGATTGTCGACGCCCGGATCGCATGGTCCGTCCACCTCGGGCAGTGGGGCCGAGGGGGCCTCGGTCGCGTCGACGGTGGTCTCGACCGGAGTCGGTGGTTCCGTAGCAGCAGGAACTGTGAAGAGTGCGGTAGCCGGTAAGGAGTACGGAACAAGTGTTTCGACGGATGCCGACGTTCTCGGCGTGAGAGAACCGAAACCGTAGACGACAGTTGCGACCACGAGCAGTTCGATCACTCCGATTGCCAAGCCCGCGATGGCAATTCCACGAACGGAAAGTCATTTGGTGCGAACGCTACAGACATCGGTGTCGGCCAGGTGGCAGTTGTCGTCTGCGCGCACGATCGACCGTCGGCTACGCTCCGAAGCAGTCGAACAGGAGGACATGGATGGGCCTGGAATACCTCGAGTCGTTGGTGCATCGAACCGCCACAGCGGGGGAGCCTTTCGAGCGTGGAGCCGACGAATCGGAACTCGGATACCTATCGGCACTGGCCGCGAGGCCCGGCACGAAGTCGATCTGCGAGGTCGGGTTCAATGCCGGCTTCTCGAGCTGGGCGTTTCTCGAAGCCTCCCCCGACGTGACCGTCGTATCCTTCGATCTGGCCGCGTATGCCTACAGCGACGCCGCGAAAGCCCATGTCGACAAACACTTCCCGGGCCGACACACTTTGATCCAGGGAGATTCCCACACGACCATCAAGGCTTATGCCGAGCAACACCCGGACGCGCGCTTCGATGTCATCTTCATCGACGGTGACCATTCTGTGGAAGGTGCCCGCGCAGACCTCGACGATCTTCGTGCGCTCGCCACCCCGGAATCGGTTGTCATCATGGACGACATCACGCCGTGGCTCTGGTTCGGCGAAGGTCCGACGCAGGCCTGGCAAGAGGCAGTCGACGCGGGTCGGATCCTGCACACCAACTACTTTCGCGACGGCGAACCCGTCGACGCGGTGACTCCTCCCGCCGCGCGTGCCTGGGCCGAGGGCCGTTACCCCTTCTGAAAACGGACGGGGTGTCGACCAGCGTTCATCGTCGACTGTCGGACACGGCCTGCCGAACCATGTCGGCGGCGGCGTCGGGTGTCGCTGCGAACTGAACGTTGTCGAACCGGTGCAGGTAGGCGTCGTAGATGCCGGATACCTTCCTGTTCGCGTTGTCCATCGCCACGACGCGCTTGCCCATCATCGCGGCCAATACGGCCGCATGCAGCCTATCGGTGAGCACGACGGGCGCCAGATTCAGAATGCGCTGCGCCACACGGAGGTTGAGCTTCGCTGTCTGCTCGTACGAGCGAACGAGAGCGGGGTACAGCAGGCGATTCGCTTTGGGGAAGTTGTATGCGATTCGGGTCGGCAGCGTCACCACCGTCGAGGTCGCCAGATCCCTTCCGTGCAGACCCCAGTCGTACTGGACGGACGACGCGTCGACGTTCACCGAAGCATGACCGAGGCTTTCGGAATCGTCGCGCACGAGTTTCACGACGTCCACTGCAGAGCCTTCGGCGCTGTGTGCGATCTCGGCACCGAAAGCCATGTCCGGACAGTATTCGACGCGGTTGTTCGGGAAATGGGCGAGCGCCAGCTCGTACGAACGCTGTTCACGCAGCATGAGGGTGAGGTCCGGGTGCTGTGCGTAGAGGGCCGCGGTCCTGTGCATGGCGTCGGCGTCGGAGTAGTCGATGCTTTGGGGCAGGCACACGATCTTGTTGCGAGGAAACCGCGCAACGATTGCTTCACGAAATTTCTGGTCCATCGGCCAGCGGTCACCGAAATTTCCTCCGCCCTGCAGAAACAGGGTCCCATCACCGACTCGTTGTTCGAGCAGATCGTGGTTGTGGGTGAACGGATCGGACACGTAGTCGACGTGCACGTCCAACCGCTTCAGGTACTCGACCTCACCGGCGTAGATGAGCGAGTCACCGGCATTGAAGTGATTCGGAAAGTCCAAGTGAGCCAACCGATCTCCGGGTTTGGCATGCTGCCGCAGGACGGCCATGGTCTCTTCGCGTATCGCGTCGACTATCTCGTATGTCATCGGGGACTCCGTCGCAGGCCGCGGCCGAGCGCGGCCACCCGAATTCGGAGTGCGCCGTAGTGGATTCCGATGTAGTGGGCCCACAGACCGCTGGGCATCGGTCGTAGTACCTTCGGCAACCACGGATTGCGAATTGTCGCGAGATACAAGATCGCCGCAGTGTGCGCGGGAATCCGGGCAAGTGACGACGGATGAGGGCAGCCCGCAGCACGGTGCTTGGTCGACAGTTGGTACGACGTGCGTCCGTACGCGCGGCCTTGCAAGAACGATCGACGAACCGTAGTTCTGATGCGGTAGGCGACCGACGCATCCGCGGCATGTCCGAGAGTGAATCCTGCTTGCTGAAGCCTCCACGAGTAGTCGACGTCTTCGGCACCGCCCACGAGGTCTTCGTCGAAGCCTCCGACCTCGTCGAAGACGCGCCTCCTGAGCGCGAAATTGCTTCCCGGGGCATACGGCAGGTAGGCGGTGGGAAACAGGGTGCCGTTCGGCGGGTTGTCTCGCCACGCCGTCACCTCGGGCGGATTGAGGGAATCGTGTTCGATTGCGCCGCCCACGGCGTCGTAGCTGTCGAGTGCGCGCACCATGGAAGTCAGCCACGTCGGAGAAGCGACGTCGTCGTGGTCGACGAAGGCGATGATGTCGCCCCGCGCGGCTTCCACGCCAAGGTTGCGGGCGTAGGAGACGCCACGCTTGGCGGAGGCGTCGACGATGCGCATCGTCAGAGGTAGAGACAGTTCTTCGAGATGTGAGCGGAGGCCGTCGGTCGAGCCGTTGTCGCTGACGATGAGCTCGACATCGCCTGTGTAGTCCTGCGCAGCAAGCGCGTGGAGCTGCTCGTTCAGTTCGGGCAAACCGTTGTACACGGGGAGGACGATGGAAACCAGACTGATAGGCACGTTGTGACCCTACAACGAAATCCGGGTGCTGTTTGGTTAGGCATCCCAACCGTAGGAGTGGGGATCACATAGCTCGAAGGGTTGTGTGGCACCGCCATTTACACACACAGTTCGACTGTCACCTCGGACCGATATGGCTACGACTTTCCGCGCAGTCTCTTCTCCAACGGCGTCGGAAACGACGGGACCACCGCGGTACCGTCGAGCAGGGCGGTGATCCGGTCAGCCTCTGCTGCAACCTCTTTCGACGCCGCAGGCCCGACGTCCTCGAGTACTTCCGTGACCACCGAACCATTGGAATCCACGGCCCATCCGCCGACGATGCGCCCCTCCCACCAGATGGTCGGACCGATATTTCCGAAGGTATCGAACAGCGGGGCCTTGTGTTCGCCGAGATACCAGTGTCGGTGCTTCCACCCCATCGGCGTGGGGTCCAGGGCGGGAAGCAGCATCGCCCGAGGCGGGGGATCCTGGAACACTGTGTCGGTCAACATGATTCCGTCACCATCGGCCAGTTCGACGGCCACGGTGTCGAGTTCGGCGACCGCTCCATGGGTCTGCGTCTTGTTCCATCCCGTCCACCATTGCAGGTCGTCCAAGGTCGCCGGTCCGAACACGTCGAGCCAGCGCCGGGCCACATCGGCTCGGGCGGAGGGCTCGTCCAACTCGGGAATCCCGTTGGGCCACCACTGATCGATCGGTGCCCAGGCATGTCGGCGCGACGTCCACGCGCCGCGCGGCTCGACCCGCACCAGCTTTCCCTCCGCGGCCATCATTACCAACACTTCGGAGGTGACATAGCGTTTGACGTCGTACACCTTGTCCGTGGTCGGCAGTAGAGCGGTTTTCAGTCCAGGGACTGCTGCGGACAGTTCCGCCCCGGTCGCCGTGCCCATCGAGCGCAAAACGGCATCGGTCTCGGCTTCGGTTGCCGCCAGCCAGGATTCGACGTCGTCGATCACCGGTTCGGTCGGCAGCGTCGACACCTGTTTGACCAACCGGGTTCGCATCGTGCGGGCAACTCCGAGGCTGGCGGCAGCGTGGATCATCGGAACGTCGTCGTGCGCGACCACGAACATCGTGCGACGCATCGCCATCAGGCGAACCAAGCTACGGCGCTCGTACATCGCGTCACGAACGTCCGACAATCCCAGCGAGCGGGCGCGTGCCAGCACGGAAAGATACACCGTAGCCGGATCGGTGGCATGCAGTGCGAGCAACGACGACACCACGGATTCCGCACTCGGGGCGTCGGACAAGTGCTGCGCGACGAGCCGCTGTCGCCGCTGGACGTCGGTGATCTTCACGGGCTCAGTGTGACTGCTCGAGGGGAGCGGGACCGACGAAACCGGTGAGAAGCGCGTCGGCGATATCGGTCATTCCGTGCGCGCGGGCATCGTCGGCGGCACCGATGTGGTCGTACTCGACGCGCTCGAACGACACCGTCCAGCTGCCCGTGCTGTGATCGTCCAGCACTGCGTATCGGGCGTGTGGAGACCCCGATTCCATGACGTGGGGGTAGGGCTGATCGTCGTCGTACGCGGGCGCGCCGACGCTGCCCGGATTCACGACGAGCGTGCCGCTGGGGAGAGTCCACTGGCGCTGCAGATGGGTGTGGCCGCAGGCGATGACAGATCGGTCCGTGAAACCTGCTGCCCTTTCGATGATTTCGACCTCGGTTGCCTCGCGAGAGCCGTGAGGGTCCACCGAGTGCAGGAAGTACTGCTGATCATCGGTGGGTGTTCCGTGTACTGCGAGGATTCCGTTACCCAGCTCGAGCGAGAACGGGAGCGAACCCAGCCACCGTCGATGCTCGTCGTCGAGTTGATCGTGGGCATGCCGATCCCAACTGCCCATGGAATCGGGCTCCTGCTCGAGGAGGTAGCGATCGTGATTGCCGGCGATGGTTGGGAAACCCAGTGCCATCAATCGATCCGCAGTTCGGCGCGGATGCAGTCCGCCGGAGAGCAGATCGCCGAGGTTCACCACGGAGTCGACGCATTGCCGTTCGATGTCTTCGAGGACGGCTTCGAGCGCCGCGATGTTGCCGTGAATATCGGCAATGAGAGCTACTCGCACAAGCACAGGATCGCAGCGTGGGCATTCGACTGCAACACGGCAACCCTCGTCGAGCGTTGGAGACTTCGCCCTCGGATCTCCGTCTTCGATGGGTGATTTCTCCACAGACCCTTGCCTGATGGGTCCCTACTGTGGTCCAAGTCACTTCCGTTCGATGGAAAGCCGAGCCCATGCCTGCAGTCACGACGAAGCCCGAGATCGAAACCAGGGTGGTCAAGAAGGTCGCTCGACGCATCATTCCGTTCCTCGGGGTGGCCTACTTCGTCAACTATCTCGATCGCACCAACATCGGTCTCGCCAAGCTCACGATGAGCGACGAGCTGGGGCTTACCGAGACGATGTTCGGGTTGGCGTCCGGGCTGTTCTTCATCGGCTATTTGCTGTTCGAGGTGCCGAGCAACCTGGCCCTGCACAAGTTCGGCGCACGCCGCTGGATTGCACGCATCATGGTCTCGTGGGGAATCGTGGCCGCCGCCATGGCATTCGTACCGACTGCGGGCTGGCTGTACGGGCTCCGCATCGTTCTCGGCATCGCCGAAGCGGGCTTCTTCCCCGGTGTCCTGCTGTATATGACGATGTGGTTCCCGCGGGCCTATCGAGTTCGGCTGATGGGCCTGTTCATGTTGGCTCTGCCGGTCTCCTCGGCGCTGGGTGCGCCTCTGTCGAGTGCCATCATTCAGTACTGGGACGGACTGTTCGGACTCTCCGGTTGGCGCGTGATGTTCTTGTTCGAGGGCCTCCCGGCAATCGTTCTCGGTGTGATCACCTGGTTCTACCTGACCGATCGGCCGTCGCAGGCCACATGGCTGGACGACGACGAGAAGAGTTGGTTGACAGCGGAATTGGAGTCCGAGGGGTCGTCGAAGAGCGCGCACATCACCGGCTCGGTCAAGCGGGCTCTCACCGACGCACGAGTGTGGATGCTCGGGCTGGTGTACTTCGGGATCACCTACGGCCTGTACTCGCTGAGCTTCTTCCTACCCAGCATCGTCGCCGGTTTCAAGAAGACGTTCGATACCGACTTCTCCCTCGTGACAACCGGGCTGATCGTCGCGGTTCCGTTCGCCGTGGGTGCTCTCGCCATGGTGTTGTGGAGCAGACATTCGGATCGGACCGGTGAGCGCACCTGGCATGTCGCGATCCCCACGTTGATCGGCGCGGTCTCCATCCCCGTTGCGCTGTATATGGATTCGCCGTTCACCACGATGATCGCGGTGACGGTCAACGCAGTCGGAGTGTTCTGCGCGCTGCCGGTGTTCTGGTACCTGCCCAGTGCATTCCTCACCGGCGCAGGCGCGGCCGCGGGCATCGCGATCATCAATTCGGTGGGCAACCTGTCCGGCTTCGGCGCGCCGTACGTGACGGGCTGGCTACTCGACGCCACCGGGAACGCGAAGGCGGGTTTGTGGGTCGTCGGCGGCGTCATGATGGTGGCTGTCGGGCTGGTGCTGGCGCTGCACCGTCGCACGGTGGGAAACAGCACGAGCAGTGATGTGGGGGCACCGGTCTCGCACTGACGACCGAGGGGATCCGGTTCGGCAACTCGTCTCGACGCCGAGCGAATCGGCTATCGATTCGCGACCCGTCGGCCGTCGACCCGGATCGTGGGGAGCCACGTCGCCAAGGTGCGCCCGAGCGTGGCGACCATGCGCGGTCCGAAGACACACAAGGTGCGTTCCCACGGGTGACCGAAGGTCCCTTCGGTGAATCCGTCGCGGGCGAAGATGTAGTAGTCGCCGTCCGGATAGACGGGTACCCGCCACTCGGCGTTCTCGGCCGCATCGGCGTGCGCTTGGGCATCGAAGCTGTAGCAGGGGTGTTGCCAGTCCAGGACCACAAACGTGGGGTCATCCGCAAATTCGGTGACGAAGCAGCGCAGGGCTTCCGCATTGACTGCGTCGACTCTCGCAGACCATGAGGCCATCGTGCGTACGGTGTCTGCGTCGAGGTCGAATGTCATCGACGGGGCAGGCTCGGCAATGGCCGGCCACGACTCAGGTGTGGTCCCGGGCCGAAACCCGAACTTGTTGTCGAACAGCGACCAATGCTCCGATGCCACGCTTCGGTCGAGTTCGGTCCACCCGATGGGCAACGCAGAACCGAAGTCCATGGTCAGCTTGCTAGCCATAGGTCCATCGTCCCAGGGCTTGGGAGGCTGAGATTTCAGGACGCGAAGACCTTGCCCGGGTTCAGGATTCCATGCGGATCGAGTGCTTTTTTCACTGCGTGGTGCATGTCCAGCACAACTGGGTCCAGCTCCTGCGCCAGTCCGTCCATCTTGAGCAACCCCACGCCGTGTTCGCCGGTGACAGTGCCTCCGAGTTCCAATGCAGCGTCGATGATCTCGGCGAAGGCGGCCTGAGCACGCTTGCGCGCCGGGATGTCGTCGTGCGGGGTGATGAGCAACGGATGCAGGTTTCCGTCGCCCGCATGGGCGATGTTGGCGATCGTCGTCTCGTAGCGCAGGCCGATCTGTTCGATACGCGACAGCATTTCGGGCACATGTTTCTTGGGCACACAGACGTCCTCGGTCAACACCGGTCCTAGTCGCTCCATCGCGGGATACGCCAACCGCCGAGCAGAGAACAGGGCGTCGGCCTCCTCCTGATCGGTCGATACCGCAGACCACGTGGCTCCGGCCTCGTCGAAGCACGTCAGCATCTTCTCGGCCTGCTGGTCTCCGATGAGCCCGGGATCGTCGATTCGCCCGAGCAACACCACATTTGCCTCGACCGACAGGCCCATGTTCTTCCAGGCGTCGACGGCGATGAGGCACTGCTTGTCGATCAGCTCGAGCGCGGACGGCGTCAATCCGGCGGCGGCCACTGCGGCCACGGCACGTCCGGCATCGACGATGCTGTCGAAGTAGCCGGCGACGGTGCGTTGTGGATCCTGCAGCGGGCGCAACTTGACGGTGATCTCGGTGATGATTCCGAGTGTTCCTTCGGATCCGACCATCAGACCCGCAAGATCGTATCCGGCAACGCCTTTCGCGGTCTTACGCCCGAGTCGTACCAATTCTCCGGTACCGGTGACGATCTGCATCCCCATGACGTAATCGCGGGTGACGCCGTACTTGACGCAGCACAGTCCACCGGCGTTGGTGGCCACGTTGCCGCCGATCGTCGACCACGGCGCACTGGCTGGATCCGGCGGATACCACAGACCCTGCTCTGCGACCGCTGCTCTGAGGTGATCGTTGACGACTCCGGGTTCGACGACGGCATAACGCTCGAGTGCGTCGATCTCCTTGATGGTGTGCATTCCGTCGAGTGCGAGCACGACGCAGCCTTCGGTGGCGTTGGCTCCGCCGGACAAACCGGTGCCCGCCCCGCGAGTGACGATCGGCGTTCCGTGGGCGAGACAGGCTCGAACGACGGTCTGCACTTCCTCGGCGGTCCGGGGCCGCACGACGGCAACAGGCAGCGAATACGGGGCCCACTCCGCCTCGTCGTGCTGGTAGGAGGCGATGACGTCCGGGTCGACCACTATGCGATCGGTGGGCAAGGCCTCGGACAGTTGTTTGACGAGCGTCATGTTATCGACTCTAGCTGTGAGCTGGGTCTCGGCCAATGTAGGTTCTCTCTATGTCCGCGGAGAAGTCATGGATGGAACTTCTGCTCGACGACGCGTCGATCGATCGTCTCGAGGAGCACCGGAAGGCATTTCCAGGTGCCGAAGCGCACGCAGCTCTCCGGCTACGCGCCCTGCTGGATCAGCGACGTCAACGCAGCACGGAGTTGGCGGCACTCAACGACATCGCGGTGCGACTGACGACGGTGCGCGACAACCGTGCTCTTCTCCAAGAGGTCGTCGATCAGGCACGCAGGCTTCTCGGTGTCGACCTCGCCTACATGGGGTCCGTACAGGGAGACGAGTTCGTCATCGACGTCACCAGCGGAGCCCTGACTCCTAGGCTCGTCGGTCTTCGGCTCGAACAGGATGCAGGGCTCGTCGGACTCATCGTGCGCAGTGCGTCGCCGTCGTGGACCCCCGACTACCAGAGCGAGCCGGCGTTCCAGCACATTACCGGTGCGGACAGCGCGGCCCGCTCGGAGAACATGCGCGGTCTGCTCGGCGTGCCGTTGCGGGTGGGCGATCGAGTGATCGGCGCACTGTTTGCATGCAAGCGCCAGGAACGCGACTTCGCAGACAGTGAGATCGCCCTGCTCTCGGCGCTGGCCGCGCACGCGGCCATCGCCATCGAGAACGTTCGGACCATCGACCGGCTCGAGACGCTGAATGCCGAATTATCCGAACGCACAGCCGAACTCGAACAGACACTGCAGTGGGACCGAACGTTGACCCAGGTGGTCCTGCGCGGCGGCGGCGTACGAACACTGGTGCGCGAGATTGCCGTATTGACCGAGCGTCCGGCGTACTTCGTTCCGGATGCCGCTGCGATTCCCGTGGCACTGGCCGTCCACTCGGCGGAGGTCGACGAACTGCTACGCGTGTGTGGCGACGGCAAGGACACCGTGTCGACGCCGTCGATGACGGCTCATCGGGTGGCCGCAGCCGGTCAATTCCTCGGTGCGCTGATCTCGATCGGACCGGACGATGCCAGGACACGTCTGCTGCTCGACCGAGCCGCGCCTGCAGTGGCCCTGTCACTTGCCGAGGAGCGAGCCGCCGCCGATTCCGCGCGGCGCGCCCAGGATGCGTTCCTGGTGGACCTGCTCTCGCACCCGGCGTCCACTCCGGATGCCGAACGGCGACAACTCCATTTGGCCGGACTTGCCCCCGACACGTCCTACTGTGTAGCCGTCGCGCAGGGTGCGTCGAGAACCAAGCTCGGCCAATTCCCGACAGGATCTGTTGTCGCGGAGCAAGGTTCGAGCCTGATGGTGGTGGTGCCCGCGCGCGATTCGGCGACGGTCACACCGATGTTCCTCGCCGGCGCCACCGTAGGAATCTCCGAGCCGAGCACCGGACCCGAGGCGCTGGCAAAGGGCTATCGGGAAGCTCGGCAGACCGTCGACGTGTTGGTCACCCTCGGCCGCGAGGGGGAAGCATGTTCGGCGCGGGGGCTGGGAATCTATCGAATTCTGCTCAGCCACTTGGCGCGTGAACATCTCGACGAACTCACGCAGGAAAAGTTGGGTCCGCTGTTGGCCGAGCAGAACAAGCGCGGGGTTCCGCTGATGGAGACACTCTCGACCTATCTGGCGCGTGGACGCCATCATTCGGCAACCGCGTCGGCTCTCGGGGTGCATGTCAACACGCTCTATCAACGACTCGACGCGATCGACCGTCTGATCGGAACGCACTGGCGCGACCCGGACAATGCTCTCGATCTTCAGGTCCTGATGCGGCTGCGCAGATCGGCCGACCTGCTGGGTCTGTGATGCGAACGAATCGGTGCTCGTCGGATAGCGTCGGCGGATGGCGGTCGACTTTTCGTGGTCTCAGTTTCTGTGGATAGTCTTCGTTTTCGTCGGCGTGCCGTCGACCTTCTGGGCGCTCCTTCTGTGGGCTCTGTTCTCGAGACTGCGAGAGGGGCCGGGGAAGGGATCTATGGGGCTGTGGGCCACCGGATCGATTGCTGTCGCAGCGGGTTTCGTCGCGTGTGCAGGGTGGCTGAGCTGGTCTGCCGACTACCGGGGCGAGTTCCGTGGACCGGGTCTCCCGGCCCCGAACGCGTTCCCGTCCTGGCAAGTGGCCGCGTGCGGGGCGACGGTTGTGTTGCTGTGCCTGCTGGCCGCGCATCTGTCGCGATGGGCGAATACCGGCGGACACGTCGCTGCGCTGGGTACGACCGCTGGGTTCTCGACGGCGTTCTGCGTCTCAGCAAGCACCGATGTCACCGGGCAATCGGGCGTGGGTGTCATCCTGTGCATGATGGGCTGGGGTACCAGCTTGACACTGCTGATACTCGTTCGGAACGTGGTCGGTGGGCGAAAGCGGCCGGCAGTCGAGCCGTAACTGACGTCAGATCTCGATTCCCGTTGCCTCGACCACATTCGCCCACAATGCATCTCGCACCCGCGCGGAATCTCCGCGCCAGGAGGGATAGTGCGTCGGCCGCGGCGCTCGGTCGTGCCAGAATGTGCCGGTGCTGGTCAACGCGGGATCGGCGGCCACGAGCCAGACGATGGTGTCGGCACCGTCGTCGGCGCTGCGCAGAATGGGTTTCATCACCGAATCGAACAGTGGCATAGACCCGGTGACGCCCGGCGTGGACGCCCAGCCCGGATGCATGCTGTGTACCACCGGATCGTCCTCGAGCGAAAAGCGTTCGGCCAGTTGCTCGGCCACCACCACCTGCATTCGTTTCGTTCGGGCGTACGCCGTCATGCCGGAGTACTTGCCGTTCTCGTACTCGAAGTCCGGGTTCTGCAGCGGCACCGCATACATGCCTCCGCTCGATACGAACACCACCCGCGATCCGGCGTCGAACAATTCTCTCAGTCCCACCGTCAGTGCGACCGGTCCGAGAACATGGGTGGCGAAAGCGGATTCGTGTCCCTGTGCCGACAACCGCCGCTCGTCCGGCATCACCCCGGCGCAATGTACGAGCGCGTGCACCGCTGTCAGTTCGGACGCCAATGCCGCGATCAGGGCCGCCACCGAATCGAGATCGCTGATATCGCACTCACGCACCACGAGCGAGGCGTCGGTCACTTCGGTTCGGATGGCAGCAGCGGCGGCGTCGAGTCGCTCGGCCGATCGTCCGACCAGGTGCACCCGCGCTCCGAGGCGGGCGAGCTGCTTCGCGGTAGCTGCTCCCAACCCCGAGGATGCGCCGGTGACCACCATGTCGATGGGGGAGGCGAACGGTAACGGATCGGCGGCCCAGAATCGCCGACGCACCGTGGCACCGATTCGGGAGTAGCCGGGAACGACGGCTCTGTCGAGAATCGTGTCCACCGTGCGGCTCAGCAATGACATGCTGCGCCAGTACCCCGGGGATTCGGGATGTATGCGCGTCGGCAGCGACTGCTCGATGCCATGATGAGTCCATGGCGCACACCACGGTCTCAGACGTCACCCGCGACATCCTCGCCGATCTGCCCGCCCATCGACGCGAGACGTTCGAGCTCCGCCTCGAACAGTGGTTTCCCGATCTGCACGACGCCGTCACGGCTGTCTACCCCGACCCTGATGCAGTGGCTGCCACGCTCGTGGAGATCGCCGCCCGTGCGTACGCGGAACGGTCCGAGGATCTGCACAGACTCGATCAGCGTCGACTGCTCGAACCCGATTGGTTTCAGCAGCCGGACATGTTCGGCTACGCCTGCTATGTGGACCGTTACGGCGAGACGCTGCGCGGAGTCGGTGAACGACTGGATCACCTGACCGATCTGGGTGTCACCTACCTGCATCTGATGCCGTTGCTTCGACCGCGGCCGGGCGACAACGACGGCGGCTACGCAGTGATGGACTATCGCGCGGTGCGAGAAGATCTGGGCACCAACGAGGATCTGCGTACTCTCGCCGAGACTCTGCGCGGACGTGGTATCAGCATGGTGGTCGACCTGGTTCTCAATCACGTTGCTCGCGAACATGAATGGGCCGTCGAGGCGCGAGCCGGCGATCCGAAGTACCGCGACTATTTCTTGATCTACCCCGATCGGACGACCCCGGATTCCTACGAGCGCACCCTCCCCGAGGTATTTCCGGACTTCGCGCCGGGCAGCTTCACGTTCGACGACGAACTCGGCGAGTGGGTGTGGACCACGTTCAACGAGTGGCAGTGGGATCTGAACTGGGCCAATCCGGCTGTGCTGCAAGAGTTCGCGAGCATCGTGCTGCACCTGGCCAATCTCGGGGTGGAAGTGCTCCGCCTCGATGCGATCGCATTTCTGTGGAAGCGGCTCGGCACCAACTGCCAGAACCAGCCCGAAGTGCATGCGATCACCCAGGCTCTCCGAGCGACCGCTCGCCTTGCCGCTCCGGCAACGCTCTTCAAGGCCGAAGCAATCGTCGGCCCACGCGATCTGTTGCCGTATCTGGGGCAGGGCAGACACACCGGGCGAGTATCGGACATCGCCTACCACAACTCGCTGATGGTGCAGGTCTGGTCGATGTTGGCCACGGGCAGTACGGCTTTGGCGCGTCATGCCCTGGCGTCGTTACCGCCCACGCCACCGAGTGGCACCTGGGTGACCTACGTGCGATGCCACGACGACATCGGCTGGGCCATCGACGACGGTGACGCGGCGTCGCTCGGACTGTCGGGTGCAGGCCATCGGCATTTTCTGGCCGACTGGTACTCCGGCGAGTTCGACGGTTCCTGGGCCGAAGGGCTTGTGTTCCAGTACAACCCGGACACCGGGGATCGCCGGATCAGTGGAACCGCAGCCGCGCTCACCGGTCTGGGCCCGGCCCGGCTGGATCCCGACGGCGCGTTCGGGCGAATCTTTCTGTCGCACGCCATCATTGCCGGATGGGGCGGCATTCCCGTCGTGTGGAGCGGTGACGAGCTCGGCTCCCCGGGAGACCCGAACTGGGCAGACGAACCGGCTCATGCCGAGGACAACAGATGGGTGCATCGACCCCGCGTCACCGACGCCGACCGCGCCGGCCGATTTCAGCAGGGGAGCGACGCCCAACGAGTGTTCGACGGCATCGCTCGCATCGCGAAGGTGCGCTCCGGTCTACCGATGTTGCACGCCGAGGCGCCGGTCGACCTCCAGACCGAATCCGACGACGGCCTGCTCGTGGTGCGCAGACGTCATCCCAGCGGCACCCTGGTGGGGCTCTACAACGTCACTTCTGAGCACCGCCCGTTCCCCCATGCGCAGTTGATCGAGCTCGGCATCCCGGCCCCCACCGAGGTGCTCTCGCAGCACGACCTGGCGGTCGACGACAACGGATCGGTATGGCTGCCGCCGTACGCGGCCTGGTGGATCGTCGACAGCCCGTCGCGCTAGAGGACGCATTACCGTGACCGAGCTGTTACCCTCCCCGGGACGGTGGGGCTGGATACGAACAAGGGGACAATCTCGATGCGCGGTCGGTTACGAAGTACGGTGCTCGCTCTGGTAGCGGTCATGGTCGCCACGATGGCAACGGTGCTGATGGGGACCGGTGTGGCGAAAGCCGACTCTGAGCTGGTCTACGTCTACTCGCCGTCGATGGACAAGAACATCCCGATCAAGGTGCTCCGAGCTGCCGGTGGCGGCCCTGCACCCACGCTGTATCTGCTCGACGGGCTGCGTGCGCCCGAGGACAACAGCGGTTGGCTCATCGAAACCGACGTCGAGAGCTTCTTCGCCGACAAGCACGTCAACGTGGTCATTCCGTTCGGCGGCGGCGGAACCTTCTACTCGGACTGGCAGCGCGACGACCCCAAGCTCGGACGGGTGAAGTGGGAAACGTTCCTCACCCAGGAATTGCCGCCCTTCATGGCCGATCGTTTCGGTAGCGACAACGTCAACAACGCCGTGGCCGGCCTGTCGATGAGCGGCACCTCGGCACTGAACCTGGCGGCTCACCGGCCGGACTTCTACAAGGCGGTGGCGTCGTTCAGTGGCTACCCGACGGCCAGCAGCCCCGGATTCGCTCAGGGCATCTCGGTCGCCGTCGGCGAGATGGGCGGCAACGCGCGCAACATGTGGGGCACCTGGCCGTCGGCAGACTGGATCCGCAACGATCCGTCGCTCAATGTCGGCGCGTTGCGCAACACGGCAGTCTTCGTTTCCTCGGGTAGCGGCTCACCGGCGACGGACCCGGTGTTCAACCCGGCCAGCAGCCGCTTCGACCCCGTCAAGTTCGCGCAGATGGTGCCGCTCGAAACCGCCGCAGGCATGAGCAGTCGGGCATTCGTTCCGTTGTTGCAGGCTGCAGGCGGTCGACCCAACGTCAAGATCACCGGCACCGGCGTGCACTGGTGGAACCACTGGCAGCAGCATCTGCACGAGGCGTGGTTCGAGACCATTGCCCCGGCAGTCGGCGGTTGATCGGCAGAGATTAATCGATAGTCCGACCCGGGTGATTCTCGCTACGATTCCGACATGAACGCACCCGTCATCGCCGTGGACTACACGGTTCTCGACTGTCCCGATCCGGCAGCGCTCGCCCGGTTCTACAGCACGATCCTCGGCTGGGAACCGGTGCGCGACGACGGAGATTGGGTGGTCGTCCACGGTCCGGGCGAACTGCGGTTGGCCTTCCAGAAGGCCCCCGACTTCACTCCGGTCGACTGGCCGAACGACGGCATCAAGATTCACCTCGATTTCGTCGTCGACGAGATGGAACAGGCCCGCGACTTCGTCGTCGAGGCCGGAGCGACGTTGATCGACGACGCGCACGAGTCGTTCTGGGTGTACCGAGACCCGGTCGGCCACATCTTCTGTCTCTGCAAGCGAGACTGATCTGCGTTACGCGACCTGCGCGGCGGGAAGAGCTCGGCCGAGCCGCTGATCCTCTTGCTCGCCGAGCCAGCGGGCGAGAACCTGGCATCCGGTGAGGCCGTCTGCGTACGGCTCCGACGCGTAGGCGATGTGCCGACCGCCACCCGAGTTGGTCCACACCCATCGTCTCCAGCCGAGCGACGTGGGTAGGTACCCGGACACCTCGGTGGCCGCGGTGCGGAGGCGTCGAACATCCTTCGCCCACTGGGCCGGTCGTAGGCGAGTGCGAGTCGCGTTCTGAAAGCTGTTGCTGCGCACGAGTAGCCAGAGCTCGCGCAACCAGGTCTTGGGCGTGCGGAACGACATCCAGCGCGTCAGGTCGGCGATGTCGCGAACGAGGCTGTCGTCGCTGGCGTTGCAGATCATGTCCGACGCGAGAGCTATCCAATGGGTGGGAATCGACTCCGGCAGAGCCGGCCCGGTTCCGGCAACCCCGCGACCGGTGCAGCCGGGCACCGCACCGGTCGGCTGCTGTGGATCCGAGACCAGACCGGCCGCGACGATGCGGCTGCCGTCGACGATTCCGTCGTGAACGAGGCCCAGTACTTCGCGAACGACCGTGGCTCCCTGCGAATATCCAATCAGAGCGAGAGGCCCAGTGGTGTTCTCGATCGCGCGACGCAGGCGACGAACTCCGAGTTCGGTGCTGTGCCGGTAGCTCAGTCCCCCGAACGCAACGGGCCCGTACGACGCCGGGTAGCCCACCCAGCGGCCGACGAAACGGTCGTCGAGTGCGCCGACGACACACGACAGGAGACCGGTGACGCGGGTCCGATGGTCGGCCGGACGCGATTCGCCGGTGCCGCCGACCGCGAGTACGGTTACCTGCTCCTGGTTCATGGTTACCG
The DNA here is from genome assembly GCF_002258885.1 of Rhodococcus sp. 06-1474-1B. Classification (NCBI taxonomy): domain Bacteria; kingdom Bacillati; phylum Actinomycetota; class Actinomycetes; order Mycobacteriales; family Nocardiaceae; genus Rhodococcus; species Rhodococcus sp. 06-1474-1B. The sequence continues at coordinate 32,215 of NZ_NOYR01000021.1, read as the reverse complement.
AGTGTGGCCGACGAACCTGAGCCGAACGCCCGACAAATGCTGAGAACTGTCTGGCATTGACGCGTTCAACTCAGCGCGGCACGTACGTCGTCGAGGCCATCGCGCAGAAGTATCTCGTAGCGATCCGGATCCGGTACGGCCGCTCGGTTGGACGTCACGCTGATCGCGACGGTGTCGCCGATACCGTGCACGCCGTGCGTGAGGCTCATGGCAGGGGAGAGGGCAGGGAACCCTGCCGTGAATCGAACGGGCCCGCCGCCGAGCGTGAGGTCCGCTGCACCGCGCGAAACACTGGAGACAACAGTGTTGCCCGTGACGGTCGGCGGCACCGCAGTCGGATCGAACTGTGCGACTCCCCACGCCGCCAGGAATGCCGGGACGTGGCGTTCTGTCTCGTTCTGAGATGCGCGGGCTGTCAACGACACCGGGTGACCTGCTCGCGCTCTGCGCTCGGCCAGGTCTGCGGCCACGAGTCGGCTGCGAGTCCGCAGGTCCGGTTCAGCCGAAAACAAGCCGACGCCGACGTTGCCGAAGTTGTTGCGTGCGCCCACTGCAGCCGTCCGTGCGACGGTGACCTCGGCTGCGAGATCGGCCGAAGCATCGTCCGAATCGCCGAGGAACCGTTGGAGTGCAACGGAAATGGCGGTCAGAGCAGTGACGGTGATCGAGGTGTCGGCGAACTGGAGAGCCGACTTGGGCAGCACGATCGTTCGCAGATCCGTCCGGTCCGTAGGCGCAACGTCGAGAGTCGTCAACGCGCGAGAACGTGCAGGAGGAGGGACCGAACCGGACGCGGTGTGTTCCTCCAATCGCAGTGCGTCGCGTCGCGCCCGAATGCCGGCGCGAGCCATGCGCACTACTCGCACAGGCAGAGTCAGGGCGGCAACGGCGGCGGTCAGGGGTGCGGGTGGCGCAGTCGGTGTAACGGGCCGAGAGGGCACGGGTTGTGTACCGAACAGCTCGCGAGCAGTTCGGGCGGCCAGTGTTCCGTCCGCGGCTGCGTGCGACAGTTGCAGAACAGCAACAAGACTCGGCCCGTCACACGCAGGAGCACCCGATACGTTCGGATACAGGTGCAGATGCCAGACCGTGTGTCGCGGGTCGACCTGACGCTCGAACGACGACGCGACGGCGTCGAGACATTCCTGCCACGTGCGGGGTTCGGGGTGAACGCTGATCGTGTCCGTGCCGGGGTCCATGGCAGTCCAGTGCGGACGCTCGAGACCGAACGGAACCTCTGTAATTCGAAGACCGAGCACCTCGATACCCGCGCTGCGAATGCGCAGCCGTCGCACCGTGGACTCCAGTGGTTCGCGCGCTCCCTCGAAGCAATACAGCAGAAACTGGTCACTGGGGACCTTCGACGCCATCCAGTACGCCTGCACATCGACCGGATGAAGGCGCGCAGAGCCCGACAACAGAGGTTCGGCGAACGCACAGGGCACACCAGAAGCTTAAGGCGTGCATCGGCGATCGACGGTCTCGAAACAGACCGGTTTCGTTCTGTGAGCTGTCACGACGTTCGGCCCAGGACTTCTGCATCGGCCTCGGCGTTTTAGGCGTGAATCGACGCTAGCCTGATCCAATGCACCACCGCGTCCCGATTTCACGACGCCCGCGCCGCCGCGGGCGGGTGTCGTGACACCGCGGGTCGCGTCGGGATATCGAGCAGGGCTTCGCTTTTCGACCAACGCGGCAGCATCGGCCGACTACGCCACCGATATCTCCTACACCGAATACGGGTCGTCCGCGTGCACCCTCGGAACAGCCGCGGACAACACCGTCTTTCTCGCCCCGGCATACACCGTCGACGGCGTCGGAGTTCTGCAGTCCTCCGATTTCGGACAATCCTGGCGAGCATCGGTGCCGGACGGCACGGTGAACACCGGCCGCCGAGCACACATGTACTTCGACGATGCCGACGACCGGCTGTTTCTCACCGCCGGTCGCGTCGACTCGACACCGACGCGCATGTTTCGATCGGGCTTCGACCTCGGAATCAGCGACGACCGAGGTCGAACGTGGCGCTTCCGGAGGGTGGCATCCAAGGCGAGGACAGGTGCCAAGGTATTCGCCGGACCTCGGGTGTCCGCACCGGACGCGTCGTCTCCGTCATCTGCTCGCGTGACGTACCTGTCCGCTCCCACACCGTTCGCCCTCCGCGTGCGACCTCTGATCAACGCCACCCGCCAGGTGATCTGGCGTTCGTACGACGGCGGGACCAAATGGGAGGTAGCCGGCGGGTTCGACATCGACCCGAAAAACATTCCGGGACTTCCCAGTACGGACTACGTCGCATTCGGCACCGGTGTCGTCGGCCCGGACGGCACGGTCTACATCGGCGGCCGATACGGCCGTCGTTTCGCGGTCGCGGTCAGCCGCGACGAGGGTTTGACCTGGGATGTCCGCATAGTCCCCGGATCGGCGCTCGCCAAATATCACAACCCGTTGCACCTTCTGCTGCTCGCTTCCCGATACCTACTGCCGGAGTCGGTCGCTGTCGACTGCGACGGCACCCTGTACGCCCTGTGGCCGGACCGGGACGGATTGCTGCACGCTTCGTGGTCTTCCGACGGCGCGAACAGCTGGTCGAGACCCGTCGTGGTGTCCGCTCCTGGAGTGCGAGGTGCGCGGTTCGGTGCGATCACCGCCACCGGATCGGGGCGCGTCGGAATTTCGTACTACGGGCGTGAGGCCGGCCGCGCGTTCCACGGCTTCATCGCGCAGAGTCGCGACTTCCGCACTGCAGGACCGGTTTTCGTCGGTGGAAAGTACAACGAACCCGATGCTCCGCTGTTTCCGTACGGGTTCCGTCGAGGTTTCCCCGGCTCCGTTTTCAGGCGATCTCTCGACGAGATGGTGCGGGTCCGGTTCGCGCCCAACGGAGATCTCGTGACCGGAGCGGTCATGCAGATGCGCGGGCGGAACCGCTTGCGTCCCTGGGCCGCACGCGCGCGGCGCACCGAAATGCAGGCGGTTCTGGGTCGGCTCGGCCGCATCGATCGCTCCTGATGCAGCGAAAAGCCGTGCAGCGCAGAGCTACACGGCTTTTCGATCGTTCGATTGAACCTGAATCAGGCGACGTTCACCAGGCCGACCGTCGGGAAGAAGAAGCAACTCTTGTCCGAGCCGTCGATTGCCTTGTGGTTCACGGTGCCGAACACCGCGGCCAGAACGGCTCCCGATCCGGTTTGCACGGGGACAGCGCGTGCACCGGCAGCGGGCAACGCATTGAGTGCGTTGACCACGAGGGGCCGGGCCAAGTCCTTGAACTCCGCCGGAATTCCGGAGTTGTCGAGGATCGACTGGGCCATGGTGGTGACCAGGCCGCCGAAGTCTGCGAAGCCGCCCTGCAGGGTGTTGACGTTGAACCACGCCACCTGCATGCCGGACTTGTCGGCCGAGTCGTTGACGATGCCGGCCGGAACGAATGCGAACATCGTCTCGCCCTTGTCGACGGCATTGAGATCGGGAATCTGCAAGGACGGCACACCTGGGATTGTGGGGATGGCGGGTGCCTTCAGTTGTGGCCACGGTCCGCCGGCACCACCGGCGACGCCCGGCACGATTCCGAGCGGCGCGCCCGGTGTGGCGGCGCAGTTGATCGCAGCGGTCGGGTAGAAGAACGGCGTGATGCCGAAGTCGGTGAGAGCCTTGTTGGCCGCGTCGAGGGCCGCGAAGGGGTCTGCGGAGGTGTTCTCGGCGACCGGGGTGCGCGAGTCGGCGATGGCATTCGCTGCGGCGAGCGAAGCACCGTCTTGCCCCTGCAATGCGGCGATCGCCCGGGCGAGCGGATCAGCGGGAGCCGGGTCCGCTGCCGCAGTGGCAGGAACGGCGAGCAATGCCGCGCAGGAGAGCGCGAGCGCGCCCGCCAGACGGCTGAGGCGACGAGACATGTGTGACTCCTGTGACTTATGTGGCTGATGTTGCGTGTGCGCTGATATCACCACACATCATCTTGGCGTCACAAGCTCAGCTGTAGACCGTTGTGCAATCGAGACGGACTCGCGCACCCTGCGTCAGCCGACGTCGATGCCGAAATCGCGCACGATGCCCTCCAGGCCGGACGCGTAGCCCTGACCGATTGCGCGAAACTTCCATTCGGCACCGCGGCGGTACAACTCGCCGAAGACCATCGCAGTCTCGGTCGACGCGTCCTCGCTCAGATCGAAGCGCGCGAGTTCGCGGCCGTCGGACTTGTCGACCACACGAATGAAGGCGTTGACGACCTGACCGAAGTTCTGCCCCAGCGCGTCCGCGTTGTGAATCGACACCGGGAATGCAATGGAATCCACCTCGGGTGTCAGCGCTGCAAGGTCCACATCGATGCTCTCGTCGTCGCCTTCGCCCTCGCCGGTGCGGTTGTCTCCGGTGTGCTCGATCGCGCCGTCGGGGGAGCGCAGGTTGTTGTAGAAGACGAAGTAGTTGTCACTGAGCGCCTTCTTGTCGGTACCGAGGCCGATCGCGCTCGCGTCGAGGTCGAAGTCTCCGCCGGTGGTGGAGCGAACGTCCCAGCCCAGACCGACGGTGACCGCGGTCAAGTTCGGTGCTTCCTTCGTCAGTGAGACATTTCCGCCCTTGGCGAGAGTTACGCCCATGTCCAACCACTCCTTCACGCTGTCGTTCGTGCTTCGTCCTCCCCACCCTATTCATGACTGCGGGCGCGGTGCTCGAGTTGCATGTGTGAACGACGAGCCACGCGGGTGGGGTGTGAGCAGTGGGGCTGGCGGTGCACATGTGTTTGTGATGGGATACGACAAAACATCGAAAAGTAGCAGTGACGGCGCGTTTCGTTACGTAGGCGCGCCGTAGCAATCGAACGGCATGGGAGATTTTGTGCAGGTTTCGCGACGTGAACTGTTCAAGTACGCCGCGGCCGGCTCCGCAGCCGCCGTCGGCCTGGCCGCGTGGGGTTCGGCTACCGCTCACGCAGACGCGGGGCTGGGAACGCTCGTCGACTACGCGGGAGGGGTGCCGTCGGCGTCGGCCATCAAGAGCGCGGGCCATCTCGGAGCTGTCCGCTACGTGTCGGATCGGCGTCCCGACGCGACCTGGATGGTCGGCAAGCCGATGACCGCGTCGGAGGCGCAGTCCCTCACCGAGGCCGGCCTGGAGGTGGTCTCCAACTACCAGTTCGGTAAGGGTGCCACCGCGGATTGGCGAGGCGGGTACGTTGCGGGCGTCAAGCATGCGAAACGTGGACTCGAGCTCCATCTGGCGGCCGGTGGCCCGTCCGATCGGCCGATCTACGCATCGATCGACGACAACCCGACAGCCGTCGAGTTCGCCACCCTCATCGCGCCGTACATCCTGGGCTGGCAGTCGGTGATCGGAGCGGAGAACACCGGTATCTACGCAAATGCTCCGACCATCGAATTGGCGTCCGTCGCAGGACTGGGCCAGTGGTATTGGCAGCACAATTGGGGGACCCCGAAGGGGTTCGTACATCCCGAAGCGCACATTCACCAGATTCGTATCGACAAGGACACGGTGGGTGGAGTGAAAGTGGATATCAACAATGTCTTGAAGTCCGATTACGGCCAGTGGTCGAAATCCGGTGCCGACATCGTCTGAATACCATCCGTGTAATTCGGTGGTCTTTTCCCCGGCCGATGAGCACGAAAACAATTCGCCCCCGGCTTCGAGGAAGCCGGGGGCGAATTGCTGTGGTCTCGTGAGCTACGGAACGTAGACCGTGCCGATCGTCGGCAGGAAGTTGCAGCTGCGCGGCGGCGCTTCGGCGTCTTCCTTGGACTGAGTGGTGATCGATCCGGACACCACGGACAGCACGCGACCGGGACCGGTGTCAGCGATGGCCGACAACGTCGCGGGGCCGTCGGCGTTGATCTTGGCTGCGCCGGTCAGGTCCTGGGTTCCCGATCGGCGGTTGTCGATGTTGAGCCACGTCACGGTGAGCGGAGCGGACTGCTGCGCGGCGAGAGGCGCGGTACCGAGGGCGGTGAACACGAAACCGGCCTGGCCTGCAGCCGGTCCGGGGGGCGGCAACGTGGCCGGTCCGGGAACGGCCAAGGCGGTTCCGACGGAATCTGCGGTGTCGGAGATGCAGCCCTTGCCCAGGGTCGGGTACAGGAACTGTGCGATGACGGGGCCGTCGGAGGGCAGCTCGGGCCCGCCGCCGCCGGATCCGTCCAGGAAGGTGATGACCGATTCCAGCAGCGACTTGACCTGGTCCGGAAGCTGCGCGGATTCGAGAAGGGCGCGAGCCTGGCCGAGGAGATCTGCTGCGGGAGCGGCACCCACATCGGCCGGTCCTGCAGCTGCACCGACGATGGCAGGCGCGAAGGACGCGAGTGCCTCGACGTCGGAGAGGTTGGGCAGGGGTTCACCGGGAGCGGGCAGGAACTGGGCGATCAGCGCTGCGGGATCGGCCGGAGCAGCCGGCAGATCTGCCGGAGCCATGGGCACCAGAGGCTGAGCGGATGCGCTGGTCGGCACAACGAGTGCGGCGGCTGCGGCCACAGCCAGAGCTGTGACGACGCGACGCGTTCCGCGAGTACGAAGCACGGTGATATTCCCCATTCTGATCATGACGCAGGTCCACGGCGACAGCCGGTGCCCGAGGGGTCACTCTATGTAGAGCGATCCCGGATGTACAGCCGTAGTAGGTCCAGTCCTCCCCGGCTGAACTCTATCGAGGATTCTATGGGCCACGCGCTGCGAATTCTCCGCAGAATCGAACAATAGCGTGTTACACGAGTGACCAGTGTGAAAGGTGATGTAAATGTTACGAGCCGATCGGCACGGTTAGGGTGGGTATCGATCGCCCTATAAGCTCGGCTGTCGATAAACGGCATCGATACCGAACGGAACCACACGCACCGTGAACCGACTTGTTCGGCTGGCCCCCGTTCTGCTGGCAGTTTCGGTGATCAGCCGATTCGTGTGGGCGTTCGTCACCCCGAACGGTATGAACCTCGTCGACCTGCACGTCTACGTCGAAGGCTCCGCTGCGCTGCTCGGCGACAACCTGTACGACTACACGTACTCGGTGCAGACCCCGGACTTCCCGCTGCCGTTCACGTATCCACCGTTCGCCGCCCTGGTGTTCTTCCCGCTGCACTATCTGCCGTTCACGGTGGTCGGCATCGTCTGGCAGGCCGCGACGATGATCGCGCTGTTCGCAGTGGTCCGGCTGGCCCTGTCGATGGTTCTCGGCGACGACCGGGCCGCCGACTCCCGCTGGGTGAGAATCGCCATGCTGTGGACCGCGCTGGGGCTGTGGTCCGAGCCCGTGCGCACCACCCTCGATTACGGCCAGGTCAACGTGTTCCTGGTGCTGCTGGCGCTACTCGCGGTACGCAGCTCGCGCTGGTGGGTGGCGGGCGGACTCGTGGGGTTCGCCGCAGGCATCAAGCTGACCCCGGCCATCACGGGCCTGTACTTCCTCGCCACTCGGCGGTGGAAAGCCGCAGCGTTCTCTGCGGTGGCATTCGCGCTCAGCGTCGCGGTCAGCTACGCGGTGCTGGGGCGTCAGGCGGCCACGTACTTCACCACGTTGCTCGGCGATGCCGACCGCATCGGACCCGTCGGCTCGGTCTGGAATCAGTCTCTGCGTGGAGCTCTGAGCCGGATCGTGGGCGAGGACGTCGGCCAGGGACCGCTGTGGATCGCCGCCGCAGTGATCGCCGTGGTTCTCGCTGTGCTGGCATGGCGAGCGCTCGATCGCCGCGACTACCTGGGAACCCTGGTCATCGTCCAACTCCTGGGCCTGTTGGTGTCGCCTATCTCGTGGTCGCATCACTGGATCTGGGTGATTCCGATGGTGATCTGGCTGCTGCACGGGCCGTTGCGCGATATCGCCGGAGCCAAGATCGTTGCCGGCTACTGGCTGGTGACGGTCACGGTGGGGGTGCCCTGGTTGCTGAGCTTCTTCCAGGAATCGATCTGGACCATCCCCCGTCCCGGCCTCGAGGCCTGGGCCGGAGCCGTCGACGTGATCGGATCGGCTCTGTTCCTCGGCTGGGTCGTCTACGCAGGACGTGTCAGGAAGGCGCGATCAGTGCATCGATCCGACGCGCCAGATCCACGTCCTTCTGCGTGAGACCGCCGGCGCTGTGCGTGGACAGCGCGAACGTGAGCGTCCGCCATCGGATGTCGATGTCTGGGTGATGGTCCGCCTCCTCCGCGGCGTCGGCCACGCGGTTCACCACCTCGATCGCGGCGGGAAACGACGTCAGCTCGACGGTGCGAGTCAGAGATTTCTCCGCCACCGTCCAGTGGGTGAGCTGTGCGTCCTCGATATCGCGGTCGTTCAGCAATTCGGTCATAGAAAGATGGTGGCATGTCCGGTACCCCTACCGCTGTGGTTGTCGCGGCCGCGTTGATCGACGACGGTCGTCTGCTGCTCGCGCAACGAACTCGTCCGCCGGAGTTGGCCGGTCGGTGGGAGCTGCCCGGCGGCAAGGTGGAGCCGGGGGAGTCCGAGGACGCCGCACTGGCTCGCGAACTGCGCGAGGAACTGGGGGTCGAGTGTTCGATCGGTGCCGCGCTCAGTGGAGACGTCGAGCTTTCCGGTGGCATGGTGTTGCGGGCCTACCGAGCCTCGATCGTCTCGGGAACCCCTGCGCCGCTGGAGCATTCGGCTCTACGGTGGGTCGATGCCGCGACGCTGCCGACGGTGGATCTGGTCGATGCGGACCGACTCTGGCTGCCGGACCTACAGGAAATTCTGCTCACTTCGCCCGAGCGGTCTTCAGACCTTTCTTGAGGTCTTTCTTGGTCGCGCCCGCAGATTCCAACTTCTTCATTCGCATGATCACGACGGGGCATTTGATGCAACGAACTTTCTTGCGGCAGCATTTTTTCTTGGGCTTCATCCCCGAGACATCTGCGGCCTTTATCTTGCCCATGGGCACCAAGACTAATGGGTGGCGCAGGTCACAGACCTGAGGGTGGCGCGGGGCACTGCCGGACTACGGGTAAACTCGATCAGTCGCGAGAACCTCGCGGTGCAGCGCGCTTCTCTAGCGACATAAGCCCGCTAGCGAACAAGAGCCCGCATTCGACTCCAGGAGAATTTTTCGCGTGAGCGCCCCAAGCAGTGCAGACAACATCGACAGCACCACTACTTTTCGCAACGTCGCCATCGTTGCACACGTCGACCATGGCAAGACCACCCTGGTCGACGCCATGCTTCGGCAGTCCGGCGCGTTCGAGGAACGTGCCGAAGCGATCGACCGCGTCATGGACTCGGGTGACCTCGAAAAAGAAAAAGGCATCACGATCCTGGCCAAGAACACGGCCGTTCACAAGCGCAATGCCGACGGCACCATCACCGTCATCAACGTGATCGACACCCCCGGCCACGCCGACTTCGGCGGAGAGGTCGAGCGCGGCCTGTCCATGGTCGACGGCGTCGTCCTCCTCGTCGACGCTTCCGAGGGCCCGCTGCCGCAGACCCGTTTCGTGCTGCGCAAGGCGCTCGCCGCGTCGTTGCCGGTGATCCTGGTCGTCAACAAGACCGACCGTCCCGACGCGCGTATCGAAGAGGTCGTCTCGGAGAGCCACGATCTGCTGCTCGACCTCGCGTCCGATCTCGACGACGAAGCGTCCGAGGCAGCCGAGCTCGCCCTCGACCTCCCCGTGCTCTACGCCTCCGGCCGTGAGGGCAAGGCCTCGAAGGTCCAGCCCCAGAACGGACACGCTCCCGACGCCGAGAACCTCGACGAGCTGTTCGAGGTTCTGCTCAGCTACGTCCCCGCGCCCAAGGGCAACGTCGACGCGCCGCTGCAGGCACACGTCACCAACCTCGACGCGTCGGCCTTCCTCGGCCGCCTCGCCCTGGTTCGTATCCACAACGGCCAGCTCTCCAAGGGCCAGACCGTCAGCTGGATGCGTGAGGTCGACGGCGAGCCCGTCGTCCAGAAGGCCAAGATCACCGAGCTGCTCAACACCATCGGCGTCGAGCGCGTTCCCGGCGAGAAGGGTGTCGCAGGAGACATCGTCGCCGTCGCGGGCTTCCCGGACATCATGATCGGCGACACCCTCGCCGATCTGGAGAACCCGGTCGCTCTGCCTCGCATCACCGTCGACCAGCCGGCCATCTCGGTCACCATCGGCACCAACACGAGCCCGCTCGTCGGACGCGTCAGCGGCCACAAGCTCACCTCGCGCATGGTCAAGAGCCGCCTCGACCAGGAGCTCATCGGTAACGTCTCGCTCAAGGTCCTCGACATCGGTCGCCCCGATGCCTGGGAGGTCCAGGGTCGTGGAGAGCTCGCGCTCGCCATCCTCGTCGAGCAGATGCGTCGTGAAGGCTTCGAGCTCACCGTCGGCAAGCCCCAGGTGGTCACCCAGCAGGTCGACGGCAAGCTGCACGAGCCCTTCGAAGAGCTGATGGTCGACACACCGGAGGAATACCTCGGTGCAGTGACGCAGCTGCTCGCCGCACGCAAGGGCAAGATGGTCCAGATGACGAACCACGGCGCAGGCTGGGTTCGCATGGAATTCATCGTTCCCTCGCGTGGCCTGATCGGTTTCCGCACCGAGTTCCTCACGGACACTCGCGGCACCGGCATCGCCAACGCCGTCTTCCACGGTTACGCGCCGTGGGCCGGCGAGATCCGCGCCCGCCACACCGGCTCGCTCGTCTCGGACCGTCACGGCACCGTGACCCCGTTCGCGATGATCCAGCTGGCCGACCGCGGCACGTTCTTCGTCGAGCCGGGCGCAGACACGTACGAGGGCATGGTCGTGGGCATCAACCCGCGTCAGGAAGACCTCGACATCAACGTCACTCGCGAGAAGAAGCTGACCAACATGCGTCAGTCCTCCGCCGACGTCATGGAGACCCTGGCCAAGCCGAAGAAGCTGGACCTGGAAATGGCCATGGAGTTCTGTGCAGGCGACGAGTGCGTCGAGGTGACCCCCGAGGTCGTCCGCGTCCGCAAGGTGCACCTCGATTCCAACGAGCGCGCCCGTGAGCGTTCGCGCAGCAAGACGCGCGACAAGGCTGCTCTGTAAGACAGATCCTGTACGGCAGAAGCGACGTGTCACCATCGTGGGACGTCGCTTCTGCCGTACCTGTAGCCGATCACGAAGGAGATCCTCGTTGCGTAACGTACTGATGCCGGTGGTGCTGGCCTCCGCCACTGCCCTGGTACTCACCGCATGCACCGCGGATCCACCGCCACCGATCGAGAGCGTCGAAACTCCGGTCACCACGACGACCGTGCCGTCGAAGACCGGCGACCCCGTAGTCGTGGCGATCGACGACGTGGGCATCGGGTTCAACCCACACCTGCTGGCCGACCAGTCGCCCGCCACCGCCGCGGTCAGTTCGCTCGTGCTGCCCAGTCCGTTCCGTCCCACCCTGAACCCCGACACCGACGTGACCACGTGGGAGCCGGACCTGTCGCTGTTGATCTCCGCCGAAGTGACCTCTCAGTCTCCGTTCACCATCCGGTACCAGCTACGCAACGAGGCCCAGTGGTCCGACAGCGCACCGATTGCGGCCGAGGACTTCCGGTACCTCTGGCAGCAGATGATCACGCAGCCGGGCGTCGTCGATCCGGCCGGCTACGCACTGATCAGCGATGTTGCCTCTTCGGGAGGCGGCAAGACCGTCGACGTCACCCTCGAGTCGCCGTATCCGGCGTGGCAGCGATTGTTCGCCGACCTCGTGCCCTCCCACCTGCTCAAGGATTCGCCCGGCGGCTTCGAGGGTGGCCTCACCGACAATGTGCCGGTCTCCGGTTCGCGGTTCAACATCAAGACCGTCGACCAGGGCCGGGACGAGATTCTGCTGGAACGCAACGATCGCTTCTGGGACCAACCCGCCTCGCCCGACCAGATCCTCATTCGGCGCGGAGGCACCCCCGCACAGTTGGCTGATTCGTTGCGGTCGAGTGATGCGCAGATCGCACAGGTTCGGGGTGGGTCTGCGACGCGCGCGCAACTCTCGGCAATTCCCGGGGTCCGCACCGACACGATCCATCAATCGCGAGTGTTGTCGATGACCGTGAACGGCCGGGCACCGAATATGTCGGAGTCGCTTGTGCGGCAGGGGATCATGGGTCTGCTGGACCCGAACCTGCTGGCCACGGTCGGGGCCGGCGGAGGGGCGACGGATCGCCGAGCAGCAGCGCAGTTGTCGTCGCCGTCGGACCCCGGTTACACCGCGACCGCACCCGCCCCGATCGGCAGAACCGCGGCCCTCGACCTGCTTCGCCGCGCCGGCTTCGTTCCGACACCCGACGCGATCGTGACCTCGACGCCGAGCGCGGGCGCATCCACGACCTCTGCTGCGCCGCCGACCACCAGCGCGCCGACCACGAGCGCGCCGGCTCCCGGAGTACCCCGACTCGCAGACGCCGGCGGTACCGCGCTGCGATTCGTCATCGGTGCCGTCGAGAACGACGACATCGCACTGGCCGTGGCCGGCACCGCCGCGGACGAGCTCGTCAGTGCGGGTATCGACGCGACCGTCACTCCGCTGCCCGCGGACGAGTTGTACTCGACGGCGCTGACCGACGGCGGCGTCGACGCCGTGGTCGGGTGGACCAGTGCGGGCGTGGACCCGGCAACGGCCCTGGCCTCGCGCTTCGGCTGTGTTGTCGAGCCGGCTCCGGGGAGCAGCGGCAGCGTGGACGCCCCGCGCAATCTGTCCGGTCTGTGTGTTCCGGAATTGCAGCCGACGATCGACCGCGCCCTGGTAACCGGCGTCGATGCGACGATCGTTGCCGAGGAGATCGAGCCCAAGCTGTGGTCTCTGGCGTCGACGCTGCCGATCATGCAGGACCAGTCCGTGGTGGCTGCGGTGCCGGGTATCACCGGCGTCTCGCTGACCGGGCCGGTGGAGGTCGGCATCTTCGCCGATGCCGCGAAGTGGATCCGGACGGTCCGGTGAACACCGTGCGCTTGCCTCGGGTGATCATCTTCGACGTGAACGAGACCCTGTCCGATATGGCTCCCATGGCGGCGCGATTCGCCGACGTCGGAGCGCCGGAACACCTGTTCCCGACGTGGTTCGCAGGAGTGCTGCGGGACGGGTTCGCGCTCGCGGTCGCAGCTACCGCTCGGCCGTTCGCCGAGGTCGGTTCCGGTGTGCTCGAGGCGTTGCTGTCCGATGCCGCGATCGATCGCCGGTTGGACGATGCTGTGGACCACATCATGGCCGGTTTCGCCGAGCTCGAGGTACATCCCGATGTGGTCGACGGAGTGAATGCTCTTGCAGCGCAAGGCATTCGGATGATCACCCTCAGTAACGGGTCCGCGTCGCTCGCGCAGTCTCTGCTCGAACGAGCCGGCGTGCGGAGTGCTTTCGAGTTGCTGCTCTCGGTCGAGGACGCCGGACGGTGGAAGCCGCACGCCGATGCCTACTGCTACGCGTTGGAGCAGTGCGGTATCGAACCCGGCGACGCGATGCTGGTGGCCGTGCACCCCTGGGATATCGACGGTGCGCACCGGGCAGGCCTGTCGACGGCGTGGCTCGATCGCGAGAACCGTCCTTATCCCGACCATTTCGTGCCTGCCGATGTGACAGCGCAGTCGTTACCGGATGTGGCGCGAATGCTCGGCGAGCGATGAACGGCTGCCCGACCCAGAGACCGAAACAAACGATGACACAGCGAGTAGCGAGCGACGAGGCATGACGGAACAGGTTGTGACAGAGCAGGTTGTGACAGAACAAGCGATGACGCAGCCGCAGCGGTTGCTGCTGGTCCATGCGCACCCGGACGACGAGAGCATCACCACCGGCGGGACCATCGCCCATTACGTGCGCGCGGGCGTCGACGTCACCGTGCTGACGTGCTCGCTCGGTGAAGAGGGTGAGGTGATCGGCGATACGTGGGCCGATCTCGTGGTCGACCGAGCCGATCAGCTCGGTGGCTACCGAATTCTGGAACTGCATCGCGCACTCGCGGCGTTGGGCTGCAACCCTCCCCGCTTTCTCGGTGGTGCCGGCCGCTGGCGAGATTCTGGAATGGCCGGAACCCCGGCTGCTCTCAAACCGCGCGCATTCGTCAACGCAGACCGGCAGGAGGCTCTCGGGGCGCTCGTGTCGGTCATGCGCGAACTCAGGCCTCAGGTCGTCGTCGGCTACGACCCGGAGGGTGGCTACGGCCACCCCGATCATCAGCAGGTCCACTCCCTGGTGACCGAGGCGGTCGAGGTCTGTGGAACCGACGCCCATCCCGCGGCCGGAGCTCCGTGGGAGGTGGCGAAGTTCTACTGGACCGTCACCGGCCGCGATCAACTGGACGCGGGACTCCGGGCGATCGCCGATATCCCCGAGGGGTGGCGCATGCCCCTCGACGGCGAGTTGCCGAGTGTGGCCGAGGACATGATCACCACCAGCATCGATGTCCGCGGTGTGCTCGACGCGAAGACCGACGCGTTGCGTGCGCACGCAACTCAGGTGACGGTTGCGCCCTCGGGTGCCGAGTACGCACTCTCCAACGACATCGTTCAGCCGATCCTGCTCGACGAGCAGTACGTACTCGTGCGGGGCGTGCTCGGCTCCGACGGGGCGGGCAGGGAGAACGACTTGTTCGCGGGCGTACTAGGCTGTGTTCCGAATCACTGATCTCATGACAACAGGGGCGGAACACACATGTACAACTGGGTAGTGCAGGACGCAATCGTCGCGTTCGTCGATTCTCTCAAGCCGCAGTTCGGCGCACAGGCAGATCTGTACCAGTACGTTCTGGGTCAGATCGCCATGGGTGCGAGCAACTTGCTCACCTCGCTGGGCTATCCGCCGGTTTCCTGAGTGCCGGTGCCCGGTTTTTCGAATGCGATGCCCGGTTTTCGAATGCGGTGCACTGAAACGACCCGGGCCAAGGCAGTATTGGGCGCATGATCTCGAAGGCCGCATCCAATACTGTCGCCCTGGTGTCGTGGGCGACGGTCGCAGTACTGGTGTTCGACGGCTTCCTGTCCGGAATCCTGTCGGTCTTCTTTCTCCCGACCTACGTGGGGTCGGTGCAGTTTCCCATCAGCGCGTTGCTCGGGGGCATCGCGAACGTCGCTCTGGTTCTGGCCGCGCGTAAGGTCGCCGAACGGCCGATCTGGGTGGCGTCGCCGCTGCTCGGATGGTTCGTCGCAGTAGTGCTGTGCATGTTCGGCGGCCCCGGCAACGATGTTCTGCTGCTGGCCGACTGGCGCACGATGCTGCTCATCGTGGCCGGTGCCGGGCCGGCGGGTGTGCTGCTGTTCATGTTCAGAATGAAAGCCATCACAGCAAGCGTGCGTGCCGACCCGCATTCCGGAGCACGTCCTCGATCATCGTCGGAGTCAGCAGTCCGGTGAATGTGTTTCGCTGACTGACGTGGTAGCTGGCGAACACGGTGATCGAGCCCAGATCGAGCTGCACGCCGTGACCGAATTTCGGTGCAGGCCTGGGTATTTCCCACCCGTTCGCGGCGAGAATCGGTAGCAGCGACTGCCAACCGAACGCCCCGAGCACGAGAATCGACTTCAGTCGCGGACGCAGCAAGCGCAATTCGTCGTCGAGCCAGGGGCGACACCGATCGCGCTCGGCGGGAGTCGGCTTGTTCTGCGGCGGAGCGCAGTGCACGGGGGCTGCAATACGAACTCCGTTGAGCGTCAGCCCGTCGCCGATGTGCGTCGCGGTCGGTTGGCTGGCGAGCCCGACGGCATGCATGGCTCGGTAGAGCACGTCTCCGCTGCGGTCCCCGGTGAACATCCGACCGGTGCGATTGCCGCCGTGGGCGGCCGGGGCGAGTCCGACGATCAACATCGACGCATCGGCCGGGCCGAAACTGGGAACGGCTCGCCCCCAATACGTTTCGTTGGCAAACGCGGCGCGCTTCTCGGCAGCGACCTGTTCGCGCCACTGCACCAGCCGTGGACAGGCGCGACACTGGGACACCGCCAGGTCGAGCTGCGCAATGGTCTGCGGGCGCTCCTTCTTCATCGGCTCCTTCTTTACCGGCTGCGTCTTCACGTGCTGCGTCT
This sequence comes from Rhodococcus sp. 06-1474-1B, assembly GCF_002258885.1. Classification (NCBI taxonomy): domain Bacteria; kingdom Bacillati; phylum Actinomycetota; class Actinomycetes; order Mycobacteriales; family Nocardiaceae; genus Rhodococcus; species Rhodococcus sp. 06-1474-1B. The sequence continues at coordinate 16,273 of NZ_NOYR01000021.1, read as the reverse complement.
TTACGTGCTGCGTCGAAGCCAGACGTCCCCGGCACCCGGTGTGACGGCGTCGATCATGGCCCACGCGTTCTCGATGGGTATGTCGACCACCTCGTAGCGTCCGACGCCCGCCGGTGTCGCTGCCACGACGGTGCCCACGCCGGCGCGACGTTGGAAGAACGTCTGCCGCACCGTCCAACCGATGATGCCGCCGGCTTCGAGGCTGTGCCGGGTGCGGTCGAGCGATCCGTGCTGGGTGATCAGCCAGCCGGGCAGGACGGCGTGCCCGAGGCCGCGGTAGCGGTCGTGAGCGAGTCCGACGGCGGCCACGAACAGCACGGCCACGGCGATCCAGGCGAGGATCGGGATCGGTGCGCCGAGAGACTGCGCAATTCCCAGTCCGGCCGCGACGACGAGCAGCGGTAGAACCGCCCGGGTGTAGCGGCGTCGCCGCGCGGCAGGTCCGTGCTGCAGAAGCGGGCGGTCGGCATTGCCGTGCATGCCTGCATCGCCGAGCACCGTGGTCATCATGCGCAGCGCCTCGGCCCGCGGAGCCTGGGGAAGCAGTAGCGACGATTCCTTCTTCTCGGCGCTCACTCCGGTCATGATGGCGTCGAGTCGGGCCCCGCCGACCGACCTCAGTAGTAGAGGCAGCGACAGAGAAGTGCCGCGCAGTCTCTTGCGGTCGAGGGTCGACTGACGGGTGCGGAGCAGCCCGTGGCTGACGTGCAACGTGCGGCCCTGGTCGGTGACGGTCAGGTTGCCGTAGGTGATCAGGTATCGAACGCAGGCGAAGATGCTGGACACCACGAGGAGCACAATCAGTGCGAGGACGACGAACAGGGCGATGCCGAACCGTTGCGCCGATTCGACGCTGTTCGAGACCACCGACGTCTCCGCCAACGTTTGTCCGATGCCGTACTGGAACAGCACGCCCACTGCCGCGGCGATGGTGACGATGCCGGTGATGGAGAACGGCGCGAACCGCACCCACGAGAATTGCCAGTGTGCAATCTCGACCCCGGGATCGGCTGCGGCAACGGGCATTCCGTCGCTCGGCGTTGTTCGGCCCGACACTCGCTGCAGCAGTTCGCCGCGAAGCTCCGGCACCAGTGACGTGTCGAGGGCGTTGAGCTCGAAAGCCTCGCCTTTGCCCGCCTGCTGTCCGGTCCCGATGCGGAGAATGGACAGGCCGAGCACCCGGTGCAGTACATTCGCTTCCACGTCGACCGACCGAATCCTGTTGCGCGGAATGGACAGTACTTTCTTCTGCAGTACGCCGGTGCGCAGTTGTACGTGCACCGGCCCGATCCGGTAGCTGGTGGTGAACCAGCGCGCAATCGCGAACACGACGACGACCGCGAGGATGCCCAGACTCCAGTAGTGATTACCGCTCTGACTGCCGACGAAGAACGAGATCAGCAGTACCGGCAGGATCTTGATGCCCTCGTTCACCGGATGCACCAACAACATTCGCTTGTCCAGGCGCAACCACGGCTGCTCCTCTTCGACTGCCAGCAACTCCGCCTGATCGGTCATGTGGCATCTCCGACGGTGCGGCCGGCGATATCGGTCAGTCGCGTGACGGTCTCGTCCGCAACGGCCTGATCGAGTGCGGTGATCTTCACCGCGCCCGCCGACGATGCCGTCGTCACAGTGACCGTCGCCAACCCGAGCAGGCGATCGAGTGGTCCGCGCTCGGTGTCGACGGTCTGCACCCGCGAGATGGGGGCGATGCGTCGTTCTTGGCTGAGCCAACCGGTGCGGGTGTACACGGCGGTGTCGCTGATCTCCCAGCGGTGCACCCGGTAACGCCACTGCGGCACGATCGCGAGGTGCAGTGCGGTCAGCACGACCGATACGACGAGGACGGTGACATGAAGCCAGGACGTCCGGTTCGAGTCGACGAAAAACCAGACGATCTGAGCGATGAACACCGGTAGCCACAGCAGTCCGGCGCTCAGTGTCCAGAGCAGACGCGCACGGGGAGAAGGCTGCCACTGTGGGTCTGTCATCGTTGTCACGGTACAAACCTAGCGCTGCCCCGTCGTGCGCGTTGTGTGCCCTTCCGGGTACGCAAAACGCGCACAAGGGCCGCAGGCCCACCCGCGGGTGGCACGTGCGTACCAAGAAGGCGCATGATCGACGGGTGACTTCGCAGCCTGATACCGCTCCAGCCGCCTCCGCCATGCGCCGCGTCCTGCGTCGCGCCCGCGACGGGGTGTCGCTGAACGTCGACGAGGCAACCGTCTTGCTGCACGCTCGCGGTGACGACCTCGTGGATCTGATGGCGTCGGCGTCCCGGGTTCGCGATGCCGGGTTGGAGTCGGCGGGCCGGCCGAAGACCGTGTCGTATTCGCGCAAGGTGTTCGTGCCCATCACTCGGTTGTGCCGCGACAAGTGCCACTACTGCACGTTCGTCACGGTGCCGGGCAAGCTCAATGCGGCCGGGCACGGGATGTTCATGGATCCCGACGAAATAATCGACGTCGCCCGCAAGGGTGCCGAGTTGGGCTGCAAGGAGGCGCTGTTCACGCTCGGCGACAGGCCGGAGGAGCGGTGGCCCGAGGCCAAGGCGTGGCTCGATTCACGCGGCTACGACTCGACTCTGGACTACGTGCGCGCGATGTCGATCAGGGTGCTCGAGGAGACCGGCCTGCTGCCGCACCTCAATCCCGGAGTGATGTCTTGGCAGGAACTCTCGCGCCTCAAGCCGGTGGCCCCCTCGATGGGCATGATGCTCGAGACCACCTCGCGTCGGCTGTTCGAGGAGAAGGGGCAGGCGCATTACGGCAGTCCCGACAAGGATCCCGAGGTTCGGCTGCGCACGCTGACCGACGCGGGCCGGCTCAACATTCCCTTCACGACGGGCATCCTCGTCGGTATCGGTGAGACGTTGCGGGACAGGGCCGAGTCCATCATGGCAATTCGTAAGGTGCACAAGTCTTTCGGTCATGTGCAAGAGATCATCGTGCAGAACTTCCTGGCCAAGTCCGATACCGCGATGCGGTCGGTGCCCGACGCCGGTCTCGAAGAATTCCTGGCGACCATCGCGGTGACGCGCATGGTGGTCGGTCCGTCGATGCGAATTCAGGCCCCGCCGAACCTCGTCGCAGCGGAGGAGACCGCCGCGTTGCTCGGCGCAGGCGTCGACGATTGGGGCGGTGTCTCGCCGCTGACTCCCGACCACGTCAATCCCGAGCGGCCCTGGCCGAACCTCGACACTCTCGCCGAGTTGTCGGCGGCCGCCGGTTACACGCTCGTGGAACGTACTGCCGCGCAGCCGCAGTACGTGTTGGCCGGTGCACCGTGGATCGACCCGCGAATCTCGGCACACGTGCGGGCAGTGGCCGACCCGGAGACCGGGATGGCACGCGAGGGCGTCAACCCGACCGGTCTGCCGTGGCAGGAGCCCGACGAGGAATGGGAGTCCTCGGGACGGGTGGATCTGAACACCGAGATCGACACCGAGGGCCGCAACACCGAGACGCGCTCGGATCTGGCGAACGCGTTCGGCGACTGGGATTCCATTCGTGAGCAGGTGCGCGATCTGGCCGGTCTCGAACGAGTCGACCGCGACCTGGTGTCGGCATTGACAGCAGCGGAGAAGGACCCGGCCGGTCTGTCGGAGGAGCAGTACCTGGCACTGGCGACGGCCGAAGGCCCCGGCATGGACGCCGTTGCCGCGCTCGCCGACGATCTGCGTAAGCAGGTCAACGGGGACACCGTCACCTACGTGGTGAACCGGAACATCAACTTCACCAACATCTGCTACACCGGATGCCGTTTCTGCGCGTTCGCGCAGCGCAAGGGCGACGCCGACGCGTTCACGCTGTCCACCACCGAAGTCGCCGACCGTGCGTGGGAAGCGCACGTCGTCGGGGCCACCGAGGTGTGCATGCAGGGCGGCATCGACCCCGAACTGCCGGTGACGGGATACGCCGATCTGGTCCGTGCGGTCAAGGCGAAAGTGCCGTCGATGCACGTGCACGCGTTCTCGCCGATGGAGATCGTCAACGGGTCCTCCCGCGGCGGCCAGTCGATCCGCGAGTGGCTCACCGAGCTGCGGGCCGCCGGCCTGGACTCGATTCCGGGTACCGCCGCAGAGATTCTCGACGACGAGGTGCGGTGGGTGCTCACCAAGGGCAAGCTGCCCGCCGCCGAGTGGATCGAAGTGATCACCACCGCGCACGAGGTGGGCCTGCGATCGAGCTCGACGATGATGTACGGCCACGTCGACAATCCGTCGCACTGGGTCGGGCACCTGAACGTTCTCAAGAAGATCCAGGACAAGACCGGTGGATTCACCGAGTTCGTGCCGCTGCCGTTCGTGCACCAGTCGTCGCCGCTGTATCTGGCGGGTGCCTCGCGTCCCGGCCCGACCAATCGGGACAACCGTGCGGTGCATGCTCTGGCCAGGATCATGCTGCACGGCCGTATCGACAACATTCAGACGTCATGGGTGAAATTGGGAATCACGGGTACACAGGCGATGCTGAACGGAGGCGCGAACGATCTGGGCGGGACCCTGATGGAAGAGACGATCTCGCGCATGGCGGGTTCGCAGAACGGTTCGGAGAAGACCGTCGCGGAACTGCACGAGATCGCCGACGGCATCGGACGACCGGTTCGTCAGCGCACCACCACGTACGGCCCGGCACCGGCGGTGTCGGTCGCCGGCCTGATCTGACCTACAGGTCTTTACCCGAAACGGAGTATGCCCGACATGGACGACCGTCGAGTCGCCGCGGTACTGAGCAGTGCCGTCGCCATCATTCATCCCGTGCTCGACATCCTGGCCACGCGTGACCCGATCGGACTGAAAGGACGGACGTTCCGCGAGTCCTCCGCGGACGATTCGACCCTCGACAACGTCATCGACTTCCTGGCCAAGGCGTTCGACACCACCGACTTCCCGGGCACCGCCGGCTGGGAGAAGCTCGACAGTGATGCTCGTTCGCAGTGGTGGGTCAATCGCATCGGAGCTCTCAACACCGTCGCCGTCGCCTTCCCCGGCGTCTTCGGCATCCTGGTCAACCGTCTGCCGATCCAGGATCTGCTCGGGTTCGCCAACCAGGCGATGGTGCTCGTCGCCGTGGCTCGCGAATCCGGAGTGACCGACCGCGAGACGCATGTGGCGCTGCTCGGGTCGGTGCTGTGCAAGCGTGACCTGACGTCCTTGGCTGACAGCGCTTCTGCGAAGAAGGAAGAATCGCCGAAATCCGGCCCGTTCGCACTGCTGCGCGGAATGTGGCAGATCGCCAACGTGCTGCGTGACGTGGCAGGCGAGTTGGAGAAGCGCCCGCATCCACGCGGGTTCTATCGGGTACTCGGAGCCATCCCGCTCGTCGGTGGCGTCGCCGGATATCTCGGTGAGCGGGGCGCGCTGTCGCGCGCTGCCAAGCAGGGACGCAAGTGGCTCGCCGCCCACAAGACGGCGTCGGCATCGGTGACCCAGCCCGCGAAGCAGCTCCGGCGATAGCAGGCCGGAGCAGGTGAGGTCACCCTGGTCGGATTGTCCCAGGTTCGGACCGCGATACTAGGATGCTGAGGGCGCGAGAGCGCCCACGATCTATACAAGGAGGGGAGAGCAGCAGTGACCTACTCGATTGCAGAACCGTGCGTAGATGTACTGGACAAAGCGTGCATCGAAGAGTGCCCGGTGGATTGCATCTACGAGGGTAACCGAATGCTGTACATCCACCCCGACGAATGCGTCGACTGCGGAGCCTGCGAACCCGTGTGCCCCGTCGAGGCCATCTTCTACGAAGACGACGTGCCCGAGCAGTGGAGTGCATACGTCAGCGCCAACGTCGATTTCTTCGACGATCTCGGATCTCCGGGTGGCGCAGCGAAACTCGGCAAGACCGACTACGACCCGCCGTTCATCAAGGCTCTGCCTCCCATGGGCGAGAACTGACGCCTTGGCACGCAGAGCGGTGGCAGCGACGCTGCCCGACTTTCCGTGGGACTCGCTGACCGCTGCCAAGGAGAAGGCGTCGGCGCACCCGGACGGCATCGTGAATCTGTCCGTCGGCACGCCCGTCGACCCGGTCGCCGAGGTAATTCGGGTTGCGTTGAACTCGGTGGCCGACGAGCCCGGTTACCCGACGACCGTCGGTACCGCCGCGCTGCGGGAGGCCGCGGTAGCGTCGCTCGAACGTCGCTACTCGATCACCGGTATCTCGACCGACGCGGTGCTTCCTGCCATCGGCACCAAAGAAATGATCGCCTGGTTGCCGAGTCTGCTGGGTCTGGGTGCCGATGATCTGGTCGTCATCCCCGAACTGGCGTATCCCACATACGAAGTGGGTGCGCTGCTCGCCGGTGCACGAATTCTTCGTGCAGACGGACTGAATCGTCTCGGCCCCGAACGCGCCTCGCTGATCTTCGTCAACTCGCCGTCCAATCCGACCGGCAAGGTGCTCGGTATCGACCACCTTCGCAAGGTCGTGGATTGGGCACGAGAGCGCGACGCCATCGTCGTATCCGACGAGTGCTACCTGGGGCTGACCTGGGAAGCCGAAGCGGTCTCGGTGCTAGACCCGCGCGTCTGCGACGGCGATCACACCAATCTCCTTGCAGTGCATTCACTTTCGAAGACCTCGAATCTGGCCAGCTACCGCGCCGGTTTCGTCACCGGCGACGCTTCCCTGATCGCCGAATTGCTCGAGGTTCGCAAGCACGCAGGGATGATGGTGCCGCTCCCTATTCAGGCGGCCATGACCGCGGCCCTGGCCGACGACGAGCACGAGAACATCCAGCGAGAGCGATACCGCGCCCGTCGAACGACTTTGAAGTCTGCCGTCGAGGCAGCCGGATTCCGCGTCGACCACTCGGAGGCCGGGTTGTACCTGTGGGCCACCCGCGACGAGCCATGCCGCGACACCGTCGACTGGCTCGCCGAACGCGGGATCCTCGCCGCACCGGGAGAGTTCTACGGACCGAACGGTGGCAAACACGTCCGCATCGCACTCACGGCCACGGACGAACGTATCGAGGCTGCGGCGGCCCGCCTGCGCGGTTAGCCGAGCTTCCTGGTGCGCTGAGTGTTGTAGTGCGCTGAGTGTCCACTATTGAGCCTGGCGATCGGGATCCCGTCGCTCGACTCGAATTGTGGACACTCACCTCAGTTGGCTTCGGCCCCGCTGACGCCGCTGAAGCGTGTGAGCTCGAGGTGCGCTGAGTGTCCACTATTCGGCCCGATCGACGGGATCCCGGTTCTCGATACGAATAGTGGACACTGAGCTCAGTTGGCCCCTGGTCGGATCGGGTGTTCTCATGTACCCATGACCCTCAGCCTGCTGCTCAGCTTCGCCGGTGTGTGCTTTCTGCTGGCGATTCTGCCCGGGCCGGATTCGTTTCTGGTGCTCCGCTACAGCATCGGCGGCCTCAAGCCAGGCGTCGCTGCGGCGATGGGTGTCGCGATCGGCGGACTGTTCTGGGCCGTGCTGGTCGCCGTCGGGTTGGCGGCGATCGTCGAGCAATCCGCGACGGCATACCGCGTCGTCAAAGTTCTGGGTGGGTTGTACCTGCTGTATCTGGGCGTGAAGGCTTTTCGAGCCCGCCGGAAGAACAAGGTGGCAGGCGAGCCGTTGGTCCCGGTGGCGGCATCCGCATGGTCGGCGTTCGGTGCCGGAGTTCTCTCGTGCGCGCTCAACCCGAAGGTCGGACTGTTCTACCTAGCGGTGGTGCCGCAGTTCCTCACTGTGGTCACGTTCACCGGTGCCATGACGCTCGGGCTGGTCGAGGTGGTTGTCGCTGCCGTGGTGATGGGAGTGTTCTCCGTTCTCGCCTCACGCGCTGTGACGCTGCTGCGTAAACCGGCCGTGACCGACTGGCTGGACCGCATCAGCGCTGGATTCCTCGTCGCCCTCGGAATCGGAACGGTGGCGTCTTCGGCCTAGTTGCGGTGGACCGTCAGTCGAGGTCCGGCTCGCCGACGTCCCATCCGCCGCGCCTGATGCGCAGGATGTAGACCAATTCGTTGCTGCCGAAGGCTTCGACGGTGGTGAACCGCTTCGGTTCGGCGTTGACCTCGGGGTTGCGCGCGTGCGCCTCCTCGTAGAGCTGAGTAGCTCGGAGGTCGGCCAACTCCACTCGCGTCCAGAAATCGTCGGACTGCACCGAGTAGACCAGTCGCGGCGCTCCGTCACTGACGTGCGCGAGGTCGATGTCCTCGTCGTCGGAGTCCTCGTCCTCGAGATCCAGGTCGAGGTCGTCTTCGGAATCGACGTCCTGTTCGGCGTCGGTTCCGATCAGATAGACACCCGCCTGCAGGTCACCGGCGGCGACCGTCATGTACTCGGCGTAGTCGCCGGTGTCGATTCCGTCCACGTCCATGTCTGTACGGTAGCCATGTGCTGCTTCGTTCACTGAACCCACTCGCCGTTGCGCGGGGAGACGATATTCCCGACGCCGTCACCATCGACGGCATCTCGCTCTCTCGTGCCGACATCCTGGGAGCGGCGACTTCCGTAGCCGAGCGCATCGGCCGGGCAGATCGGCTCGCCATCCACGCGACGCCGTCGGTGAAAACGGTGCTCGCCGTCATCGGTGCGTTGATTGCCGGCGTCACCGTTGTTCCCGTCCCACCGGATGCAGGCTCGGCCGAACGTGAGCACATCCTCCGTGATTCGGGTGCGCAGGCGTGGCTCGGCGAAGCGCCGCCGGACACCGCGGGTCTGACGGTTCTGCCGGTGCGTCAGCACGCACGGTCGTGGCACAGCTACCCCGAGCCGCAGCCGTCGTCGATCGCGTTCGTGCTCTACACCTCCGGCACCACAGGCCCACCGAAAGGTGTGCTGATTTCTCGCAGCGCCATCGCGGCCGGGCTCGACGCGTTGGCGCAGGCCTGGAACTGGACGTGGAAAGACACTCTGGTGCACGGTCTCCCGCTGTTTCACGTGCACGGACTGATTCTCGGGTTGCTCGGCCCACTGCGAGTCGGCAGCCCGCTGATCCACACCGGCAAACCGACTCCCGAGCTCTATGCGGCAGCGCGGGGTTCTCTGTATTTCGGGGTGCCGACCGTATGGTCGCGCGTCGCCGCGGATGAGACGTCCGCCCGCGCCCTGGCCCACGCCCGACTATTGGTGTCCGGCAGTGCGCCGCTCCCGGTTCCGGTGTTCGAGAAGCTGCGTGAGTTCACCGGTCAGGCTCCGATCGAGCGGTACGGCATGAGCGAAACCCTCATCACCATCAGCACCCGCGCCGACGGTGAACGTCGACCGGGATCGGTGGGACTGCCCGTCGCAGGCGTCGAAACCCGACTGCTGGGCGAGAAGGGCGACATCCTGCCGCACGACGGCGAATCCATCGGCGCATTGCAGATCCGCTGCCCCATGCTGTTCGACGGCTACCTGAACAACCCCGAGGCGACGGCGAAGACCTACACCGAGGACGGGTGGTTCGACACCGGAGACGTCGCGCTCATCGAGCCCGACGGGTTCCACCGCATCGTCGGGCGAGCCTCGACCGACCTGATCAAGTCCGGCGGCTATCGCGTCGGCGCGGGGGAGATCGAGACCGTGCTGCTGGGGCACCCGAGCGTGGACGAGGTGGCCGTCGTCGGCCTGCCGGACGACGATCTGGGTCAACGCATCGTGGCGTTCGTCGTCGGTACCGAGGTCGAGGACCGAGTGCTCATCGACCTGGTGGCCACCGAATTGTCGATCCACAAGCGGCCCCGGGAGATTCGCGTCGTCGACTCGCTGCCGCGCAATGCGATGGGCAAGGTGCAGAAGAAGCTCCTCGGCTGACTCCGCGTTGTGAGCGCGGGTCGGGAGAAACGCGCTAGCTTCGAGTCATGAACCTCGACGGCGCACGCATTCTCGTATTCGGTGCCAGTGGCGGACTCGGCGGCCCGATCGTCGAGCAACTCGCCCAGGCCGGCGCGCGGCTGACCGTCAGCGGACGCAGCCTCGAGTCCTCGGAGCAGCACGCGGTCAATGCCGATCTGACGCTGCCGGATTCGGCTCGATCGGTAGTCGCGGAGGCCGTCGAACACCACGGCGGTCTCGACGGGATCGTGATCGCGGCCGGTGTGGTGGCGTTCGGTCCGGTCACCGAGGTCGACGACGACACCGTCGACGAGCTGCTGCTGCTCAACTACCTGGCACCGCTGCGCATCATGCGTGAAGCGCTGACCACTCTGGATCAGGGTGGATTCGTGCTCAACATCAGTGCGGTGGTCGCAGACAAGCCGATGCCCAACATGGGTGCCTACTCGGCGAGCAAGGCCGCGGCGAGTGCGCTGCTGAAAAGTGTTCGCACAGAGGCACGGAAGTCGAAGATCCGTATCGTCGACGTGCGCCCTCCGCACACCGAGACGGGGCTGGCGACGCGGCCGATCGCCGGGCAGGCACCGAAACTACCGCAGGGCCTGACGCCGGAGTCAGTGGCAGCACGGATCGTCGCCGCGATCACCGACGACGAAACCGACGTCGGCGCAGACCAGTTCTCTTAGGCTATTGTCGGCACCGTGACCGAGACACATGTGACCGACGCGGGCAGAAGGCTCGTACGTCGTCGCACCATCGATCTGTGCCTGGTCTGCACTTCTTCCTGTTCGTAACTGTCGATCGAACCCAGCCCCGACGAGCTCCACACGCTCCTCGGGTCGTTCCGGCAACCTTTTTCGACGAACAGGATCACTCATGACCACATCTGTCTCCCATCTCGGTGGCGTCATCGCTGCCACCGACGACGCAGTACGCGCGGACGCGAAGAACGCTCACGCTGTATTCCGTGCCTCCGTCACCGCGCACGATGCCGTCGCCAGCACCGTCACACTCGGCAAGTTCAGCGTCGAGGTCGACGAGCCGCCGGCCCTCGGCGGAGAGAACACGGCCGCCAATCCCGTGGAGTACTACCTCGCGTCGCTGCTGTCCTGCCAGGTGGTCACCTACCGCGTCTGGGCCGAGAAGCTCGGTATCGTCGTCGACGACATCAAGGCGAAGGCCGAGGGCGACCTCGACGTACGTGGCTTCTTCGGTTTCGACGACGACGTGCGGCCGGGATTCGGTGAGGTGCGCGTCGTCGTGACGGTCGCCGGGCCCGAGACCCGTGAGCGGTACGAGGAATTGCAGCAGGCCGTGGACGATCACTGCCCGGTACTGGATCTCACGCGTAACCCCACGCCGATCCACACCGTCCTCGAAACGGCCTGACGTCATGAGCGAGCGAACATTCGGCCTGCGTACCAGAGCAATTCACGCCGGCGCGCGGCCCGACTCGGCAACCGGTTCGCGTGCGGTGCCGATCTATCAAACGGCGAGCTACGTGTTCGAGGATTCTGCTGACGCAGGGGATCTGTTCGCTCTGCAGAAGTACGGCAACGTCTACAGCCGCATCGGTAACCCGACGGTCGCCGCCTTCGAGGAGCGCATCGCGAGCCTCGAAGGCGGCATCGGGGCGGTCGCGTTCGCCAGCGGGCTCGCGGCCGAGTTCGCGGTGTTCGCCGCGCTGGCCGGCACCGGTGATCACATCGTCGCGGCAGCCGGACTCTACGGCGGAACCGTGACGCAACTCGACGTGACACTGCGGCGCTTCGGCGTCGAGACCACCTTCGTTCCCGGCACGGACCCGGCCGATTATGCGGCGGCGGTAACAGATTCGACCAAGTTGATCTACGCGGAGGTCATCGGAAACCCCTCCGGTGAGATCGCCGATCTCGAGGGTCTCGCCGCGGTCGCGCACGATCATGGGATCCCGCTGGTGGTCGACGCGACGATGGCAACACCGTGGCTGAGCCGGCCGATCGAGTTCGGAGTCGACATCGTCATCCACTCGGCAACGAAGTTCCTCGGCGGTCACGGCTCCACGCTCGGCGGCGTCGTGGTGGAATCCGGTCGATTCGATTGGGGCCGAGGCAAGTTCCCGCAGATGACCGAGCCGGTGGCCTCGTACGGCGGCCTGTCGTGGTGGGGCAACTTCGGGGAGTACGGATTTCTCACCAAACTGCGCAGTGAGCAACTGCGCGACATCGGTGCAGCACTGGCTCCGCACTCTGCCTTCACGCTGATCCAGGGCGTCGAGACGTTGCCGCAGCGCATGGACGCGCACCTGGCCAATGCGCGCGTCGTCGCCGAGTGGCTCGAGGCGGACCCACGCATCGAGTACGTGAGATGGGCTGGACTGCAGAGTCATTCGCACCACGATCGCGCCGCGAAATATCTGCCCTCGGGTCCGGGCGCGGTGTTCGCATTCGGCATCGAAGGTGGTCGGGACGCCGGCCGTACGTTTGTCGAGAGCGTCCAGGTGGCCAGCCACGTCGCGAACATCGGCGACGTACGTACCCTGGTCATCCATCCGGCCAGCACCACCCACCGACAGCTCAGCGATGATCAACTGGCCGGCGCGGGGGTGGGGCCCGAACTCATTCGGATCAGTGTCGGCCTCGAAGACGGTGAGGACCTGCTGTGGGATCTCGATCAGGCCTTGACGCTGGCAACCGGGAAGGCGCGGTCATGAGCGAACGAACCTGGCAGGGACCCTCCGCTCAGGACCGTCAGCGGATCATGCGTGAGACGAAAACCGTCGCGATCGTCGGTGCGTCCAAGAACCCTTCGCGAGCAAGCTATTTCGTCAATCGGTATCTGTCCTCGACAAGCAACTACGAAATATTTCTCGTCAATCCGACGGTCTCGGACATCGAAGGAACGACCGTCTATCCGACTCTCGCGGATCTACCGAAGAGTCCGGACCTGGTCGACGTCTTTCGCAAGTACGACGATCTCCCGGAGGTGTTGAGCGAAACCATTGCCGCGCAGGCGAAGACGATCTGGTTGCAGCTCGGGTTGTGGCACGAGCAGGTGGCCCACGACGCCGAGGCGGCGGGACTGAACGTCGTCATGGACCGGTGCCTCAAGATCGAACACGCCCGCTTCCACGGCGGACTGCATTTGGCCGGATTCGACACGGGGGTAATCGATTCGCGTCGAACGCGGGGTTAGAGGTCAGGCCTTCAGTAGGCGACCGCTGATCAATGCGGCCAACGAGCGTGGCGCGAGACGCACACTGCCGGCGCTGATCTTGTTGGACAGACCGGACACGACGCTGGCAGGGGTACGGCGAGAGTCCAAGGCGCGCATGGCCGTCGAGACCACCTGCTCGGAGGTCTGGAAGTTGCCCACTGCGGCATCCTCGGATCCGACGACGTCGAAGAACTCGGTGCGCGTCGGGCCGGGGGAGAGAGCGAGGATCTTCAGCGGTGACGTGCGGTACTCGTAGGCGAGCGCCTCGGTGAAGTTCAGTACGAACGCCTTCGTCGCCCCGTATACCGCCATGTTCGGAGTGGGCTGATACGCAGCGGTACTCGCGATGTTGATCAACGCGCCGGTCAGATTCGGCAGAAACGCATGTGTCAGATCCACCAGCGCGCTGACGTTCAATGCGATTTCCGACGCCACCCGCGCCGGATCCTCGTCGCGAAAGCGCCCGTGGGTCCCGAATCCTGCATTGTTGACCAGCGTGGTGGGTGTTACCCCTTTGTCGGCCAACGCCTTTCGTAGTGACTCGCCGATGCCCGGCACGCCCAGGTCCATGGCGACGGCGGTCGCGGTGACGCCATGGTCTGCTTCGATGCGGCGGGCAAGTGTCTCGAGTCGGTCCGCCCGTCGTGCCACGAGGACGACGTTCTCGCCGCGTGCGGCAAAGCGATGTGCGAATTCCTCGCCGAGGCCGGAGCTCGCCCCGGTGATGAGTGCTGTGGATGTCATGCGAGCAAATGTAGGCACTGTCATCATTGTTGTCAACGCCAACATCGCCTAGGGTGAGTCCATGGCAACGGAGCGCTACCACCACGGTGATCTGCGCGCGGTGCTCCTGGAGGAGGCCGAGCAGAGCATCGCCCGCGACGGCGTGGATGCGCTGTCGCTGCGGCAGTTGGCCCGAGACGTGGGTGTCAGTCACGCAGCCCCCGCGCGCCACTTCCGCGACAAGCAAGCACTGCTGGATGCGTTGGCGCTGCACGGCTTTCAGGAAATGAATCGGCGAATGGTCGACGCGGCCACCGGTCCGGGAGAGCTGCTGGCCAAGTTTCGTGGTGTCGCCCGCGCCTACCTGGGTTTTGCCGTCGAACACCCGCAGCTCTTGGACGTCATGTACAGCACCAAGCATCACCCCGAGGCCAGCGAACAACTCAAAGACGTTGCGCACGAAAGCATGGCGGCGACGGAATCCTTGCTGCACGCTGCGATGGACGCGGGAGTCATCACCGAAGCATCGCCTGCCGTCCTCGCCCGCGTCGCGTTCGCGAGCGTCCACGGACTCGCCGTGCTCGCCGCCGGCGACCTCCTCGACGGCATGCCTGCCGATGACCTGCTCGACGCCACGGTCGACACCCTGCTCCGCGGATTCACCTGACCGGGTCGTTCCGCAGGCTCCACTCTTGCCATCGGGTCGTTCCGCAGGCTCCACTCCCACCCGTCCGAGTCGTTCCGCAGGCTCCACTCCTGCCATCGGGGCATTCCGCGGGCTCCACTCCTGCCATCGGGTCATTCCGCGGGCTCCACTCCTGCCATCGGGTCATTCCGCGGGCTCCACTCCTGTGTCGCTAAGTTGTCGGTATGACCGAATACGACCTGCAACGCTTCGTCGACGCCCAGGATCCCGTCTGGAACGTCGTGGTCAAGGAGTTGAAGGCAGGCCGGAAGCAGACGCACTGGATGTGGTTCGTGTTTCCGCAGTTGGCCGGCCTGGGCCGCAGTGCCACCGCTCAGCACTTCGGCATCGCAGACCTGACCGAGGCCGAGCTGTACCTGTCCCACGAAGTTCTCGGGCCACGCCTGAAGAAAGCCGCGCAGCTCACTCTTGCGATCGAGGGCAGTACGGTCGACGAGATCTTCGGTTACCCGGACAATCTGAAGCTGCACTCGTCCATGACGCTTTTCGCCGAAGCTACCAAGGGACAGTCCGTTTTCGTCGAAGTGTTGCAGAAGTATTTCTCCGGCGAATTCGATGGCGCAACACTCGACTTGCTCGACGAGCGATACCGCTAGCATCGCATCCATGACCACTCCACTCGCCGGATCCATTGCCTTCGTCCATGCCGCCTGGCACCTGGACATCGTCGATCGTGCGCGGGTGGGTTTCTCCGCCGAACTCGAGCAGTTGGGCCATGCCGACACCGCGGTCGACGTCTTCGAGGTGCCCGGAGCATTCGAGATCCCGCTGCACGCGCAGCGGCTCGCCAGAACCGGAAAGTATGCGGCGATCGTCGCCGCAGCGCTCGTCGTGGACGGCGGAATCTACCGACACGACTTCGTCGAAACGGCGGTGATCGACGGGCTGATGCGGGTGCAGCTCGACACCGACGTCCCCGTGTTCTCGGTGGTTCTGACTCCTCATCACTTCCACGAACACGCCGATCACAACGCCTTCTTCACCGCGCACCTCGAAACCAAGGGTGCCGAGGCCGCGCGCGCCGTGGTCAAGACACTGGCTTCGCTCGGAACCATCGGCTGACGCTGCCGCAGGCAGACCGGTGGTCGACGTGCGATCCGTGCTCGCAGAGCTCGAACGGCGTGAACCCATATTTCACCGCCGTGAGTACGGCATCACGCGTGACGACTTCGATCGTCTGACCGATGTCGATTTCTGGGGGGTCGGCGCGTCCGGTACCCGATACGACCGTGACGAGGTGTGGGCCGTTCTCGAGAAGCGCTATCGGGAGGACCCGTTCGGCGACCGCGATATCGACTGGGAAGCCAGTGAATTCGAGGTCCGTGAGATCGCCTCGGACACGTACCTGTTGACGTACTCGCTGCTGCAGATGGACAGACGCACCCGGCGAGCGACACTCTGGCAGCGACGGGCAGGGGAGTGGACGATTCTGTATCACCAGGGGTCCCTCGTGCAGTAGGTCATCCCTCTTAGCATGTACCACCGACAGGTTCCGGCTCGCGAATCCTTATGCACAGCAATAGTTTTCGATTACACTATGGTTGCCAGTCGAACACTTGTTCGATATACTTGGTCCATGACGACGGAGATCTGGCAACTGAGCGAGGCAGAACTCCTCGCCGACGCTGCTGATGTCTCCCACAAGATCCAACTGTTGGAGGCCCGGCGGATCGCCCTCGTCGCCGACATCGACACCCGCGTCAGCCGGGAGAAGCTCGGCTTCCCCGGCCCCGCAGGGTGGCTGACCTCCACCACCCTCCTCACCCCGAGCAAAGCGAACAAGATCGTCGCCCTCGCTCGCGGGTTGAAGAACTTCCCCGACATCGCCGACGCCGTGAACACCGGCGTCATGTCCGTCGACCACGCCGCCCTGATCCTCACCTTCGCC
>NZ_NOYR01000018.1:0-49060 GCF_002258885.1 Rhodococcus sp. 06-1474-1B | reverse complement strand
GGACGCGCCCGGTCCCATTCCGAACCCGGAAGCTAAGCCCTCCAGCGCCGATGGTACTGCACTCGACAGGGTGTGGGAGAGTAGGACACCGCCGAACACAACATCCCAAAATGCCCCTGACCACCCGTGGTCAGGGGCATTTTGCATTCGAAACCAACACCCACACAACAGTATGCACCGCTCGCGCTGCTGAACGCGCAGGCATCCACACGTGCACCCCCAGTCCCATCATCGCCATACGGACCCCCCGTCCCCTCGCCCCCGGGCCGCGAACGCGCGCGCGTTCGCCACACGCGAGCAGAACAGTGACACCACACTGCGCGCACCCGGCAAACGCGCGCGCATTCGCATAGCACCAGAGGTGCCGGCACCACGTCGCCTCCGACAGTGCCGGACGTTCACTCGCAACACCCACCCCCCGTCGCATACGCGAGCGCATCGCGCAGACAAAGGGGATCGGTGATCCCCAACCGTGTCGCCCGCTGAGGCGCGCCACCCCACCCCGTTCGCACACGCGAGCAGAACAGCGACAGCAGACTGCGCGTACCTGACAAACACGCGCGCGTTTGCGTATACCTGGAAGGTTTACCGACCGATCGAATCGGAGTAGTCGGGCCACACTCCACCACTCGTTCGAGTGCGCCCCTGGAACGCCCAGCTGCACAACAATTCTCGAGCGCCGAATTTAATCAGTGGAGTTCGATGCCTCGGCAGTGCATGATCGTCGTACGGATACATCGCATCGGTCGTGGAGGTGGACAATGGCAGCAAATTTCGAGCTCGCAGGCCGGGGCGTCGTCTACACGCGATCCGCGGCTATTGCCGATCACGCTCTCTGAGTAGAGCTTTCGCGGATCGAGGCCGATGAGCCTCGACAACGACGCGTCGACTATTTTGCGCCGCACGGCTGTGCTCCGTGTGAGGCGTCCATTCTTTCTGTAGGAGAACAGATGTACTACGAACATGTCTTGAGTGAACATCGACAACGGGTTGCCCGGGGTGTCGAGAACTACGAACGGCGTCGCGTAGCAGCCGAGCGGGCTGCGGAAAGTGTTGCGGCACAGGAACGAATCGAACCCGTTCAGGAATCGGTCGGGAAAGCCACTTGGGACGACGAGGAAACACCCGGAAACGGTGACAGTTCTGAATCCGGTATCGGGTCCGGATTCGTCTCGGCAAATCGCTGACCGGTCATCGTTTGACCAGATGTGAATATCGATCGCCGGCTGCGTCGATGAAGTCGCGCACGAACCAGCACGCAGGGACCACTTGGAGGCCCTGCGTGCTGGTGTCGTCGAGGGCGTATTCGGTGAGCGCGGCGGCCAGCCCTCGGCCGCGGAACCGAGGCAGTGTCACGGTGTGGTGGAAGGTTCGGACGCCGTTCGACTCGAAGTACTCGGAGTACCCGGCCGGCTCGGAGTCGACGTGAATTTCGAATCGGTGGGCGGCGGTGTCATGGGTGATCGTCACCGGCATTGCGGTACCTCCTGGCAGTATTCGATGTCTCCACGGTAACCGGCAGCCGAACGGCGATCTTCCGGTAGTTACTCGAGCACGCATCGACGCAGTAGGCTGAGGGAAACCGAGTCGTGCGAGCGCCACCCGTCGCAACACCTCTCTTCATAAGTACGGGGCGCTCGAGGCTTAAGGCGGCAAACCGTGGAAGACACATCCGACCGGGGAATCAAGGCTTTCATCAGAACCGTCGCGCAGCGCGGTGGACGCGCGGAGCGTCTGACCACCTCGCGTCGCAATCCCGTTCAGGTCTGGTCGATGGACGGTAAGTCCTCGTGCATCGTGCGGGTGCGATCGAAGGTCACGGGCGACTGGAAGGCCCGCAGGCAGGACGAGTCGCTCGAGAGCGACGACACGGGGTCGTCGTACTGGGTGTTCGTGGACCTGGCAACCGAGGAACCGCGGTTCTACATGGTGTCCTCCGAGGAGATGGCGTCGGACATTCGTGGAGAAGTGGATCTGTGGGTGCAGGATTCGCCGCTGCGGACGCGAACCGGGCATCACGCCATTGCAGTCGACAGGGTGGCTCACGGCAGTGAACGCTGGGAACTGCTGGGACTGAGCGCCACCTTGGACACGTCCGTCGACGTCGGACCCGAGCAGACGTGGGTTCGCACGCCCAGGGTCAAAGCAACGCGGAAGTCCAAGGTCGTCGTCGAAGAGGAAGTGATCGACAACCGGGTACGGGTGGTGGCCGATTGCGAGGGATACCGGCTCAGTGGGCGATTCGACCCGCAGACTCAGCGCCTGGAAATCACGGCCGGGCCGATGGAGGGTCGACGGTTCGACAACCCGTCCGTCGCCGCCAGTGCCGTCGCCACGCACATCAGTGGAGATGTCGAGGAGCGGGACGGCTGGCAGTTCTGGCAGTTGGACACTCCCGATCGCGCCCCTCTCGGTTCCTTTCAGTAAGAACTAGCAGGTGAACGCGGTGATCTTGTGAGCTTTCACCAACTTCGCGCAACGTGCGGAAACCGTCGAAGTGTCTGATTAACCTAGCGCTTGTACGACGAGCTCCCTGTTTCAATCGCTGGGTCGAATCGATGCTCGAGAGTTCGTCTGTGCATCGGGTTTCGGGTCTCAGCGAGCTCGACGGTCGACAGTGCGAGGGGTGCTGTCGACCGTGGGGAGAGGTATTCACCATGGAGCAGTCATACCGAGCGGCATCCGCTCATTCGTCCCGCTTCCTTTTTCTCATCGCACAGTTCGTCGATCGGAGAATTCCGGCGGAGTTCTTCTCGACGCAGTTTCGAGAACTCCAGAACACGCGGGTGACGTACCTCGATGCAGAGGTGTCGTCGGTGATCGGGATGCTGTCGGTCGACGTCGGGGCGTATCTGGGAGACGTCGACCTTCGCGGCGTGGACTACATCGATGCGGAACAGCTGTGGCGTGCAGCCGGCCACGCGTTTCGTGACCTCATGACATTGCAGTCCGAGCAGTTCGAGCGCGAGGCCGGCTGATCGGCCACCGCAGCCCGTCAGCGAAATCGATCACGGTGTCGCAGAAGGTCTTCCAGCCGGAAGCGTCGGTGGGTGCCACGCATTTCGATCGGTAGGTCTCCGGCGTCGGCCAAACGCCGGACGTAGGTGTCGGAGACACCGAGTACCTCTGCCGCTTGCGAGGTCGTCAGCAGTTCTTCGACGGTTCCGATGGCCACAGCCCTGGCGGTGGCCAGCTGGGTGAGCAGTTCGAGCACCGCAGCGCGCGCGGGGTCGTCCAGGTCCACCGACACTCCGCCGAGACGGACATCGACGTCCGTGTCCGTGTTCTCGTGCAGTGCCGTCGTGATTCGTGCGGCGGAGCGCGAACTCAGCGCGCGGGTGACGAATCGGAAGTCCATCCGACCAGGATAGGAGCGTCCGGTTCGCCTAGGCTCGGGACACCCACCATCCGAGGAGTGTTTCAGTGCCGCAGTTGTTGCACCTGGATTCGTCTGCCGACCTGTCCCGTTCGATCAGCCGTCGGGTGACAGCCCACTTCTCGGACGCGTGGCACAGCATCGGAACCGATCATTCGGTGATTCGCCGTGATCTGCACGTCAATGCATTGCCACATCTGCCGACCTCGGCACTGCATTGGGCGCCGCACCTGCGGACTGCCGACGAGACCGTGGACGCGGCAGCCGAGGCTCTTCAAGTCGAGCTGGTCGAGGAACTGATCTCCGCGGACGTCGTACTGATCGGTGCGCCGATGTACAACTGGTCGATCCCGTCGACGCTGAAGGCGTGGATCGACTACGTGCACGTTCCCGGCATCACGGTGCCGTTCGACGGCGATACAGCACCACTCGTCGGCAAGCCTGCGGTTGTGGTCACCAGTCGGGGGAACGAGTACACCCCGGGCTCGGAGGCAGCGTCGATCGACCACACCACGGGGCAGCTGCGGCAGGTTCTCGGCGCTGCACTGGGCATGGACGTGCATTTCGTCCCGATCGACCTGACCCTTGCCGAGCGGGTTGCCGGTCTGGCACCGAAGATTCCGCAGGCTCGGGCCAGCCTCGACGCGGCATTCTCGGCCGTCGATGAGCTCGCGCGGCGTCTGGGCACGATCTCGCCCGTGTGAGAGCCGAGTAGCCTGTCAGGGTGCAACCGAACGGCCCTGGTAGCGGCATCGAACGTGGACCAGGACGCCACCGGTTGGCGCGTCCGTCCGGCGACCACGCTGTTGCGCTGCGGATCGGCCGAGTGCTCGTTGCGACGGCGGCGGTGGCGTCCGTTGCAGTCAGTGGCGTCGGATTCGCGGTGTACCGGGAGGCAACCACCGGACTGACCACCTCCGATGCGCTCGACGGTATCGCGAACAACGATCCGGATGTCAACGGTGCCGACACCAACATTCTGCTGATCGGGCTCGACAGTCGTAAGGACATGGACGGCAACGATCTGCCGGCCGCTTTCGTCACCGACACCCTGCATGCCGGTGACAGCGACGTCGGCGGATACAACACCAATACGCTTCTGCTGGTGCATCTTCCGGCCGGCGGTGGACGAGCGACAGCGCTGTCGATGCCGCGCGACGACTACGTCGACGTTCCCGGATACGGCAAGCGCAAGATCAAGGAGGCCTACGGGCTCGCCAAGGCCGATGCCGACACCCAATTGCTCGACGAGGGTGTCACCGACGCGGCCGAGCGTGAGCGTCGGGCACGCGAGGCGGGCCGCCGCTCGACGCTGACGGCCGTTCGCGATCTCCTCGATGTGCCGATCGATCATTTCGCGGAAGTCAATCTTCTGGGGTTCTACGACGTGGCGACGGCAGTCGGCCCGATCCAGGTCTGCCTG
Source organism: Rhodococcus sp. 06-1474-1B (assembly GCF_002258885.1). Lineage (NCBI taxonomy): Bacteria > Bacillati > Actinomycetota > Actinomycetes > Mycobacteriales > Nocardiaceae > Rhodococcus > Rhodococcus sp. 06-1474-1B. The sequence continues at coordinate 44,261 of NZ_NOYR01000018.1, read as the reverse complement.
AACAACCCGGTGCACGATACGTACTCGGGTGCGGACTTCCCCGCGGGTGCGCAGGAATTGAGCGCGACTCAGGCGTTGTCCTTCGTGCGTCAACGGCACGGACTCGACAACGGTGACCTCGACAGAACCAAGCGGCAGCAGGCGTTCGTGGCCGGGGTGATGGCCAAGCTCAGCGCATCCGGCGTGCTGGCGAACATCAGCGAATTGCGTGCGCTGATCGCGGGTACCAAGAACGACATCGTCATCGACGCGGGCCTCGACCCGATCGGCCTTGCCGGGGGAGCCGGTGCCGTCATGAAGGGTGATATCGACTTCTACACGCTGCCGATCACGGGCTACGACACCGTCGACGGTCAGGACGTCAATCTCGTCGACGTCGACGCCATCAGAGCCGAGGCAGCGCGATTGATCGGTCCTGCGCAACCGACGCCCGCAGCCCTCGATCCGACGTCGGATCCGGCACCACCACCGCTCGAGGTAGCCGTACCCGAGCCGTCCCAGGACCTACCGGCCGCCCCGGACCAGGGTGTGCACAGCAACGGCGGCATCCCCTGCGTCGACTGAGCCCTGCATCGGCTCGGTCAATGGTTCGGCGTGCTCGACAGAACATCCATCAACTGCTTCTCGACGGCGGCGAACTGTGGCGTCGTGACGATCTCGAGCTCCCGGGGTCGAGGCAGCGGTACGTCGACCTGCCGTCGAACGTGGGCGGGTCGCGGCGAGAGGACCACCACCCGATCGGACAGGTAGACCGCCTCGCGGATGTCGTGGGTGATCATCAGCACCGTCCACCTGAACTCCGACCAGACCTGCTGCAGCCAGGCCTGCATGTCACTACGGGTCAACGAGTCCAATGCCCCGAAGGGCTCGTCCAACAGCAACACCGACCGTCCCTGCACCACGGTGCGCAGCAGTGCTGCTCGTTGCCGCATGCCACCGGACAGTTCGGACGGGCGAGCGGACTCGTACCCGTCGAGACCGAACACCGGGAACAACTCGCGTGCCCGCGCTCGTGCCTCCTTCTTGGCGACGCCTTGTACTTCGAGGCCGAGCGAGGTGTTGTCGAGCACCGATCGCCACGGGAACAGCAGGTCCTTCTGCGGCATGTAGGCACACGGCGGAACTCGGACCGAGCCCGAATCGGGTGTATCGAGGCCGGCGAGCATGTTGAACACCGTGCTCTTGCCCGAGCCGCTCGGACCGATGATCGACACGAATTCACCGGGCCGGACGCCGAAGGACACGCCGTCGAGTACCGGTTTTCCGCCGAACGATTTTCTCAGAGCCGAGATGTCGATGCTGTGCTCGAGTTCAGACATTGTGCCCCGCCGAGCCCTGACGTGCCCACGGGGCGACGACGCGTTCGACCACGAACGTCGAGACGAACAGGAGCACGCTGATCACCGCGGTGACGGCAACGGCTGCAAGTACCAAATCGGTACGGAACGAATTCTTCTGCTGACTCATGTAGATACCGAGTCCTGCGGTGGCTCCTGCGTATTCGGCAAAGATCGCACCGACGACGGCGTAGGTGATGCCGATGCGAAGCGAGGTGAAGAATCGAGGAAGTGCCGACGGCAGCCGTACGTAGCGGAACTGCTGCCAGCGGCCGGCCCCCATGGTGGCCAGGAGGGCTCGCGCGTCGCGATCTGCGGCGGCGAACCCCTCGATGAGCCCGATGGCCATGGGAAAGAACGTCGCCAGTGCGATCACGAGAATCTTCGGTAACAGTCCGAACCCGAACCAGATGATGAGCAGCGGTGCGATGGCGATGATCGGCAGTGTCTGCGAGACGACGAACAAGGGTACGAACGCGCGGCGCAGCCACGGCGAGAAGTCCACGGCGATGGCGAGCAGCCAGGCCAGCACGAGAGAGACTGCGAAACCGACGAGTGTCACCTGCAGTGTCGCTGCGGCATTCTCGGCAATCGCCTCGCGTTGGGCCCAGCCCTGCGTGAGAACGCGGCCGGGGGAGGGCAGTACCTGTGGCCTGATGCCGCTGACCTCGACATAGATCTGCCACACCGCGATCGACAGGACGACGACGGTCACCGCGGGCCATGCCCACCGCAACGAAGCTCGGACACCGCTGAGCGAGAACGTATCTCGCTCAGCGGTCACCGGCTCATCGATCGCCGAGGTAGTCATCGGTGAAATAGGTGGACCAGTCCGGTTCGGCGCTCAGCGGTGCACCGTTCTGATCGGTGAGTACCCCGCTGTCGTAGAGAAACTTCGAGTACGCGGTCCACGTCTCGATGCTCTGTCGTCCGACCTCGCCCGCGGAATCCTTCATGTACTTCTCTGCGAGCATCTTCTGACTCTCGAACACCAACGATTCGTCGGTGAACGTACCGGGATTGGCGTCGATCAGATCCTGAGCCGCCTTGTCCGGATCGTCCGCTGCGAGTTGGTAGCCACGCTGCAGCGCCTGCACGAACTTCTTCGCCTCGTCCGGATGCGCAGCCAGCCACGGCTCGTTTCCGCTGATGGTGATGGCGTAGGCGTCGGGGAACCCGTAATCGGTGTAATCGAAGTACTTCATCGGCGTTCCGCTGTGCTCTGCCTCGATGCCCTCCCACGCGAGGTAGGACACGGTGAAGTCGGCAGTGCCGGAGTACACCGCCTCGTAGGCCGATGTGCCGAGCACGACGGTCTCGTATTCGCCTGTGCCACCGTCGTTCTCGATGACCTGCCGGAGCCCGGCCTGCTCGCCGGATTCACCGAAACCGGCGTAGACCTTGCCGTCGAGTGCGCGTGGGCTCGCGATGTCGTCCCGATCCGCACGCACTCCGATGCCGGTGGCCCAGTGCTGCAGTGGTGCGAGGACGGACACGGTCCGGGCGCCGGCCGATCTGGCGAAGACCGTCGAACTCTGGGTGCTGATACCGAATTCGGCGTTGCCTGCATCGACGAGCGTGTCTGCGGCCGTGTTGTTGTACGGCAGTACTTCCACATCGAGCCCGGCGTCGGCGAAGTAGCCCTCCTGAAGGGCGACGTAGAGGCCGGTGTGATTGGTGTTGGGAGTCCAGTCGAGGGCGAAACGGATGGTGTCGGAATCCGTCGACTGCGAGCAGCCGGCCATCACCGTGGTTGCGAGGACCGTCGCCACCATCACCGTGAGCAATCGAGACGTTCTCATGCGTGCACCGCGCTCTCGGTCGATGGCCACGGAGTGGGGTGTAATGCGCTGTCCCAGAACATCAATTCGTACCTCGACGCAACGACGAAGGCGTCGATCATCTGCTCACGCTGCAGTTCCGTCGCAGAGTCGGCCGCGTCGTCGACGAAGCCCTTTGCGGCATCGACGATGGCATGGAATTCGGGTGCGTCGTAGTTGGCCACCCACTGTGCGTAGGGATGACCGGGATCGCGTGCCAGCACGGCTTTCGCCGCTCCGGCGAGCGAGCGGCCGACGTCGGCGTAGATCCAGAAGCACGGCAGAACAGCAGCCGCCGCAACGGGATACGGCTCGGTCGCGGCGACGGCCGTCAGGTAGGAGGTGTAGCCGAGGCATGCCGGTGAAGGCGTCGGCGTCTCGGCGGAGGGCGGGAGAACGTCTCCGGTGAGCATGGCCTCGTGCGAGGCGGCCTCGTCCATCGCACTCGCTGCAGCGCCGGCCCAGAAGGCTCCGGCCACCGGTGTCGGCGCGTGCGCTGCCAGCAGGGACAGCGACTTCACGTAGCCACCGAGATACAGCGAATCCTGTTCCAGATATCGACGGAACGCGTCGAGTGGAAGGGTTCCCGCACCGAGTAGGCAGAGAAATTCGAGATCGTCGATCGCGCGTCTGATGTGCGCGGATGCGTCCCAGAGTCGATCGGTGAAGCGGACCGGGTCCGCAGATACAACAGGCGTCATCGCCTTGACATCCCTTCGTCAGTATTACCTGCATCAGGTTCGGCGGGTTTGATCTCAGCATCCGCATCGGCGGACACACCCCGTGTCAGAACGTCAGTGACAGTAACACCGGTCACGATGTGCCGGTGTTACTGCCCCTTCACCTCGGCCTGGGTCTAGCCCAGCATGTCCTCGAGCTCCATGCCCTTGGTCTCGCGGATGTTGGACTTGACGAAGAGGAACGACAGCGCAGCGAAGAGCGCGAAGCCGGCGTAGATGACCCACAGTCCGACGGACGACGTCAGTGGTGGGAAAGCAAGCGTGACAGCGAAGTTGGCGATCCAGTTCGCAGCCGTACCGATGCCGAGAGCCATGGCGCGCATCCGGTTGGGGAACATCTCGCCGAGCATGACCCACATGATCGGTCCCCAGGTCGATGCGAAGAAGATGACGAACAGATTCGCCCCGACCAACGCGATCGCACCCCACGGCGACGGCAGACTGACCTCGTCGCCGCTGCCGGTCGCCTGCGAGAAGGCGACGGATGCCATGACGAGTCCGACGAACATTCCGATGGACCCCGCCATCAGCAGCTTGCGCCTGCCGATGCGATCGACGAACAGAATCGCCACGAACGTCATGGCCACGTTGATGACCGCGGTGATGACCGAGGTGGTGAACGACTGGTCCTCGGTGAACCCGACCGACCGCCACAGCGTCGTCGAGTAGTAGAAGATCGCATTGATGCCGACCAGCTGTTGCAGGACGGCCATCGTGATGCCCACCCAGACGATCGGCTGCAGACCGAACTTGGGGCCACGGATGTCGGCGAACGACGATCGGGCCTCCTTGCGCAGCGTCAGCCTGATCTCGTGCACTCGCTCGTCGGGATGCAGCTCGCCGGTGATGTTCGCCAGAACCGCGGCGGCTTCCTCGTCCAGATGCTGACCCACCAGGTAGCGGGGTGACTCCGGGATCAGGGTGGCCAGGATTCCGTAGACCAGAGCGGGGACCACACCGACGAGGAACATCCAGCGCCACGCCTCGACACCGAACCACAGGTCGTTGGAGGCTCCGTCGGCCGCACCCGCGAGAAGGGCGTCGGACAGTAGGGCAGCGAAGATACCGATGGTGATCGCCAATTGCTGCAGCGAGGCCAGCGCGCCACGCCATTTGGCGGGCGCGATTTCGGCGATGTAGGCCGGTGCGATGACCGACGCGATGCCGATGCCGAGACCGCCGAGCACACGCCAGAGCATGAGATCGGGAACGCTGAACGCGAGCCCGGAGCCGACCGAGGAAATGACGAACAGGGCCGAGCCGAGCAGCATCACCTTCTTGCGGCCCCAGCGATCGGCGAGGCTACCGGCGAACCAGGCACCGATCGCGCAGCCGATCAGGGCGATCGCAACCACGAAGCCGGTGGTGAACGAGCCGAGAGAGAAGTGGTCTTCGATCGAATCGACAGCTCCGTTGATGACCGAACTGTCGAAGCCGAACAGGAAGCCGCCTACAGCGGCGGCGACGCTGACGCCGATGACCTTCGCTGTGTGACGGTCCGAGGTCTGATTCATGTGTGATGCACCTTCTGGCCGCGCGCGGGCGCCGGCCGCTGGGGAGACCGTACGGCAGGGATTGTCGTACCGTCCTGGGACATTACGCCTGGTCTTTCGCCGCGCGAACGACGCCGTCAGCGAAGGTCGAAATCGTCGTCCGAGACGGTGAAACCGTGGCCGACCTGATCGGTGCAGGTGACTCCGGTCTGCTCGTCGACGCTGCATCGAAGCCCGTTGGTGGATCCACTACCCGCGACGGTGAGTTCTTCGCCGTACGGGAGTGCCGCCGCGGGTCCGTCGAATCGGTGGAACTTGGGATCGCCCAGGCTCTCGAACTTCGCGGGGGAGCCGGCGATGATCTGCACGGAATTGGGTTTCACCCGGTCGGAGGATGCACTGTCGGTCACCTCGGGGGCCGAGTCGGGCAGCGAGCCGTGGCAACCGGCGATCGACGTCTCTTGTACGGCTATACCGCACTCGAACTTGCCGCTGGGGCTCGTGAAGTAGTACCAGCCCGGAGCCTTGCCCGCGTATTGCGTCGGGTTCGCTTGCTGGGCAGCCGCACTCGGCGTGGTCTTCGTGGTGCTGGACGGTGTCGTGGAGGACGGTGTCGTGGAGGACGGCTTGGCAGGCACACTGCTCGACGGCAGGCCACGGTCGGTGGTCGGAACCGCGGTGATCGGCTGAGGGCGGTCGGTGATGACCGTCGCCATGGGTCCGTCACCTCCGCCGCCCGAACCGCAGGCAGACAACAGGCACACTCCGACGACCGCCGCCAGGGCGGATCCAATTCTCTTCATGACTCGTTCCTCGGTTCGATGGGAGCGCTGCCGGGGGTTTCGAGGAGGCCGGCGTCGGGGATGGAGTTGGTACGTTGAGCAACGACCCGAAGGGAGGTGCGATGGACGACACCACGTCCGACTCCACCGTGCGTGTGAGCACGCCGTACGGCGACGTTCTCGGCTACCCGGTTGCGGGCGATGCATCGCCGACCGTCGCCTGGAGGGGTATTCCGTACGCGACGCCGCCGGTGGGTGAGTTGCGGTTTCGAGCACCGCGTCCCCTGCAGCCGTGGAACGGCGTGCTCGACGGTCTGCACTTCGGTGCGATGGCACCGCAGGGCCGCGACAGCCCGGTCCCGATCGATCCGTCGTTGTCGATCTCCGAGGATTGCCTGTCGCTCAACGTGTGGGCACCACGGCCGGACGGCGAACTGCGTCCGGTGCTGGTGTGGATCCACGGCGGCGCGTATTCGCTCGGTTCGTCCGCGCAACAGGTGTACGACGGGCGACATCTGAGCGAGAACGGCGACGTGGTCGTGGTCTCGATCAACTTTCGTCTCGGCGCATTCGGCTTTCTCGATCTGTCGTCCTTCTCCACCGACGAGCACGTCTTCGAGACCAATCTCGGCTTGCGCGACCAGATTGCGGCGCTGCACTGGGTCCGGGAGTGCATCTCCGCCTTCGGTGGGGACCCCGACGAGATCACCGTCTTCGGCGAGTCCTCCGGGGGCGCGTCGGTTACCACTCTGATGACCTCGCCCAAGGCCGAGGGGCTCTTCCATCGAGCGATCGTGCAAAGTGCCCCGGCCACGTCCGTGTACGGTCCCGAACGCGGCGCTGCGGTGGCCGCCCGGTTCCTCGAGCTCGTGGGGGTCGACCGCGACGACGTCGGCGAGTTGCTCGAGATGCACTTCAGCAGACTGGTCACCGCGGGGGACACCCTCTGCTACGAGATTCCGACCACAGTGCCTGGGACACTGGGACTTTCGCCCGTCGTCGACGGAGACATCGTGCCCCGTTACCCGGTCGCGGCCTTTCAAAAAGGTCTCTCGCACAGAATTCCGTTGATCATCGGCACCAACCACGACGAGCCCTCGATCTTCCGGTTCATGAAGTCCCCGTTGATGCCGATCACGTCCGACACCGTCTCGGAGATGTTCCGGGCCATCGCGCACGATCACGCGGACATGCCCGCCTCGCGCATCGCGGAGATCATGGCCGCCTACCCGGACAGGAACAAACCCGCTGGGGCGCAGGCGATCTCGCGTGATGCAGGCTTCGTCATGCCGAGTCTGTGGATCGCCGACGGGCACAGTAGACATTCGCCGACCTGGATGTACCGTTTCGATCACGCGACGCCGATGCTCAAGGCCGCGCGAGTAGGGGCCGGCCACGCGACCGAACTGCCGTACGTGTTCGGCAATTTCGGAACTCTCAACCGAGATCCCACCTTCTGGCTGGGGGGTCGGAAACCGGCGATGGCGGTGTCGGCCCGGATGCAGCGGCGGTGGCTGGCCTTCGCGCGGTACGGAGTACCGGCCGCGCTGGACGCGTCCAAGCACTGGGCCCCGTACACCGAGAAGAATCGATGGACTCTGGTGATCGATACGTCCGACACTCTCGTCGACGATCCCGACGGAGACATGCGCGCTGCCTGGGGCGACCGGGTGGTGGGATTCAGCTGACCCGTCGCCGGCCGGCCGCCGGGTCGTTCCGCAGGCTTCACTCCTGCTCGGGACGTCACAGGCATACATCGAACGTAACAGCAAGAACACCGGCCGCTGGAGTCACAGCGGTAACAATTGAATGTCAGGCAGGAGTGGAGCCTGCGGAATGACCCGGTTGGGTAGGCCAGTCGGTGGGTGCGGTTATGTTCGATGAGTGCTGATGTCCAGGATTGTCGAAACCTCTCGGGCCGTGGCCGCGACGCGTTCGCGCAAGGTCAAGATCGAGGTGCTCGGTGCTGTGCTGTCCGAGGCTCAGGCGGCTGATATCGCGCCGGCGGTGTCGTGGTTGTCGGGCGAATTGCCACAGGGGCGAATCGGGGTCGGCTGGCGCACACTCGCAGATCTGGATGTCCCGTCCGCATCGGAGTCGACGCTGACCGTTGCCGAGGTGGACGAGAAGTTGTCCGAGGTGGCGGCGACGTCGGGCGCTGGTTCGGCTGCGCGACGTTCTGCCCTGCTGCTGGACTTGTTCTCGCGGACCACTGCCGACGAGCGTGCGTTCGTCATCAGGTTGGTCACGGGCGAGCTGAGGCAAGGTGCGCTCGAGGGCATCATGGTCGACGCTGTCGCCGCTGCCACAGCTCTGCCGCAGGCGTCGGTGCGGCGCGCGTTCATGCTGTCCGGTCGATTGTCTGCCACTGCCGTCGCCGCCATGACCGGTGGTGTCGAGGCATTGAACGCCTTTCGACTCGAAGTCGGTCGGCCGGTTCGCCCGATGCTGGCGTCGCCGGCGGAGTCTCTTCGGGGTGCCTGGGAGCAGCTGGCGGGGGACGTGACGGTCGAGTACAAGCTGGACGGTGCCCGAATTCAGGTGCATCGCTCGGGATCCGACGTGAGCATCTACACCCGCACCCTGCGCGACATCACCGCCGGTGTGCCCGAGCTGGTGGAACTGGTCCGTGCACTTCCCTGCGAGTCGGTGGTCCTCGATGGCGAAACACTCGCACTGGACGACAGTGGCAGGCCGCGTCCGTTCCAGGAGACGATGAGCCGGTTCGGTGCCGAGAGCGCACACGAATTGTTGCTGCAGCCCTACTTCTTCGACTGTCTGCATCTCGACGGCGTCGATCTGCTCGACGCTCCACTCGAAGAGCGTCTCGCAGCGCTCGACAAGGTGGCGCCGGGACATCGGATTCCGAGTGCCGTACGGCCCGACGCCGACGGGGCGGCTGCCCACTTCGATGCTGCGCTCGATGCCGGGCACGAGGGAGTCATGCTCAAGGCCCTGAGCGCCCCGTATGCGGCAGGCCGGCGCGGAAAGAGTTGGCAGAAGGTCAAACCCGAACACACTCTCGATCTCGTTGTTCTCGGCGCGGAGTGGGGATACGGCCGACGGACGGGCTTTCTGTCCAACCTGCATCTGGGGGCCCGCGATCCCGACGGCGGCGAACCGATCATGGTCGGCAAGACGTTCAAAGGCTTGACCGATGTGCTGCTGCAGTGGCAGACGGAGGAATTCCCGAAGCACGAACGCGAGCGAGATCAGCACACCGTGTACCTGCGGCCCGAGTTGATAGTCGAAATCGAACTCGACGGAGTGCAGGTCAGCTCGCGCTATCCGGGCGGGGTAGCGCTGCGTTTCGCCCGAGTGTTGCGATACCGACCGGACAAGAACCTTGCCACCGCGGACACCATCGATGCCGTCCGAGCGTTGTTGCCCAACTCGAACTCGTGAGTTCGCCGAGAACTGTGCACGATTAATACATACGAAACCGGACGAACGATCCCGTAACACGGCGCAAAATACCTTGAGGGTGCAAGCCAGCGAGAGATGGAGTGCCGATGATGTCCACAGTTCGAGCTGCGTTGGTCCAGAGCACGTGGACCGGTGACAAAGAATCGATGATCGAGGCACACGAGGGGTTCGCTCGGTCAGCCGCCGAGCAGGGCGCGAAAGTTGTCTGCTTTCAAGAGCTTTTCTACGGTCCGTACTTCTGCCAGCTCCAGGATGCGAAGTTCTACGAGTACGCCGAATCCGTACCGGGCCCTACGGTCGACCGGTTCGCGGCGTTGGCGAAAGAGCTCGGGATCGTCATGATCCTGCCCGTCTACGAGCAGGAGCAGCCCGGGTTGCTCTACAACACCGCGGCCGTGGTCGACGCGGACGGCACGTATCTCGGTAAATACCGCAAGCATCACATTCCCCACGTCAACGGATTCTGGGAGAAGTTCTATTTCCGTCCCGGCAACCTGGGGTGGCCGGTGTTCGATACCGCCGTCGGCCGCATCGGCGTCTACATCTGTTACGACCGGCATTTTCCCGAAGGCTGGCGTGCTCTCGGACTTGCCGGTGCCGAGATCGTCTTCAATCCCTCGGCAACCTCACGGGGTCTGTCGAATTATCTGTGGAAACTCGAGCAACCGGCCTCGGCCGTCGCGAACGAGTACTACGTGGGTGCGATCAACCGCGTCGGAATCGAATCCGAGTACGGCGACGACGATTTCTACGGCACCAGCTATTTCGTCGATCCCGAGGGCAAATTCGTCGGCGAGGTGGCGTCGGATTCCAAGTCCGAGATCGTCGTTCGGGACCTGGACATGGACCTGATCAAAGTGGTCCGTGACCGATGGGCGTTCTACCGCGACCGTAGACCCGACGCCTACGGCCCACTGGTGCAACCCTGATGGCCACCACCTTCGTGCACGGCGGCACTGTCGTATCCACCACCGGCGCACAGGAACTGGATGTGCTCATCGACGGTGAGACCATCGTCGCAGTGCTGGCACCCGGCTCGGTGTCCTTGGCCGCAGATCTGAAGACATCGGCGGACGTCGTCATCGATGCCACCGGGAAGTACGTGATTCCGGGCGGCGTGGACGGACACACGCACATGGAGATGCCGTTCGGGGGCACGTTCGCCTCCGATACCTTCGAAACCGGAACTCGCGCAGCGGCGTGGGGTGGTACGACGACCATCGTGGATTTCGCCATCCAGACTCCCGGCCAACGCGTCCAGGACACTCTGGCGCAGTGGCACGACAAGGCCGCCGGGCGGTGCGCGATCGATTACGGGTTTCATCAGATCATCGGCGACGTCACCGATGATTCGCTGAAAGCCATGAGCGAGTTGGTCTCCGAGGGTGTCACCAGCTTCAAACTCTTCATGGCGTATCCGGGGGTCTTCTACTCCGACGACGGCAAGATTCTGCGCGCCATGCAGTCGGCGGCGGAAACGGGTGCGCTGTTGATGATGCACGCGGAGAACGGGATTGCCATCGATGTCCTCGTGGCCCAGTCCATCGCACGCGGCGACACGGCCCCGTACTTCCACGGGACATCGCGTCCGTGGCAGCTGGAGGAAGAGGCGACGCATCGGGCGATCATGCTGGCCGACGTCACCGGAGCGCCGCTGTACGTCGTGCACGTATCGGCAAAGCAGGCTCTCGAACAGATTGCGCAGGCTCGGGGCAACGGGCAGAACGTGTTTGCCGAGACGTGTCCGCAGTACCTCTATCTCTCGCTCGAAGAACAACTCGGTGCACCCGGCTTCGAGGGGGCCAAATGGGTCTGCTCGACGCCCCTGCGGTCGCGGGCCGAGGGCCATCAGGACGAACTGTGGCGCTACCTGCGCACCGGTGACGTGGCAACCGTCAGTACCGACCATTGCCCGTTCTGCATGAAGGACCAGAAAGAAATGGGAATCGGCGATTTCTCCAAGATTCCCAACGGAATCGGTTCGGTGGAACATCGCATCGACTTGATGTTCCAGGGGGTCAAGAGCGGCAAGATCACCCTCGAGAAGTGGGTCGACGTCTGTTGCACCACCCCGGCCCGGATGTTCGGTATGTATCCGAGAAAGGGCGTCATCAGCCCGGGAGCAGATGCCGACATCGTGATCTACGACCCGAACGGGCACACCAGCATCGGGGTCGAGAAGACTCACCACATGAACATGGACTACTCGGCGTACGAGGGTTTCGAGATCGACGGCCAAGTGGACACCGTGATGTCTCGCGGGCGCGTCATCGTCGACAGTGGATCCTATTCCGGCACCGCGGGACACGGCCGCTTCGTTCGCCGCGACCTGTCACAGAATCTGATCTGAGCATGGACATCGGGGTGGTGCTGCAGTGCAATCCGCCGGCGTCGCGGGTGATCGATCTGGCCAGACAGGCCGAGACGCATGGGTTTTCGCACGTATGGACGTTCGATTCGCATCTGCTGTGGCAGGAACCGTACGTCATCTACAGTCAGATTCTGGCCGCGACCAGGCGTGTGACCGTGGGTCCGATGGTCACCAATCCGGCTACCCGCGATTGGACCGTGACGGCGTCGACGTTCGCGACACTCAACGACATGTTCGGCAATCGAACCGTCTGCGGCATCGGTCGGGGTGATTCCGCGGTCCGCGCCCTCGGAGGGAAGCCGACAACACTTGCCTCGCTTCGGGACTCGATCGAGGTGATCCGAAGTTTGGCCAACGGGCGTAGCGCTCGGGTGGGTGAGACGACGGTGCAGTTTCCGTGGGCGGAGCACTCGACGCTGGAGGTGTGGGTCGCGGCGTACGGACCGAAAGCCCTCGAGCTCACCGGGCAGGTAGCGGACGGATTCATTCTGCAATTGGCAGATCCGGACATTGCTGCGTGGACGATCGGCCGAGTGCGCGCGGCGGCCGAGCAGGCGGGCCGAGATCCGGATTCGATCTCGATCTGCGTGGCAGCTCCCGCCTACGTCACCGACGGTACCGAGGCCGGTCTCGAACATGCCCGCGACCAATGTCGTTGGTTCGGTGGAATGGTCGGCAATCACGTCGCCGATATCGTCGCACGCTACGGCGGTGACGGCGGCGGTGTTCCGCAGGCACTCACCGACTACATCGCGGCGCGCAAAGGGTACGACTACAACGAGCACGGTCGAGCCGGAAACTCGCACGCAGAATTCGTTCCGGACGAGGTGATCGACAGGTTCTGCCTGCTCGGTACCCCGGCCGATCACATCGTCAAGCTGAAGGCGCTGGAGACACTCGGCGTCGACCAGTTCTCGGTGTACCTGCAGCACGACGCCAAGGCAGCGACGCTCGAAGCGTACGGAGAGAGCATCATTCCGCAGATTCGCACATCAGTGACGGCTACGTCGTGACGGGCGACGGGACTGTTGCCGTCGGCCAGTCGTACGCTCCGGTGAGTGTCACACCGAAGAAAGGCGGCAAGTAGATGGATCACGTGTTCTACTCCTGGTCGGCGCAGGCCGAACTGAACCCGATCACCGTCGAGGGTGCCGAGGGGTCGTGGTTCTGGGACGACAAGGGCAATCGGTACCTGGACTTCTCGTCCCAGTTGGTCAACGTCAATCTCGGGCATCAACACCCCGACGTGGTGGCCGCCATCGTCGAACAGGCCCAGGTTCTGACGACCATCTCTCCGACCGTGGCCAACAACAAGCGCAGTGAACTCGCTGCTCTGATCGCCGAACGCGCTCCGGGTGATCTGAACCGGGTGTTCTTCACGACGGGCGGTGCCGAAGCCGTCGAGCACGCGGTGAGGCTGGCGCGCCAGCACACCGGACGCACGAAGATGCTTGCCGCCTACCGCTCGTACCACGGCGGAACCGGAGTCGCTATCGGTCTCACCGGCGAGCCGCGGCGATGGGGTACCGAGCCGACCAACGTCGACGTCGTACGCTTCTTCGGGCCGTACCCGTACCGGTCGCCCTGGGGCACAACGACTCCCGAGGACGAGACAGCCGCAGCGCTGGCACACCTCGAACAGGTCATCGTGCTCGAAGGCGCGCAGAACATCGCCGGACTGATCCTGGAATCGGTCGTCGGTACCAACGGTGTGCTGATCCCGCCGCCCGGATATCTGGCCGGCGTTCGGGCACTGTGCGACAAGTACGGGATCGTCTACATCGCCGACGAAGTGATGGTCGGGTTCGGGCGAATCGGCGAATGGTTCGCGTGCCAGGCCTGGGATGTGACACCGGATCTGATCACCTTCGCCAAGGGCGTCAACTCCGGATACGTGCCCCTCGGCGGGGTCGTGATCTCGGAGAAGATCGCCTCGCAGTTCGACCACAAGCCGTATCCGGGCGGCTTGACCTACTCCGGTCACGTCCTCGGGTGTGCCGCGGGCGTCGCATCCATCGGGGTGTTCGAGCGCGACAAGATCCTTCCTCACGTGCGTCACGTCGGCGAGGACGTACTCGGTGCGGGCCTGTCCAAGCTGGCCGAATCGCATCCGAGCGTCGGTGAGGTGCGCGGCAAGGGATTCTTCTGGGCCGTCGAGCTGGTCAAGGACGGCACGACGCGGGAGCCGCTGGTGCCCTTCGCCGCGTCGGGCAAGGACGCGGCGGCGATGGGCAGCGTGACCGCCGCGGCGAAGTCACGGGGTCTGTGGCCCTTCGTCGCAGGCAACCGTCTGCAGATCGCACCGCCACTGACGACGACCGAGGACGAGATTCGTCAGGGACTGGAAATCCTCGACGAGGTATTGACGGTGGCGGACGGGTTCACCGTCTGACTCGGGGTCGTGCGCGGAAACTCGCCCCAGACTACGAGGCAGGAGTGGAGCCTGCGGAACGACCCGAAAACACTGCACGCACGTGCGGCGTCAGCCGCTCTGATCAGAGCACAGCACCGGGGTTGAGGATTCCGGCCGGATCGAGAGCGGTCTTGATTCGCCGGGTCAGTTCCATGACGTCTTCGCCGACTTGATCGGGTAGCCAGGCCTTCTTGAGGCGACCGACGCCGTGTTCCCCGGTGATGGTGCCGCCCAACGAAATTGCCAGATCCATGATGGCTCCGAATGCGACGTTGGCCCGACGGGTCATGTCGGCGTCCTCGGGATCGAACACGATGAGCGGGTGGGTGTTGCCGTCGCCCGCGTGCGCGATGACGGCGACCAGCACGTCGTATTTCTTCGACAGTTCGGCGATCCCGTCGACGAGAGCCGGGAGGGCAGGCAGCGGAACACCGACATCCTCGAGCAGCAGGCTGCCGAGTCGTTCGACCGCCGGAATGGCGAATCGACGTGCGGCAGCGAAGGCCTCACCCTCGTCGGGGTCGTCGGTGGTGAAGACATCCGAGGCACCGGCCTCGGTGCACGCTGCGGCCATGATGTCGATCTCTCGCCCTCGATCGGCACCGGGGGAGTCGGACCGAGCGATGAGCATCGCAGCTGCCTCGCGGTCGAGTCCCATGTTCATGGCATCTTCGACGGCACCGGTGGACGCACGGTCCATGAACTCGAGCATCGACGGCCGCAAGGTACGGGTGATGGCCAGAATGGCAGTCGTCGCATCGTGCACGGAGGCGAACGAGGCAACCACGGTGCTGGCCGGAGGTTGGGCCGGGATCAATCGAAGAGTGATCTCGGTGATGATGCCCAGGGTGCCCTCGGATCCCACGAAGAGCTTTGCAAGGGACAGTCCGGCAACGTCTTTCAGGCGTGGTCCGCCGAGTCGGACGGCAGTACCGTCGGCGAGGACGACCTCGAGTCCGAGAACGTAATCGGTGGTGACGCCGTACTTCACGCAGCACAGCCCGCCGGCATTGGTGGCCGCATTGCCGCCGATGGAGCACATCTCGAACGACGACGGATCCGGTGGGTACCACAGACCGTGTTCGGCGACTGCCTTCTTGACTTCGGCGTTGAGCAGTCCGGGTTGTACGACGGCTATGCGGGTCACCGGATCGACGGTGATCTCGCGCATCAGCTCGGTGGTGAGCACTATCCCGCCGTCGACGGCCGTGGCACCACCGGACAGGCCCGAGCCGGCCCCGCGCGGGACGACCGCCACCGCGTGTTCGGTGGCCCACCGCATGACGGCTCTGACGTCGTCGGTGGACTGCGCGCGGACCACGGCCAATGGGGTACCCGCGTCGGGGTCCTTGGCCCAGTCGCGTCGGTATCCCTCGGTGATGTCGGGGTCGGTGACCACGGCACCGGCGGGAAGCAGCGCTTCGAGCTCGCTCAGGTGGGCATCTGCATCGGTAGTCACCGACATCCGGTTCTCCTCACGTCGTACATGTGACCGTCGCCACTCGAGTCTGTCACGACTCGCAGTGGGGCGTGAACGAGGACGCCGCTGGGATTGTCCGAGTCACATCAGTAACACCAGCCTCAGGCGTTACCAGATCGATGCGTCGTCGACACGCAATGTTGTAGTTCGCAGCGCTAGCGTCCAGCGCAGCGCATCTCGCACCCCATGCGGTGCGGGTCGACAAGGAGGCTGCACGATGATCGATCCCGGAAGTGACTCCTGGAACTATGTGGCGGCGATGTTCTCGTACGAATTCCTCGGGGGCGGAGTCGAATACGACACCATCGAGCGCATTCACCGCGGCGAGGTCGACGAGTGGGTGCACGCGTTGCTGAAATCCGGGATGTTCGAGAGCGCGACCGTCGCGGCCATCGCCGACTCGTGGCGTACAGCACCCCGCCGACTGTTCGACATGCTCGTCCTCGACGCCGACGAAATGACTGCTCGCCGTTGCTCTCTCGCGTGGTCGTCTCTCGACCGGCTCGCGCCGCTCGCTCGCCTGGGCTGATCACGGATCACGCACCCAGAATTGTCGTCCCGGAGTCGTCGACCACGATTGCCTGGCTGTCGGTCAGTCCGTGAGTTTCGATTCCCTCGCGTCGCAGACGGCGCAGCGTCGCCCATCCCGAATCCTGCTCGTCCAGTACGGAATCGAGATGCGGGACGACGGAGAAGTCGACGAGACCGAGCCCGCTCCACACCGGATCGATGCCTGCGATCGGCCGTACCTCGTTGGGGTCGTCGGCATCCTCGACTCCGGCCAGCGACGGCGCAGCGACGCACGCTCCCGCGCTGTACCCGCCGTAGGCGATGGTGTCGGCCCGCACGCGCCTACGGATGACCTCGTCCGCACCGGAACGAGCCATCTGAGCGCGCAACACGAACGTGTTGCCACCGCGGACCCAGACTGCGTCGAACGCTGCCAGGGCGCGCTCGAATGCGGCCGGTCTCCCGGCGAAATGGCGCAGATCCAACTCCGACGGCCGGTATCCCAACGCGCGCAGGGGTCCGAACTCGCTGCGGAGCGAGGATTCGCGGGCGGTGGCGGGCCAGGCATCGGCCGCATTGGCGATGACCGCGAGATCGGCGGGCGGGCCGGTGAGGCGGGCGAACTCGTCGGAATGGCCGCCGAATCGATACGAAGACAAGAACAACCTCACGAGGTCTGCTCCCCGGCGACCCTGGCCATTCCGGATCGAATTGCCTCGGCCACCCGTTCGGGTTCACGCAGGCGACGGGTGACGAACCCCGCCGCGAACTTCAGTCGGTCGCGGTCCCAGCGCGGCACCACGTGCAGATGCAGGTGAAAGACGGTTTGGAATGCGGCGACGCCGTCGTTGATCACCAGGTTTGCACCGTCGGCGCGGAGGTCGGACTCGCGCACTGCGCGCGCCAGCGTGTGCCCGACGCGGAAAACCTCGGCAGCTGTGTCCGGTCCGGTGGAGGTCAGGTCTGCGGAATGCTCGCGCGGAACCACCAGAACATGGCCCCTGCTGATCGGTCGAATATCGAGAAAGGCGACGGTGTGCTCGTTCTCGAACACGCGGTGGGCAGGTGCGTCGCCGGCGACGATGGCACAGAAGATGCAAGATTCCACGATTGTCACTGTAAGGTCCGATCATCACGGATAGACCTGTATGGCGTGCATCACAATTGCTCGCCCTGTAGTCGCGAAATGTCGAAACGGACTCGATTCAGAACGAATCGGACTGTGTTCTGGGTTACCCGCGCTCCATTACCTGTGGCTACTATCAGGAACCTCGTGCCTTGTCGCATGGGTTCGTCCACTCGTCGCAGATTTCGAGCCATTGGCCGATCGGTGGGCACCATTCAACGCAGGAAGACGGAGATTTGGATACATCGCAGAGCACTGAAAAGGGTTCGGGATCCACGACGGTCGTCGGTGTGGTCCGCGAATCGGGGGAAGGTGAGCGACGTGTCGCTCTGGTCCCGAAGATCGTTGCCGCGCTCACGGGCAAGGGTGTCGAGGTCGTCGTGGAATCGGGTGCCGGACTCGGCGCTCTGATCCCGGACGAGCTCTATGTCGCAGCCGGGGCCACGATCGGCGATCCCTGGGGCTCGGAGGTCGTGGTCAAGGTCGCACCGCCCACCGACGCAGAGATCTTGAGGCTGAAGTCGGGCTCGACGCTCATCGGATTCCTCGCCCCACGCAATGCCGAGAACAGCATCGGCGCGCTGAAGGCCGCCGGAGTACAGGCGTTCGCGGTCGAAGCCATTCTGCGTATCTCCCGCGCTCAGGTGATGGACGCCTTGTCTTCTCAGGCGAACGTCGCCGGGTACAAGGCCGTTCTGTTGGCCGCGTCGGAGTCCACGAGGTTCTTCCCGATGCTGACCACCGCCGCCGGAACGGTCAAGCCGGCGACCGTGCTCGTTCTCGGTGTCGGTGTGGCAGGCCTGCAAGCCCTGGCCACCGCGAAGCGTCTCGGTGGTCGACCCACCGGCTACGACGTGCGACCGGAGGTAGCCGACCAGGTCCGTTCCGTCGGCGCGCAGTGGCTCGATCTGGGGATCGATGCTGCCGGCGAAGGCGGGTACGCGCGTGAGCTGACCGAGGACGAACGCGTCCAGCAGCAGCGTGCCCTGGAAGAGGCCATCAAGGGATTCGACGTCGTGATCACCACGGCGTTGGTGCCTGGCCGTCCCGCACCGCGTCTGGTGACGGCCGCCGCAGTCGAGGGTATGAAGCCCGGCAGCGTCGTGGTCGACCTGGCCGGTGAGACCGGCGGAAACTGCGAACTCACCGAGCCCGGCCAGACCGTCGTCAAGCACGACGTCACCATCTGCTCGCCGTTGAACCTGCCTGCCACGATGCCCGAGCACGCCAGCGAGCTGTACTCGAAGAACATCTCGGCTTTGCTCGAGCTCATGCTGGTCGACGGCGCACTCGCTCCGGATTTCTCGGACGAAGTGCTCGCCGGCGCCTGCGTGACACGTGAGAAGGAGAACTGATGTACACCCCGCTTCTCGCGAACATCGCGATCCTGGTGTTGTCCGGGTTCGTCGGTTTCGCGGTGATCTCCAAGGTGCCGAACACCTTGCACACCCCGCTGATGTCGGGAACCAACGCCATCCACGGCATCGTCGTGTTGGGCGCGTTGGTCGTCCTCGGAAAGGTGCACGACCCGTCCATCGGACTGCAGGTCATCCTGTTCGTCGCGCTGGTGTTCGGAACCGTCAACGTCATCGGTGGCTTCGTGGTCACCGACCGCATGCTCGGCATGTTCAAGTCCAAGCCGGTGCCCGCCAAGACCTCGAAGGGTGCTGACTCCTGATGGACAATCTCGTCAACATTCTCTACATCGTCGCCTTCGGCATGTTCATCTACGGTCTGATGGGTCTGACCGGACCGAAGACAGCCGTGCGGGGCAACCAGATCGCCGCCGTCGGCATGTTCATCGCCGTGGTGGCCACGCTGATATCCATTCGCGACACCGGTAACTGGATCCTGATCATCGTCGGACTCGTCGTCGGCGTCGCGCTGGGAATCCCGCCTGCGCGACGGGTGAAGATGACGGCGATGCCGCAGCTGGTGGCTCTGTTCAACGGCGTCGGCGGTGGCACGGTCGCACTGATCGCGTGGGCCGAGTTCCTCGACACGTCCGGATTCTCGAACTTCAACCACGGAGAGTCGCCGACGGTCCACATCGTCATCGGCTCACTCTTCGCGGCGATCATCGGTTCCATCTCGTTCTGGGGCTCGCTCATCGCCTTTTTGAAGCTGCAGGAAACTCTGCCCGGCTCGCCGATCACCATCGGTAAGTTGCAGCAGCCGCTCAACGCTCTGCTGCTGATCGGCGCTGTGGCCGCTGCAGTGGTCATCGGCATCAACGCCACTCCGGGCGGCGGCGTGTCGCAGTGGTGGATCGTCGCGGTTCTCGTACTGGCAGGCATCCTCGGTCTCACGGTGGTATTGCCGATCGGCGGCGCGGACATGCCGGTCGTCATTTCGCTGCTCAATGCTCTGACCGGTCTGTCTGCTGCGGCTGCGGGTCTGGCGCTCAACAACACCGCGATGATCGTGGCGGGCATGATCGTCGGCGCGTCCGGCACGATCTTGACCAACCTCATGGCCAAGGCCATGAACAGGTCCATTCCGGCGATCGTCGCAGGTGGATTCGGCGGCGGCGACGCGGCTGCAGGCCCGGCCGGTGCAGGCGGGGGAACCGCCAAGGCGACCTCGGCGGCAGACGCAGCGATCCAGATGGCCTACGCCAACCAGGTCATCGTCGTGCCCGGCTACGGCCTTGCCGTCGCTCAGGCACAGCATGCCGTCAAGGACATGGCCAAGTTGCTGGAGTCCAAGGGCGTGGAGGTCAAGTACGCCATTCACCCCGTCGCCGGTCGCATGCCGGGACATATGAACGTGCTGCTCGCCGAGGCCGACGTCGCGTACGACGCGATGAAGGAAATGGACGATATCAACGACGAGTTCTCTCGCACCGACGTCACGTTGGTCATCGGAGCGAACGACGTGACCAACCCGGCGGCGCGCAACGATCCGTCGAGCCCGATTCACGGGATGCCGATTCTCAACGTCGATCAGTCGAAGTCGGTCATCGTCCTCAAGCGGTCGATGTCGTCCGGCTTCGCCGGAATCGAGAACCCATTGTTCTTCGCGGAAGGCACGTCGATGCTGTTCGGCGACGCAAAGAAGTCGGTGTCCGAGGTGACCGAGGAGCTCAAGGCCCTCTAGTCGGTCGCCTTCTCGGCCCGGATGGGACGCTTCCGTGTCAACGGAAGCGTCCCATTCTGCGTTGGGCTACGAGGGCAGCGGTATCGAACGGGTTTCGAGCCTCGCGGGCAGCGGCTGCGGGTGAGAAGAGCATCACCACCGAGCACGCCGGCCACCACACGCCCGTGATCAGCAGTGCGCTGACAATCCCGACGGGGGAGACGGACCCGACGACCAGTTGTGCCGCTCCGACAGCGAGGGCGGCGACGGTTCCGAGCCCGAGGATCATCGGCCGCCACGTGGCCGATGCCACCATCGACGCGGCCCCCACGAGCGCTGTGACAGCGACGAGCTGCCCGCTCGGAAGGTCGGTGGCCGTTGTCGACGACGCCGCGAGGTGACGCACCAGAGCTGTGGTCACTTCCGCGCCGACGACGCAGGCAATCACCACTCCGATGCCATACGGCAGTTTTCGGACCAGGGCGACAACGGTGAGGGCGGCGAGGACGGTCAGCACTGCGGTGACGTCGATAGTGCTCAGTGCTCGCGAGGCCAGGGCGGCAGCCGGGCTCGTAGAGACGGGCCACACCGGTGCCATGTTCGGCACCCACATCAGTAGTACCGACAAGAGCGCCGCGCAGAGGCCCGACACCGTCAGCCGGGTGCGGATCGCCCGTCGGTGCGCTCGCTCGCTCGTGTTCGCCGAACGGCTCTCGGTGCCGGCTCCACGGGGTGACCGGATCGGTCCGCTGTCGAGACTCGGTGATCGCATGGACGCCAGACTGCCGCAGTCGGCTGAGCGTGAGGTGTGAGCATCGTGGGAGCCGGCTGAGCATCTGCGGTAACGGTCGGATCACGACGAAGAAGCGTCGATTCCTTGTTGTAGCCGCAACCGAGTAATGGCGATCTGTCAAATTCCTGGAGTCTGCAAACAGCCGAAAAACCGAACCGAAAGTAGAATTCCACCCTGCAACCAACCGATCGGTCGGAGTGTGCGGTCCAGTGCGGTGTAGAAGAGGCTACTCGACTGCGGCTCTGCGTAGTTGCGCTCGAGTGTCGCACCTCGCCTACCTGGACTTTTGCGCGGAGTTTGTCTCCTGTCACAGTATTTTGAAATGCGAACTATGAATTCGTTGCAAGTCGTTGATCGGATGGGCCGATCTGTGTGACTATGGTCACATAGTCCAGTTCACCCTGGGCGAGACCGTCGAAAAGGGCGTAGTTTCAGCCGCATCGGAAAACCGTATTCCCCCGTTACGGCCAAGTTGGTAACGATCTGAACACGGTCTGGTCGGCTCATCGCAACTCGTGAACGGGCATTCGGCACCAACAGAAGTCGGAAACTCGAAGGAGAAGAACATGACCACAATGTCGCAGGGGCAGCTCGATATGGTCCGCGCGTTCTTTTGCAACGAGTTCCAAGCGGACTCGCTGGACCGTACGGTGATGCCGGAGCCCACGGCCGATGCTGTTGCCGAATGGATCGACGCGCTGTCCACCAGTGGACTGTTCGCACCCGCGGAGGTGCACAACATCTCGTCCGTCTGGTGTGCTGAGCCCGAGTCGATGACCGCACTGCTCGTCGGCGAAATCGACGAAATTGCTGTCAAGCGGCACGAGGCCGCTGCCGTTGCTACTCCGGCGCTGATCTCCGCGTTCGGTCGCGCCAGCTGACCGTCTGTGCTTGTGCCACCGGCATCCGTTGGCACCGCTTCGTTACGATCACCCGAACCGGTGATGTCCGTCGGCAACGGTGCCGCACAACGAAGTGAGGGTTTTGTATGGGCGTGGTGGGCTTGGACGAAGATGCAGTGTCGACGTGGATCGCGGAGTTGGGGATAGGCGCAACATCGCCGCTCTCGTTTCAGCGCATCGGTAACGGCCAGTCCAACCTCACGTATGCGGTTCGCGACGCCGGTGGCAGTGCGTGGGTCCTTCGCCGGCCGCCGTTGGGCAAATTGTTGGCGTCGGCTCACGACGTCGTGCGCGAGCACCGGATTCTCTCCGGTCTGCAGAATTCGCCGGTCCCTGTGCCGAAAATGATTGCGATCACGCAAGATCCAGCCATTTCCGAGGTCCCGTTGGTCCTGATGAGTTTCGTCGACGGGGTCGTCGTCGACTCGGTGTCGGCTGCCGAACAGTTGGACCCCGATCAGCGTCGACGTGTCGGACTCGGTCTGACCGCGGCGTTGTCCGACATACACCGTGTCGACCTCGAGTCGTCGGGTCTTGCCGACCTCGCCGGCCGCAAGCCCTACGCTGCGCGTCAGATCGCGCGGTGGACCACGCAGTGGGACTCCTCCCGAACCCGGGAGGTTCCTGGAATCGACTCGCTCGCAGCACGATTGACGGCCAAGATCCCCGAGCAGCACGAGGTGACGCTGGTTCACGGCGACTTCCATCTGAGCAACGTCATCACCGCTCGAAACGACGGCCGCGTGGTTGCCGTCGTCGACTGGGAGTTGTGCACGCTCGGGGACCCGTTGGCGGATCTGGGTGGTCTGCTCGCCTACTGGCCTCAGGCGGACGACGGGGTTGCCGGTCCTTTCATGGCATCGACTCTGCCCGGTTTCCCTACCCGGGCGGAGCTGGTCGAGTCCTACGCGCACAACACGGGCCGCGATGTGACCGATGCCGGATTCTGGGAAGTGCTGGCGCTGTGGAAGTTGTCGATCATCGCCGAAGGCGTCATGCGCCGGATGGAAGCCGATTCACGCAACCGCGCCGTAGGCGGCGCGCCGACCACCACGCTGATCGACGACATCGTCACCCGAGCGCTGCAGCGCGCCGACGAAATCGGGCTCTAGATTCAGGCGTCTACTGACGTTCCGATCACCAAAGTACGTGCCGCGGTTTCGATTTCGGAGGGAATGGGGACGGGCCGGCGGGAGTTCGCGTCGACGTAGACGTGAACGAACCGTCCCCGAGCGGCCAATGTCAGTGCGTCGTCCTCGGCTTCTCGGAACAAGGCAAGCGAGTAGACGATGCTGCGGGTGCCCAGCTTCGCCACCGCCAGACCGACCTGAAGGCGATCGGGAAAACTGAGCTCGGACAGATAGCGGCACGAGGTTTCGGCCACGACGCCGATCGCGGGCAGAGTCCTGATGTCCACACCCGTCGTTTCCATGAGCCACCCGTTCACCGCGGTGTCGAAGTATGCGTAATACGTCACGTTGTTGACGTGGCCGTAGTGGTCGTTGTCGTCCCATCGGGTCGACACCGGCCACAGCGCCGGGAAATCCGACGCATTCGACAATTCCACGCTGTCCTTCGGCGACTCCGTCATGGCACGACGCTAACCCGTCGTCACGTCGGCAACAAACGCGACCGGATTCGAGGCATAGGAGAGCTGAGTCCGGGCGAATGCTTCCTCGGTATCGCCGTCGTGACGTAGTCTTTGGTTGGACCGGACCAGTCCGTACCGCTGGTTCTGCGAGTGATCGAAAGGCCGGCGCAGTGGTGATGCCCGTACACCTGAGGGACAGTCAGATCCCGAAGCACGAACAGCTACGCGCAATTCTGTTGCACCGCTGCACCAAGGAGCTTTCGCCGGGGGATCTGATGCCGAGCGAGCGTCGGTTGATGGAGGACTACGGCGTCAGTCGCATCACGGTACGCGAGGCGATAGGGCAGCTCGTCAACGACGGACATCTGGTTCGGGTACGTGGTAAAGGGACGTTCGTTGCTTCTCGTACCGTGCAGTCGCGGTTGCACCTGGCGTCGTTCTCCGAGGAGATGCGTGCCCAGGGGCTGACGCCGACGACGGTGGTCCTGTTCGCGCGACTCGAAAAGCCCTCGGCAGCAACGATTCGTGCTCTGGGCCTGGTCGACGGTGATCGGACGTACCACATCAAACGGCTACGGCTGGCCGATGCCGAGCCGGTCAGTGTCGACGACGGGTGGTACCGGGCCGAACTCCTTCCGGGGCTGATCGACCACGATCTGAGTCAGTCGGTGTACGAGGCCGTGCGCAACCACTACGGCCTGACCATCGATCGAGCAGAGCAGACCGTCAAAGCGACAGCCGCCGACAGTGACACCTCCACGCTGCTGGGGACCAAACGCGGCGCACCGGTGCTGTACTTCGACCGAGTGTCGTTCAGCGGCGACGAACCGATCGAGCACACGGAGAGTTGGTACCGGTGCGACCGGTACCAACTCTCGATGGAGGTGCAGGGGGAGCGGCGCACCACGCAGCGCCGCTAGGCTCAGGGCAACACGAACAGCGAGTCACCCTGTGCCACCGAGGTTCCGACGGCCGCGCTCGTGACGGCATCGGGCTCGGAGTCCATCAGGACCACGGGAATCACGTCGGAGTATCCGGCCTCCGCGATCGCCGCAGGGTCGTAGGTGATCACGAGATCGCCGGACTGGACCCGATCGCCCTCTGCTGCAACGAGTTCGAAACCCTCGCCCTTCATCTTCACGGTGTCGATGCCGATGTGCACCAGCACTCCCGCCTTGTCGTCGGTGAACACGACGAACGCATGTGGGTGGAGTTTGAGGATCTTGCCGGCTACCGGAGACCGCACCTCGACGGGCCCGCTACCGGCCGCCGGGCGCACGGCGACCCCGGAGCCCACCATCTGCGAAGAGAAGACCGGGTCGGGGACGTCGGCGAGCGAGATGACCTGGCCGGCAACAGGACTGGAGATCGTCGAGGTCCCGCTCACAGAATGTCGCCGATGTCCTCGGCGAGGGTGTCGGCCTCCGGGCCGACGATGACCTGCACGGCTGTCCCCTTGTGGAACACTCCGTGCGCACCGGCTGCCTTGAGCGCAGCCTCGTCCACCAGCGACCCGTCCTTGACCTCGGTACGGAGCCGGGTGATACACGCTTCGATCTCGACGATGTTGTCGGCACCGCCGAGGCCCTTCACGATCGCGTCCGCCTTGGCCATGTTCTGTTCCCGCTTTCGTCTCGTGTGCAGTGGTGTCGGCGAAGTCACATCTCCGGGTTGACATGTGGTCGTCACCTGGCCAAACTACAACTGGTAATGACCGGACAGTACCCCTGATGTCATCCGGTCACAACAGTAGAACTCCCTTGCCGGACCAGCCTCGAAGAGAAGGTCGCCATGACCCTGAAGAAGACGGACTCGGCCGAAGCCGAACCGAAGAAGGAATCCAGATCTCTCGCCGGGTTGCAGCGATTCGGGCGCAGTCTCATGCTGCCCATCGCGGTTCTTCCCGCGGCGGGAATCCTGTTGCGGCTGGGCCAGGACGACCTCCTCGGCAGATTCAGTGCTCTGGGCACCGCGGCGGCCGTCATCTCCGCTGCAGGACAGGCGGTCTTCACCTGGTTGCCCTTGATCTTCGCCGTGGGCATCGCCATCGGCTGGGCCAAGAAGTCGGACGGCTCGACCGCCCTCGCCGCCGTCGTCGGCTACATGGTGATGAACGGTGTCTTCACCGCGATGTCACCGGTGGTACTGGAAGGCAAAGTCGACGCGAACGGCGATCCGGCCGTGATCGACTACGGCGTGTTGGCCGGCATCGTCATCGGCTTGCTCTCCGCCATTCTGTGGCAGCGGTTCTACCGTCAGAAACTGCCGGATTACCTCGGCTTCTTCAGCGGACGACGTCTGGTTCCCATCCTGACCGCTGTCACCGGCCTCGTCGTCGCCGTCGTCATGTCGTTCGTCTACCCGCTCTTCTACAGCGCACTGAACTGGGTCGGAAACACCGTTGCCGACCACAGTGTGGTGGGTAGCGGAATCTACGGTTTCGCCAATCGCATGCTGATTCCGACGGGACTGCACCACATTCTCAATTCGGTCGTCTGGTTCCTCGTCGGCGATTATCAGGACGCGAGTGGTCAATTGGTGCGTGGCGATCTCAACCGATTCTTCGCCGGGGATCCGTCCGCGGGAGTCTTCATGACCGGCTTCTTCCCCATCATGATGTTCGCTCTGCCTGCCGCTGCATTCGCGATCTATCGCAACGCCAAGCCGTCGCAGAAGAAGATCGTCGGCGGAATCATGTTGTCCACCGGTCTGACTGCGTTCGTCACCGGCATCACCGAACCGCTCGAGTACTCGTTCATGTTCGTCGCCTGGCCGCTCTACATCATCCACGCCGTGCTGACCGGAACCTCCATGGCACTGACCAATGCCCTGGGAATCCATGACGGCTTCTTCTTCTCTGCCGGCGGTATCGACTATCTGTTGAACTACGGAATCGCCACGAAGGCATGGCTTCTCATTCCTATCGGCCTGGTGTATGCGGTGATCTACTACTTCCTGTTCAGCTTCGTCATCAAGAAGTGGAACCTGCGCACCCCCGGCCGCGAGGACGACGCGGTGCTCGAACCCGACCGGGCATGAGCGAATCCATCACGACGGCGCTCCGGGGGCGGGTCGTCACACCCGACGCGGTCATCGAGGATGCCGTCGTGGCGTTGTCCGGCGATCGAATCTCCTGGGTGGGTCCGGTGTCGGCGTGGCCCGACGAGGCCCCACCGCAATCGAACTCGACCATCCTGCCGGGGCTGGTCGACGTGCACTGCCACGGCGGCGGCGGGGCGTCGTTCCCGGATTCTGCCCGTGCCGATCTGATGACCGCGGTACGGCACCACCGCGGCCGCGGCACCACCACGATGCTCGCATCGCTGGTGTCGGCATCCCCTGTGCGACTGGTCGACCAGACGTCGATGCTCGCCGATCTGTACGAGTCGGGGGACATCGCCGGGGTCCACCTCGAAGGGCCGTTCCTGTCTGTTGCCCGCTGCGGAGCGCAGGACCCCGCGTCACTCCGTGGCGGCGACACCGGTCTGCTGGCAGACATCATCGACGCCGGGCGTGGATCGGTACGGTCGATGACACTTGCTCCCGAAGTCGACGGCTTCACGGCCGTTGGACACATGTTGCGAGAGAACGGCATCGTCCCCAGCATCGGGCACACCGACGCCGACGCACGCACCACTCGCAGCGCAATCGAAGCCCTCGGAGAGGGTGCCATCGGTGCCACCCACCTGTTCAACGGGATGCCCACCTGGCATCATCGGTCGCCGGGACCGGTCAGCGAGTGCTTGGCCGCCGCGGCGCGAGGGTCGATGGTGCTCGAATTGATCGGCGACGGAGTACATCTCGCCGACGAGACCGTGCGAGCGGTGTTCGATCTCATCGGCGGTGGGAACATCGCGTTGGTGTCCGACGCGATGGCCGCAGCGGGAATGGCCGACGGCCGCTACCGGCTCGGGCCGCTGGATGTCACCGTGCACGATTCGGTCGCCCGCCTGTCGCGGGAGAACGATCCCGAGACGGCCCCGATCGCGGGCGGCACGTCGAGTGTGCTCGACCTGGTACGCCGCGCAGTGCTCGACGCCGGTGTGCCGTTGCTCGACGCAGTGCGTGCCGCGGCAACCACCCCGGCAGCGCTGATCGGGATCGGGGCCGAAACCGGTTCTCTCGCAGCCGGATCGAGAGCGGACGTGTTGGTGGTCGACGCATCCTTCGAGCCGGTGCAGGTCATTCGCGGCGGACGCGCGATCGAGGAGGAAAGTTAGATGGAGATCGTCGTACTCCCCACAGGTACCGACGTGGACCGAACCGCGGCCGACATCGTCGAGCACGTCGTGCGAACCGACTCGGTCCCGGGATCGGGCCCCGTCCTCGGGTTGGCGACCGGGTCGAGTCCCGTCGGCACGTATCGCGAGCTGGCCCGCCGACATCGCGAGGAAGGGCTGTCCTTCGCTGGGTGTCGAGCGTTTCTGCTCGACGAATACATAGGGCTACCCAGAGCTGCTGAGCAGTCGTATTTTTCGTTCATTCGCGAGAACTTCGTGGACCTCGTCGACCTGGACGATTCCGCGGTGTTCTCGCCGGACGGTGAAGCCGTCGACATCGCTGCCGAAGCGCGACGATACGACGCCGCGATCGGGGAGGCCGGTGGTATCGATGTGCAGATTCTCGGCATCGGCACCGACGGACACATCGGCTTCAACGAGCCCGGATCGTCACTTCGGTCGAGAACCCGGGTCAAGACGCTCACCGAACAGACTCGGGTCGACAATGCGCGCTTCTTCCCCTCGCCGGAGGAGGTGCCGCACCACGTGCTGACGCAAGGCCTCGGCACCATCGACGAGGCGCGTCATCTCGTGCTCATCGCTACCGGAGAATCCAAGGCAGACGCGGTGGCCGCGGCCGTCGAGGGGCCGTTGTCGGCACGCTGTCCTGCGTCCGCGATTCAGTGGCATCCACACGTGACGGTACTGGTGGACGAGGCGGCTGCTGCGTCCCTCGCTCTCACGGACTACTACCGCCACGCCTACGCGAACAAGCCCGCGTGGCAACGCCTGTGAGTCAGCGACGGGAGAATTCCGACGCCCGCTGGATCTGATCGTCGGACGGGCGAACTCCGGTGTAGAGAACGAACTGTTCTGCTGCCTGCAGGGCAATGACCTGAGCGCCGGTGACCACCGGTTTGTTCGCCGCACGCGCCGCGGTGATCAGCGGCGTCTCCGACGGCATCGCGACCACGTCGAACACTGCCTGTGCCGCATGGATCTGCGACTCGGTGAAGGGAGTCGAATCGGCAGCGGGGCCGCCCGCCATTCCCACCGGGGTGACGTTCACCAGCAAGTCGGCTTCGACGGACTCGGCCGACCAGCCGTATCCGTACGCCTCGGCGAGAGCCGGACCGGTCGACGTGTTGCGAGCAACCACGGTGCCGCGGGTGAAACCCGAATCCCGCAGTGCGGCAACGACTGCCTTGGCCATACCGCCGCTGCCGGTCACGGCCACCGAACAATCGGTCGAGATATCGCTCGACGCGAGGAGATCGGCCACAGCCTGGTAATCGGTGTTGTAGGCGTGCAGCACGCCCGCCTGGTTGACGATGGTGTTGACCGATGCGATCGCGCTCGCAGATTCGTGCATGACGTCGACCAGCTCGATCACGTCCTCCTTGAACGGCATGGAGACCGCGCATCCCCTGATACCGAGTGCACGGACTCCACCGACCGCGGCCGCGAGATCGGTGGTGGTGAACGCCTTGTAGACGAAATTCAATCCCAGTTCGTCGTACAGGTAGTTGTGGAAGCGGGTTCCGATATTGCTCGGCCTTCCCGACAGAGACATGCAGAGCTGGGTGTCACGGTCGAAAAAGCTGCGCGACGACGTCGTTGCCATTGGCCAGACTTTACCGCCCGCGTTCGCATCGCTGGATCAGCAGCTGGGGGCCACCGAAGCGAGGGCGCGGCGGTCGGCCTCGGTGATCGGCAGCTCGTACTGGGCCGCCACCGACAGGTATTTACCCGCGTAGAAACAGTGGTACGCCGCGTTCGGCGGCATCCACTGCGACGGCGTCTTGTCGCTCTTGCTCTGGTTGTCCGGCCCGTTGACCGCCAGCAGATTGAACGCGATGTCGTTCGCGAAACGAATGCGCTTGTCCGCTGCCCATCCGTCGGCACCCATGTCCCAGGCGGCAGACAACGGATAGACGTGATCGATCTGGATCTTGCCGGCGTCGGACTTGGTGAACTGCAACCGTTCACCGGAGTAGGGGTCGTCCAGGGAGCCCGAGAGCACCACGCAGTCTCGGGTGCCGGCCTTGAACTCGACTTCGGTCATCGACAGTGCCAGCACGTTGTCACGGGTTCCACACCCGTCGTGCCCGCCCGGTCCGTCGTAGTCGTCCGTCCACGCCGGTCCGAACACGCACCCTTCACCGCTCTTGCATCCGCGCTCGTACCCGCGGGGATCGGGTCGTGCGGCGACGACGGCCACCCGATCCAACAGCGTTTCGATCTGGGCGCGGGTGGGGCTGCCCGGAGCCGGGGGCGGGGGAGCCAATCCCGGTATGTCGGACCGGTCACAGGATTCGAACGTCGCCATGACGATCGCGGCGATCACCAACGCCGCCGCTACCCACAGCTTCTTCACAAACGCCCCATCGTGAAACTTCGATCTTGTCGACTCTCGTACCTCGCGACAGCAGTGTGCCGGACGGTACCGACACCGCCCGACACGGTCGGGTGTCAGCGAACCTCGATGACGACCTTGCCGAGTACGTGCCCGTTCTCCACGAGCGCAAGAGCCTCGCCTGCGCGGTCGAGTGGAAACGTGTGATCGATGCGTGGACGAAGGACGCCCGTCACGACCAGATCGGCCAATCGGGTGAACGCCGCAGTGGTGCGCTCGCGCACTGCTCCAGACCCACCCCACTGGGCGGCGAGCACCGGGTCGGCCACGCTGACGATCGGGGCGCCGGTCTTCACAGCGGCCGCGCGAAGAGTGTCCCCGCCGACCAGATCGACGATGCCGTGCACCGGCCGCGATATCGAACCGACGTACTCGGGTCCGGACTCGACGAACTCCGCACCGAGGCTCTCGATCCACTCCCGCTTGCCCGAGCTCGCCACCCCGAGAACGTCGATACCGTCGGCACGCGCCAGCTGCAGAACCGAAGAACCCACACCGCCGCCTGCGCCGAGAACGAGGACCGTGTTGCCTGCAGTCAGCGCCAACCCTCGCAGTGCGTCGAAGGCGGTCCCGGCCGCCACCGGCAGTGTCGCCGCGACCGACCAGGACACGGCCTCGGGCTTGTGTGCCGTGCCGGCCGCATTGAGCAGCGTGTACTGCGCATAGCCGCCGTGACCCGACGCCGTCGCCCCGAAGACCTCGTCACCGACCGAGAACCCGTCCACTCCCGAGCCGACGCCCACGACAGTGCCCGACACCTCCCGCCCCAGCACCGCAGGCAAAGTGATCTGCACGGTGTCCTTGCGATTACCCGCCCGCACCTTCCAGTCTGCGGGATTCACCCCCGCGGCATGTACCGCCACGAGAAGCTGTCCCGATCCCG
This sequence comes from Rhodococcus sp. 06-1474-1B, assembly GCF_002258885.1. Taxonomy (NCBI): domain Bacteria; kingdom Bacillati; phylum Actinomycetota; class Actinomycetes; order Mycobacteriales; family Nocardiaceae; genus Rhodococcus; species Rhodococcus sp. 06-1474-1B. The sequence goes on along the minus strand of NZ_NOYR01000018.1, from coordinate 12,880 downwards.
GTTCCGTCACGGGAAGGTCCAGAAATGTCTCGGTGTCGGGGCCGCCGTATTCGTCGAAGCCGTACGCGATCATGGGACCACTGTGCCTCATCGATGAGACATCGGTGCCTCATCGAAGACACATCGGCGCCGGGTATGTCGGTGCGTGCTGGTTGGATGGACCGATGCTGCACGGTCTCTGGTCTCCCGGTGCCGGACTGCTGCTCTGGGACGACGAGATCAGCACCGGAGACGAACCCGACCTACCGGCGACACACTCGCACGTGCTCACCCGCACGTTCCGGCATCGCGCCCGCGTGACGTTTCCCGACTCCACTCGACGCGCCACCCCTCGGGATCCGGTCGAACTGCCGGCGATCGCGCTGGCTCCGCACGATGCGGCCGACCTGTTGCTCCGCACCCCGTCGACCCACCCGCTGATCTCCGGCGACCTCCGGTTCCTGGGCCACGTCGCCCAGGGCATCGAACGGTGGGTCCGGGCCGGACGAGTGGTGCCGGCACTGAAACTGATGGACGGCCAGTGGTGGCCGCGTTGGCGGCTGGTCGGCGGCGAGCGTCAACGCGCCTGGCTCAGCGAGCTCGCTGTTGCGATGCCGTCGGTGCAGCGAGCGAACGAACGACCGAAGAAGCTTCTGGACGACATGGTCGAGGAGCTCACCGACCCGATCGTCAGATCGGTGCTCGGCAAGCCCGACTCCGAGCACCCGTTGCTGTCGGCCCTCGTGCGTGACGATCCGTATCTCGATGGGACGCAGAAGATCTCGACGCTGTTCGACAATTGGCGCGCCAGCCTCACCGTCGACGAACCGGCGCTGGTGCTGCGCCTGCTCGAACCGGACGACCAGGACGGCGAGACGGGTGATGCCGACGGTGCCCCGGACGATGCCGTCGAGTCGTTCTGGACACTTCAGGTGTGCCTGCGCGCGGACGGGGAGGCGCCGCGTCCGGTCCCGATGAGCCGCAAGGTCGACGCGACCTTGCTGTCGACGGCAGTGCGCAAACTCGGCGAGGCCGTCGCTGCCTACCCGAGGCTGCGTGATCTGCCCACCCAGGAGGGCACCCTCGACCTGTTGTTGCCGACGTCGGTGGTCATCGATCTCGTCGAACACGGTGCCACTGCGCTGCAGGCCACCGGCACGACGGTCCTGCTGCCGAGGGCCTGGACCAGGTTGGATCCGTCGATGCGATTGCGGGTCGAGTCACCCGCGGTGACCAAAGCTGCGGCCGATCGTGCCGTCGGTATGGACGAGCTGGTGTCGTACGACTGGCAACTGCAGCTGGGCGACATGGTGCTCACCGAGGCGGAGATGAACCGGCTTGCCGTCTCGAAGGGCGACCTCGTCCGGCTGCGCGGGCAATGGGTGCTCGCCGACGGGGGACAGCTGGCGCGGGCCGCGAAGTACGTCGCCGAGCATCACGGTGACGGGACTGCGCTCAGCACGTTGATGCGTGAGATGACGTTGGCCGATCCGCCTCCGGCTCCGGTCCAGGACATCCGCGCCACCGGCTGGGCGGCAACGTTGCTCGAACCCGGGGCGGTTCCGGAAACCATCCCGGTGCCCGACGGTGTCCGAGCGACTCTGCGGCCCTATCAGCAACGCGGTCTCGACTGGCTCGCGTTCATGAGCCGGCTCGGTCTCGGTGCCGTGCTCGCCGACGACATGGGCCTGGGCAAGACACTGCAGGTGCTCACGCTGCTCGCCCACGAGAACAGTGCGACTCCGACGCTGTTGGTGGCCCCGATGTCGGTGGTCGGCAACTGGCAACGTGAGGCCGCGAAATTCACTCCTGCACTGCGTGTTCTGGTGCACCACGGTCCGACGCGGTTACGCGACGAGGAGCTCGATCGAGCGATCGCGGAGCACGACCTGATCGTCACCACGTACGCATTGATGGCCAAGGACCGCACGCAGTTGGCCGCACAGACGTGGCGTCGCGTGGTTCTCGACGAGGCGCAGCACATCAAGAATGCAGGCACCGTGCAGGCGAAGGCGGCGCTGGCCATTCCGGCCGACCACAAACTGGCGCTCACCGGGACGCCGGTGGAGAACCGGCTGGACGAGCTGAGGTCCATTCTGGATTTCGCGAACCCGGGCATGCTGGGACGGCCGTCGGACTTCAGGAAGCGGTTCTCGGTGCCTATCGAGCGGGAGAACGACGAGAACGCGGTCTCGCGGCTGCGTGCCATCACGTCTCCGTTCATTCTGCGTCGCGTCAAGACCGATCCCACGGTCATCTCTGATCTGCCGGAGAAGAACGAAATGACAGTGCGCGCCAACCTCACTGCCGAGCAGGCGGCGTTGTACAAGGCGGTCGTCGACGAGATGATGGCGCAGATCGCCGACGCGAAGGGCATGAAACGCAAGGGTGCGGTGCTCTCGGCCCTCACTCGCCTCAAACAGGTGTGCAATCACCCCGCGCATTTCCTGTCCGACGGCTCGTCGGTACTCAAGCGAGGTCAGCACCGTTCCGGAAAGATCGGATTGGTGGAGGACATGCTCGATTCCGTTCTCGGTGACAACGAGAAGGCGTTGTTGTTCACGCAGTTTCGAGAGTTCGGTGAGCTCGTGGCACCGTACTTCGCCGAGCGTTTCGGAGTTCAGGTGCCGTTCCTGCACGGCGGCGTGAGCAAGGGCAAGCGCGATGAGATGGTCGAGAAGTTCCAGAGCGACGACGGTCCGCCGATCATGATGCTCTCGCTCAAGGCCGGTGGTACCGGGCTCAATCTCACTGCCGCCAATCATGTTGTGCACCTCGATCGTTGGTGGAATCCGGCGGTGGAGAACCAGGCGACCGACCGCGCTTTCCGTATCGGCCAGCGCAAGAATGTGATGGTGCGCAAGCTGCTGTGTGTGGGCACCGTGGAGGAACGCATCGATTCGATGCTGGTGTCGAAGCAGGATCTGGCGGATCTGGCGGTGGGCACCGGTGAGAGCTGGGTGACCGAGATGGACACTGCGGAACTGCAGGAACTGTTTCGTCTCAGCGAAGACGCGGTGGGGGAGTGATGGCCGACTTCTCGCAATACGGCAAGCGTCGACAAGCCAAGGGAGGCATCGAGTCTCGTAACAAGCGGGGTGCCTTCGGGCAGACGTGGTGGGGCAGGCACTTCGTCGCCGCGATGGAAGATCTCGCCGACCCGGGCCGGATCGCACGGGGCCGAACCTATGCCCGCCAGGGTCAGGTGCTCACTCTCGGCGTCGAACGCGGGCAGATCTACGGTGAGGTGCAGGGCAGTCAGCTCGAGCCGTTCTCGGCGTCGGTCAGCGTCGAGCCGCTCACCGAAGGCGAGGTGGCCGCGCTCGTCGGCCGAGTGCGATCCAACCCCGGCATGCTGGCGGAACTCGCGTCCAACGCGATTCCTCAGGCGCTGGCGTCGGTGCTGCTTCCCCACGCCAAGGGGCAACTGGATTTCGACTGTTCGTGCCCCGACGACGGGTGGCCATGCAAACACGCGGCAGCGCTGATGTACATCGCCGCCGAGCACATCGACGCGTCCGCGGGGACGATCCTGACACTGCGAGGGGTCGATCTGGATCAGTTGATCGAGGGGGTCGGCGACAGCGACGAGGAGTTCGACCCGGACGACTGGTTCGGCGACCGTGCGGCGTTCCCCGAACTCCCCAAGGTGTCGTTCGCTCCGGCCACGGACGATCTCGACCCGCTGATCCTGCGCAGAATCTTTCGCGCCGACGGTTCGACGGAGGCGGAAGTCAGCCGGGCCTGCGCTGATCTGCGCGCGTTCTACGACCGAATGTAACCGCTCCTGGACTTACATGGACATCCGACTATAGGATGAGCGTACTTAATTCCACGCTCGAGGACGGACACCCATGGCTCGCGAACTCACGCACTTCATCGGCGGCAAGCATGTCGCCGGCACCTCCGGACAGTTCGGGGATGTGTTCGATCCCAATACCGGTGAGGTGCAGGCCCGGGTGCCCCTGGCCGACGTATCCGAGGTCGAGGCTGCCATCGCCGACGCCGAGCAGGCGCAGCGTGAGTGGGCGAAGTGGAACCCGCAGCGACGCGCTCGGGTGCTGATGAAGTTCCTCGCGCTCGTCACCCGCGACACCGAAGAACTCGCGCGGCTGCTCTCGTCGGAGCACGGCAAGACCATCGCCGACGCCAAGGGCGACATCCAGCGTGGCGTCGAGGTCGTCGAGTTCGCCGTCGGTGTTCCGCACCTGCTCAAGGGTGAGTACACCGAGGGTGCGGGTGGCGGTATCGACGTCTATTCGATGCGTCAGCCGCTCGGTGTCGTTGCCGGCATCACCCCGTTCAACTTCCCGGCCATGATTCCGCTGTGGAAGGCCGGCCCGGCCATCGCCTGCGGTAACGCCTTCATTCTCAAGCCGTCAGAGCGAGACCCGTCCGTACCCCTCAAGCTCGCCGAGCTGTTCCTCGAGGCAGGTCTACCGCCGGGCGTGTTCAACGTGGTCAACGGCGGCAAGGACGCCGTCGACGTGCTGCTCACCGACGATCGCGTCAAGGCGATCGGCTTCGTCGGATCGACGCCCATCGCGCAGTACATCTACGAGACGGCGGCGCAGCACGGCAAGCGCGCACAGTGCTTCGGTGGAGCGAAGAACCACGCTTTGGTGATGCCCGATGCCGATCTCGACGAGGTCGCCGACGCTCTGCTCGGAGCCGCGTACGGTTCGGCCGGCGAGCGGTGCATGGCGATTTCCGTCGCGGTTCCCGTCGGTGAGGAGACCGCCGACGCGTTGGTCGCCAAACTGACCGAGCGAGTGGCGAAACTGAAGATCGGCCGCAGCGACGACGAGAACGCGGACTTCGGCCCGCTCGTCGGTAGCGATGCGTTGAAGCGCGTCAACGATTACACCCAGATCGGTGTGGACGAGGGTGCCGAGTTGGTCGTCGATGGACGCGGATTCAGTCTCGAGGGCCACGAGGGCGGATTCTTCGCCGGCGCAACGCTGTTCGACAAGGTGACCACCGACATGCGCATCTACAAGGAAGAGATCTTCGGGCCGGTGCTGATCGTCGTGCGCGCGAAGGACTACGAGGACGCACTGCGTCTGCCGTCCGAACACGAGTACGGCAACGGCGTCTCGATCTTCACCCGCGACGGCGACACCGCTCGCGACTTCTGCTCCCGCGTCCAGGTGGGCATGGTGGGAGTCAACGTGCCGATTCCGGTGCCGATCGCGTACCACACGTTCGGTGGCTGGAAGCGTTCGGGATTCGGCGATCTCAATCAGCACGGACCGGATTCCATCCGCTTCTACACCAAGACCAAGACCGTCACTCAGCGTTGGCCGTCGGGCACCAAGGAAGCAGCTGCGCAGAATCACTTCGTCATTCCGAACATGGACTGATCGACGATGTTCACGTTGAACGAGGACGAGCGTGCCATCAACGACACTGCTCGTGATTTCGCGGACGAGTTCCTCGCACCGAACGCCGTCGAATGGGATCAGCAGAAGCACTTTCCGGTGGACGTGCTGCGCAAGGCTGCTGCTCTCGGGATGGGCGGCATCTACATTCGTGAAGACGTGGGCGGATCGGGCCTGACCCGCGTCGACGCGGTGCGCATTTTCGAGCAACTCGCCACCGGTGACCCGTCCATCGCGGCCTACATCTCGATCCACAACATGGTCGCCTGGATGATCGACACGTACGGCGACGACGAGCAACGGCAGCGCTGGCTTCCGGGGCTGTGCTCGATGGACCAGCTCGGTAGCTACTGCCTCACCGAACCCGGCGCTGGATCCGATGCGGCAAAGCTCGGTACCAAGGCCGTCCGCGACGGTGACGAGTACGTGCTGGACGGCGTCAAGCAGTTCATCTCCGGCGCAGGCACTTCCGAGGTGTACGTCGTCATGGCCCGCACCGGAGCGCCGGGTCCGCGCGGCATCTCGGCGTTCATCGTTCCGAAGGACACCGCGGGACTGTCGTTCGGAGCGAACGAGAAGAAGATGGGGTGGAACGCTCAACCCACCCGCCAGGTGATCTTCGAAGGTGCCCGCGTTCCGGCTGCCAACCTGCTCGGCGGCGAGGGCGACGGATTTCGGATCGCGATGAACGGGCTCAACGGCGGACGTATCAACATCGCCGCGTGCTCGATCGGCGGCGCACAGTCCGCTCTCGACAAGGCCGTGTCCTACCTCGCCGACCGCAACGCATTCGGCGCCAGGTTGCTCGACTCGCAGGCCCTGCAGTTTCGACTGGCGGATTTCAAGACCGAGCTCGAAGCTGCGCGAACTCTGCTGTGGCGAGCAGCGGACGGGTTGCAGAACAATGCAGCCGACAAGGTCGAGATGTGTGCGATGGCCAAACGTTTCGGTACCGATACCGGCTTCGAGGTCGCCAACGGGGCGTTGCAGTTGCTCGGCGGATACGGTTATCTCGCCGAGTACGGTGTCGAGAAAATCGTTCGCGACCTTCGGGTCCACCAGATTCTGGAAGGTACCAACGAGATCATGCGCGTGGTCGTAGCTCGCTCCATCGTGGGTGCAGCATGAGCGATGTCCTACTGGAGGTTTCGGGCGGGATCGGTCGCATCACTCTGAACCGCCCCAAAGCGATCAACGCACTCTCGCATGCGATGGTGCAGCAGATAGCTCCGGCGTTGGCGCAGTGGGCAACCGACGACAGCGTCGACGTCGTCCTGTTGACCGGAGCCGGCGAGCGAGGATTGTGCGCGGGCGGCGACATAGTCTCGATCTACCACGACGCCAAGGACGGCGGCAGCGGGAGCAAAGACTTCTGGCGCGACGAGTACGTGCTCAACGCCGCGATCGCCCGCTTCCCCAAGCCCTTCGTCGCGATCATGGACGGCATCGTCATGGGCGGTGGCGTCGGGCTCTCGGCCCACGCGAACACCCGCATCGTGACCGAACGTTCGAAGATTGCGATGCCCGAGGTCGGCATCGGATTCATCCCCGATGTCGGTGGCACCTACCTTCTTTCGCGTGCGCCCGGCGAAACCGGTACCCACTTCGCGCTTACCACGGCACGGATGAATGCGGCCGACGCCATCGCGGTCGGATTCGCCGATCACTACATTCCGTCGGACAAGCTCGAGGAGTTCTACACCGCCCTCGAGACGGTTAGCGTCGGGGAAGCCGTCGATAGGTTCAGCGAGTCAGCTCCGGAATCCACCGTCGCGGCTCAGCAGGAATGGATCGACGAGTGCTACGCCGGTGACGACATTCAGGGCATCGTCGGCGCTCTGGCTGCATCGCCGGTGTCGGAGGCGCAGCAGGCGGCACAGGACATCGCGTCCAAATCGCCGGTGTCTCTTGCGGTGACGCTGCGGTCGCTGCGACGGGCGGCGACGCTGCCCTCCCTCGAGGCCGTGCTCGACGAGGAGTACCGCGTGTCGGTCGCGTCGTTGAGCAGTCACGATCTGGTCGAGGGAATTCGGGCGCAGGTCGTCGACAAGGATCGCAATCCCCAGTGGCAGCCGGCCACGTCGGCGGATGTCACCGCAGAGGATGTCGACCGATACTTCGCGCCCCTGGGCGACGCCGAACTCGGTCTGTCGAAAGCACTTACAGAAGGTGAGCAGTCATGAGCGAGAAGACGATCGGATTCATCGGCCTCGGGCACATGGGTGGACCGATGGCCGCCAACCTGGCTGCGGCCGGGTACACGGTGCAGGGCTTCGATCTTGTTCCCGCGGCGCTGGAGCAGGCCACGAAGGACGGCGTCACTGTGGTGGAGTCCGCGGTTGCGGCCGTCGCCGGAGCCGACATCGTGATCACGATGTTGCCGAACGGAAAACTGGTACTCGGGCTGTACGGGGACCTGCTTCCGGCCGCGGCACCGGGGACGTTGTTCATCGATTCGTCGACCATCGACGTCGCCGACGCGCATGCCGCGCACCGGCTGGTGCACGAGGCGGGACACCGTAGCCTCGACGCTCCGGTCTCGGGCGGTGTCGGGGGAGCGGCCGCAGGCACGCTCACGTTCATGGTCGGTGGTTCGGAGGACGATTTCGCCTCCGCCGCTGCCGTTCTCGACGTCATGGGCCGCAAGGTCGTGCACTGCGGGCCGGCGGGCAACGGTCAGGCCGCCAAGATCTGCAACAACATGATTCTCGGCGTATCGATGATCGCCATCAGCGAGGCCTTCGTGTTGGGCGAGAAGCTCGGCTTGAGCAATCAGGCGCTCTTCGACGTGGCATCGACTGCGTCCGGCCAATGCTGGGCGTTGACGACCAATTGCCCGGTGCCCGGTCCGGTTCCGACGAGCCCGGCGAACAACGAGTACAAGCCCGGATTCGCGGCGGCCCTCATGGACAAGGATCTGGGTCTGGCTGCGAATGCACTGCGCGACAACGGGGTCGAGGGAGTACTCGGACTTCGCGCAGCCGAGCTCTACGCTCGGTTCAAGGAAACGTCCGGCGGCGGAACCGACGTGGACTTCTCCGGCATCATCAACGACATCCGCGAACGCTCGAACGGAGCTGCTCAGTGACCGACTACGAAACCATACTGCTCGAACGCCGGGGACGCGTCGGCATCATCACGCTGAACCGTCCGAAAGCATTGAACGCGCTGAACTCTCAGTTGATGCGTGAGGTCGTGTCGGTGGTCGAGGAACTCGATGCAGATTCCGAGATCGGTGCCATTCTGATCACCGGATCCGAACGGGCTTTCGCAGCCGGGGCCGACATCAAGGAAATGCAGCCCAAGTCGTACATGGACGTGTACCTCGACGACTTCTTCGCGGCGTGGGATCGACTGGCTGCGGCGCGGACGCCCCTCATCGCGGCGGTCTCCGGTTATGCACTCGGTGGCGGGTGTGAACTCGCGATGCTGTGCGATGTTCTGATCGCCTCGGACACCGCCGTATTCGGACAACCCGAGATCAAGCTCGGCGTCATTCCGGGAATCGGTGGCTCGCAGCGCCTGACGCGTGCGGTGGGCAAGGCCAAGGCCATGGAGATGTGCCTGACCGGCCGGAACATGAAGGTCGAGGAAGCCGAGCGAGCAGGATTGGTCTCGCGCATCGTGCCGGTCGCCGATCTTCTCGACGACGCCATCGCAACCGCGACCACGATCGCGGAGATGTCGCTACCGGTTGCCATGATGGCGAAGGAGGCAGTGAACCGATCGTTCGAGTCGAGCCTTCATGAGGGAGTTCTGTTCGAGCGCCGCGTGTTTCATTCGACGTTCGCCACGGAGGATCAGAAGGAAGGCATGTCGGCTTTCATCGAGAAGCGCACGCCCAACTTCCAGCACCGGTAGTGCTGGCCGCTCCTTCGGGTCGTTCCGCGGGTTCCACGCGTGCTTTCGGGTCGTTCCGCGGGCTCCACTCCCACCCCGACCGGTCGTTCCGCAGGCTCCACTCCCGGGGCCGTCCTACCTGTCGGGGGACAGGAGGGCGGCCCCGCGGGCCGAGACCAGCTCGGGCATCGTCGGCACCAGGGTCGTCAGGCCGGTCCGCAGTTCGAGAGACCGCGCTATCGAGGTGATGTTCGCGCCGCCGCCGACCACGACGATGGACTGCGGCCTGGCACCGGACAATTCGATGGTCTGCTCCACCAGCATGCCTGCGTAACGGACGGGTCCCGCGATCAGATCGTCGAAGTCGCGCCGTGTCAGCACATGCCGTGCAGTGCCGGCTGGGTCCGTAGTGCTGACGACGGAATCGATGCTCAGTTGCTCTTTGATGGACCGGCTGGCGTCGATGCCGACGCGAACGCCGTTGGACGAGAGCAGCCGGCGCACCGAGTGATCGAGATCGTCGCCGCAGAACGTCGCGGTGCGCCGCGTCATGAGGGTGCGTGTGGACGCGAGATCGATGACGGTGACCGTGGTCCCGGTACTACCGATGTCGCACAGCACGGTGACGCCGTGATTGGGGACCAGCCCGATGAATCGTAGAAACCTCACTTGCGCAGCGGTTTCCGGAACGAGTGAGGCTGTGCGAGCGGTACCTCGGGTGGCGACCGTGCCGGGATCGGTGGCCACCCGGTAGGCAATGGCAGAGAACTGGACCGGGAGCGACATCGTCGCGGCGATGGAATGGATGGCATCGACGCCGGTGGCGATCGTGGTGGCCAGCGACTGCCCGGGAGCGCGGCGCACCGTCCGCGACACGATGGGTGTGCGGTGGGGGCTGTCCAGATACGTCAGAATTGCGCGTGCACCGTGCGCACCCGCTCCGACCCCCAACACCAGCACCCCGCCCCGCCCTTCAGCAGACCGACTCCGACCTGTTCCCTGAGCAATTGGACCACGAACGGTACGGCTGTGCCATTGTCTTGTGACGAGTCACCATCGAACTCAGAACGATGTGGTGATGTCATCACTGTCGAAATCGCCTGCATCCGACCGCAGTTCCGCGAGGATGCGCACCAGCGCCATCAGCTTGTCGCGCGCGAGCCCGGGCTTGGCGAACACCAGCGTGTTCAGGCGCTCGGTGGCTTCGACCGCCAACGTGCGCCCCTGCTCGGTGATTTCGACCAGGGTTGTCCGTCGATCGCTGGGATGGGGAATGCGGCGCACGTAGCCGACCGATTCGAGGCGGTCCACCGCGTTGGTCACACTGGTGGGGTGCACTTGCAGTCGGGCACTGGCCTTCGCCATCGGTAGCGCGCCGTTCTTGGTGAACGTCAACAACGTCAGCAACTCGTAGCGCGAAAACGTCAGTCCCGTCGGCTTGAGCGCTTCCTCGACCCGGGCCAGCATGATCTGCTGCGCGCGCATCAGCGAGGTGACCGCGGCCATACCGTCGGCGGCATCGGACCACCCGTGCTTGGTCCACTGACGGTGGGCCTCTGCAATGGGGTCGAGGGGAAGCGGCGACGGTGCTGGCATACACACCATCCTCCCACGGTGCCCGGTTCGAGCGTCTACCGAATGACGGTGCGAAGTACCGCGAGTGGTACCCGATCGGTGATCGCTGCTCGAGTCCGCGAAATCTGCTCGCGGGCATCGGCTGTGCGCGCGCTGTCGGTCTCGTCGACGGTCAGGGCGGCGTCCAACAGGCTCAATTGCGCCAGCACGGCGTCGACATCGTCGGTGGAGCGCGCCGCGCGGCCGACCCTCTCGGCGAGACGAATTCCGGCCTGGACCACCATGGGACTGCCGGTCCCGTAGATGCGCACCGCATCGAGCGCATGGTCGATCAAGATCGAGACGGCCACCCGCCGCACGATCAGTCGCACCTCTCCGTCGGTTCCACGCCGTCCGCGTGACGGTGCCGGCCGTTGGACCAGTGCAACGAGTCCGACGGAGAGATCGTCGATGGCGTTACGCGCCGTGTAGGGATCGTTGACCCCGGTGGACAGCGCCCGGACCGCCATCTCCGTCATCTGCTCGACGGCGAACGCGATGTCGTGGCGCGGCGTCCTACTGGTACCGATGTCGAAAGAAGAGCGGACTCGGTCGATCGATGCGTCGGAGATGTCGGCCGAGCGATCGGCGAGAATGTCGACGAGCGGCTCGCCGGAGACGATGTGCTCGCCCGGGACCCGATGAATCTCGATCAGCGTGCCGTTGTCGGTCGCGATGCCCAGCAGTGCGTCCTCGTCGATGTCGATGATCACTCCGGATGTCTCGGCCAGGACCGTCACGTAGACGGGTGGTTTCGAGATGCCGTCGATCGATGCGGCGTCGTCGGGAAGATCGGTCGGGTAGAGAGAGTCGACGGATTCCGACAACTCGTCGCGGACTCTCGCGGACAGGGTGGCCACCTGAATCGACTGCGCGATGTGATGGATGAAGTAGACGAGCACGCCCACGTCGACGACGGCGAGCGCGACTGCCACGTTGACGGCGATGTCCGGGACGAACACCGAACCATCGGATTCGATCGAACGAATCGACCGCAGCACCATCAGCGAGTACAGGAACGTCGCTCCGAAGATGCCGAGCACCACCTGATTTCCACGGTCCGCCATGAAGTTTCGCACCAGGCGAGGGCCGTACGAGGAACTGGCGGTGGCGAGCACCGAGATGGTGATGGAGAACGACGTCGCAGCTACGCCGAGCATCGACCCGCCGATGGCACCGAGGATGTCGCGACTGCCACTGGCACCCACGTGATAGAGCAGCGATCCAGTCAGATCCACGCGAGTGTCGAGCAGGTAGCGATCGAGACTCACCAAGGCCTGCGCGAGCACGAGTGCGAGAACTCCGAGGACGGCAGGAATGAACCAGAACGATTCCCGCAGCTTCGCCATGTGTTCCTTCATGACGCACAGTCTTCCCGTGGGTGTCCGAATCAACCCTCGGGGTTCGAATCACGGTGATCGAAACTGTGGTCCACGGCGGGCCGATCCGGCATCGTCATCGGTGATGCGGGTGTGGCCGAGTGGCTAGGCACCGGTCTGCAAAGCCGTTCACGCGGGTTCGACTCCCGCCGCTCGCTCGAAGGAACCGCCAGGTGGCAAGCCTGGCGGTTCCACTCATTTCTGCTGGTAGACGGTTCAGCCGACAAGCACCGCAAGCAGATTGCGTACAGCTCTCGGTTGAACCATAAACCGGTTGCCGCTCTGGCTTCGTCGGAGAGGTAGGTGTTCGCGTAGGCCCATTCCTGGTTGAGGGTTCGGTTGAATCGTTCGACTTTGCCGTTGGTCTGCGGTCGGTACGGCTTGGTTCGTTTGTGCTTGATTCCAGGGCCTAGGGTCTGCGCGAACAGTGTTGAGCGGTAACAGGATCCGTTGTCGGTCAGCACACGCGTGATCGTGATGTCATGGGCTGCGAAGTAGGCTTTGGCGCGCTCGAAGAACCCCGATGCGGTTTCTTTGCGTTCATCACCGAGAATCTCCGAATACGCGAGCCGGCTGTGATCGTCGACAGCGTGATGGACGTAGGAGTAACCGCGGCCCTGTTTCTTGTTGTGCCGCTTTCCGATCGCGCGGCCGAGCTTGCGATGTCCGCCGCCGTCGGGGATTCGG